>NZ_JBIAUY010000055.1:0-1020 GCF_042893475.1 Streptomyces sp. NPDC001604 | reverse complement strand
GACCCTGCCGCTGCTGGTGGAACGCGAGCGCGCCCTGTACGGCGCCTGGTACGAGTTCTTCCCCCGCTCCGAGGGCACCGAGGACCAGCCGCACGGCACCTTCCGCACCGCCGCCCGCCGCCTGCCGGCGATCGCCGCGATGGGCTTCGACGTCGTCTACCTCCCGCCCATCCACCCCATCGGCACCACCTTCCGCAAGGGCCGCAACAACACCCTCTCCGCCGGCCCCGACGACGTCGGCGTGCCCTGGGCCATCGGCTCCCCCGAAGGCGGCCACGACGCGGTGCACCCCCGGCTCGGGACGATCGACGACTTCGCCTGGTTCGTGCAGGAGGCACGCGGCCACGGCCTGGAGATCGCCCTGGACTTCGCCCTGCAGTGCTCCCCCGACCACCCCTGGGTGCAAAAACACCCCGAGTGGTTCCACCACCGCCCCGACGGCACCATCGCCTACGCCGAGAACCCGCCCAAGAAGTACCAGGACATCTACCCCATCGCCTTCGACGCCGACCTGGACGGCCTGATCACCGAGACCCTGCGGGTGCTCCGGCTGTGGATGGGCCTGGGCGTGCGGATCTTCCGCGTCGACAACCCCCACACCAAACCGGTCCTCTTCTGGGAGAAGGTCATCGCGGAGATCAACGCCGCCGACCCCGACGTGATCTTCCTGGCCGAGGCCTTCACCCGCCCCGCCATGATGCACACCCTGGCCCAGATCGGCTTCCAGCAGTCCTACACCTACTACACCTGGCGCACCACCAAAGAGGAACTCACCGACTACCTCACCGAACTCTCCGGCGAGGCGGCCGCCTACATGCGCCCCAACTTCTTCGTCAACACCCCCGACATCCTCCACGCCTTCCTCCAGCACGGCGGCCGCCCCGCCTTCGAACTGCGCGCCGTCCTGGCCGCCACCCTCTCCCCCACCTGGGGCATCTACTCCGGCTACGAACTGTGCGAGAACACCCCCCTGCGCGAGGGCAGCGAGGAATACCTCGACTCGGAGAAATACCAGCTACG
>NZ_JBIAUY010000054.1:0-1220 GCF_042893475.1 Streptomyces sp. NPDC001604 | reverse complement strand
TGATGCTCCTATTGCCCGTCAAGCGGCTTGGAGCCAGTTGCGGTAGGCGTGGGCGAGGTCGTCGTCTCGGCGGATCCCGCGTTCGAGGGTGGAGATGGTGGCCGGCCAGAGGCCGAAGTGGCGGGCCGCGGCGGTCAGGGTGATGTTCTTGGACTGCCGCAGGGGCCGTAGGTCGGCGATGCCGGGGACGGTGACGGTGGTGGTCAGGCAGCGGAACATCTCTCGGACGATGGCCCGTTTCAACAGCCGGATGATCTCCTTCTTGGTCCGGCCTGCGGCGGTCTGACGTGCCACGTACTCCCGGGTGCGGGAGTCGCTGGACATGCGGACCAGGGCGACGCGGTAGAGGGCTGCGTTCGCTTGCCGGTCGCCGCCTCGTGAGAGGCGGTGGCGGTTGGTCCGGCCGCTGGAGGCGGGGACGGGCGCGGCACCGCAGAGGGCAGCGAAGGAAGCCTCGGTCTTCATGCGATCGGGGTTGCCTCCGGCGGTGACGAGCAGCTGGGCCGCGGTGTCGGGACCGACTCCGTGGGCGGCTCGCAGGCCGGGGTTGTGGACGGCGACCACGCTGTCCAGTGCCTTGATCAGGGTCTCGTGTTCGACGGTCAGCTCCCTGACGCGTCGGGCGAGGCTCTTCAGCGCGGTGAGGACCGCGGTATGGACTGCGTCCCCGGCGGGCCGCAGGCGGGCGAGGGCGTCGGTGCGGTCCGTTCCTTTGAGCCGACCGTATTTGGCGCGGATGGTGTCGGGGGCGGTGATGAGAAGGCTGCCGATCTGGTTCAGGGCTGCGGTGCGGGCCTTGACCGCGGAGCGGGCGGCGTTGTGCAGGGCGCGTATGCCCGCGACTGTGTCGTCCTTGGGGGCGTTGGAGGCCCGTCCGGACAGGGCGGCGCGGGCTGCGGCGTAGGCGTCGATGGGGTCGGACTTGCCGATGCGGCGGCGTTCTGCCCGGTCGGGCCGGTTGACCTCCACGACATGAAGCCCCGCCTCGCGGGCGGCGCGGGTGAATCCGGCTCCGTAGGACGAGGTGCCCTCCACCCCGATGGCGATCACGTGGCCGTGCGCGCTCAGGAAGGCGAGGGCCGCGGCGTATCCAGCGGCAGTGGTGGCGAACTCGGCGTCCGCGAGATGGCCGCCGTTGTCGCTGATGACCGCGACGTGGAGGGTGTCGGTGTGGGAGTCGACCCCGCCGACCACTTCCTGGTCTGCCGTGCTGTCCACGA
>NZ_JBIAUY010000053.1:0-1359 GCF_042893475.1 Streptomyces sp. NPDC001604 | reverse complement strand
ATGTGGCATTCGTCGCCGCCGCTCTGGAAATCGCCGAAGTAGTCGACGACGTCCTCCGGCCACTGGTTGGCCTCGGCCAGCAGGACCGTGTCCGGATACATTGCGTCGATCTCGCGGCGGACACGCCTCAGGAACGCGTGGGTGGCGGGCAGGTTCTCGCAGTTGGTGCCCTCGGCCGCGTACAGATAGGGCACGGCGTCGAGGCGGAAGCCGTCGATGCCCAGGTCCAGCCAGAAGCGGAGGGCGGCCAGGATCTCCTCCTGCACCGCCGGGTTCTCGTAGTTGAGGTCCGGCTGGTGGGAGAAGAAGCGGTGGAAGAAGTACTGCCCGCGGACGGGATCGAAGGTCCAGTTGGAGACCTCGGTGTCGACGAAGATGATCCGCGCGTCGGCATACTGCTTGTCGTCGTCGGCCCACATGTAGTAGTCGCCGTAGGGGCCGTCGGGGTCCTTTCTCGACTCCTGGAACCACGGGTGCTGGTCGCTGGTGTGGTTCATGACGAAGTCGATGATCACGCGCATGCCGCGCTGGTGGGCGGCGTCGACGAACTCGACGAAGTCGGCGAGGTCACCGAATTCGGGCAGGACCGAGGTGTAGTCGGAGACGTCGTAGCCGCCGTCGCGGAGCGGTGACTTGAAGAAGGGCGGCAGCCACAGGCAGTCGACGCCCAGCCACTGCAGATAGTCGAGCTTGGCGGTGATGCCCTTGAGGTCGCCGATGCCGTCGCCGTTGCTGTCCTGGAAGGAGCGGACGAGGACCTCGTAGAAGACGGCACGCTTGAACCACTCCGGGTCCCGGTCCTTGGCGGGAGTGTCCTCGAAGGTGTCCGGGACGGGCTGGTTGACGGTCATGTCGCTCTGAATCTCCGATCGGTGGCTACGCGGACGACTGCTGGACGTGGAGCACGTGTGCCGGGGCCCGCCCGGGATCCAGGCGCACATAGTTGGTTCTGCCCCAGTGATAGGTCTCACCCGTCAGTTCGTCGTGCGCGGACGCGAATGCGTGCCACTCCAGACCGAGTTGCGGCATGTCCAACGAGACCGTGGCCTCCTGGGTGTGGTGCGGGTCGAGGTTGGCGACGACGAGGACCGTGTCCCGGCCCGTGGTCTTGCTGTACGCGATGACCATGTCGTTGTCGGTGTGGTGGAAGCGTAGGTTCCTCAGGCGCTGAAGAGCGGGATGACGCCGCCGGATCGTGTTGAGGCGGGTGATGAGGGGGGTGATGGTGCGGCCTTCGCGTTCGGCCCTTTCCCAGTCGCGGGGACGTAGCTGGTATTTCTCCGAGTCGAGGTATTCCTCGCTGCCCTCGCGCAGGGGGGTGTTCTCGCACAGTTCGTAGCCGGAGTAGATGCCCCAGGT
>NZ_JBIAUY010000052.1:0-1369 GCF_042893475.1 Streptomyces sp. NPDC001604 | reverse complement strand
AGCAATTTTTAGGGCATCTGTCCCTGATAAACGAACAATGGCAATTGCTCCTTCACCAAGCGGTGTCGAAATCGCCGCAATCGTATCAAATTCTTGTGTTAATGTCATAAAGACTATTTTAACGCAAAAAGGCTGAATTTCCTAGCCTATTTAATTTATTTTTTTATAAAAAATAAAAATCGCAAATTGCAAGTCCAAGTTAGCCAGCCAAGCTCATCTCATATGAACTCTTATAGTTGAACATTTTTCTTGGATAATGGTTCATCCAATACTCGATAGCGGCGACTTCTTCAGGGGTCGTCTTTGTTGTGCCTTTTGGCAGATGCCTACGAATCATTCGGTTATGGTTTTCATTCGTCCCTCGCTCAAAGCTCGCGTAGGCGTGTGCATAGTAAACTGGACAGCTTACGACCTCAGAGAGCCTTGCAAATTCATGGCCATTGTCAGGGGTAATGGATTTGAAGTCATAACTTTTTTGAAGTTCCACCAGCTCATCATTGACCGCCTGTGCTGTTTTCCCATCAATCAAGCGAATGATCTCCGTGCGGTATTTTCGCTCTGTGAGCGTCAAAAGCACCTTGTTCTTAGCTCTCGTAAGAATGACCGTGTCAATCTCGTAATGCCCCACTTCTAAGCGATTGTTAATGAACTCAGGCCGTTCTTCAATAGACTTGCCAAAAGGATGCTTTGGCGCACGAGGTTTGATTTTCTTTGCCGCCTTATACTGCGGATAGAAAAGATGATGACGCTTGGCTTCTAACCAGCCCCAGTTGACCCAATTGTAGAGGCTGCTCAGAGAAACTCCTTTTAGAGCCTGATGAATGACTTCCAAAGAGTCCTTGTCTTCTTTAAGACGTGTACTCACATAACAATCAATCTCAGTCGTGAGTTTACTCGGACGAACACTGTGAGCCCTCAATCCTTCATAATTTTCTTGAGCCTTTTTAGCAGAGTATTTTACCTTCCGCTTGAGCTGGATTTCCCCTCGCTTCATCTCTCTGTCAATCGTCCCATGAGCTTTATTCAATAAGCGCGCAATCTCACGGTTGCTCAGTCCTTCTTTATTGTGCCAACGTTCAATGTTTAAACGGTCTTGATTGGTCAGGTGTTTCCCTTTGCTCTGGCTTGTGATAGAATAGTCTTGCATCTGAATTTCCTTTTTATACTATTTGGTCGAACTTCTAGTATAAGAGATTCAGATGTTTTTTGCTTGACTCAAGGTGGCTAACTTCATTTTACAATTTGCGAATTTATTATTTATTTATCTCTGATAATGGCCACACACAGGTCCAATTAATCAATTTTTTTATCATCAAAGGGCAGTAAAAAATGTGACCAATCCAAAAATTATACCTGGAAAGTTTGCCGT
>NZ_JBIAUY010000051.1:0-1434 GCF_042893475.1 Streptomyces sp. NPDC001604 | reverse complement strand
AACACAGTGGACGCGAGCAACTGAGGACAAGCCCTCGGCCTATTAGTACCGGTCACCTCCACACCTTGCGGTGCTTCCAGATCCGGCCTATCAACCCAGTCGTCTACTGGGAGCCTTACCCCATCAAGTGGGTGGGAGTCCTCATCTCGAAGCAGGCTTCCCGCTTAGATGCTTTCAGCGGTTATCCCTCCCGAACGTAGCCAACCAGCCATGCCCTTGGCAGAACAACTGGCACACCAGAGGTTCGTCCGTCCCGGTCCTCTCGTACTAGGGACAGCCCTTCTCAAGACTCCTGCGCGCACAGCGGATAGGGACCGAACTGTCTCACGACGTTCTAAACCCAGCTCGCGTACCGCTTTAATGGGCGAACAGCCCAACCCTTGGGACCGACTCCAGCCCCAGGATGCGACGAGCCGACATCGAGGTGCCAAACCATCCCGTCGATATGGACTCTTGGGGAAGATCAGCCTGTTATCCCCGGGGTACCTTTTATCCGTTGAGCGACGGCGCTTCCACAAGCCACCGCCGGATCACTAGTCCCGACTTTCGTCCCTGCTCGACCCGTCGGTCTCACAGTCAAGCTCCCTTGTGCACTTACACTCAACACCTGATTGCCAACCAGGCTGAGGGAACCTTTGGGCGCCTCCGTTACCCTTTAGGAGGCAACCGCCCCAGTTAAACTACCCATCAGACACTGTCCCTGATCCGGATCACGGACCCAGGTTAGACATCCAGCACGACCAGACTGGTATTTCAACGACGACTCCACCCGAACTGGCGTCCGAGCTTCACAGTCTCCCAGCTATCCTACACAAGCCGAACCGAACACCAATATCAAACTGTAGTAAAGGTCCCGGGGTCTTTCCGTCCTGCTGCGCGAAACGAGCATCTTTACTCGTAGTGCAATTTCACCGGGCCTATGGTTGAGACAGTCGAGAAGTCGTTACGCCATTCGTGCAGGTCGGAACTTACCCGACAAGGAATTTCGCTACCTTAGGATGGTTATAGTTACCACCGCCGTTTACTGGCGCTTAAGTTCTCAGCTTCGCCTGGACGAATCCAAGCTAACCGGTCCCCTTAACGTTCCAGCACCGGGCAGGCGTCAGTCCGTATACATCGCCTTACGGCTTCGCACGGACCTGTGTTTTTAGTAAACAGTCGCTTCTCGCTGGTCTCTGCGGCCACCCCCAGCTCAAGGCGTAAAGCCCATCACCAGGTGTGGCCCCCCTTCTCCCGAAGTTACGGGGGCATTTTGCCGAGTTCCTTAACCATAGTTCACCCGAACGCCTCGGTATTCTCTACCTGACCACCTGAGTCGGTTTAGGGTACGGGCCGCCATGAAACTCGCTAGAGGCTTTTCTCGACAGCATAGGATCATCCACTTCACCACAATCGGCTCGGCATCAGGTCTCACCCCGTATGAGTGGCGGATTT
>NZ_JBIAUY010000050.1:0-1442 GCF_042893475.1 Streptomyces sp. NPDC001604 | reverse complement strand
TTCGGCATCAGTGGACCCTCAGAATGTTGGAGGTCCGGGAGGACCAGGTATGGCTGATCAGTGGATGCCGCTGATGGCTACGCAGGTGTGGCCGCCTGGTCTTCCGGGACGCTCCGACTGGTGATTGAGAACTGCGAAGATCGCTCTTGAGGGTCCTGTCGGCGGAGTGTTCCTCGGGCCGCGTGAATGCCGGGCACGAAGGAACGGAGCACCTCGAGTGACGGATCGCAGCGCGCGCATATGGGTCGGGATCGACGCCGGCAAGGCTCACCACTGGGCTACGGCCATCGACGCCGACGGTCAGTTGGTGCTGTCCCGGAAGGTCGTCAACGACGAGACCGAGATCCTGGAACTGATCGCGGCGGTGTGCGAAGCGGCCGACGAGGTGTCGTGGGCGGTGGACATCTCCGGCCGGGCCTCGACGCTGCTCCTGGCCCTGCTCATCGGGCATGGCCAGAGCGTGGTCTACATCCCCGGCCGCACCGTCCATCGGATGTCGGCGGCTTACCGGGGCGAGGGGAAGACCGACGCCAAGGACGCGCTGGTCATCGCCGATACCGCCCGGCTGCGACGGGACTTCGCCTCGCTCAGCCTCCCGGACGAGCAGGTGGCCGGGCTCCAGCTGCTGACCGCGCGCCGAGCTGATCTGATAGCCGACCGGGTGCGGCTGATCAACCGGATGCGGGACACCCTGGTGGGCATCAGCCCCGCCCTTGAGCGGGCCTTCGACTACTCCGCCTCCAAGGGCGCGGTCACCATGCTCACCGAATATCAGACGCCGACCGCATTGCGCCGCATCGGCACCAAACGGCTTGCCAGTTGGCTCAGGCGCCGGAGCGTCCGCAAGGCCGACGCTGTTGCCGACCGAGCTGTCGAGGCGGCTCGGTCCCAGGCCACCGTGCTGCCCGGTGAGGACCGGGCAGCACGGCTGGTGGGCGTCATCGCCCGCCAACTCCTGGAAGTGGACGAGCAGATCAAGGAGACCGAGCGGGAGATCCGCGAGGTCTTCCGCACGGACGAGCGTGCCGCGGTCATCGAATCGATGCCGGGCATGGGCCCGATCCTCGGTGCAGAGTTCGTGGCGATCGTCGGCGACCTGTCCGGGTACGCCGATGCTGGACGTCTGGCGTCGCACGCCGGGCTGGCGCCGGTTCCGCGCGACTCCGGCCGCCGGACCGGCAACTTCCAGAGGCCGAAGCGCTACAACCGGCGGCTGCGGCACATCTTCTACTTGTCCGCGCAGGCGGCGATGATGAGGCCCGGCCTGTCGCGCGAGTACTACCTCAGGAAGCGAGCCGAGGGCCAGACGCATGTCCAGGCGGTGCTCGCGTTGGCCCGGCGCCGAGTCGGTGTGTTGTGGGCGATGTTGCGTGATGGGCGGCCGTACGACTCCGGTCCGCCGGTTGCGCAGGTGGCTTGACTTCTTCATTAAGACACCTGCG
>NZ_JBIAUY010000049.1:0-1476 GCF_042893475.1 Streptomyces sp. NPDC001604 | reverse complement strand
CAACTATCTATTTTTTTCTGTTGTTGCTTCATAAAGCTGTCAACTTGCTCAAAAGTATCAACTTCAATATCCATATTATCTCCATTTTTATTCTTTTTCTATATGTTATCATATAAGTTCTTAACCTTATTTGTGGTACACAATAATGTCATTAAATGATGTTATCCTTAAATCTTAGAGTCACTATTGTATAATTTAGACAAAGGACAAAAACATGAAAAAACGCTACTCAAAAGAATTTAAAGAAACCCTTATCGCCTTCTATCATTCTGGTCAATCCGTCACCCAGCTGTCTAAAGAATACGACGTGGCCCCTGCAACAATTTATAAATGGATAGACCTCTACTCTAAATCTAATGAAAGCTCCGTCTCTAAAGCTGATTTTCTAGAATTAAAAAGACAACTGGCTAAAGTTAAGGAAGAACGAGACATCTTAAAAAAAGTATTGACCATATTCGCCGAGAAAAAGAAGTGAGTGCTGCGGATATGGCTCAAACCATACAAACTTTAGCACTCAATGTCAGACTAAGCTGTCAACTCCTTGATGTTCCTGAATCAAGTTATTATGAACGGATTAACCGACATCCATCTAAAACTCAATTAAGGAGACAATACCTGTCACTCAAAATTTCTCAACTCTTCAATGCTAACCGAGGAATCTATGGTGCTCCTAAAATTCATCATCTTCTACTTAAACAAGGGGAAAAAGTCGGGTTAAAACTGGTACAGAAGCTAATGAAGCAACTTCAACTCAAGTCTGTAGTCATTAAGAAATTTAAGCCTGGATACTCACTAAGTGATCACATCAATCGAAAAAATCTTATACAGACTGAACCTACAAAGAAAAATAAGGTTTGGTCAACCGACATTACTTATATTCCTACTCAACAAGGATGGGCTTATCTCTCAACCATTATGGATCGTTATACTAAAAAAGTCATTGCTTGGGATTTGGGCAAGCGAATGACTGTAGAATTAGTGCAAAGAACTTTAAATAAGGCCATTAAATCACAAGACTATCCAGAAGCTGTTATTCTTCATTCTGACCAAGGAAGCCAGTATACGAGTCTAGAGTATGAAGAGTTGCTTAAGTATTATGGGATGACTCACTCTTTCAGTCGAAGGGGATACCCTTATCATAATGCCAGTCTTGAATCTTGGCATGGACATTTAAAAAGAGAGTGGGTGTATCAATTTAAATATAAGAACTTTGAAGAAGCCTATCAGAGTATTTTCTGGTACATCGAAGCCTTTTATAATTCAAAACGAATCCATCAAAGTTTAGGGTATCTTACACCTAATCAATTTGAAAAGGTAAGTGCTTAAAATAAATAGATTAAAATTCTACGTTTGTTACTCTAAAAACTTGACTTAACGTCAATGGGTAGAAGGAGTTGTTTTTTGGAAAAAATTTATAGCAAAAAATTAACTCAGATTTCTAATTATTTAACTTTTTAATTTATGTTCTTTACTATA
>NZ_JBIAUY010000048.1:0-1615 GCF_042893475.1 Streptomyces sp. NPDC001604 | reverse complement strand
CTCCTGGCTCGGCCGGTGCGAGGAGAGGAGCGCGGCGATGAGCTCTCGTCGGCTGCGGACGCCGAACCGGGCGAAGACGGCTGTCAGGTGCTCCTGGACGGTGTAGGCGGAAACGTGGAGCCGCTCCACGATCTCCCGGGTCGAGCAGCCCTCCAGTACCAGGGCGGTCACCCGGTTCTGCGCCGGGGTGAGGCCGTGCGCGGCCAGGACGAGGGATCCGATCTCGGCGGCGGGGGCCGGTTCGACGACCACGCCGATCTGCTCCCCCGCAGGGCCCCGCAGCCGGGTGGCGTGCAGAGTCAGCCACTGACCGTCGCTCGTCCGCAGCCGGACTGATCCGTGGCGGTCCGCAGCGGCCGACCCCGGCACCTCATCGGGGGTGGCCAGGTGCGCGGCGACGGAGTACACGGGTACGGGCAGTCCCACGATCCGGGGGCCGGGCAGCCGGGCGAGCCACCGCTCGGCGTCCGGGCTGATCGAGACGAGGGTGAGCTCCTGGTCGAGCACGATCACGCCGGGGGTGCCCGGCGGTGCGGGGCGCTCGCGCCTCAGCGTCTCCTGGACGACGGTACGGCGCAGGCCCTCGGCCAGGTGCGGGGCGATCTTCCGCAGCACGTCGAGGTCCTGGCCGGAGAAGCCGGCCTGCCCGTCGGCCCGATGCAGGCACAGCACGCCCCAGCAGTCGCGCCCGGCGATCAGGGCGGCCCGCAGCTCATCCCCCAGGCCCAGGCCGGCCATGATCTCCCGGTAGCGGGCGCTGGCGGAGCGCTGACCGCGAGTGGCCCGGTCCAAGGACGTGACCGTGTCGGGTCCTCGGGCGAGCGCGGTGAACTTGTTGACGTCCTCGCGCCCGTACTCGTTGTCCAGGAAGAGGGAACCGGCGCCGTCCAAGGGCTCCTGGGCCGCCGTCGAGGTGAACAGCAGGGTCGCCGGATCGACGGACGCGAAGAACACAGCCTCCAGGGGGAGGATGTCCGGCAAACGGTGCAGCACCTCGATGGTGAGCTCGGGCAGGTCCAGGCCTGCGTAGCAGCGGTCGATCAGCCGCTCGACGCGTCGCTCCCGGATGCCGGTGGCCATGACGTCGACGCTACGCCGAGGTCGGCGTCGGCACGAGCCCGAGCCGGCGCAACAGTCCGAGGTCGTCCAGACGGCCCCAGCGCTCCACGATCCGGCCGTCGCGGACCCGGAAGATGTTGATCCCCTTCAGGACCACGGTGCGCCCGTCACCCGCGACGCCCATCACCTCGCCCTGCTGGGTGCCGGAGGCGGTGAACTGCTCGACCACCAGGTCTCCCTCGCCGATCAGGAGGCCCAGGTCGGAATGCCAGTCCGGAAACCCCTGCCGGAACAGGGCGCCTGCGGCTCGCATGCCCTCCCGGTCCGGGCCGACGCCGACCGGCGGGTCGTGGTTGACGAAGTCCTCGGCGAGGTAGACGTCGACGGCCGACAGGTCACCCCTGGTGAACAGCGCGTCGATGAAAGCGGTCACGGTCTGCTTGTTCTGCTCAATGGTGTCCATACCGAAAATCCTCGGCGCACCGAGTCGGCTCCGGAACCCCAACTCTTTGGGGTGTCCCGGCGCCCGTCTCTGGTTGCGCGGCGCCGCCCGACC
>NZ_JBIAUY010000047.1:0-1927 GCF_042893475.1 Streptomyces sp. NPDC001604 | reverse complement strand
ACCGGCTGGGTGAAGGAGACCTGGCCGCTGGTGGAAACACCGTGGCGGCGCTCGGAGCCTGGCTCTGCTTCGAGGACGAGGCCGGGTTCTCGATGGGTTCTGCCAAGATTTTCGTGAAGCGGTAACAGAGTGTCATGCGAGGAGTACTCGCTTGCGTAGGAGCGGGAGCGAGGCCCGTCCATACATCTGTCGTTTCAGCATTTTGATCCGGTTGACGTGGCCTTCGACGGGGCCGCTGCTCCAGGGCAGGGTGAGACCTGCGATGACGGCGTCCATATCTCGTTCGAGTCCGTCGCTCAAGGCGTGCAGATGCGGTAGGTCCTCGGCGCGGACGGCACGGATCCATGCCGGGAGATCGGTGCCGGTGCGGTCGCACATCATGCGGGCGAAAGCGCGGACGTGGTTTCGGAGTGCGGTCAACTGCGGGCAGCGGGAGAGGAGATCGTCGAGTTGTTGTTCCTCCTCAGCACGTAGGTGTCCGGGGTGACGCGTGATCCACGCGCTGAGGTCCTGGGGCTTTGGCGGTGGTGCCGGCGCCGTCTTCACGGTGCCGCGTAACGGGCGCAGGAAACGGCGGACTGCTTGGGGTGTGCGGCCTGGGTAACCCTGGGCCTGGATCTCCCGGAAGAGCGTGGAGGCGTTGGTGCAGCCCTGGTTCCAGCGGTTGATCAGGTAGGGGCGGTAGGCATCCAGCCGGGTGGTGCGGATGGCGCGGTCGGCGAGGGCGTCGGGGTTCTCGCAGCGCGCGTAGCGGCGGGCGGTGTGGCGGGCCAGTCCCAGCTCACGTCCGATCGCGCTGATCGTCCATCCCTGGGCCAGCAGGGCCTGGACCTCCCGGTAGCGCTCCCGCGTGCGAGTGACCAGCCACTTCTCGACGCCGGTGTCCGGGTTGAGGGAAGCATCGGGTGCTGCCGCCGGCGTGGGCTCGCGTTGCTCTGACGGCGGTGGTGTCAGGCAGGACCGATGAGCGATCACGGTGCGTTCGACCGCGTGGGCCAGGTTGTCCCACAGGTGCCACGCGTCGGCGACCTGTCGGGCCTGGGGCGCTCCGGCGCTCGCTGCCTCTGCATAGGCGCCGGCTCTGTCCCGGCAGATCATTTCGATGCCGGGGTGCTCGGACAGCCAGGCGACCAGGGGTGCTTTCTCGCGGCCGGGCAGCAGGTCCAGGACGCGGTGCGAGTCCAGGTCGACGAGCACGGTCCCGTATCTCCGCCCCCGGCGGGTCGCGAAGTCGTCGACGCCGAGCACTCGCAGGCAAGGCCGGGGAGGATCCGGCATCGCCATCACCACATTGAGCAGGGTGCTCCGGCTGATCGGGATGCTGAGGACAGCCGCGAGCCTGGCACCTGCCCGCCCTGCCAGGGCCAGAGCGATCGCTTGCACCATCTCTGCGAGGACGACCGTGCGACGGCCGTACCTCACGGTCAGTTCTGCCACCTGCTCGGCGAAGGTTCGACGGGCGCAGCGTGCGGTGTCGCAGAACAAGCGCCGGACACACAGGTCGATGACCACCGGGCGCCCGCCGAGGCCGGCATCCGCCAGGCGCCGCCGATAGCGACTGTGCACCCGCCGAGCCGGAGTACCGCAGTCGGGGCAGGCCACGGCCGTGCCATCCCGGGTCCGGGCAACGACCAACAGCTTCCCGTCCTCCACCCGCACCTGCTCCACCAGCACCGCGGCCAGGCACGGGAGGAGCTGCTGCAACGTCGTTTCACACGATCGCAGCGTCCTGCTGCCTCCCCTGGCGCGTCACCGGCGCAGCGCAGCACAGACCAAGCACATCGACGGCGCATGACACTCTGTTACCGCTTCACGAAAATCTTGGCAGAACCTCTCGATGACGCCGCCCACCGCCCGCACCTGGTCCCGGCGCGGGCGCACCCCCGTCATCCGGGTCCGCGGACGCTCCCAGCGCCGCTTCTCCATC
>NZ_JBIAUY010000045.1:0-2539 GCF_042893475.1 Streptomyces sp. NPDC001604 | reverse complement strand
CATTTTTTTTACCAACAACATTGACTAGTTCTTCGACTAAGTCCATATTAACTTCTCCCCTCTATAACGTTTGTAAAAAACGTTTTAATCATTACGCTTTCAATGATACGCTTTTTTTGATATTTTGGTTAATAGGTAGATTGTAAAATTAATCCGACGCTGTTCGGACAAAAAAGACCAGCTTCCTTTAAAATGGTGTTTATCACAAACCCATTTTTAGGAGCCGATCTTTTGTCTAGTAGGTTCTGTTGCAAAGTTTTCCAAAAAATCTATTTTAGTGTAAAATTGAGAAAAAAGACAGAGAGGACAGAGTAATGAATCATTTTAAAGGCAAACAATTCAAAAAAGACGTCATTATTGTCGCTGTTGGTTACTACCTGCGTTACAATCTAAGCTATCGTGAAGTTCAGGAATTGTTATATGATCGTGGAATAAATGTTTGTCATACTACGATTTATCGTTGGGTGCAAGAGTACAGCAAAGTCCTCTATTATCTTTGGAAGAAGAAAAATAGACAATCCTTCTATTCATGGAAAATGGACGAAACCTATATCAAAATTAAGGGACGTTGGCATTATCTTTATCGTGCAATTGATGCGGACGGCTTAACCTTAGATATCTGGTTACGAAAGAAACGGGATACGCAAGCAGCCTATGCTTTCTTAAAACGACTCCATAAACAGTTTGGTGAGCCGAAAGCAATTGTGACCGATAAAGCACCTTCTCTTGGCTCCGCCTTTAGAAAGTTACAGAGTGTGGGTTTATATACTAAGACAGAGCACCGAACTGTGAAGTATCTTAACAATTTAATAGAACAAGACCATCGACCTATTAAACGACGGAATAAATTTTATCAAAGTCTCCGTACAGCCTCTTCCACGATTAAGGGCATGGAGACCATTCGAGGAATATATAAAAAGAACCGAAGAAATGGAACGCTCTTCGGCTTTTCGGTGTCTACTGAAATCAAGGTATTAATGGGAATACCAGCCTAAGATATTTGGAGTTCAGAGCGGGCGCGTTTGATTTTCAAACTTCGCAACAGAACCATCAATTCATTTTAGCTTAAATTTGAAAAAAAAGATAGTTAGAACTGGACTAAATTCAAATAAATGGATACAAAATGGAATACATCTTCTTAGGTCAATACCCGAATTGCTAGTTAATTTCATTGGAAAATAAATAAGTCGTGCTATCCTAATCTTAAACCACTAAGCATTAGAAAGCGCACGACTTATATGACTTATAATAGCACACTTCCAAAAGTTTTTGTTTATTTACTGACAACCATTGAGACGCTTTATCAAACGAGTGTTCCCCTTGAGGTTCAAAACCGAAAAAACGTCCATCTCGCAACATCAGATTGCTTAGTTATCGCTTGTTACCTCTGGGGCGTACTGCATTTTAGTGAAACGCTTAAAGCTAAGCACCAATTGGCTCAAAGTTTATTTCCTAATTTCCTAGAATATTCTCGCTTTGTCCGCCGTTGTAATGCCCTCTTACCGAGTATCCAAGTCATTCGCCAAGCACTCGTCTTTAAAGAGGTTGAAGGAATGAGTGTATCCATTATTGACAGCTTCCCCATTCCTTTGTGTCAGCCTATTCGTAATTTCAGAAGCAAAGTTCTTGGAGATTATGCAAATGTTGGCTACAATGCTACAAAGGGACAGTACTTCTATGGATGTAAATGTCATGCTTTAGTCAGTGAATCAGGCTATGTCATAGACTACACAATTACTCCTGCTTCAATGGCTGATAGTTCAATGACCGAGGAAGTGTTGAGTCAATTTGGGACACCAACAGTCCTTGGAGATATGGGATATTTAGGTCAGTCACTGCATGATAGGCTGGAATTAAAAGGAATTGATCTAATTACACCTGTCAGGAAGAACATGAAGCAAAAGAAAATCCTTTTCCCTAATTTTTCAAAACGTAGAAAAGTGATTGAGCGAGTTTTCTCTTTTTTGACAAATCTAGGAGCTGAGCGTTGTAAAAGTCATTCGCCTCAAGGTTTTCAATTGAAATTAGAGATGATACTTTTAGCGTATTCTTTACTGTTAAAATCAGCTAAATCACTGGAACCAGAGACTTTAAGATATTCTATCGGGTATCAAGTCATGTCTAAATAATCAACTAGCAATTCGGGTAAATAAGATTAAAAATTATATTCACTTCCAGTGTTTACCTCTTACCAGTCTGTAAAGTTTATATCCAACATAAGAAGAAAAAATATACATTTTTATCCGTTTAGTATGTCTTTTTTCTATTGAAATATAATCTTTAAATACTTTTTTTCTGATTGGATTTAATTCATTATACAATTTTTTCGAATCTGGAAAATAAGCTAATATTGACGTAACTATTTTACCAACTACTGCTCCCAATTCCCGAATTTTATACTGATCATAAAAATCTAATAAGTCATATGTTACAAAAATGGCGTCGTCCGAAAAGAATTTTTCCGGGTGATTACTCATAATAGACCCAGAGCGTTTCCTATATCTATACAATCTTAGGGAAATAACAACAATGTTTTTAC
>NZ_JBIAUY010000044.1:0-3469 GCF_042893475.1 Streptomyces sp. NPDC001604 | reverse complement strand
CCAGCGCCTCCCACGAGGTCTCGAGGAGGAGCCGCTGCTGCGGGTCCATCGCCATCGCCTCACGCGGGCTGATCCCGAAGAAACCGGGGTCGAAAGCCGCCACGTCCCGCAGGAACGCCCCGGACAGCGTGTACGACGTCCCCTCGCCCTCCCCGTCCGGGTCGTACACCGCGTCCAGGTCCCAGCCCCGGTCCGTGGGGAACTCGCCCACCGCGTCACCACCGGAGGCCAGCAACTCCCAGAACGCTTCCGGACTCGCCACACCGGCCGGGAAACGGCACGCCATACCGACGATCGCCAACGGCTCGTCAGAGGCACCCGCGGCAACCGCCACCGGCGCCACGGACTCCAGCTCACCCGTCAACTCCCCACGCAGGAAGCCTGCCAGGGACACGGGGGTGGGGTAGTCGAACACGAGGGTCGACGGCAGGCGCCGCCCGGTGACCGACGCAAGCCGGTTGCGTAGCTCCACCGAGGTCAGCGAGTCGAAGCCGAGATCCTTGAAGTTCTGCCGGTCCTGTACGGCCTCCGCCGAGGCGTGGCCGAGCACGGCCGCCACCTCGGTCCGCACGACCTCGGTCAGCACGCGGGTCTGTTCCTCGGCCCGGCCCAGGCTCCGCAGGCGTCCGACCAGTTCGCCTTCGTCCACGACGGCGCCGGAAGCCGCCAGGCTGCGGATCTCCGGGAGGTCGCGCACCAATGGCAGCTCACGCAGGTGTTTGGCCGCGGGTGAGGAAGCCAGCTGGACCCAGTCGACGTCCATGACGGTCAGGGCGGGATCGGGGCCGTCCAGGGCCTCGCCGAGTGCGCGCACCGCGAGCGACGGGTCCATCGCGGGCATCGCGCCACGCTTGACCCGAGTCCGCACCGCGTCACTCGACGCCGCGAAACCACCACCGGCCCACGCACCCCACGCCACCGACAACCCCGCCAGACCACGGGAGCGACGGTTCTCCGCCAGCGCGTCCAGATAGGCGTTCGCCGCCGCGTAGTTGGCCTGGCCTGCCGCACCCAGGGTCGCTGAGGAGGAGGAGAAGAGGACGAACGCATCCAGGTCTGCGGTCAGTTCGTCCAGGTACCTGGCGCTGGTGGCCTTCGCCGCCAGGACCGTCTCCAGCCGGTCGGGCGAGAGGCGGTCGATGATGCCGTCGTCCAGCACGCCGGCTGTGTGCATCACCGCCGACAGCGCGGGGCCCTTCTCCAGGAGTCCGGCCAGCGCGGCACGGTTGCTCACATCGCAGGCGACGATGTCCACAGCGGAACCGGTCTCGGCCAGCTCCGCTGCCAGTGCGGCAGCGCCCTGGGCGGAGGGCCCGGAGCGGCTGGTGAGGATCAGGCGCGGTGCCTGGCGGTCGGCGAGCCAGCGGGCGACATGCCCGGCGATCGCGCCGGTGCCGCCGGTGATCAGGGTGGTGCCGGTCGGCGTCCACGGTGTCTGTGGGTCGCGGGGCTGCGGGGCGTGGCCGAGACGACGGCCCAGGACACCGGCCGCCCGGATCGCGACCTCGTTCTCGCCGCAGCCGGCCAGCACGGACGCCAGCCGCGTGCCTGCCCGGTCGTCCATGACTTCCGGCAGGTCGATCAAGCCGCCCCAGCGATCCGGATGCTCCAGCCCGACGACCCGGCCCAGGCCCCATACCTGTGCCTGCACCGGAGCCGTGAGGGCTTCCGCTGCGACCGCGCCCTGTGTTGCCACCCACAGCGGCGCCGTCTCCAGACCGGCGTCACCGAGGGCCTGGACGAGCGCCAGGGTCGCGGCCAGGCCAGCGGTCACCGACGGGTGATCCGGCAGCGGAGTCTCGTCCAGGGCCAGCAGCGACAGCACACCGGAGACATCAGCACTGATCAGCGCCGCCAGCTCGGACCGCTCCACAGAGCCGGCCTCGACCACGACCACCTCGGCGCCACGCGCCTCCAACGCCGCCACACATGCATGACGAACGTCAACGGCAGCTGGTCCGGCGGGAGCTACGACCAGCCATGTCCCCGACAGCACCCGTGCGTCCGGCTCGGCCACCGGCACCCACGACGCCCGGTAACGCCAACTGGCCGTCACCGACCGGTCCAACTCCCGCCGACGCCACGACGCCAACGCCGGCAACAGCTCACCGATCGGACGGTCGTCGCCCCCGGCCAACGACTCCGCCAGCCGCGAAAGATCCCCCTCCTCCACCGCCGCCCAGAACCGCGCCTCAGCCTCAGCGCCCATGGTCCCGCTAGGAAGGCCAGCGGCTGTCGGCAGGCGCATCAGGCCCTCCGGCCAGAAGCGCTCGTGCCGGAAGGCGTACGTGGGCAGGTCGATGCGGCTCGCGGTCGGCAGGACGGCGGTCCAGTCGACGGACGCGCCGTGCGTGAAGGCCCGTGCCAGACCGGTCACGAACCCGGTCACACCCTCGTCCGTACGCCGCTGAAGCGGCACGAACGCGGCATCCTCCACACCGACCGAGGCCACGGCATCGGCGCCGAGCGCGGAGAGCGAGCCGTCCGGGCCCACCTCGATGAACAGGGTGATGCCCTGCGCGGCCAGCGTGGACAGCGCATCAGCGAAACGGACCGCCTGACGCGTCTGCGCGGGCCAGTACCCCGCCTCGCACTCCGACACCAGCTCACCCGTCAGCGCACCCGCCCACAGCACGTTCGGACGGTGGTACTCCAACTCCGAAGCAACCCGCTCAAGTTCATCGGTCACCGGGTCCATGGCCGGAGAGTGGAAGGCATGCGAGACACGCAACTCCCGTACCCGACGGCCCTGTTCACGCCAGTGCTCCGCGACCTGGGCGACGGCATCCGCGTCTCCCGACACGACCACCGAGTCTGGACCGTTGACGGCCGCGATCGAGACACCCTCGGCCATCGAGGCGACGACATCGGCCTCGGACGCGTTGACCGCCGCCATCGCACCGCCCGACGGCAACCCCTGCATCAACCGCGCACGCGCAGCCACCAAGCGGCAGGCGTTTGGCAGCGTCAACACTCCGGCCACGTACGCGGCCGCGACCTCACCCACCGAATGACCCACCACCGCATCAGCGGCCAGCCCACTCGCTGCCAGCAGCTCGGCGAGAGCGACCTCGAAGGCGAACAGCCCTGTCTGGGCGTAGAGCGTCTGGTTCACCAAGCTCTCGCCCGCATTGCCGAGGACCACGTCCCGGACACTGACGCCGAGTTCCAGCTCCAGCAGCCCCGTCACCTGATCGAAGACCCGCGCGAACACCGCACTGCCCTCATACAGACCACGGCCCATCCCCAGCCACTGCGACCCCTGACCCGCGAACACCAGGCCAACCCGCACATCCGAGCGCGCAACGCCCGACACCACCGCACCCGACGACACCCCAGCCGCCAAAGACTCCAGACCAGCCACCAACTCCGCACGCCCGTCGCCCAGCACCACAGCCCGGTGCTCGAACACCGACCGCGTCGCCGCCAACGACCACGCCACATCAGCCGGTTCCAGCCCAGGCCGGTC
>NZ_JBIAUY010000043.1:0-4374 GCF_042893475.1 Streptomyces sp. NPDC001604 | reverse complement strand
CCCCGCAGGCGAACGACCCGACAACGGCCACGCCACCACCGGCAGCCCAACAGCCGTACTCACCCCGGGCTCCGGCAACTCCGGCGCCTGCTCCAGCAGCACATGCGCGTTCGTCCCGCTGAAGCCGAAGGACGAGACCCCCGCCCGGCGCGGCCGGCCCGTCTCCGGCCAGACGACGCGCTCGGTCACCAGCCGGACCGTGCGGTCCTCCCAGTCGATGTGGTGCGAGGGCTTGTCCACGTGAAGCGTCGCGGGCACGAAGCCCTCGCGCATGGACAGCACCGTCTTGATGATCCCGGCCATGCCGGCGGCCGCCTGCGTGTGCCCGATGTTCGACTTCACCGAGCCGAGCAGCAGCGGTCGTTCCGGGGTGTGCTGCCGGCCGTAGGTCGCGATCAGCGCCTGCACCTCGATAGGGTCGCCCAGCGTCGTACCGGTGCCGTGGCCTTCGACCACGTCGATCTGGTCCGCGGAGAGGCCCGCGTCGGCCAGCGCCGCGCGGATCACCTTCTGCTGCGCCACGCCGTTCGGCGCGGTCATTCCGTTGCTCGCGCCGTCCTGGTTCATCGCGCTGCCGCGTATGAGCGCGTGGACACGGTGTCCGTTGCGCTCTGCGTCCGAGAGGCGTTCGACCACCAGTACGCCGACTCCTTCGCCCCAGCCGGTGCCGTCGGCAGCGTCGGCGTAGGCCTTCACACGGCCGTCGCCGGCCAGGGCGCGCTGGCGGGAGAAGTCGAGGAAGGGTGTCGGGGTGGCCATCAGCGTGACGCCTCCGGCCAGCGCCAGCGAGCACTCGCCGGCGCGCAGCGCCTGCGCCGCCAGGTGCAGGGCGACCAGCGACGAGGAGCAGGCCGTGTCGACCGACACGGCCGACCCCTCCAGCCCGAGCGTGTAGGCCACGCGGCCCGAGGCCATGCCCGCGGACTGACCGGAGCCGATGTATCCCTCCGCCTCGGGCGCGCCGATGGTCTTGAGCAGGTAGTCCTGGTAGAGCAGTCCGGCGAAGACGCCGGTGTTCGAGCCGCGCAGGCCCAACGGGTCGATCCCGGCGTCCTCCAGCGCCTCCCAGGCGGTTTCCAGCAGCACCCGGTGCTGCGGATCCATCACGGTCGCCTCGCGCGGCGCGATGCCGAAGAAGTCCGCGTCGAAGTCGGGGACCCCGCTCAGGAATCCGCCCTCGCGTACATACGAGGTGCCGACGTGCTCCGGGTCGGGATCGTAGACGTCGCGCCAGCCGCGGTCGGTCGGGAACGGGCCCATCGCGTCGATGCCGTCCCGCACCAGTCGCCACAGCCCGTCAGGACCGGTGGCGCCGCCGGGGAAGCGGCAGCCCATGCCGACGATCGCGATCGGCTCGTGCTGGGACTCCTCCAGCTTGCGCAGCCGTTCCCGTGTCTGTGTGAGGTCGGCGGTGACGCGCTTGAGGTAGTCGCGCAGCTTGTCCTCGTTCGCCATCCGGCGGGCCTCTCTGGGTAAAAGTCGCTTCGATGCGGGCGGACGGGACTCAGATGCCGAGCTGCTTGTCGATGAAGTCGAAGACCTCGTCGTCGCTCGCGTCCAGGATCCGGTCGGCCGCCGCCTCGCCTTCGGCCGCTGCTCCGGTCGCGTTGAGCGCGGTCAGGATCCTGGTCAGCTGCGCCGTCAGCCGGCTACGGGTGCTCTCGTCGGCGGCGATGCGGTCGAGGGACAGCTCGATCTTCTCCAGTTCGGAGAAGGCCGCGGGTGTGCTGTCCGCGCCGTCGCCGGCCTCGGCCAGTTCCTGGGCGAGGTATTCGGCGAGCGCTTCGGTGGTCGAGTAGTCGAACAGCACGGTCGCCGGCAGTCGCAGGCCGGTGGCGGCGTTGAGCCGGTTGCGCAGTTCGACGGTGGTCAGCGAGTCGAAGCCGAGGTCGCGGAAGGGCCGGTCGGCAGCGAGGCTGTCGGGTTCGTTCGCGCCGAGGACCATCGCGGCCTGCGTCTGGATCAGCCGGGTTAGCGTCTCGGACTGCTGTTCCGGGGTCAGGCCGGCCAGCCGCGCGACCAGGTCGCCGCCGCCGGCCGGGGCTGCGGAGGCCGTGGACCCGGCCTTGCGGGCCAGTTGGGTCAGCACGGTGGGCAGGCTCGGATTGTCCTGGGTGAGCGCGGCGCTGTTGAGGCGTGCGGTCACCAGGGTCGCGCGGCCGGTGTCGAGGGCGGCGTCGAGCAGGGCCAGACCTTCGGCGTCGGAGATCAGCGCGAGCCCGGCCCGGCCCATCCGGTCCAGGTCGGCCTGCGCCATGCCACCGGCCATGCCTTCGGATTGCGCCCAGGGACCCCAGGCCAGCGAGATTCCGGCCAGTCCGAGTCCCTGCCGGTGTTCGGCAAGCGCGTCGAGGAAGGTGTTGGCGGCCGCGTAGTTGCCCTGCCCGGGGTTGCCCCAGACGCCGGCCACCGAGGAGAACAGCACGAAGCGTGAGACGTCCAGGTGGCTCGTCAGCTCGTGCAGGTTCCACGCTCCGGCCGCCTTGACGTTCAGCACCCGGCGTACCCGCTCGGGGGTGAGCGCACTGATGACGGCGTCGTCGAGCAGGCCGGCCGCGTGGTAGATCCCGTCGATGCGCCGGGTGCGCAGCACGTCGTCCAGCAGGGTGGCGAGTCCTTCGCGGTCGGCGACGTCGCAGGCGGCGATGCGCACCGCCGCGCCGCTCTGGGCGATGTGCGCGGCGAGTTCGGCGATCCCGGGGGCCGCGGGGCCGCCTCGGGAGAGCAGGACGAGTTCCCCGGCCTGCTCTGTCTCGGCCAGGTGTCGCGAGACGAGTCGGCCGAGGCCGCCGGTGCCGCCGGTCACGACGACCGCCGCGTCACCGCGCACCGGTGTGGGCACGGTGAGGACGACCTTGCCGACGTGCCGTGCCTGGCCCATGAACCGGAAGGCTTCGGGTGCCTGACGCACGTCCCAGGTGTTGACCGGCAGCGGTCGCAGTACGTCGTCGGCGCACAGGTCGGCGATGTGTCGCAGCATCCTGCCGAGGAGGTCGGGGTGGAGGTCGAGCAGGTCGATCGCCCAGTACGTGATCGCGTGTTCGCGTGCGACCAGTTCGGGGTCGCGTACGTCGGTCTTGCCGATCTCCACGAAGCGTCCGCCACCCGCCAGGCGCAGGGAGGCGTCGACGAACTCGCCGGCCAGCGAGTCGAGCACGACGTCGATCGGGCGTCCGCCGTTCGCCGTCCGGAACGTCTGCTCGAACTCGACGGTACGTGAGGAGGCGATCCGCGCACGGGGCACGCCCGCCGCCTCGACATGCCCCCACTTGCCCTCGCTCGCCGTGGCGAACACGGTCGCCCCGAGGTGCTCGGCCAGTTGCACCGCCGCCATACCGACACCGCCTGCGGCGGCGTGGATCAGCACCGACTCGCCCGCCGACAGCTTCGCCAGCTCGACCAGCGCGTAATACGCCGTCAGGAACACCACGGGGGCACCCGCTGCCTGAGCCATCGACCAGTGCTCCGGAATCGGAGCCAGCAACCGCGCGTCGGTCACCGCAAGCGGCGTGAAACCGCCGGTGAACAACCCCATCACGGCCTGCCCCGGCACCAGGTCCGTCACCCCGGGCCCCGTCTCCACCACCCAGCCGGCGCCCTCAAGACCGGGCAGACCCGCATCGCCCGGGTACATCCCCAGCACATTGAGCACGTCGCGGAAGTTCACGCCCGCCGCGCGCACGGCGACCCGTACCTGACCCGGCTGCAGCGGCGCCGTTCCGGTGTCGGTCGGGACCAGGCGGAGTTGTTCCAGCGTCCCGCGCTCGTGGAAGCCGAGCCGCCACGCCTCGTCCGCAGCGCCGTTCGGGCGGCTGAGGCCCGGCGTGTACCGGGCCAGTCGGGCGGCCGAGGCCCGGCCGCCGTGCAGCGCCACCTGGGCCTCGCCCGAGCCCAGCGCCGCCGCAACTCCGGCCCCGACCTCGTCCGGGCTCTCGACGTCGACCAGCAGCACGCGCTCGTCCTGCTCGGCCTGGGCGACGCGGACAAGGCCCCAGACCGGCCCGCCGAGCAGGCCGTTCGCGCCGGCGTCCGAGCCGGTGGCCCGTACGGTCACGACCGCCAGCCTGGACTCGGAGAGCTGCGCGGCGCCCAGCCACCCCTGTATCGCGCCGAGCACGTCGATCATGAGCCCGCCGGCGGCGGACACCGTGTCGCTGGGCGCGGTGTCGTCGTTCGGTACGCAGGTCAGGACGATGACGTCCGGTGCCTGGGCTCCGACCTCGACCGCCTTGAGGAGTGTCTCGATCCCGTCGTAGCGGGTGGCGTCCGGGAGGCCGGCGATCTCGGCCGGGCCGATCAGCGCCCAGCCGGCGCCCGAGGGCGCGGTGGTCTGGGGTGCGCTCTGGAGTTCCGTCCAGTCCAGGGTGAGCAGGG
>NZ_JBIAUY010000042.1:0-6975 GCF_042893475.1 Streptomyces sp. NPDC001604 | reverse complement strand
TTGTCCCACGGAATGTGCAGCGCGACCGTCGGCGCCACACCGGTGAACGCATGCACCTGCGCCGCGTCGGCCAGCTTCTCCTGCGGCGTGCGGGGGACGCCCTGCTGCGCGAACACCTTGAACCGGGTCCCCGAGTTCCCGTACGCCCACGACGGCGTCTCGATCTTCTGCGCCGCGAGTGCTGCCTTCACGGCGGACTGGTCTGGCATGACCACCTCTGAACACTGTTTGAATCGTTTCAGGGAACGTAGTCCCACGGGTGGGATGCCGTCAAGATGCGACGCGCCCACCCTGGGGTGTTCGTCAAGGGCCGGAGATTTCGCTGCTGGAACCCTTGACGAGCAGCCATCGTGGGCTCACGATGCCGTGAAACGTTTCACAGCCCCTTTACGGGGCGGTTACACGTGTCATCACCTCGTTGGCACGCACCGCCCTCCGTCCCCGAACTCCCCATCAGAAAGGCCGCCTTGATGAGCAACGACGCCATCTCCCGCAGGCCCGCCGAACCCCGGGTCACCCGCTCCCAGTGGCGCCTGGCCGTCCTCTCCGGCATGGCTTCCTACCTGGACTCGGGCATCATCGTCTCCTCCGGCCTGTCACTGGGCCTGTGGCAGAGCCGCTTCCATCTGTCCTCCTGGGGGCTCGGCGCACTGAGCGCGGCGCTGACCTTCTCCATCGCCATCGGCTCACTCGTCGGCGGCCGCCTCGCCGACCGCTTCGGCCGCAAGCGTGTGTACGGGATCGACATCCTCGTCTACGCCATCGGCGCCGCCCTGCTGGTCTTCGCCCCCAACAGCGCCTTCCTCTTCGCCGGCATGATCATCGGCGGTCTTGCGGCCGGCGCCGACCTGCCGACCTCGCTGGCCATGGTCTCCGAGCACTCCCCGCGCTCGGTTCGCGGCCGACTGATCGGCGCGACGCAGACCATGTGGGTCGTCGGCATCACCGCCGCGATCGTGATCGGCTTCGGCACCTCCACGCTCGGCTACCTCTCCGCGCAGCTCCTCTTCGCCCACCTCACCGTCGTGGCCCTGGTCAGCTGGGTGCTGCGCAACCGCATGCGGCTGTCTCCCGTGCTGGAGGAGGCCGAGCGCGGCGGCGGTGGCGAGGGCATCGACGCGCGGGCGCTGCGCCGCCTCGCCGCCAGGCCGGTCCTCGTCCCGCTCCTCGCGACGGGCGGCTTCTACCTCTCCTGGAACCTCGCCGCCAACACCATGGGCCAGTACGGCACGTACTTCCTGACCACCGTCAGCGGCGCCTCCCAGACCCTCGCCACGGGAATGGGCCTGGCCGGACTCCCTATCGGCCTGGTCTGCTCGCTCGCCTTCGTACGGCTGGCCGACACGCCCTGGCGCGACCGGCTGTTCTACGTCTGTGCGGTGCTCCAGGTCCTTGCCTTCGCCGTGGCCGCGGCGACCGGCGGCGCCGTGATCGCGGCGATGGTGTTCTTCCTGCTCCTCTACAACGTCGTCAACCAGTTCGCCGGCGAGGCCAACTACAAGGTCTGGTCCCAGGAGGCGTTCCCCGAGGAACTGCGCGCGACCACGCAAGGACTGACCTACGGCCTCAGCCGCGCCCTGTGCGGTTTCGCCGGCCTCGCCACCCCCACCCTGATGGCGGTCAGCGGTTCGGCCGTTCTGTGGATCACCACGGCGTGTGTGGCCGTGTCCGGTCTGATCGGTGTGTGGGTCGTCCGCACCATCGCTCCCCAGGGGCGGGCCGCGGCGCCCGGGGCCACCTCCACCGTCCGTGTCAAGGAAGCGATCTGATGCGCGTCACCGCACCTGTCCTGGAACACCACCGCGAGCCGCTCGGCATCGGCGAGAGCAGGCCCCGCCTGAGCTGGCGCACCGAGACGGACACACCCGGCTGGACGCAGCGGGCGTACCGCCTCGAAATCACCGGCACTGACGGCACCGTCCTGACCGACACCGGGCGCGTCGAGGGCGCCGATTCCGTGCTGGTGGACTGGCCCGGCGAGCCGCTCGCCTCCCGCAGCCGCGTCGGGGTGCGTGTCCAGGTGTGGGGCGAGGGCGCCGAGCCGTCCGCCTGGTCGCCGCCCACCCGGGCGGAGACCGGACTGCTCGCCCGCACCGACTGGACCGCCCGACCCGTCACCCCCGACCGCGAACTGTCCGACGCCCCACTCCCGGTGGCGCTGCTGCACCGCACCTTCACCCTCGCCAAGCCGGTCGCCTCGGCCCGCCTCCACATCACCGCCTACGGCGTCTACGAAGCCGAGATCAACGGCAACCGTGTCGGCGACCACGTCCTCGCCCCCGGCTGGACCTCCTACCACCACCGGCTGCGCTACCAGACCTTCGACGTCACCGGCCTGCTGCGCGAGGGCGACAACGCGATCGGCGCGTTCCTCGGCGAGGGCTGGTACACGGGCCGGCTCGGCTTCCACGGCGGCCGGCGCAACCTCTACGGCGACCGCCGCGCGCTCCTCGCCCAGCTGGAGGTCACCCACCCCGACGGCACCGTCACCACCATCGGCACCGACGAGACCTGGCGCGCCACGACCGGCCCGATCCTGCGCTCCGAGCTCTACGACGGCGAGGTCTACGACGCCCGGGCGGCCCGCCCCGGCTGGTCCGAACCGGGCCACGACACCTCCGACTGGTCACCCGTCACCGAACTCCCGCTCCCCGAGGCCGAATTGGTGGCCCCCACCGGCCCGCCCGTGCGCCGCACCCAGACCCTGTCCCCGGCCGAGGTCATCAGCACGCCATCCGGCAAGACGATCCTCGACTTCGGGCAGAACCTGGTCGGTCGCCTGCGCATCCGCGTCTCGGGCCCGGCCGGACACACCATCACCCTGCGGCACGCGGAAGTTCTGGAGCACGGCGAACTCGGCATCCGGCCCCTGCGTCTCGCCGCCGCCACCGATACCTACACTCTCGCCGGCACGGGCGAGGAGACGTACGAACCGCGCTTCACCTTCCACGGGTTCCGCTACGCCGAAATCGAGAACTGGCCGGGCGAGTTGGACCCGTCCGCGGTCGAAGCCGTCGTCCTGCACACCGACATGATCCGCACGGGATGGTTCGAGTCCTCGCACGAGCTCGTGAACCGCCTGCACGAGAACGTCGTGTGGGGCATGCGCGGCAACTTCCTCGACATCCCCACCGACTGCCCCCAGCGCGACGAACGACTCGGCTGGACCGGCGACATCCAGGTCTTCGCCCCCACCGCCTCCTTCCTCTACGACTGCTCGGGCATGCTCGGCGGCTGGCTGCGCGACCTGGCCGCCGAACAACTCGCCCGTCCGGACGGCACGCCCCCGCTGGTCGTGCCTGACATCCTGCCCGCCGGCTTCGGCGGCACCCCGCACGCTGCCTGGGCGGACGTCGCCGTGCTGCTGCCGTGGACGCTGTACCGGCGCTTCGGCGATCTGGCCGTGCTGCGCACCCAGTACCCGAGCATGCGCGCCTGGGTGGAGACCGCCGCCCGCCTCACCGAGGAGGGCGGCGGCCTGTGGCGGCAGGACTTCCAGCTCGGCGACTGGCTCGACCCGGCCGCCCCGCCGGACGCTCCGGGAGACGCCCGCACGGACGGCGATCTCGTCGCCAACGCGTACGTCGCCCGCTCGGCCGACGTACTCGCCGAGACGGCGCGGCTGCTGGGGGAGAAGGACGACGCCGTACGTTACGAGGAACTCGCGCGCTCGGTAAGGGCGGCGTTCGCCGACGAGTTCGTCACCCCGGGCGGGCACATGTCGAGCGACGCGCAGACCGCGTACGCACTCGCCCTGTGCTTCGCGCTGCTGCCCACGGAACGTCAACGGCGGGGCGCAGCCGAGCGGTTGGCCCACATCGTGCGCAAGGCGGGCTTCCGCATCGCCACCGGATTCGCCGGTACGCCGCTGATCTGCGACGCCCTGTGCGCGGGCGGGGAAGCGCAGCTGGCGTACCGGATGCTCCTGGAGAAGGGCTGCCCGTCCTGGCTGTACCCCGTGACCATGGGGGCGACGACCGTGTGGGAGCGGTGGGACTCGATGCTGCCCGACGGGAGCATCAACCCCGGCGAGATGACCTCCTTCAACCACTACGCCCTCGGCGCCGTCGCGGACTGGCTGCACCGCACGGTCGCAGGCCTCGAAGCCGCCGAACCGGGCTGGCGCCGACTGCGCATCGCGCCCGTGCCCGGCGGCGACCTGACGTATGCCAAGGCCGCGCACGACACGCCGTACGGCCGTGCCGAGGCGGGCTGGCGGATCGAGGACGGCACGCTCGTGGTGGAGGTGCTCGTCCCGCCGAACACCCGGGCCGAGGTCCAACTCCCGGGTGACGGTGAGCCGTTCGAGATCGGCTCGGGCCGCCGTACCTTCCGGCGGCCCTACACCGCGCCCGCCTGGCCGCCGGCCGCGCTCCGCAACCCGTTCGCCGGGCCGGAGGAGTAGGACCGGCGAGGTGCTCAGGCCAGGACGGCCGGCCTGAGCACCTCCTCGCACCACTGACGGAACGTGGTCGGGCTGGGTGAGGCGAGGCGGTGGTCCTCGTCGTAGGCGTCCTTGATCTGGGCCACGGCCATGTCGACCAGCCCCTGCGCCCATGCCTCGCTCGCGCCGTGCTCCAGCATCGTCGCCCGGTAGGTGTCGAGGGGCAGCTGCTGATATCGGACGGGCCGTCCCAGCACCTCGGAGAGGACCTGTGCCATGCCGTCGGGGGAAAGGGCGTCGGGGCTGACCACGGGCACACCTTCCTGACCGCTCCACGACCGGTCGAGCAGGAGTTCCGTGGCCTTGGCCGCGATGTCCCGGGTGGCGACGGACGCGAGGACGCGGTCGCCGGGCTGCGGCCAGTAGAACGCGCCCTGGTCCCTGATCGCGGCCACCTGCCACAACAGGTTCTCCATGAAGGCCGGCGGCTGCAGCGCCCGGAAGTGCACACCGGTGTCCATGATCATCCGGTCCTTGGCCAGCGAGGCCGACAGGTGCCCGGCGTTCTTCTCGATTCCGCGGCCCATGGTCGACACGGCGACGACCCGCTTGACGCCCCGGTCGCCGATCGCCTCACAGGCCGCCCGCGTGTAGTCGACGTAGTGGCCTTCGACGCTCTCCGCGCGCAGGTCCGGTGGTACGACCCAGAACACGGCGTCCGCGCCCGCGAAGGCCTCCATGACGACGCCGAGGTCGCGATGCGAGCCCTGGACGACCTCGACGCGCTCGCGCACCTCCGCAGGCAATCGGGAGGGCTCGCGCACGATCACGCGGACCGGCGCCTGGACGCCGAGGAGACCGTCGACGACCTGGCGGCCGATCTGACCGGTGGGAGTGGTGATGACAAGCATGGAAAAGCTCCAAGAGGGCTCTCGGGAAGGCCGGTTGGCCCCTACGGCCGCCGACTGCACGAGCGGGACGGACCGGGGGGCCGCGTGCTTCGATCCTGCGGTGCACCCCTGCGAGACGGAAGGATCGAAGGGATCCAGCTTGTTACCCTCTGGGTAATACCGAACGGAGGTGCCGGGTCGTGGAATCCCGATCACTGCGCTACTTCGTCGCCGTGGCCGAAGAACTCAACTTCGCCCGCGCCGCCGAACGGCTGGGCATCTCCGCCCCGCCTCTCTCGCGCGCCATCCGCAAACTCGAGGCCGACCTGGGCGTCACGCTCTTCGAGCGCACCACCCACTGCGTCGAGCTGACCCCCGCCGGCACGGTCCTGCTCGGGGAGGCCCGGATCGCGCTCGACGCCCTGCAGGCGGCCGGCCGTCGGGCACAGCGCGCGGCCGCCCAGGACGCCAAACTGGTCCTCGCCCTCAAGGCCGACGGCGACGGGGGCCTGCTGGAACCCATCCTGGCCCGTTACGCGACGGAGCCCGCCGCCCTCCCGGTCACGATCCGGTTGTCCGGCTGGGGCGACCAGGCCCGGCTGCTGCGCCAGGGCGAGGCGGACGCCGCCCTGATCTACGAACCCTTCGACCACACCGGCCTGGACAGCGAAACGGTCACCGTCGAACGCCGCCTGGCCGCCCTCCCGGTCACCCACCCCCTGGCCGTCCGCGACCACCTCACCCTCGCCGACCTGGCCATCCCGGGGGTCGAGTCCGGCCGCCTCGACGCCCTGGCCGGCTACCTGGACATGATCGTCGAGCGCCACGGCATCGCCGACCTGCCCCAACTGCTCACCCTCGTCGAACTGGGCGAGATCGTGACCCTGCTGCCGGAATCCGTCACCACTCGCTACCCGCGCCCGGGTCTCGCCTACCGCGAGGTCCCGGACGCCCCTCCGGCCACCCTGTCGATCGCCTGGCCCCAGCAGTCCTGCTCGACGGCCACCGCCGCACTGGTCCGGGTGGCCGCGTCCGTGGTGCCCCCCGTCGAGGCGGCCGCATGAAATACCTGGTCCTGATGTACGCCGACCCCGCGGCGACCGAAGCGATGACCGCCGCCGAACGCGCGGAGGTCTTCCGTCGACACGAGGCCCTCCACCAGGACCTGGAAGGCACCGGCGAGATGCTGAACGGAGCCGGGCTGGCCTTCCCCCGGGACACGAAGACCATCCGGTGGCAAGGCGAAGGCACGGTCCCGACCACGACGGACGGCCCGCTCACGGACGCCACCGACCACGTGACCGCGTACTACGTGATCGACTGCGCCACCCCGGAACGAGCACGGGAGATCGCCGAACGCGTCCTGGACTTCCATGTCGTGGCGGTCGAGGTGCGGCCCGTCCACGACTCGTTCGGGATGGGACAAGCCTGACCGCACGGGGCCACGTCCACGGGACCGCTTCGCACACTGACCGGCACGCCCCCTACCGCACGCTCGGTGCGACATACGGCCGTTGCCGGCGACCGGAGGCGCGGATCGCCGCACACATTCACTCCGCCCAGATCGGCGCCTGCCGACGACCTGCTGATGTGCGCCGACAGGGGAGCGGGGCTGTACAAATGTGCGGCTCCGTTGCGCCCCTTTTAGGGGTGCGGGGCTGTATCAATGTGTGGCTGCGCCGCGCGGGCGCGACCGGTCGC
>NZ_JBIAUY010000041.1:0-12700 GCF_042893475.1 Streptomyces sp. NPDC001604 | reverse complement strand
TCCGGCCTGCTCTCCCAGAACCGCCCCGCCGAGGGCATGAAATACGACTACCAGGACGCCCCACCCGCTCTGGTCGCCCGCGCCCAGGCGATCGCCGACGTCTGCGAGGCGCACGGCACCACCCTGCCCGCCGCCGCCATCGCCTTCCCCCACACCCATCCCAGTATCATCAACGTCACCCTCGGCATGCGGACCGCGGAACAGGTCGGACGAAACGTGCAACTCCATGATCAGCGCGTCCCGGACGCCCTCTGGGACGAACTCCGCACTCAGGGGCTGATCAGGTCGGACGTGCTCGCGGGGCGCGATGGCGGGAGGGATGTGCGATGTCTCTGACGGACAAGGCCATCGAGCAGATCCGGGAACTGATCCGCACCGGCGCGCTGCCGCCGGGCTCGAAGCTCCCACCGGAGCCGGACCTGGCCGCCCAGCTGGGGCTGTCCCGCAACCTCGCCCGCGAAGCGGTCAAGGCACTGGCCGTCGCCCGCGTCCTGGAGGTCCGGCGCGGGGACGGCACGTATGTGACCAGCCTGCAGCCGAGCCTGCTCCTGGAGGGGCTCGGCGGCGCGGTGGAACTGCTGCAGGGCGACTCGGTCGCCCTGCAGGACCTCATGGAGGTACGGCGGCTCCTCGAACCGCTCGCCACGGCCCTTGCCGCCACCCGGATCTCCGACGACCAACTGGCCGAGGTCAAGCGGCACTTGGACGCGATGCGGGAGGCCCGCGACGACGTCGAGCAGCTCAACGCCCACGACGCAGCCTTCCACCGCGCCGTCGTCTCGGCCACGGGCAACGAAACCCTCCTCACCCTTCTGGAAGGGATCTCCGGCCGCACCCTGCGCGCCCGCATCTGGCGCGGTCTGGTCGACGACAAGGCCGCGGGCCGCACCCTCGCCGAGCACGAGGCGATCTTCAACGCCCTGGCCACCCGCGACGCCGCCCTCAGCCAGGCCGCCGCCCTGCTGCACGTGAGCAACACCGAGCAGTGGCTGAGGGAACATCTACGCTCGGGCCAACCTCTCCGAAAGATCTCCTAGTCGAGGTCTTCTCGAACAGGTTCGCCACGCAAAAATAAGTCGCCTTATCGGGTTCAGGTCATTGGTATGTCGAGCTTCTCCTGTGCCAATCGACGGCTTGTGCGGGGTGATCGGAGAAGGCCCACTGCCGGTAGGCGGTTTTTGCCGGATGCTGCGCGAGGTGCGGCCCGGTGCCGTGTGGCAGAATGAGTACGACTCATATTGATCTGAGGTAGGATGCCGTTTCGCAGCGCTCAGCCGCTGTCTCGGCGGTCACCTTGGAGGCAGAACCGATGAACGACACGCCCGCGACCGAAGCGGCCTTGCCGGAGCAGGCCGCTCCTGCCGCGCCACCGGCGGCGAACGGTGCGGGCGAACAGCGCGAATACCGCCCCGGTTATGAGATCGTGGCGGAGCAGATCCTCGAGTTCATCGCCGAAGCGCGCCTGGAGGCGGGCGACCGGCTCCCCACCGAGAACGACCTGGCCCAGACGCTGAACACCAGCAGGGCGGTGGTGCGGGAGGCCGTGAAGATCCTCTCCGCGCTGGGCCGGGTGCGGGCCCACAAGGGGCGAGGGCTGTTCGTCGCGGACGACGAGGGCATGCTCATCACCAGCCGATGGGGAGGGTTCTTCCGACCCGTCGACCTCGACCACGTCCTGATGCTGTTCGAGTTCCGCAGGGTCCAGGAGATGTCCGCGAGCAGTCTGGCGGCCACCCGTGCCACGCCGGCCGAACTGCGCACCATCGAGATCGCCATGCAGCAGTGCCGCCATGGGTTCGAGCACGATCAGGTGGAGGTCTTCAACCAGGCGGACGAGGACTTCCACGGGGCCGTCGCGGCTGCCTCGCACAATACGTTCTTGGTCAGTGCCGTGCGTGACGCCCGGCGTCTGCAGCGGCAGTCCAGCGCCATCGGTATCCACGACGCCTTCAGCTCGGGCACCCGGCTCGCGGTCGAGGAGCACGAGGCGATCTACCGGGCCATCCGCGACGGCCGCCCCGACGAGGCGGCCGAGGCCACGGCGGTCCACCTCGACAGAACGCTGGAGGACTACCGGCGGGAGATCCAACGGCGCCTGTTCGGGTGACCGGCGAAAGGCCTGCTTCACCGCTCCCCGGGTGTTTCCCGAGCCGGCCACGATGATCGCGTCGCGCGGCAGCACGGAGCACCGCGCGCCGAGCGGGCGCCGGGAGGTGCAGGGAAAAGCGGTCGCAGTCGCGGCGGCCGGGGAGGTTCTCCTCCCAGTCCTGCTGGAGACCGGCAAGATCCGCGAGGTGCGCGGAGCGGTCGACACCCTTCGAGGGAAGCGAGTCGACGTTGGCTGCCCCGGCGCGCTGCGCGTCCGCTAAGACGCCCGCAGATCTGCCACCGCTCGGCGAGCGCGAGCACCTGGTCGGACACCTCGGACGTGATCGCTCCCCACGCGCGGTGCCCGCGATTTCCTGGGCGTGAAACACCTCCCGAAGGAAGCCCGCATGAAATCCCGGTGGCGCTGTCCCTTGTCCTCCGGTTCCAGAAACATGAGGGTGGTCGAGGTGTTCAACTGTGTCCTTGGCCTCGGTGGTGCGTTGTTACGATCCCATTCGAGATGTTGGACGAGGCGCCCGGCTATGGAGAGTTGGGGACGAGTGTTGGTCAAGTGACCGGTTCGACGGGATACCCGGATACGGATTCACGGCGCCGGTCCACGGTGGGGAAGAGTTTCTCCTCCATGTGAACGACCTTCTCATTTCCGAGTCAGAGGACCAGTGAACCTGGCGCCCGGCCTTTCCCTTTTCAATGACCTGTGGAGCCATCGGTGATGTCCTGACCGTCCGGGCTGAGGCTCGGCAGGTTCACCGATCTCGTGAATGAGCCAGTCACCCCACGAGAAGGGGATTGCCATGACGGAGCTGCCCACGTCTGCCCCACCAGGGCCTGCGGGCGCCTGGGGACAGCCGAACAGTCGCGAGACCCTCGCCGAGGAGAACCCCCGCGATCCTCTGATCCGACTGGCGAGACTGTTGGACGAGGGAACCGTCAGCGTCGTGCACGACAGCGACGTGATCAGTACGGCGGTGGCGCTCGGCCGGGTTCATGGCGTGGAGGTCGTCGCGTTCTGTACGGACGCGCGGGTGATGGGCGGAGCCGTCGGGTTCGACGAGTGTTGCCGCATCGCGGATGCCATCGACTTCGCTCTTCAGGAGAATCGCCCGGTCATCGGCTTGTGGCACTCCGGCGGCGCCAAACTTGCCGACGGGATACAGGCGATGGACGGAATCGGGCGGATCTTCGCGGCGACGGTCCGTGCCTCCGGCCGGATCCCTCAGATCTCCGTGGTCCTCGGCGCGGCCGCCGGTGGAGCCGCGTACGGACCCGCGCTCACAGACGTGGTGATCATGGCGCCGGCCGGCCGTGTCTTCGTGACCGGCCCGAACGTGGTGCGCAGCGTGACCGGTGAACAGATCGACATGGAAGGGCTGGGCGGGCCGGAAGCACATTTCCGGAAATCCGGAGTGGCCCATGTCGTGGCCGAGTCCGAGCAGGACGCCTACGCACGTGCCCGGCGCATCACCGCACTGCTCGCCGTCCCCGGGAAGGCGGACCCTGACGCAGTGGGCCCGGCCAGGGACCTCCGGGCGCTGTTGCCCGCCTCGCCTCGGCGGGCCTACGACGTGCACCCGTTGGTGACCGCGCTGCTCGACGCCGACCCCGCACATCCCCGCGGCGACAGCGGTTCCTTCGAGGAGTTCCAGGCGGCGTGGTCGCCCAACATGGTGACCGGTCTCGGCCGACTGGCCGGCCAGACGGTGGGCGTCGTGGCGAACAACCCCTTACGCAAGGGCGGTTGTCTGGATTCACAGAGCGCGGAGAAAGCCGCACGATTCGTGCGGCTGTGCGACTCCATGGGGGTGCCGCTGCTTTCCCTGATCGATGTGCCCGGATATCTTCCGGGCGTCGCTCAGGAGTGGGGCGGCGTCGTCAGGCGTGGGGCAAAACTGCTGTACGCCTTCGCAGAAGCGGTGGTCCCGCGTGTCTCCGTCGTCACTCGCAAGTCCTACGGGGGCGCCTACATCGCCATGAACTCGCGTTCCCTGGGCGCCACCAAGGTCTTCGCATGGCCCGATGCCGAAGTCGCCGTGATGGGTGCCGAGTCAGCCGTGGGCATCCTGCACAGAAAGGCGCTCGCCGCCGCACCGGAGGCGGAACGCGAAGCGCTTCGCGTACGACTCATCGACGAACAGAAACGACTTGCCGGCGGTGTCGAGCGCGGGCTCGCAATCGGGGTGATTGACGAAATCATCGACCCGTCGCGGACCCGGGCGGCGGTGGCGGAGGTCTTCGCCGCCGCGGCCTGCCGACGCGGAGCGCACGGCAACATTCCGCTGTGAGAGCCCGAGCGAAAGCCGGCACCGCAATGTTCGCAGCAAGTGCTGGAAACGTACATTCCAGAGGGTGAGGATACTCATGGACGAAAAGAGCGCCCCCAACGCGTTTCTCCGTGGCGGCTCGCGCACGCTGCTCCCCGACGAGGAACGTTTGCACTACCTGCCGAATCTCGAGGTGGACAGGGTGAAGGTGCTGTGCGGCAATTGCTATGAGCACTTCGAGGCCAGTTCCGAGACGACTCTCATCGACGATCGTGAACTGAAAGTCTTTGTGTGGGCCCGCCGCACATTTCTGGCGGAGTGAGGGGCACATCGCAAGCGGGCTGGAACGCCTCCGCCGGGGACGGCCTGTCCTCGGCGATCGTCTCCCTTCACGACACCACGGCACGCTGCGAGTTGGGCTTCCCCCAGCGCCGGCCGACCGTGTTCAACTGCCTCGTCACCGCCGTTGAGCGCCACTGACGAGTGGATCTTTCCTGAAGGCCGCCGGGGAGTTCCCCGACCGGCAACGTGACCTCCACGCCGCCGTCCGCGCCCGGACCGAGCCACAGCCCTCGAAGAAGGCACCCGCCGGCTCCTGCCCACCGGGCGCGTCCGGCGTTGACGCGTGGTCGGACCCGGCCCGGGCGGGTGCTCAACCTGTCGGCTTCAGGTCAGAGGCCGACCGTCCTACGATCACCATGTTTCCTCAGCCGACGGCGCACCGTCCGTCGGCAGGCGTCTCCCAGCAGGGCCCCCGCGGCGACCGGCTCCCGGCTCGTCGGCACTGTTCCCTGCGCTCGCGGCTCGGCAACGGTGCCCTGCTGTGCGGAGTGTCGCCGTACGCGCGGTCCGGTGCTCCACGGGGTGAAGGTGGAGCACGCGCCCGAAGCCGCACATCAGGCCAGGGCTTTCACGACTACGGAGGGTGTCTGATGACCGTTGAGCAAAACCCCGAGGCCGGAGCGATCGGCGCGCCAGACATCGAGAAAGCGCTGCTGGCCTTCCTGGACGGCCACATCAAGACGTCGGTGGCCCCGGACCAGGACCTGTTCGGCTCCGGTCTGGTCACCTCGATGTTCGCCATGCAACTGGTGGTTCACCTCGAGGAGACCTACGACATCGCGATCGTCGGGCCCGAACTGAAGCTCGACAACTTCCGCACCGTGCAGCGGATGACGGAGCTGGTGCTCAGGCTGCGTGAGCAAGAGGGCGTGACCCAGGGTGCCTGACACGCTGTCGGAGCAGTTCGCCCTGGTCGACGGGCTGGTCGGCGACCAACCCGAGGCCTGGGACGTGGCGGGTGAACTGCCGCGTGAACTCCTCGCCAAGCTGGGCGCGGCAGGCATCCTGTGCGCGGAGGTACCCGCCTCCTTCGGGGGCCTGGGCCTCAGCTGCGGCGCCAACGGGGCGTTGACCGCGCACGTGGGCAGTCACTGCAGTTCCCTGCGCAGCATCATGACCTCGCAGGGGATCGCAGCCGCGACGATCCGGCGCTTCGGCGACAAGAGTCAGCGTTCCCGCTTCCTCGGCGAGCTGACCGGCGGGCATCTGGCCGCGGTCGCGTTCAGCGAGCCCGGAGCGGGCAGCGACCTCTCGGCCATGCGGACCAGCGTCCTCTGCGAGGGCGATTCGGTCGTGGTGACCGGAGAGAAGAAGTGGACCACCGGCGCCCGGTACGCCGACATGCTGGTCGTCTTCGGACTGGACGAGCACGGTCTCGGCGCGGCCGTCGTCGTCCCGGTCGACACACCCGGGGTCCACCTGGAGCTGGTCGCCAACCCGCTCGGCTGCCGGGCCGCCGGTCACACGAATGTGCGCCTCGACGCGGTGCGGGTGCCCGCCTCGCACCTGCTCGGCGGCGGCGGCCAGGCGCTGGGCATGCTGTTCACCACCGCCCTGTCGTACGGTCGGATGTCGGTCGCATGGGGCTGCGTGGGGATCATCCGAGCCTGTCTCGACGCCGCGACCCGGCACGCCGCGACCCGTACCCAGGGTGGGGTGCCGCTCTCCGACCGGCAGCTGATCTCCCGTCACCTGGCCGATCTGCTGGTCGCCGAACAGGTTTCGACACAGGTCTGCGAGCACGCCGCCCGCGCCTGGACGGCCGGCTCCCCGGACCAGGCCGTGGCCGCCGTGCTGGCGAAGCATGTCAGCGCCGGCCATGCCGCGCGCAGTGCCGCGACGGCAGTGCAGGTACTCGCCTCGGCCGGCTCGCAGGACGGCCACGTGGTCGCCCGCGCCTACCGGGACGCGAAGCTGATGGAGATCATCGAGGGCAGCAACGAGATCTGCCAGCTCATCCTGGCCGAGCACGCGCTGTCCCTGACCCGGTAACCGTCACCGCAGGGCAAAACCCACGCAAGCCGCAGGAGGATCCTGTGTCCGACAAGCCGACTCTGGTGAAGTGCCTGGTCTGGGACCTGGACAACACCCTTTGGCAAGGCACGCTGCTGGAAGACCCCGAGGTCGAACTGTTCGAGCAGACCCGCGATGTGATCGCGGCGCTCGACTCCCGCGGGATCCTGCAGTCGATATCCAGCAAGAACGACCACGATCTGGCCTGGGAGCGGCTGGAAAAGCTCGGCCTGACCGAATACTTCCTGCATCCCCAGATCAACTGGGGCCGCAAGTCCGACTCGGTGGTCGAGATCGCCAAGCAGCTGAACTTCGCGCTCGGGGCCGTCGCCTTCATCGACGACCAGCCCGCCGAGCGCGCCGAGGTCCAGTTCCGCGCACCCGAGGTGCGCTGCTACACCGCCGAGCAGCTGACCGAACTGCTGGAACTGCCGGAGTTCAGCCCGGCGGTGGTGACCGAGGACGCCCGACGGCGCCGGGAGATGTACCAGGCCGGCTTCCGCCGCGACGCCGAGAAGGAGTCGTTCAACGGTCCCGACGAGGAGTTCCTGCGCTCGCTCGACCTGGTCATGACCGTCAAGCGGGCGGACGGCGAGGACCTGTCCCGGGTGGAGGAACTCACCCTGCGCACCAGCCAGATGAACGCCACCGGGGTGCACTACTCCGACGAGACCCTGCGCGGTCTGCTGACGGACCCACAGCACGAGGTGCTGACGGTCAGCCTGACCGACCGCTTCGGTCCGCACGGCGCGGTCGGCGTGATCCTGCTCGAATACGGGGAGGCGGTCTGGCGGCTCAAGCTGCTGGCCACCTCCTGCCGGGTGGTGACCTTCGGTGCCGGGGCCGTGCTGCTCAACTGGCTGGTGGGCCAGGCGGCGCGCAACGGCGTGCACCTGGCGGCGGACTTCCGCCGTACCAATCGCAACCGGATGATGGACATCGCCTACCGGTTCGCCGGGTTCACCGAGGAGCCCTGCGCGTGCCTGGCGGGCCAGGCCGAGACCGGGGCCGACGGCATCCAGGTGCTGCACCTGGCCGCCGAACGCCGCGAGGACCCCACGACCATGACCGTGACCGCGCCCGAGCTCGGCGCCGTCTGACGACCGGCGCCGCGCCGCCGAGGCACTTCGGTGACCCGGCTGCGCGGACGCAGGGCCGGTCGTACGTACCCGTGAACCAACTCAGCATTGTGCTCTGCTGCGCTCTCGCACACGCGCGCCGGTCGGTGGCGTGTGCCGATTGTCGTGCCGTGCACTGAGCCCAGATTCGTGTGCAGGGAAATCCAGGGGAGCGCCAGATGAGCGAGTCCGAGAACGCGGCCGTGTCGGAGCCGTTGAGCGAGGCCGCCAGGCCCGAAGCGCGGCCGGCCGCCGAGCCGCTGGCCGTCGTCGGCATGGCGTGCCGCTACCCCGGCGGGGTCGGGTCCCCCGAGGACCTGTGGCGGATCGTCACCGACGAGCGCGACGTGATCTCACCCTTTCCGGAGGACCGCGGCTGGGACGTCGCAGCGCTTCACGACCCGGACCCGGACGCGCCCGGCCGCAGCTATGTGAACCGCGGCGGGTTCCTCGACGACGCTGCGGATTTCGACGCCGCGTTCTTCAGCATCTCCCCGCGCGAGGCCGTCTCCATGGACCCGCAGCAGCGCCTGCTGCTGGAGGTCTCCTGGGAGGCGCTGGAGCGCGCCGGCATCGACCCGGCCGGTTTGCAGGGCAGCCGCACCGGCGTGTTCATCGGCGCGGAGGCACGGGAGTACGGCCCGCGGCTGTCCGACGCGCCCGACGGCATCGAGGGCTACCTGCTCACCGGTACGTCGAGCAGCGTCGCCTCCGGGCGCATCGCGTACACGTTGGGCCTGCGCGGCCCGGCGGTCACGGTCGACACCTCGGCGTCGAGCTCGCTGGTCGCCCTGCATCTGGCGGCGCAGGCACTGCGCCGGGACGAGTGTTCGATGGCCGTGGTCGGCGGCGCCTCGGTGATGTCGACTCCCGGCAACTTCATCGCCTTCAGCCGTCTCAAGGGCCTGGCCCCGGACGGCCGTTGCAAGGCCTTCTCCGCGGACGCCGACGGCACCGTCTGGTCCGAGGGCGTCGGCGTGCTGCTGATCGAGCGCCTGTCGGACGCCGAGCGCAACGGCCATCGGATCCTCGCCCTCATCCGCGGTACGGCGGCCAACTCGGACGGCGCCAGCAACGGCCTGACCGCGCCCGACGAGCGGGCCCAGCAGGCCGTGATCCACGCGGCACTGGCCGACGCGGGGCTCGAACCCGGCGAGATCGACGTGGTGGAGGCGCACGGCACCGGCACCCCGCTCGGCGACCGGGCCGAGGCCCGGGCACTGATCGCCGGATACGGCGGCACCCGACCGGCCGGGCACCCGCTGCACATCGGCTCGGTCAAGTCGAACATCGGCCACACCCAGGCCGCGGCCGGCGTGGCCGGAGTCATCAAGACCGTCATGGCCCTGCGCCACGGCGTCATGCCCAGGACGCTGCACATCGACCGGCCCACCGCCGAAGTCGACTGGACCGGCGCCGCGGTACACCCACTGACCGAGGCCCGGCCCTGGCCGGATCTGGACCGGCCGCGGCGCGCCGGAGTCTCCTCCTTCGGCATCAGCGGCACCAACGTGCACGCCATCCTCGAACAGGTTCCCGAGACGACCGGGCCGGACGACGGCGACCGGGCCGCGGCGCCGGCCGATGAACCGACCGCGTGGCTGCTCTCCGGCCGCACCGCCGCCGGCCTGGCCGAGCAGGCGGATCGGCTCGCCGCACACCTCGACCGGCACCCCGGACTCGACCCGGCCGCCGTCGCCTGGTCCCTGGCGACCACCCGGTCGACGTTCGAGCACCGTGCCGCCATCACCGGCACCGGCCGGGACGAGTTGCTGGCCGGACTTGCCGCACTGGCCGAGGGCAGCCCGGCGGCCGGTCTGGTCACCGCGTCGGCGGGTCCGGCCGGCCGGGGCAAGACCGCCTTCGTCTTTCCCGGCCAAGGCGGTCAGTGGCTCGGCATGGGCCGCGAACTGGCCGCCGCGTCACCGGTCTTCGCCGCGCGACTGGCCGAGTGCGCCGCGGCATTGGACCCGTATGTCGACTGGTCGCTCGACGAGGTGCTCGCCGGAGCCCCGGGCGCGCCCGAGCTGGAGTCGGCCGCCGTGGTCCAGCCCGCGCTGTGGGCCGTCATGGTCAGCCTGGCCGCGGTCTGGGAGAGCGCGGGGGTGGTCCCCGACTTCGTCGTCGGACACAGCCAGGGCGAGATCGCCGCGGCCGCCGTGGCGGGAATCCTCTCGCTGTCCGACGCCGCCCGCACGGTCGCGCTGCGCAGCCGCGCACTCGGTGCGGTGGCCGGTGCCGGCGGGATGCTCTCCGTCGCCGCCCCCGCCGCGCTGGTGCGGGACCTGCTCGGCCGGCACGGCAGCGCGCTCAGCGTCGCCGTCGTCAACGGCCCGAACGCCACGGTCGTCTCCGGCGACCTCGCCGCGCTCCGAACGTTCGCCGAGGCGTGCGCCGACGAGGGACTGCGCACCCGGACCGTCGCCATCGACTACGCCTCGCACAGCCCGCAGATCGAGCGCATCCGGAGCGAGCTGACGGAGCGGCTGGCCGGGATCACCCCACGCACCGGCCGGATACCGATGGTCTCGTCGATGAGCGGGCAGATCCTGACCGGCCCCGAACTCGACGCGGAGTACTGGTACGCCAGTGAGCGGGAGACGGTCGAGTTCGACGCCGCGATCCGGGTGCTCGCCGACGCCGGCTGCCAGGTCTTCGTCGAGGCTTCGCCACACCCGCTGCTGGTGGGCATGGTCGGCGAGATCTTCGAGGACCTCGCGCGCTCCCGCCCCGAGGACGAGCCCGCCCCCGCCGCCCCGATCGTGACCGGCACACTGCGGCGCGGCGAGGGCGGTCCGCTGCGGGTCCTGCGGTCCTTCGCCGAGGCCCACTGCGGTGGCGTCGAGATCTCCTGGCCGACGGTGCTGCGCGCCACCCCCGTGGTCGAACTGCCCACGTACGCGTTCCAGCGCACCCGCTACTGGCTCGACGGCACCGGCACGCTGCTCAACGCCACCGGACAGGTCGTCGCGGCCCCGTCGACCCGCACCAGGACGCCGGCCGGCTCCGCAGTGCTGCGCGAGCGACTTGCCGGTCTGTCGGGGACCGAATCCACCGCGCTGCTGACGGACCTCGTCCAGGCGCACGTGGCCGCGTCTCTCGGTCACGCCTCCGGCGACGAGATCGATCCCCGGAACACGTTCAAGGAGATCGGCTTCGATTCGCTGACCGCCGTGGACCTGCGCAACCGGCTCGTCGCTGCCACCGGGCTCGCCCTGCCGGTCAGCCTGGTCTACGACTGCCCGACCCCCGAGACGCTGGTCCGGTCGGTCAAGGCCCAGCTTCTCGGCGAGGAGCCCGAGACCGACCTCCCCGCCCCACGCCGGACCAGGGGCGCGGACGACGACCCGATCGCGATCGTCGCAATGGCCTGCCGGGTGCCCGGCGGTGTCACCGGACCCGAGGCCTTCTGGGACCTGCTCAAGGACGGAACCGACGCCACCACGCAACTCCCCACCAACCGAGGCTGGGACCTGGCGCAGCTCTACGACCCCGACCCCGAGCACCCCGGCACCCACTACTGCTCGCGGGGCGGCTTCATCCACGACGCGGGCGACTTCGACGCCGCGTTCTTCGGCATCTCGCCCCGCGAGGCCACCGCCATGGACCCGCAGCAGCAAGTGCTGCTGGAACTCGCGTGGGAGACCCTCGAACGGGCGGGCCTCGACCCGACCGGGCTGCGCGGCTCGGACACAGGGGTGTTCGTAGGCGCCACCCATTCCGGCTACGGCAGCGCTCTGCCCCACGCCTACGAGGGGCACCTCCAGACCGGCATCGCCAACAGCGTCGCCTCGGGCCGGGTGGCGTACACCCTCGGGCTCGAGGGCCCGGCCGTCTCGGTCGACACGGCGTGCTCCTCGTCGCTGGTCTCCCTGCACCTGGCGGTGCAGGCCCTCCAGGCGGGGGAGTGCTCGCTCGCTCTGGCCGGCGGCGTGTGGATCTTCGGCGACCTCGCCTGGGCGGTCTACTTCAGCCGGCAGCGCGGCGTCAGCCCCGACGGCCGCTCGAAGGCGTTCTCGGCAGGGGCGAACGGATTCGCCATGGCCGAAGGCGCCGGCATGCTGCTGGTCGAGCGGCTCTCGGACGCCCGGCGCAACGGACACCCGGTGCTCGCGGTGGTGCGCGGCAGCGCGATGAACCAGGACGGCGCGAGCAACGGGATGACCGCGCCGAACGGCGTGGCGCAGCAGAAGGTGATCCGCGCCGCGCTGGCCAAGGCCGGCCTGTCCCCGAGCGACGTGGACGCGGTGGAGGCGCACGGCACCGGCACCCCGCTCGGCGACCCGATCGAGGCGGGTGCGCTGATCGAGGCCTACGGGAAGGACCGGCCCGAGGACCGGCCGCTGTGGCTCGGCTCGGTGAAGTCGAACATCGGGCACACGAACTGGGCCGCGGGCGTCGTGGGCGTGATCAAGATGGTCCTGGCGATGCGGAACGGACGACTGCCCCGTACCTTGCACGCCGACGAGCCGACACCGCACGTGGACTGGTCCGCCGGGAACGTCCGCCTGCTTCAGGAGGCGATCGACTGGCCGGAGACGGGCCGGCCGCGCCGGGCGGGGGTCTCGTCCTTCGGCATCAGCGGGACGAACGCGCATGTGCTGTTGGAGCAGGCGCCGGAGTTGCCGGAGCCCGGGGTGAGTACGGCTGTTGGGCTGCCGGTGGTGGCGTGGCCGTTGTCGGGTCGTTCGCCTGCGGGGTTGGCGGGGCAGGCGGGGCGGCTCAGGGAGTGGGTGAGCGCCCGGCCGGAGCTGGGGATCGCTGATGTGGGGTGGTCGTTGGGTTGTTCGCGTGCGGTGTTGGAGGAGCGCGCGGTGGTGGTGGGCGCGGATGTGGATGAGTTGGTGTCGGGTCTGG
>NZ_JBIAUY010000040.1:0-16295 GCF_042893475.1 Streptomyces sp. NPDC001604 | reverse complement strand
CACCGCCCCGGAGACCAAACCCTCCAGACCAGCCGTCAACTCCCCACGACCACCGCCCAGCACCACCGCACGGTGCTCGAACACCGACCGCGACGCGGCCAGAGACCACGCCACATCGGCCGGCTCCAGCTCGGGCCGGTCCGCCGCCCAGGTGAGCAGGCGCTCGGCCTGCGCCGTCAGCGCCTTGGCCGTACGGCCCGACACCAGCCAGGCGGACACACTGCCGGACTCAACCACGGCGGGAGCGGTCGTCGGGTCGTCGGGCAGGGTCTCGCTGTCGGCCTCGTCCTCGGTGGGGGCTTCTTCCAGGATGACGTGGACGTTCGTGCCGCTCATGCCGAACGCCGACACACCCGCCCGGCGCACCCGCTCACCGACCGGCCACGGCCGCGCATCCGCAAGGAGCCGCACCTCGCCCGCCGACCAGTCGACGTGCGGCGTCGGCTCGTCCACGTGCAGCGTGCGCGGCATCTCCTCGTGCTGGAGCGCGAGCACCATCTTGATCATGCCGGCCGCGCCGGCGGCCGTCTGGGTGTGGCCGATCACGGACTTCACCGAGCCGAGCCACAGGGGGCGGTCCTCAGGACGGCCCTGGCCGTAGGTCGCGATCAGGGCCTGGGCCTCGATGGGGTCGCCCAGCGTGGTCGCGGAACCGTGCGCCTCGACGACGTCGATGTCGTCCGCCGACACTCCGGCGTTGGCGAGGGCGGCGCGGATGACCCGCTGCTGGGAGGGGCCGTTGGGCGCGGTCAGGCCGTTGGACGCGCCGTCCTGGTTCATCGCGGAGCCGCGCACCAGCGCGAGCACCTTGTGGCCGTTGCGGCGCGCATCCGAGAGCCGCTCGACGACGAGCATGCCGACGCCCTCGGAGAAGCCCGAGCCGTCGGCGTCGGCGGAGAAGGACCGGCAACGCCCGTCCATCGACACCCCGCCGGCCTCGGAGAAGGCCACGAAGACCATGGGGTTGGTGGCGACCGCGACGCCGCCGACCAGGGCAAGGGAGCACTCCCCCGCTCTGATCGCCTGGCAGGCGAGGTGCAGGGCCACGAGCGCCGAGGAACACGCGGTGTCCACGGTGACCGCGGGGCCTTCGAGGCCGAGCGTGTAGGAGAGCCGGCCCGACAGGATGCTGGTGGCGTTGCCGGTCATCATGTGCGTCTCGGCGACGCCGGACTCCTCCAGCGAGGCGCCGAGGCCGTAGCCGGAGGCGGAGCCGCCGACGAAGGCGCCGGTCTGGCTGCCGCGCAGGCTCATCGGGTCGAGCCCGGCCTGCTCCAGCGCCTCCCACGACGCTTCGAGGAGCAGCCGCTGCTGCGGGTCCATGGCCAGGGCCTCGCGGGGGCTGATCCCGAAGAAGGAGGCGTCGAAGCCGCTGGCGTCGCGGACGAAGCCACCGGCTTCCATGGAGAGCTGGCCGGTCTCCGGATCGCACAGGGAGTCGAGGTCCCAGCCCCGGTCCTGCGGGAACGGGCCGATCACGTCGGTGCCCGAGGAAAGGTGCTGCCACAGCCCCTCGGGGCTGCTCGCGCCACCCGGGAACCGGCAGGCGATGCCGACGATGGCGACGGGGTCGGCGGCGTCGGCGGCCACCGCACGGGCCGGTTCGGCGGCGGCCGGCAGTTCACCGGTCAGCTCCGTCCGCAACAGGCCGGCGAGCGCCGCCGCCGTCGGGTAGTCGAAGACCAGCGTGGCCGGCAGCCGCAGCCCGGTCTCGTTGTTGAGCCGGTTGCGCATCTCCACGGCGGTGAGGGAGTCGAAGCCCAGGTCGGTGAAGGCCCGGGTGACGTCGAACGCATCACCGGAGCCGTAGCCCAGCACGGCGGAGGCGTGGGAGCGCACCAGCTCCACCAGCACACGGTCGCGCTCGGGACCGGACAGCGACGCCAGGCGGTGGCGCAGTGCCTCGCCCGGACGTCCGTCGGCGACGGCGACGGTGTTCGCGGCTGCGGTGCGGCGGGTGGTCGTACCGGCCAAAGACCGCCACAGCGGCGGGATGTCCGTGCTGTTCGCGGCGTGCGCCCGGAGCTTGGCGACGTCCAGACGAGCGGGCATGAGCACCGTCTCGTCACGGGTCAGCGCCAGGTCGAAGACGACCAGGCCCTCCTCGCCACCCAGCGGCACGAACGTCTGGTCGATACGGGCCAGCAGCCGCTGGTCCAGGTTGCGGCCGATGCCCTCCTCGTGCGCCCAGGGACCGAGCTGGAGCGAGGTGCCGGCCAGCCCGGCCGCCTGGCGGTAGCCGGCCAGGGCGTCCAGGAAGGAGTTCGCCGCCACGTAACTGCCCTGGCCCGGCGCGCCCAGCGTGGCCGCCGCCGAGGAGAACATCACGAAGCGTTCGAGGTTCAGGTGCGCGGTCAGCTCGTGCAGGTGCCAGGCCGCGTCGACCTTCGCCCGCAACACCTTGGACAGCCGCTCGGCCGTCAGCGTCGCGATCGTGCCGTCATCGACAACGCCCGCGGAATGGATGACCGAGCCCAGCGGGCAGTCCTCCGGGATACCGGCGACGACCGTGGCGAGCGCGTCGCGGTCGGCCGCGTCACAGGCCAGTATCCGCACCCACGCGCCCAGTTCGGCCAGCTCTGCCGCCAGCGCGGCGACACCCGCCGACGGGCCGGAACGGCTCAGCAGCACCACACCACCGGCCCGACCCGTCCGCACGAAGTGACGGGCCACCAGCCCGCCCAGCGTCCCCGTGCCACCGGTCACCAGCAGCGTACGAGCCGACACCTCAACCTTCTCCGGCCACACCACCGCAGCCAGCTCACCGGGCGCGCGGACCAGACGACGGCCGTACACGGCCCCGCCCCGGACCACCAGCTCCGGCTCACCACAGCCCACCACCGACGCCAGCACACCCACATGCCCGGCCGCATCCACCGCAGGCAGGTCGACCAGCACGATCCGCTCCGGGCTCTCCGACTGCGCCGACCGCAGCAGACCCCGCACCGCAGCCCCCGCCAGATCCGTCACCGCCTCACCGCCGACACCGTCGACCGCGCCACAGGTGACCGCCACCAGCCGCGCCCCCTCAAACCGGACCTCGTCCAGCCACTCCCGCACCATCTCCAACGCCGCACCGGCGGACGCATGCACCTCACCCGCGACACCACTGCCCTCACCACCAAGGCACACCAGCACCATGCGCGGGTCGATCTCACCCACCTCCACGGCAGCGGCAAGCTCAGCCAGACCGGAGAAGGGCCGCACCCGCACGCCGGTACCGGCCAGCGGCTCGCCCAGACCGAAACGGTCGGCGCCGAGCAACGCCCACTCCCCGACCAGCGCCGTGACCGGCTCTACAGGCACCCACTCCTGCACGAACAACGAATCAGCCAGCGCGTTCTCGGCAGCCAGCAACTGCTCGACCGACACCGGACGCTTCACCAGCGAACCGACCGACACCACCGCAGCACCGGACACATCCGCAGCCGACACCGACAGACCACCACGGCCGTCCGGACGCAGCCGCACACGCAGCGCCGAAGCGCCGACAGCATGCAGTTCGACGTCCGTCCACGCGAACGGCATCTCCAGCGCGCCGCCCGTGTCCCGGTCCTGCTCGACCAGGACCGCCGCGTGCAGCGCCGCGTCCAGCAGCGCCGGGTGCAGGCCGAAGGCCGTGGACTGGGACGCCACCTGCTCCGGCAGCTCGACCTCGGCGAAGATGTCCGCGCCGCGCCGCCAGGCGGCCCGCAGGCAGTGGAAGGCGGGGCCGTACACCTCGGCGAGGGTCTGCGTGTAGAGGTTCGAGGAGTCCAGGGGCTCGGCGTCCCGAGGCGGCCAGACCGACAGGTCCTCGTCGGCCGCGACGGCCGCGGTGGCGGGGGCCAGTACGCCGGCGGCGTGCCGAGTCCAGCCGTCCTGGGCGGACTCGTCGGGGCGGGAGAACACCTCCACGCCACGTCGCCCGTCGGATTCAACCGCGCCCACCACGACCTGTACCTGGACGGCGCCGGACTCCGGGACGACGAGCGGCGCCTGGAGGGTGAGTTCCTCCAGCAGTCCACAGCCCACCTGGTCACCGGCTCGCACGACAAGTTCCACGTAGCCGGTGCTCGGCAGCAGCACCAGGCCGGCGACGGCGTGGTCGGCGAGCCAGGGCTGGTCCTGCACCGACAGTCGTCCGGTCAGCACGACCCCGGCGGCACCGGCGAGTTCCACTACCGCGCCCAGCAGGGGGTGGCCGGCCACGCCGAGGCCCGCCGACGCCAGGTCCGCGGTGGACTTCGCGCTCGGCAGCCTGAGCACACCCTTCGGCCAGTAACGCTCGTGCTGGAAGGCGTACGTCGGCAGCTCGACAGAGCCCGCCGCGGACAGCACCTTCGTCCAGTCGACGGAAGCGCCCTGCGTCCACGCCTCGGCCAGCGAGGTCACGATCCGGGCCACGCTGTCGTCATCCCTGCGCAGCGTCCCGCAGACCACGCCGGGCAGCGTGGTGGGGCCGGAGTCCCGGGCGACCTGTTCGAGGGTGTCGTTCATGGCACCCATGAGGACCGGGTGCGGGGAGACCTCGATGAACACCTCGTGACCCCGGTCGGCCAGGGACCGGACGGCAGAGTCGAAGTGGACGGTGTTGCGGAGGCTGTCGTACCAGTAGCCCGCGTCCAGCTCCTCGCCGGTCAGCGTCTCACCCGACATCGCCGACACCATCGGCACCCGGCCCCGACGCGGAGAGATCCCGGCCAGGACCTCACGGATCTCCGCCTCCAGACGATCCACCTGCGGACCGTGCGACGCGTAGTCCACCGCCACCATCCGCGCCCGAATGCCCTCGGCCTCGAACTGCGCCTTCAGCTCCTCAAGAGCCTGCGGCTCACCCGAAACCACCACCGCCGCAGGGCCATTGACCGCCGCCAACGACAGACGCTCGTCCAGCCGGCCCTCCACCACCTCGGCAGAGGCGGCGACCGAGAGCATGCCCCCCGCACCCGCCAGCACCTTCAACGACCGCGACCGCAGCGCCACCACACGGGCGCCGTCCTCCAGCGACAGCATCCCCGCGACCGTCGCCGCCGCAATCTCACCCTGCGAGTGCCCGACCACGGCGGCCGGTGCCACACCGGCCGCCTCCCACACCGCCGCAAGCGACACCATCACCGCCCACAACACCGGCTGAACCACGTCAGCGGCCTCCAGCGCCGGAGCTCCGTCCCTCCCCGCCAGGACGTCCATCAGCGACCACTCGACGTGAGGCGCCAGTGCCGCCGCGCACTCCGCGAGCCGCGCCGCGAACACCGGGCTGGTCTCGGCCAGTTCACACCCCATGCCGAGCCACTGCGAACCCTGGCCCGGAAAGACGAAGACCGTCCGTGCGTCGGACCGGACCGTGCCGGACACGACGGACCCACTCGGCACCTGGCCGGCAAGGCTCTCCAGACCGGCCACCAGCTCGCCGCTGTTCCCGCCGACCACCACGGCGCGGTGCTCGAAGGGCACTCGTGTGGTCGCCAACGACCAGGCCACATCGGCCGGTTCCAGCTCGGGCCGGGCGGCCACCCACTCCCGCAGCCGGTCGGCCTGCGCCGTCAGTGCCTTGGCGGACCGGGCGGACACCAACCACGCGCCCGCGCCGGCCACGACAGGGTCCTCCGGCGTCGTGGCCGCGTCCTGCGCCGGGGCTTCGGCTCCTGTCGCGGGGGCCTCTTCCAGGATGATGTGGACGTTCGTGCCGCTGCCGCCGAACGAGGAGAGGCCCGCCCGGCGGACCCGGTCACCGGCGGGCCACGGCTGCGGCTCGGTCAGCAGTTGAACATCGCCCGCCGACCAGTCCACGTGCGGGGTCGGCTCGCCCACGTGCAGCGTGCGGGGCATCACCTCGTGCTTGAGTGCCAGCACCAGCTTGATCAAGCTGGCGACACCGCCGGCCGCCTGGGTGTGGCCGGTGTTGGACTTCGCCGAACCCAGCCACAGCGGACGGCCTTCCGGCCGCTCCTGGCCGTAGGTCGCGATCAGGGCCTGGGCCTCGATCGGATCGCCGAGCTTGGTGCCGGTGCCGTGCGCCTCGACCACGTCGACATCGGCGGCCGACAGGCGGGCGTTCTCCAGGGCGGCGCGGATGACGCGCTGCTGGGAGGGGCCGTTGGGCGCGGTCAGGCCGTTCGAGGCGCCGTCCTGGTTCACCGCTGAACCACGGACCACCGCGAGGACCCGGTGGCCGAGCCGCCGTGCGTCCGACAGGCGCTCGACGGCGATCAGGCCCGCGCCCTCGGACCAGCCGGTTCCGGAGGCGTCGGCGGAGAACGCGCGGCAGCGGCCGTCCGAGGAGAGCCCCTGCTGCCGGGAGAACTCGACGAAGTTGCCCGGGTTCGCCAGGACCGTCACGCCACCGGTCAGCGCGAGGGCGCACTCGCGGTTCCAGATCGCCTGGAAGGCCAGGTGCATCGCCAGCGCGGACGACGAGCACGCAGTGTCCACCACGAAGGCGGGCCCTTCCAGGCCCATCGTGTACGACACCCGTCCGGCGATCACGGCGGGCAGGTTGCCGGTCATGATGTGACCGGCGAACGCCTCCCCGCCCTCTTCCGAAAGCTCCAGGTTGATTCCGTAGTTCGAGGTGAAACCGCCGATGAAGACACCGGTGCGGCTGCCGCGCAGTGTCTCGGCGTTGATCCCCGCGTGTTCCAGCGTCTCCCAGGCCACCTCGAGGGTCAGCCGTTGCTGCGGGTCCATGGCGAGAGCCTCGCGCGGGCTGATCCCGAAGAAACCCGCGTCGAATCCGCTGGCATTCCGGAGGAACCCACCGGAGTCCGTGATCGACTTTCCCATCTCCTGGTCCGGGTCGTGGAGGTCCTCCAGGTCCCATCCTCGGTCGGTCGGGAAGGGCCCCACCCCGTCGATGCCGGACGCCAGTACGTCCCAGAACCCCTCCAGGCTGTCCGCGCCGCCCGGGAACCGGCACGCCATACCGACGATCGCCAGCGGCTCACGCTCGCCGGCCTCGAGCCGACGAAGGCGCTGGCGCGTCTCCTGAAGGTCGGCGGCGGCCTTCTTGAGGTATCCGAAAAGCTTTTCCTGGTTCTCCACCTGAGACTCCTAGCCAAAACCGTGGGTTCGAAAGGACCGAAGTATTGAGACGGACTGGATAACCCACCTGATCAAGGCATACCGAACTCCTTGTCAAGGAATTCGAACAACTGGTCAGGCGTAGCCGACTCAAGTTCGACCGGCTTGTCCCTTTCGAGCTCCGGATCACCTTGCTTTTCGATCCACCTGGACAGAATTCCTTGCAGCCGCCGGGTGACGTTCTCGTGTACTTCGTGCTCTGCGGTCGATTTCGCGAGGCTGGCTTCGAGCTGGTCGAGTTCGTCGAATATCGGCTCGGAAGCCTCTTCGTCTCCGACGAGCTCCGTCCGCAGCAGAGCGGCGAGCGCCACCGGGTTCGGGTAGTCGAAGACCACCGTCGAGGGCAGTCGCAGGCCGGTCGCCGTGTTCAGCCGGTTGCGGAACTCGACGGACGTCAGGGAGTCGAAGCCGAGTTCCTTGAACGCCTGCCGGGCCTGGACCGCGTCCGCCGAGCTGTGTCCCAGCAGCGCCGCCGCCTCGGCCCGCACCACGTCGGTCAGCAGCTTGTCCTGCTCGGCCCGGTCGAGGCCGGCCAGCCGTCCGGCGAGCCCGCCCTCGGCCTGCGCCGGGTCGCCGGCCACGGGGCGGATCGCGGCGAGCCGGCGGACCTCCGGGAGGTCGCGCACGAGCGGTCGCTCGGTCAGGCCGGAGGACCCGGGGACCGCTGCGAGCTTGGCCCAGTCCACGTCCATGACGGTGACCACCGCGTCGTCGCCGACCAGCGCCTCACCGAGTGCCCGAACCGCCAGTTGCGGGTCCATCGGGGGCATCGGCAGCCGCTTCATCCGGGCCTCGATCTCGCTCTTGGACTGCGCGAGGCCACCACCGCCCCACAGGCCCCAGGCCACCGACAGACCGCTCAGCCCACGGGCCTTCCGGTGCTCGGCCACGGCGTCCAGGTAGGAGTTGGCGGCCGCGTAGTTGCCCTGGCCTGCCGAGCCGAGCGTGGAGGCAGCCGAGGAGAACAGCACGAAGGCGTCCAGGTCCAGGTCTGCGGTCAGCTCGTCCAGATACGCGGCGCTGGTGGCCTTCGCCGCCAGCACCGTCTCCAGCCGCTCGGCCGAGAGGCGGTCGATGACGCCGTCGTCCAGCACGCCGGCCGTGTGCATCACCGCCGACAGCGCCGGGCCGCTGCGTCCGGTCCAGTCCACCAGGCCGGACAGCGCGGAGCGGTCGCCGACGTCGCAGGTCACCACGTCCACGCGGGTGCCCCGCTCGGCGAGTTCGGCGGCCTGCGCGGCGACACCGTGCGCGGATGGTCCGGAGCGGCTGGTCAGCACCAGGCGCCGGGCGTCGCGGTCGGCCAGCCAGTGGGCGACGTGTCCGGCGATCGCGCCGGTGCCGCCGGTGATCAGCGTGGTGCCGCGCGGCGTCCAGGCATCGGCGGACCGTCGGGAACGGGCGGGCCGGCTCATCCTGCGGCCCAGCACGCCTGTCGCGCGGATGGCCACCTCGTCCTCGCCGCAGCCGTCGAGCACCGCCGCCAGTCGGCTGCCCGCCCGGTCGTCCAGGACGGCCGGCAGGTCGACAAGACCGCCCCAGCGCTCGGGGGATTCGAGGCCGAAGACCCGGCTCAGACCCCACACCTGCGCCTGCACCGGGCTGTTCGGCAGCTCGCCCGGCGTGGCCGAGACCGCGCCGCACGTGGCCACCCACAGCGGCTTGTCCACCCCGGTGTCACCGAGCGCCTGCACCAGGGCCAGCGTGGCGGCCAGACCTCCGGACACGCCGGGGTGTTCGGGAAGCGGCGTCTCCTCCAGGGCGAGCAGCGACAACACGCCGACCGCAGAGGCGAGTTCCACACCGGCCTCTTCGGCCCCCTGGACGAGCCGCGCCGCCATCTCCGCCCGGTCGACGGTCCTGGCCGGGACCTCGATCACCGCCACTTCGGCCCGGCGACGGCGCAGCGCCTCCGCACTCTCCCGCACCAGGCCGTCGGCGGCCGGTCCGGCCGGGGCCACCAGCAGCCATGTCCCGGACAGCGCCCGGGAGTCGGGCTCCTCGATGTGCGCCCAGCCCATCCGGTAGCTCCAGCCGGCGGTCACCGAACGCTCCACCTCCTGGCGCCGCCAGGAAGCCAGCGCCGGAAGCACCTCCTGGAACGGGCGGGCACCGTCCACCGCGAGGGTGTCGGCCAGGTGCGCCACGTCGCCGTCCTCGACGGCGGCCCAGAACCGGGCCTCGGCCTCGGTGCTCGTGCTGTCGGCCCTGCTCTCCACGTCCGGCAGCGCGTCCTCGGCCTCGGGCCAGTAGCGCTCGTGCTGGAAGGCGTACGTCGGCAGTTCAATGCGCTTCGCGACGGGCAGCACCTTCGTCCAGTCGACGGACGCGCCCTGCACCCACGCCTCGGCCAGCGAAGTCACGATCCGGACCGCACTGTCGTCGTCCCGGCGCAGGGTTCCACACACCGCACCCGGCACAGCACCGGGGCCCGCAGCCCCGGCCACCTCCTCCAGCGTGTCCGTCATGGCGCCGAACAGGACCGGGTGCGGGGAGACCTCGATGAAGACCTGGTGACCCTGGTCGGCCAGGGTCCGCACCGCGCGCTCGAAGTGGACGGTGTTGCGCAGACTGTCGTACCAGTAACCGGCGTCCAGCTCCTCACCGGTCAGCGTCTCACCCGACATCGCCGACACCATCGGCACCCGGCCCTGGCGCGGGGAGATGCCCGAGAGGACTTCGCGGATCTCCGCCTCCAGGCGGTCGACCTGCGGACCGTGCGAGGCGTAGTCCACCGCCACCATCCGCGCCCGGATGCCCTCGGCCTCGAACTGCGCCTTCAGCTCCTCCAGGGCCTGTGGCTCGCCCGAAACGACCACCGCCGCAGGGCCGTTGACCGCCGCCAGCGACAGACGCTCGTCCAGACGGCTCTCCACCACCTCGGCAGAGGCGGCGACCGAGAGCATGCCGCCCGCACCCGCCAGCACCTTCAGCGACCGCGACCTGAGCGCCACCACCCGGGCGGCGTCCTCCAGGGACAGCATCCCGGCAACCGTCGCCGCCGCGATCTCACCCTGCGAGTGCCCGACGACGGCGGCCGGTGCCACTCCGGCCGCTTCCCACACCGCGGCCAGCGACACCATCACCGCCCACAGCACCGGCTGCACCACATCGGCGGCCTCCAGCGCCGGGGCGGACTCAACACCGGCCAGGACGTCCATCAGCGACCACTCGACATGAGGCGTCAGTGCCGCCGCACACTCCGCCAGCCGCGCCGCGAACACCGGGCTGGCCTCGGCCAGTTCACACCCCATGCCGAGCCACTGCGAACCCTGACCCGGGAACACGAACACCGTCCGCGCATCGGAGGGGGCAGCGCCGGAGACCACCGAGGCGTCGGACGCCCCGAGCGCCAGGCTTTCCAGGCCGCTCAGCAGTTGCGCGCGCTCGCCGCCCAGTACGACTGCCCGGTGCGTGAAGAGCGATCGGGTCGTCACCAGGGACCAAGCCACATCGGCCGGTTCCAGCTCGGGCCGGTCGGTCACCCACTCCCGCAAGCGGTCCGCCTGGGCCGCGAGGACCTCAGAGGTACGGCCGGAGACCGGCCAGACGCCAACCGCCTCGGTGTCGAGCACCGTGGGCGCAGGCGCCGGCTCGGAATCGTCGGACGGCTCGGCGGCGGGCGCTTCCTCCAGGATGACGTGGGCGTTGGTGCCGCTGATGCCGAAGGAGGACACGCCCGCCCGGCGGACCCGCTCACTGGCAGACCACTGCACCGGCTCGGTCAGGAGAGACACCTCGCCCGCCGACCAGTCGATGTGCGGCGACGGCTCCTCGGCGTGCAGCGTGGGCGGCAACTCGCCGTGCTGCAACGCCAGCACCATCTTCATGATCCCGGCGACACCGGCAGCGGCCTGAGTGTGCCCGAGATTCGACTTCACCGAACCCAGCCACAACGGCCGGCCCTCAGGACGGTCCTGCCCGTAGGTCGCCATCAACGCCTGCGCCTCGATCGGGTCACCCAGCGCGGTACCCGTGCCGTGCGCCTCGACGGCATCAACGTCGGCGGCCGACAGACGGGCATTCTCCAGAGCCGCGCGGATCACCCGCTGCTGCGCCGGACCGTTCGGCGCCGTCAGACCGTTCGACGCGCCGTCCTGATTCACCGCACTGCCACGCACGATCGCCAGCACCGGGTGACCGTGACGGCGGGCGTCCGACAGGCGCTCCACCACCAGCATGCCCACGCCCTCGGCCATGCCCATACCGTCCGCGTCCGCCGAGAACGCCTTGCTGCGGCCGTCCACCGCCAGACCACGCGCATCGGAGAACGCCACGAAGCCACCCGGCCCCGCCATCACCGTCACACCACCGGCCAGCGCCAGCGAACACTCCCCCGACCGCAGCGCCTGCGCCGCCAGATGCAACGCCACCAGCGACGACGAGCACGCCGTGTCGATCGTGACCGCAGGACCCTCCAGACCAAACGTGTACGACAGCCGGCCCGACAGGATGCTGGTGGCATTACCGGTCATCAGATGACTGGCCACACCGCTCAGATCGGCGTGGGTCTCCAGGCTCAGGTCCGCGTAACCGGAGGAGTAGCCGCCGACGAAAGCACCGGTCCGGCTGCCGCGCAGCGACCCGGGATCGATCCCGGCCCGCTCGAACGCCTCCCACGAGGTTTCGAGGAGCAGCCGCTGCTGCGGGTCCATGGCGAGGGCTTCGCGCGGGCTGATCCCGAAGAACCCCGCGTCGAATGCCGCCGCGTCCCGCACGAACCCGCCCTCACGGGTGTACGAGGTACCCGACCGCTCCGACTCCGGGTCATACAGCTCGTCGGCCTTCCACCCACGATCCTGCGGAAAGCCGCTGATCGCGTCGCCCGCGGACGACAGCAGCCGCCACAGCTCGTCGGGGTTGCTCGCACCACCGGGGAACCGGCACGCCATCCCCACGATCGCGACCGGCTCGGCAACGTCAACGGTCACCGCACGGGCCGGCTCGGCAGCGGCCGGCAGTTCCCCGATCAGCTCCGTCCGCAACAGACCCGCCAACGCCGACGGCGTCGGATAGTCGAAGACCAGCGTGGCCGGCAGCCGCAGCCCCGTCTCACCCCGCAACCGGTTACGCAGATCCACCGCCGTCAGCGAATCGAAGCCCAGATCCGTGAACGCCCGACCCGCCTCGATCACCTCCGCCGACGCATGACCCAGCACAGCCGCCACATGCACACGCACCAGATCCAGGAGTGCGCGGTCACGCTCAGGACCGGTCAGTGACGCCAGCCGGTGGCGCAGTGCCTCACCCGGACGCCCCTCGGCGACGGCGACGGCGGTCCGTCGGACCGGGCCGCCGGCCAGCAGGCGCAGCAGCGGCGGGACGTCGCCGTCGCGAACGGTTCGGGTTCGCGTTCCGGCCACGTCGAGCCGGGCCGGCATCAGGACCGCCTCGTCGCGGTTCAGGGCGACGTCGAGCAGAGCCAGTCCCTCCTCGGCGCCGATGCCGAGGACGCCCGAGCGGTCGATACGGGAGAGCAGGCCCTCGTCCAGGTTGCGGCCAATGCCCTCCTCGTGCGCCCACGGGCCGAGCTGGAGCGAGGTGCCGGTCAGCCCGGCCGCCCGCCGGTGACCGGCCAACGCATCCAGGTACGAGTTGGCCGCCACGTAGTTGCCCTGGCCAGGGGCACCGAAGGCGGCGGCCGCGGAAGAGAACATGACGAAGTGGTCGAGGTCCAGATGCGCGGTCAGCTCGTGCAGATACCAGGCCGCGTCGACCTTCGGGCTCAGGACCCTGGACAGCCGCTCCGGCGTCAGTGTCGCGATCGTCCCGTCATCGATGATCCCGGCGGCATGAACGACCGAGGTGAGCGGCCAGTCCTCCGGGATACCGGCCACGACCGCCGCCAGCGCATCACGGTCGGCCACGTCACAGCCCAGTATCCGCACCCACGCGCCCAGTTCGGCCAGCTCCGCCGCCAGCGAGGCCACACCCACCGACGGACCCGAACGGCTCAGCAGCACCACACCACCAGCCCGACCCGTCCGCACGAAGTGACGGGCCACCAGCCCACCCAGCGTCCCCGTACCACCGGTCACCAGCAGCGTACGAGCCGACAACTCCTCGGCCCTCTCAGACCACACCACCGCAGCCAGCTCACCGGCGGGGCGGGCCAGGCGGCGGCCGTACACGGCCTGCCCCCGAACCACCAGCTCCGGCTCACCGTTGCCCAGGGCCTTCGGCAGTACGACGGCGTCATCGCCGGGAGCCGACAGGTCGACCAGCGTCAGCCGACCGGGGTTCTCGGACTGTGCCGAGCGCAGCAGGCCCCAGAGGGCTGCCGCCGCCAGGTCGGTCGCCGGCTCGCCCGCCGCAGCGGCCACAGCGCCACGCGTCACGATGACCAACTGACCTTCTTCCAGGCGCGGTTCGTCGATCCACTGCTGGGCGAGCAGGAGCGCCTCGCCGCTGACGCGGTGTACGACGGCCAGGACGTCGGAGTCGGCTTCGTCGGGCTTCGAACCGGCGCAGACCAGGACCGTGCGCGGGTCGAACCCGTCTACCTCGACGGCGTCGGCGAGGTCAGCGACGTCGGCGAAGGGCCGCACCTGAACGCCGGTACCGGCCAGCGCCTCGGCCAGACCGAAACGGTCGTCACCGAGCAGCGCCCACTCCCCGACCACCGCCGTGACCGGCTCGACAGGCACCCACTCCTGCACGAACAGTGAGTCACCCAGCACCGGGCCGGCGGCCTGCACCTGCCCGGCCGACACCGGACGGCTGACCAGCGAGCCGACCGTCACCACGGCAGCGCCGGTGGCGTCCGCAGCCGTCAGCGACAAACCGCCACGGCCGTCGGGACGCAAACGGACACGCAGCGCCGAGGCGCCGACAGCGTGCAGTTCGACGTCCGTCCACGCGAACGGCATCCGGACCTCGTCCGGCTCACCCTCGTCCAGCCCGGCCAGCAGCCCCGCGTGCAGCGCGGCGTCCAGCAACACCGGATGCAGCCCGAACGAACCGGCCTGCGCGGCGACTTCTTCCGGCAGAGCGACCTCGGCGAAAACGTCCCCGTCACGCCGCCACGCCGCCTTCAGCCCGTGAAACGCCGGACCGTACACATCGGCCAGCCGCACCGCGTAAAGCTCCGAGAACTCCAGCGGAGTCGCCCCGCTCGGCGGCCATACGGTGAACTCCTCACCGGCGCCCATGGTCCGCCCGGTCGGCGCGAGCACACCCTCGGCGTGCTGGATCCACGTCCCCCCGGCGCCGTCGGTGCGCGAATACACCTCCACCGACCGGCGCCCGTCGTCGGCCGCGGCCACCACGACCTGGACCTGGACGGCGCCGGACTCGGGGACGACGAGTGGCGCCTTGAGGGTGAGTTCCTCCAGCACCCCGCAGCCCACCTGGTCACCGGCCTGGACCGCCAGCTCCACAAAACCGGTACCCGGCAGCAGGATCACCCCGCCGACCCGGTGATCGGCCAGCCACGGCTGCGACCGCACCGACAGCCGACCGGTGCACACCACCCCGGCACCATCGGCCAGCTCCACCGCCGCACCCAGCAGCGGGTGACCCACCGCGCCCAGACCCAACGACTCCGGATCCGCGCCCGCGCCACGCTTGGGCAGCACCACCGTGCCCTTCGGCCAGAAACTCTCGTGCTGGAAGGCGTATGTCGGCAGTTCGGTGCGTTCCGCGACGGGCAGCACCTTCGTCCAGTCGACGGACGCGCCGTGCGCCCATGCCTCGGCGAAGGAGGTCAGCACCCGTGCCGGGCTGTCGTTGTCCCGGCGCAGCGTCCCGCAGACCACGCCGGGCAGTGTGGTGGGACCAGCGATCTCCTCCAGGGTGTCCGTGATGGCGCCGGTGAGGACCGGGTGCGGGGAGACCTCGATGAACACCTGGTGACCCTGCTCGGCCAGGGTCCGCACCGCGCGCTCGAAGTGGACGGTGTTGCGCAGGCTGTCGTACCAGTAACCGGCGTCCAGCTCCTCACCGGTCAGGATCTCGCCCGACATCGCCGACACCATCGGCACCCGGCCCCGACGCGGGGAGATCCCGGCCAGGACCTCGCGGATCTCCGCCTCCAGGCGGTCCACCTGCGGACCGTGCGAGGCGTAGTCCACCGCCACCATCCGCGCCCGCACACCCTCGGCCTCGAACTGCGCCTTCAGCTCCTCCAGGGCCTGCGGCTCACCCGAAACCACCACCGCAGCAGGGCCATTGACCGCCGCCAGCGACAGACGCTCGTCCAGACGGCCCTCCACCACCTCGGCAGAGGCGGCGACCGACAGCATGCCGCCCGCACCCGCCAGCACCTTCAGCGACCGCGACCTGAGCGCCACCACCCGGGCGGCGTCCTCCAGGGACAGCATCCCGGCAACCGTCGCCGCCGCAATCTCACCCTGCGAATGGCCGACGACGGCGGCCGGTGCCACTCCGGCCGCTTCCCACACGGCGGCCAGCGACACCATCACCGCCCACAGCACCGGCTGCACCACATCGGCGGCCTCCAGCGCCGGAGCGCCCTCCGTCCCCGCCAGGACGTCCATCAGCGACCACTCGACGTGAGGCGCCAGTGCCGCCGCACACTCCGCCAGCCGCGCCGCGAACACCGGACTCACCTCAGCCAGTTCCCGGCCCATACCCAGCCACTGCGAACCCTGACCCGGGAAGACGAAGACCGTCCGCGCATCGGACCGGACCGTGCCGGACACCACGGACCCGCTCGGCATCTGGCCGGCAAGGCTCTCCAGACCGGCCACCAGCTCAGCCCGGCCATCACCGACCACCACCGCCCGATGCTCGAACACCGAACGCGTCGCCGCCAACGACCAGGCCACATCGGCCGGTTCCAGCTCGGGCCGGGCGGCCACCCACTCCTGCAACCGACCCGCCTGCGCCGCGAGACCGGCAGCCGAGCGGCTCGACACAAGCCAGGCACCCGCTCCCGACACCACCGGGGCCGTCGGCACCGTCGTGGGCTCAGCCTCGTCGGTGGGCGCTTCCTCGATGATCACGTGAGCGTTGGTTCCGCTCATTCCGAAAGAGGACACACCCGCACGGCGCACCCTCTCACCGGCAGGCCACTCCACCGACTCCGTCAGCAGCGACACCTCGCCCGCCGACCAGTCGATGTGCGGCGAGGGCTCGTCGGCGTGCAGAGTGCCCGGCAGTCGCTCGTGCTGGAGGGCCAGCACCATCTTGATCACGCCCGCCACGCCGGCGGCGGCCTGCGTGTGCCCGATGTTCGACTTCACCGAACCCAGCCACAGCGGCCGGTCCTC
>NZ_JBIAUY010000039.1:0-25098 GCF_042893475.1 Streptomyces sp. NPDC001604 | reverse complement strand
GCCCGGTTACATTCCGAACCCGGAAGCTAAGCCTTACAGCGCCGATGGTACTGCAGGGGGGACCCTGTGGGAGAGTAGGACGCCGCCGAACAATTCTTGAGAAAACCCCCGCACCATTCGGTGCGGGGTTTTCTGCGTTTAGGCTCGAGTTATGCGCTATGACCTCGTGATCTTCGACAATGACGGTGTCCTCGTCGACAGCGAGCCCATCTCCAACCGGCTCCTGGCCGCCTACCTCACTGAGCTGGGGCACCAGACCTCCTACGAGGACTCCCTTCGCGACTACATGGGTTCTGCCATGCACCGGATCCACGACCTGATCGAGGAGCGGACCGGGCAGCGGCTTCCGGAGGACTTCGACGACGTCTTCCATGCGCGGGTCTTTGAGGCGTTCGAGCGGGAGTTGGAGCCGGTTGCCGGGGCCGTCGGTGTCGTGGAGAAGCTGGCCGCTGACGGGGTGCCGTACTGTGTCGCGTCCTCCGGGAGTCATGAGCGGATTCGGGTGGGGCATCGGAAGACCGGGTTGTACCGGTGGTTCGATGACGGGCGCGTCTTCAGCTCGCAGGATGTGGGGCGGGGGAAGCCGGCGCCGGACCTGTTCCTTTACGCGGCCGAGCGGATGGGGGTCGCGCCGGAGCGTTGTGTGGTCGTCGAGGACAGTCCGCTGGGGGTGCAGGCGGCCGTGGCGGCCGGGATGGATGTGTACGGGTTCACCGCCATGACGCCGGCCGAGCGGCTCGTCGGGGCAACGCAACTCTTCAGTGATCTCGGGGAGTTGGCTGACCTGCTCGTATGACGTCGGCATCGGTGGGCGGCTGACATTTGTCATGCCGAGCTCTGGACGATCGTTTCTACTGGCGAACGGGTGCCGGACGAGAAGCTGAGGGCATGACGACGAACACGGTGACCCAGGGCCAGAGCATCAACCAGACTCCCAGCACGCTCGACAACCTCCGCCCGCTGATCGTGGACGTGGCGGTCCCGCTCGGTTCGTACTACCTGTTCAAGGACGCCTTCGGGATGAGCACCTTCGCGGCGCTCGCCTGGAGCAGCGTCGTCCCCGCGGTGCGGACCGTCTGGAGCGTGGTGAAGGAGCGCAGGACCAACGGGCTGGCGGGGCTGATCCTCGTAGTGAATGTGGTGTCCCTGCTGCTGAGCTTCGTCTCCGGTGACCCGCGGCTGATGCTCGCCAAGGACAGTGCGGTCAGCAGCACCGTCGGTATCGGCATCCTTGTCTCGGTGGCTCTCGGCCGGCCGATGATGACCGCCGGGATGAAGCCCTTCCTGGTGAAGGGCGACGCCATGAAGGAGGCCGCGTGGCAGCGACTGGCCTCGGGCCGGGCGGCCGCTTCGGCCGACTTCCTGCGCAAGGAGCGGACGTTCTCCGTGGTCTGGGGTGTGGCGCTGCTCGCCGAGTGCGTGGCGCGGATCGTGGGGGCGTACACCCTCCCCGTGGACACCATGGTCTGGCTCGGAGGCGTCGTGATGGCCGGTGTGATGGTGCTGACCTTCGTCGTCAGCGGTGCGCTGGCCGCCGGGCCGATGGAGGAGATGCTCCGCGCCGAGGTGGAGGCCGAGGAAGCCGCCGCTCGGGACGCCATCGCCGTCGCCGCCTGACAGAGAAAGTAAAGCTGAGGGAAATTCATCTTTGGCTTGATCTACCCACAGGTAGCCCGGGGCCCTACGCTCGCCGCCATGACAGATGTGCTGCGGCGCGGTAGGGCCTCTTTGGCGTTCAGCTTCCTCGCCCAGGGCGCCACCTTCGCCCTTCTGGTGACCCGTATCCCGGCCATTCAGGACCGGTACGGGGTCTCCGACGCGCTGTTGCCCGTCTTCCTGGCCGCCGTGCCGATCCTGGCAGGCGTCGGGAGTGTGACGACCGAGCAGCTGGTGAAGCGGATACGCCCCGGTCTTCTGCTGCGGTGCCTGCAGCCCGTGGTGCTGCTGGCGCTCCTCGGTGTCGGGTCCGGGGATCACCTTGCCGAGCTGGGGATCGCGCTGGGGGCCTTCGGGCTGGCGGTGGGCGGGCTCGACGCCTCGATGAACATGCTCGGGGTGAGCCTGCAGCGGGCGTACGGGCGCAGCATCATGCTCAGCTTCCATGCCGCGTTCAGCCTGGGTGGGATCGTGGGGGCCTCGCTGGCCTGGGTGGGGGCGCACTGGCATCTGGCGCTGTGGGTGTCGTATCTGCCGGTCGTCGCGGTGCTGTTGCCGGCCACGCTGGTCGGGAGCCGGTGGTACGTCGACTCGGGTGCCTCCGTCGACGTACCGGAAGAGGGGGAGGGCCAGGCGCAGGGGCAGTCCGTGGTTTTCAAGCTGCTGCTTCCGCTGTGCCTGGTGATGACCTTCGCGTACATCGGGGACTCGACCGTCTCCAACTGGAGCGCCAAGTACCTCAAGGACGTGCTCGGGAGTTCGGAGCAGTTGTCGACCGTGCCGTACAACGTGTACATGGTGACCACGCTGCTGGGGCGGGCGCTCGGGGACCTGGGGGTACGGCGGTTCGGGGCGGTGGCGGTCGTGCGGCTGGGGGCGCTGGTGGCGGCGCTGGGGTTCGCGGTGGTGGCCCTCGCGCCGGGGCCGTGGGTGGGGATGCTCGGGTTCACGCTGCTGGGGCTGGGGCTGTGTGTGCTGGTGCCGCAGACCTTCGCGGCGGCCGGGCGGCTGTTCCCGCATGCCTCTGATGTGGCCGTTGCGCGGCTGAATGTGTTCAATTACGTCGGCTTTCTGATCGGCTCGCCGCTGGTGGGTGCGCTGGGGGATGCGTGGAGCTACCGCGGGGCCATGGCCGTTCCGATGGTGTTGGTGCTGGTGACCGTGGTCTACGCCAGGTCGTTCGCCCCTCAACCGGACCGATACGGTGGCGGGCATGAGCGGCCGCGCACAGCTGATGTGGGACGAGGCAGTAACGGGCTATGACTTCGGTCCGGACCACCCGATGGATCCGGTCCGGCTCGCCCTGACCAGGCGCCTTGTCGATGCCTTCGGGCTCGACAAGGAGGTCGGGGTGGTGGCGGCGAAGCCCGCCGGGGAGTCGACCCTGCGGCTTGTCCACCGGGAGGACTACGTCGAGGCGGTGAAGGCGGCTTCGGCGGATCCGGAGGCGGCGGACGGGGCGTACGGGCTGGGCACGATGGACGATCCCGCCTTCGCCGGGATGCACGAGGTGTCCGCGCTGATCGCGGGGCAGTCGGTGGGGGCCGCGGAGGCGGTGTGGCGCGGGGACGCGCTGCACGCGGTGAACTTCGCGGGCGGGCTGCATCATGCGATGCCGGGGAGTGCCTCGGGGTTCTGCATCTACAACGACGCCTCGCTGGCGATCGCGCGGCTGCTGGAGCTGGGCGCCGAGCGGGTCGCGTACATCGATGTGGACGTGCACCACGGGGACGGTGTGCAGGCGGCCTTCTGGGAGGACCCGCGGGTGCTCACGATCTCGCTGCACGAGCATCCGCGTACGTTGTTCCCGCAGACCGGGTGGCCGGAGGAGACGGGGGCCGCCTCGGCCGAGGGCTCGGCCGTCAATGTGGCGCTGCCGGCGGGGACGGGGGACGCCGGGTGGCTGCGGGCCTTCCACGCCGTCGTACCGGAACTGATCGCCGATTTCCGGCCGCAGGTGCTGGTGACGCAGCACGGGGCCGACACGCACTTCGAGGATCCGCTGGCGCATCTGGCGGTGTCGCTGGATGCGCAGCGGGCTGTGCAGGTCGCCTGCCATTCGCTGGCGCACGAGTACGCCGGTGGGAAGTGGGTTGCGCTGGGTGGTGGTGGCTACGCGGTGGTCGAGGTCGTGCCGCGGTCGTGGACGCATCTGGTGGGGATCGCGGCGGGGCGGGAGATTGCGCCGGAGGCCGTGATCCCGCAGGGGTGGCGGCAGGAAGTGTTCGCGCGGACGCGGCAGTTGGCGCCGGCGCGGATGACTGACGGGCGGTGGCCGGTGTCGTACCCGTCCTGGGAGGCGGGGTACGACCCTGCGGACCGGTTGGATCAGGCGGTACTGGCTACGCGGCGGGCTGTGTTTCCGCTGCGGGGGTTGCTGGCGTAGGAGAGCGTGCGTTGGGGCTGGGCACGGTTGGGGTTGCCTGCCCGCGCGTGCGGGGTGCCGCTGCGCCCACCCGTGCCGCCCCTAGCGGCGCGACTGCCCGCAGCTATGGCGGTTGCAGCGGCTCCCCCGCCCGCAGCGAGGGCGGTTCCGCGGCACCCCTGGTGCGTCAGCTGCAGTGGCCCGAGTCGCCGGCCGAGGCGGTGCCGATGGCGCCGCTCCAAGCGACGCAGTGGCCACGGCCGTTGACGTAGACCGGGCCGGCGTAGCTCGTGTACTGGCCGGAGTCCTTGGCGGTCGGCTGGCCGCTGTCGAGGGCCGCGAGGGTGACCGCCATGTGGATCTTCGCGCCCGTGGTGTTGCGGATGGTCACGGCGCAGTTCTTGCCGGTCGACTCGTTCCAGGTCAGGAACACCTTGCCGGAGTTGCCGACCGGGGTGGAGTCGATGACCTTGTAGCCGGTGCCGCAGGCGCCGTTGTACGACGCGGCTGCCGCCTTGGCGGTGGTGGCCGCCGAGGCCGGAGCGGTGGCGGCTACCGTGCCGCCGAGTGCCAGCACGGTGAGTGCGGCGGCGGTCGTGGCGCGACGGGACAGGTTCATGGTGTTCCCCCTGGTGATGTGTTGGTCGATGAGGTGCGGACGGTTGGTCGTTCCGTCCACGCAGAGTGAGACCAGGGAGGCGCTTCGACGGTTGTGGGCTGTTGTGTCCCTGTTCTGTCACCAGTGTCACGAGAGTCGTTACGCCAACTGTGCGGTGTTTACGCGTTCGCATGCCCCCGGTCGGCCCGGTCCGCCACCATCGATGTGTGTTGAGCACCGGAGCCCTGCGGGCCCATCTCCTGGCCGCCCGTCTCGCCGGGCCGGTGGCCACCTCCCGGGAGGAGAGCCTGCGCAGCTATCGGCTGTTCGCTGCCGGCGACCCCCGCGCGCTGATCGGACTCGATCCCGAATGGACATGGGCGCAGCGGGATCTGATCGAGTTGATGGCCGACAAGTGTGGTGTTTCGGCGGATCCGCGGCATGTCTCCGGCCATGACGTGATCGATCCGGAGCGAACCCTGACCGCTCTGGATGCCTTCGCGGACCGTCTGGCCGCAGCCGCCCAGCGCAGCGCACCTGTACTCCTCGGCACCGGTCACCCGCACCGGCTGCTCGGCTTCTACGCCGCCTTGGCGGACGCGCTGTCGGCGGCGGGATGTACCGTCCTCACACCGGCGCATGGTCGCTGTGTCGACATAACGACCCGGTTCGGTCTACGTACGTACAACCTTGACTACGTACAAGGAGTCGCGCTGGTGCGGGAACCCGGCACGTCTCGCCCCGGTTGTGCGACCGGCGCACACACGCATTCACCGCTCCCGGTTCGGATCGCGCTGGCCGCGGCGGCCGAGGCCGGCGGGCCGCTTCCCGAGCTGGTCGTCGGGGACCACGGCTGGGTCTGCGGGGCAGGTCAGCTGGGGTTCGAGGCCATTGGGCTCGCCGATACGGACGACCCCGCGCTCTTCGTGGGAGAGGCCGAGGGGTCCGTGTCCGTCGTCGTTCCACTTGATGACGCTGTGCGGTCTGATTACTACCGGCCGCTTACCCGCTACGTACTCAATCGAGCGTGTCTGTCACAGTAGGCCGCCGATGGGTGCACCTCTTCCCCACTCGCATCACCCGCCCCTACATTGGGGAGTGAGCACGCAGCGACGAAGAGTCACCGGAAGGGGAAGCCGGTGGCCGTCGAGTGCGGAAGGTTCAGGTGTGTCATGGCTGCTGAGCAGAGGCCTCTGAGCGAGGTTCAGTTCCTTACCGTGGCGGAGGTCGCCTCGGTGATGCGAGTGTCGAAGATGACCGTGTACCGCTTGGTGCACAGCGGTCATCTGCCCGCGATCAGGGTGGGGCGGTCCTTCCGCGTCCCCGAGAACGCGGTTCACGAGTACCTCCGCGAGAGCTACGTGGGGGTGGAAACCGCCTGACGACGATCCCCGGGGGGATCCTCAGGGCTCTTCTGGATCTCCCCCGGCAACCTCGATTACGACCTCAGCGCTCGGGCGGGTAGGCTGACCCCTCGTAGGTCGTATGGGCCCATGGCGCCCAGCACCGAGTGATGAGAAGTGAGCGAGGGTAGTCGTGGGCTCTGTTATCAAGAAGCGGCGCAAGCGGATGGCCAAGAAGAAGCACCGCAAGCTGCTCAAGCGCACGCGCGTTCAGCGTCGCAACAAGAAGTAGGCGACGCTCCAGGAGCGTGCTCTGTGGCCCCCCACCGCAACCGGTGGGGGGCCACATGCGTTTGGAGTTCACAGAAGCTCCAGAAGTTCCCAGAAGCGCACGGGGCCCCGCACAGGAACCCGCACAAGCTCTGTGCGTACGCACGTGTTTCACATGGCTTGGTCTGTTCGTACGTCTGTGGATGTCGTCACTTCGTGCATTGGGTGGTCATCACAGCGCAACATCGACCCGCTAAGTTGGCCGCACACGGGGAACACGGCAGGCTACGGGTACCGGATGGGCTGGAAGGAAGGCGCAGATCTTGGGCAAGGTCGTGCTCGTGACCGGAGTGGCCCGCAGGCTTGGGGGCCGGTTCGTACGACGGATCCAGCGTGACCCGCAGGTGGACCGGGTCGTCGCCGTGGACGCGGTCCCCCCCGAGCACCACCTGGGCGGTGCCGACTTCATCCAGGCCGACATCCGGCAGCCCACCATCGCGCGCGTGCTCGCCGAGACGGGCGCCGACACGGTCGTCCACATGGATGTGAGCGCGACCGGGCTCGGCAGCGGCAGCCGGACCGCGATCAAGGAAACCAACGTCATCGGCACGATGCAGCTGCTCGGCGCCTGCCAGAAGTCGCCGACCGTGAAGCGGCTCGTCGTGAAGTCCAGTACGAACGTGTACGGGTCCGCGCCCCGTGACCCCGCGGTGTTCACCGAGACGACCCCGCCCAAGTCCCTGCCGAGCGGCGGCTTCGCCAAGGACACCGTCGAGGTCGAGGGGTATGTACGGGGCTTTGCGCGGCGGCGGCCGGATGTGGCCGTGTGTGTGCTGCGGTTCGCGAACATCCTGGGGCCCACCGCCGACACGCCGCTCGCCTCCTACTTCGCGCTGCCGGTCCTGCCGACGGTGTTCGGGTACGACCCGCGGCTGCAGTTCGTGCACGAGGACGACGTGATCGAGGTGCTGCGGATCGCCTCGCACGAGCCGGAGCGGGGCACCCTCAACAGCGGCACCTTCAACATCGCCGGCGACGGCGTCCTGCTGCTCTCCCAGTGCTCCAGGCGGCTCGGCCGGCCCACGGTGCCGCTGCTGCTGCCTGCGGTCACCTGGGCGGGCTCCCTGGTGCGTACGCTGGGCATGACGGACTTCTCGCCCGAACAGATCCGGCTGCTGACCCACGGTCGGGTCGTGGCGACGGACCAGATGCGTGAGACGCTCGGATTCAAGCCGAAGTACACGACCGCGGAGACGTTCGCGGACTTCGCGCGCAGTCACGGACCCGGGCTCCTGCCGCCGGAGGCCCTTGCGGGGGCCGTCGACCGGATCGCCGCGCTGTCCCTGCCGGGCAGCGGCCACCCCCCGACGCAGAGCGCCAACTGAGGAGCGCATCAACGATGGCGGATGCCAAGGTCATTCCGTTCGACGACGACCGGTCCCGTGGGAGTGCCGTACAGCGGCCGCCGCGCCGCCGGGGCGCGGGGAGCCGACGCAAGACCACGGAACCCGCGCTGGTCGGCGACGTCCAGCCCCTGCCCAGCAGGGCGCGTACGCAGGATGATGTTCCTGTGACGCATGAGGAACAGTCGCCCCAGCGGCCGCAGAACGACGGCGGCCTGGAGCGGCGCGTCGCGAGCGGCCTGAGCTTCCTGCGCCGCCGCCTCACGGGCGACTACGAGGTCGACGACTTCGGCTACGACGAGGAGTTGACCGACCAGGTCCTGATGTCCCTGCTGCGGCCGGTGTACGAGAAGTACTTCCGGGTCGAGGTGAAGGGCATCGAGAACATCCCGTCGGAGGGCGGCGCGCTGATCGTCGCCAACCACTCGGGGACGCTCCCGCTGGACGGCCTGATGATGCAGGTCGCCGTCCACGACAACCATCCTGCGGGCCGTCATCTGCGTCTGCTCGCGGCGGATCTCGTCTTCATGCTGCCGGTGGTCAACGAACTGGCCCGCAAGCTCGGTCACACCCTGGCCTGCGCGGAGGACGCCGAGCGGCTGCTGGGGCAGGGCGAGCTGGTCGGGGTCATGCCGGAGGGCTTCAAGGGCATCGGCAAGCCCTTCAGCGAGCGCTACAAGCTCCAGCGCTTCGGCCGTGGCGGCTTCGTCTCCACCGCCCTGCGCCACGGCACGCCGATCATCCCGTGCTCGATCGTCGGGGCGGAGGAGATCTACCCGATGATCGGCAACGCGAAGACGCTGGCTCGCCTGCTCGGCTTCCCGTACTTCCCGCTGACGCCGACGTTCCCGTGGCTGGGTCCGCTGGGTGCGGTGCCGCTGCCGACGAAGTGGACGATCCAGTTCGGCGAGCCGATCCCGACGGACGGCTATCCGCCGGAGGCGGCGGAGGACCCGATGCTGATGTTCAACCTGACGGACCAGGTGAGGGAGCAGATCCAGCACACGCTGTACAAGTTGTTGGTGCAGCGGCGGTCTGTGTTCTTCTGAGGTTTTTTGTACGGGAACGGGGGCGCCCCCTGGAGAGGGGCGCCCCCGTTCCCGTACGGGCTACTGGTTTGTTTCGTTGCCTTCGATGCCGAGGCCGGGGAGCAGGCCCGGGAGTAGGGGTGGGATCGTCACGTCCGGCTCGGTGGACGGGGACTTGGTGGACGACGGGGAGGCGCTGCCGGTGTCCTTGGGGGGCTCGAGCAGGCCGCCGGTGCTGCCTCCGAGCAGGCCCTCGCCGGTGGAGCCGGTCGACTGGCTGGGGCTGCTGGAGTGGCTGTGTTTGGAGGAGCCGCTGCCGCTGCCGGATGTCGCAGATCCCCTGCCGGAGCCGGGTGTGTCCTTGGACGCCGGACCCGAGCCGCGGTGCTTGCCGTGGCCGCCGCCGTGGGCCGCGGACGGGGGCAGCAGGGACTGCAGCGGGGCGACCTCTTCGTCTATGGCGGCGAACACCGACGACACCTGGTTGCTGACGTCCCCCAGCTGGACCGGGAGTTTCTGGCGCAGGGCGCCCCAGACCTCCCGGTGCGAGCGGGAGAAGGCGGACAGGGCCTGGATGGGGCCGAGGGACCCGGGGTCCCGCTCGTACGCCTCGTGCAGCAGCCGGTGGCCTTCGGACGCGTCCCGCGTCATGCCCGACAAGGTGCGGCGGATCTCGCCGACGGACTCGTGATCGAGGTGGCCCCCGCCGCGGCCGCGCTCCATCAGGCGGCGGGCCTCGGCCAGCCGGGTGGAGGCCTGATCGAGGTAGGCCACTCCGCGCTCGTCGTCCCCTTGGGAGAGGTAGTTGAGCTTGAAGTCCTCGATGCCGCGTTTGAGTCCGTAGAGCGAGTCGCCGGGCAGGGCGTCCGAGCTGGCTGCGGCGACTCCGCCGAAGGCGCCCGCCGCGACTCCGACGCTGAGCCCGCCCGCGGCCAGGCCCTTGGTCAGCCGCGACCGCGGTCGCAGCTTGCCCAGTGGGCTCGCCGCCCGGTGCGCACCGCGGGAGCGCTGTTCGGGTACCGCAGTCTCCGCCGCCTCGCCGCCGGCGCCCTCCTGCACCATGGCCTCGAACGCGGCCACCAGTTGTGCTCGTTGGACGACCTTGACCTCAGGGTCCAGCTCCGGTCTGGGCAGCTCGCCGAGACACTCCGCGAGGGCCAACAGACGGCCCTGCTCGGTCTGTTCCGCAGCAGCCGGGGCCGGGGCCGGTCCTTCGGACTGCTCGGCCGCCGTGCCCTGGTCCGGCTGCTCCTCCAGGGCCTGGGCGAAGGCGTTCGCCCGCCGGTGTGCCGATACGTTCGCGATCACTGGCGGCACCTCCTCTCGTGATGACGGTCGACTCCCCAGGGGGTCCTGAGGGTTGCACGCTCTGACCACATCCACACGATCGAGTGATCGGAGACGGCCAGGGAGTGACCACAGGGAGCCTGCATCCCGCACAACGAGCGTCTCGGCACTTGGGTTACGGACGACGGATGATCGGATGGGGAAGTCAACGGACTTTCACTGACAGCTAGTTGGGCGTCACTGAGCGTGTACCACTGTGTTCTGTCAGGTCCGGCGCGGGGCATTCCGTCAGCGGGCGTCGTCCGGGAGGAGGCGGGCCAGGGTGCGTACGGCTCGGTACTGGAGGGTCTTGATGGCGCCCTCGTTCTTGCCCATCACGCGGGCGGTCTCGGCGACGGAGAGGCCCTGGAGGAAGCGGAGCGTCACACACTCCTGCTGCTGGGGGTTGAGGCGTCGTACTGCGTCGAGCAGGGCGGCGTTGGAGAGGGACTCCAGGACGGAGTCCTCGGGGGAGCGCTCGACCTCGTTGGCGTCGAGCATCTCGCCGGTGGTCACCTCGAGGCGGAAGCGGCTCGACTTGAAGTGGTCGGCGACGAGGTTGCGGGCGATGGTGACCAGCCAGGCGCCGAAGTCGCGGCCCTGCCAGGTGAAGGTGCCGATGCGGCGCAGGGCGCGCAGGAACGTCTCGCTGGTGAGGTCCTCGGCGGTGGCTTTGCCGCCGACGCGGTAGTAGATGTACCGGTACACGGTGTCGCTGTACTGGTCGTAGAGGCGGCCGAAGGCGTCGGCCTCGCCGGCCTGGGCGCGTTCGACGAGGTCCATCATCCGGGCGCTGTCGCTGTCCGCGGCCGGGCGGCGGGTGGTGGCACCGGCGGCGCGGCCGCGTCTGCCGACGGCTGCGGTGCTGCCGTCGGCGAGGGCGTAGCACGGGCCGACGGGGGTGCTGGCTACGGCTAGGGCGGGGACGGCGTACGCGGTGGGGACGAAGCCGCGCAACAGGTCTTGGACCGTTGCGCGCAGCGTAGCCAGGCCCGAGGCGTCAACCCCGACGTGTGGGTACACGGGACTCCCAGAGGCAGAGCTTCCATCACGTGCAGTGCGGGACCTTTCACCCGTCGTAGCGACGGAGGGGTACCGGTTTGCGTCTGAGGAGAATAACGCTTCGTACAGGCGCTGCTACACCCAGTTGCTCAAATCATCGATTACGTCGCTTCTGTAACCGATTGGTGGCCTATCAAGTGCCGTAGCGTGACCGGTTGTTGATCGATGTGGGGCTGGTTTCGAGTGGGAACGGGGCGTGTTGTGGCCGTGTGCAGCCAATGAGACTGGACAGGGGGTGTGGGGGTGGGGCGCGGGGATTGGCGTGTTCGGGGCGGGGTTGGTTGCGGTGTGATCAGGAGTGGTGCGGGTGTTGATGTCTTTCTCGCCCCCGCCGCCCCTACCCGTCCCATCCCCAGGGGCTCTGCCCCTTCGACCCCGCCAGGGGCTTCGCCCCTGAAACTCCACCGGGGCTCCGCCCCGAGAACCCCGGCGCGGGCTTTGCTCTCTGCATGCCTTGGGGTCCTGCCCCCTGGGTCTGGCGGGAGTGTGTCCTCTGCATCTCTCGGGGCGCCTGCCCCTGGACCCGGGCGGGGACTATGTCCTCTGCGCCCCTCGGGTTCTGACCCTGTGTCGAACTCCGGGGGCCAGCCCCTCGACCCCGCGACCCTTTGCCCTGCCCCTTTCGCAGGGCTCCGCCCCGAACCCCGGTCGGCCTGAAGGCAGGGTGTGGGCGGGACACCGTGGTTGGGGACGCGCGGTCTGGTCAGCTCGAGCCGCCGGACGGGCTGGGAGATGCGTGCCGGAGTCCAGGGTGTGGGCTCCCGGGGGTGGTAGCGGGCTTGAAGGCGAACGGGCGCGCACAGAGGTTGCGACCCCGTGGGTGGTGAGGAACCAATGGGTCCTTGGGCCTGGACTCGCCTGCAGGCAGGGTTATTTGGTGGTGGGCCGGCCCGCGCGGGCCGTTCTTCGCTCGCGGGTCGGCGTGCGGCTCGCGTGCGTTGGTTCGCGGGTTGGCATGGCGTTCACCCAGTTGGCCGCGACTGACGTGCGGCCCACCGGCGTTGCCGGGGGTCAGCGGCGGCGTTTGTGGAGGGCGATCGCTGCTGCTGTGCCGCCTGCTACTGCGCCTACGCCTGCTGCTGCGGGGATGCCCACCTTGGCTGCCTTGCGGCCGGTGCGGTAGTCGCGGAGGCGCCAGTCGAGCTTGCGGGCGTGTTTGCGGAGTTTGGTGTCGGGGTTGATCGCGTAGGGGTGGCCGACCAGCGACAGCATGGGGATGTCGTTGTGGGAGTCGCTGTACGCGGCGCAGCGGGAGAGGTCGAGGCCTTCGGCGGCGGCGAGGGCGCGGACAGCTTCCGCCTTCGCGGGGCCGTGGAGGGGCTCGCCGACCAGTTTGCCGGTGTAGACGCCGTCGACGGACTCGGCCACCGTGCCCAGGGCGCCGGTCAGGCCGAGGCGGCGGGCGATCACCGTGGCGATCTCGACCGGGGCCGCCGTGACGAGCCACACCTTCTGGCCCGCGTCCAGGTGGGCCTGGGCGAGTGCGCGCGTGCCCGGCCAGATGCGCTCGGCCATGTACTCGTCGTAGATCTCCTCGCCGATGGACTGGAGCTCCGCGACGCGGTGGCCCTTCACGATCGAGAGGGCCGAGTCGCGGGCCTCCTGCATGTGCTCCGGGTCCTCGACGCCGGCCAGCCGGAACCACGCCTGCTGCCAGGCGAACTTGGCGAGGTCGCGGGTCTCGAAGAACTTGCGCTTGTACAGGCCCCGCCCGAAGTGGAAGAGGGCAGCACCCTGCATCACGGTGTTGTCGAGGTCGAAGAAGGCCGCGGCCTTGTCGTCGCCGAGCACCGGGAACTCCGGTTCCTCCGGAGGGACGTCCTGCGAGGACTTGCGCGCAGCCTCTGCCGAGGCCTCGCCTGCCAACACGCTCCGCGCCGTGGCGGAGCGCCTACGGGGAGTGAGCCATCCGAGAGCGGCCATGCCCGTGAGCATAGCCAGTTTGTTCGGTGCCTCCAGACGCGACAGGTTTGGAGGTTGTGAACTCTCCGCGACCGCGTCGTTAAAGAACTGATCCGATCCGCCCGTTCCTTGGCGTTTTCGCGGGTGTGCCGCCGTCGTGCGCTCGCGCGAGAATGGCTGACATGAGTCCCCTCTTCCGACGTAAGGCCCAGGACGCTCAGAGCCGGAGCGTCACTCTCATCCGCAAGCCCGGGTGTCATCTGTGTGATGACGCACAGCTTGTGGTGGAGAAGGTGTGCGCGGAGGTGGGGGTGGCGTGGGAGGCGAAGGACATCTCCCTGGATCAGCAGCTCCACGACCAGTATTGGGAGCAGATTCCCGTGGTTCTCGTCGACGGCCGGCAGCACACCTTCTGGCGCGTGGACGAGCAGCGGTTGCGCAAGGCACTGACTGAGTAGTCCAAGTCGTCCGGAACCTCGCTTAGGATCGACGGCGACTGGTCTCGGGGGCGGGGATCGTAAGAGGAGAGTGTGCGGTTTTGCCCCCACGAGATGAGAAGCGGTGGTGCTTGTGCGCCGGTTCCGCACCCGTGCGCCGGGGGCGCGTGACCCCGGTCACGTTGGCCGGGCAAATCGGACACCATCTTTGTGCACGCGTTCACAAAGACATAGCCTGCTGTCGACGGGGCGGTCCGGGTACGTGTGACCGCCTGCAGCCCCGCTCTACCCGCAGGAGCACCGTGGCAACTGGCCGAACTCACCGACCGGCGACCCGTAGCCGAGGGATTCCCGAGGCCACCGTCGCCAGGCTTCCGCTGTACCTCCGCGCCCTGACCGCACTGTCGGAGCGCTCGGTACCCACGGTCTCCTCCGAGGAGCTCGCGGCCGCGGCGGGGGTCAACTCCGCCAAGCTGCGCAAGGACTTCTCCTACCTGGGTTCGTACGGAACGCGCGGTGTCGGCTACGACGTCGAGTATCTCGTCTACCAGATCTCGCGTGAGCTCGGGCTCACCCAGGACTGGCCGGTTGTGATCGTCGGTATCGGTAACCTCGGCGCCGCCCTCGCCAACTACGGCGGGTTCGCCTCGCGTGGTTTCCGGGTCGCGGCCCTCATAGACGCCGATCCGGCGATGGCGGGCAAGCCCGTCGCGGGGATCCCCGTGCAGCACACCGATGACCTGGAAAAGATCATCGAGGACAACGGGGTGTCCATCGGCGTCATCGCCACTCCCGCCGGGGCCGCCCAGCAGGTCTGCGACCGGCTCGTGGCCGCCGGGGTCACCTCCATTCTGAACTTCGCACCGACCGTGCTGTCCGTCCCGGACGGCGTGGACGTGCGGAAAGTGGATCTGTCGATCGAGCTGCAGATCCTCGCCTTCCACGAGCAGCGCAAGGCCGGCGAGGAGGCCGAGGCCGCGGGTCCCGACGGCTCGGGTCCCGTCGCCGCAGCCCGCCAGGAGTCCGCCGAGCAGGGGCCCGACGGGGACGTACCCGCCGTGATGCCGGCATGAGTCTCCTCGTCGTCGGGCTGAGTCACCGCAGCGCCCCGGTCAGCGTCCTGGAGCGGGCCGCGCTGAGCGCGGACGCCCAGGTCAAGCTGGTGCAGGACACGATTGCCGCGGAGCCCGCCACCGAGGCCGCGGTGCTCGCGACCTGCAACCGCATCGAGCTGTACGCCGACGTCGACAAGTTCCACGCCGGTGTCGCCGAGCTGTCCACTCTCCTCGCCCAGCACAGCGGGGTGGGGCTGGACGAGCTCACGCCCTATCTGTACGTCCACTACGAGGACCGGGCCGTTCACCATCTGTTCTCGGTGGCTTGCGGGCTCGACTCCATGGTCGTGGGGGAGGGGCAGATCCTCGGGCAGATCAAGGACTCGCTGGCCAAGGCGCAGGATCTGCACAGTGCCGGGCGGCTGCTGAACGATCTGTTCCAGCAGGCGCTGCGGGTGGGCAAGCGTGCGCACTCCGAGACCGGGATCGACCGGGCCGGGCAGTCGCTGGTCACGTTCGGGCTGGAGCAGCTGGCGGCCGGGGCGGATGTGCAGGCGTGGGCCCGGGGTAAGAAGGCCCTGGTCATCGGGGCGGGGTCGATGTCCTCGCTGGCCGCTGCGACGCTGGCGCGGGCCGGGGTCGGTGAGATCGTGATCGCCAACCGGACGGGGGAGCGGGCCGAGCGGCTCGCCGAGATCTTGAACGACGGTGCCGGCCAGGACCAGGGCTTGCTGGCTCGTGCGGTGCCGATGGGTGCGGTGTCGGGTGAACTGACACGTGCTGATGTTGTGGTGTCTTGTACCGGGGCCACCGGGCTGGTGCTGTCTGCCGGGGCGGTTGCTACGGCGGTGCAGGGACGTGTGGTTGATGCGGTGCCGGACGCCGGTGCCGACCGGGGGGCGGGTCCGCAGCCCGGCGGTGACGGGGTGCCGCCCGCGCCCACCCGTGCCGCCCTAGGCGGCACGAATGCCCGCGGACTTGCGGCGGCGGAGCCCGAGGACGGGTGTCCGCTTGATCTTCCCGCTGTGCAGCAAGGGTTCTCCGTGATGGGGGAGGCCGCCGTTGCCGGGATGGATGCGGCGACCCTGGAGCAGCATGCCGTCTGGGTGGACAACGGGGACGTCGACCGTCGTGAGGCCGCCCGGCGGGCGCCCGAGGCCGATGCCGAGCTGATCACCGCGCTGGCCGCCACCGTGGCCACGGTCGGGCGGATTCCGGAGCGCCGGAAGGCCGAGCCGGTCGTCGAGACTCCGCGGCCCGCGCCCGTGCTGTTCCTTCTCGACCTCGCGATGCCCCGCGACATCGACGCCGCCGTGCACCGGCTGGCCGGGGTGCGGCTCGTCGACATCGAGTCGCTCGCCGAGGCCTCCGCGGACGCTCCGATGGCGGCCGACGTCGACCAGGTGCGGCGGATCGTGGCGGATGAGGTGGCTGCCTTCGGGGCGGCGCTCAGGGCCGCGCACATCACCCCCACCGTGGTCGCCCTGCGCACCATGGCCGCCGATGTCGTCGCGAATGAGATCGCGCGGCTCGAGGGCCGGCTGCCCGGGCTCGACGACAAGCACCGCAGCGAGATCACCCAGACCGTCAAGCGCGTCGTCGACAAGCTGCTGCACGCGCCGACCGTACGAGTCAAGCAGCTCGCGGCCGAACCGGGCGGAGCAGGGTACGCAGATGCCCTGAGGACCCTGTTCGACCTCGACCAGGAAGCGGTGGCCGCCGTCTCCCGGGCCGAGGGCGCCGACGAGGAATCTGAGAACAGCAAGAACCGAGGGCCGGCATGAGTAGCAAGGCATTGAGACTGGGGACGAGGCGAAGCAGACTCGCCATGGCCCAGTCCGGGCAGGTGGCGGACGCCGTGAGCCAGGTGACCGGACGGCCCGTCGAGCTCGTCGAGATCACCACCTACGGCGACACCTCCCGCGAGCACCTCGCGCAGATCGGCGGCACGGGTGTGTTCGTCACGGCGCTGCGCGACGCGCTGCTGCGGGGCGAGGTCGACTTCGCGGTTCATTCGCTCAAGGACCTGCCCACCGCGCAGCCCGAGGAGCTGGCGCTCGCCGCCGTCCCCCGGCGCGAGGACCCGCGCGACGTGATCGTCGCCCGGGACGCACTGAAGTTCACCGACCTGCCGCGCGGGGCGCGCATCGGTACGGGTTCGCCGCGTCGCACGGCGCAGCTGAACGCGTACGCGCGCAGCCACGGGCTGGACATCGAAACGGTCCCGATACGGGGGAACGTGGATACCCGGATCGGATACGTGCGGGACGGTGAGCTGGACGCCGTCGTCCTCGCCGCCGCCGGCCTCAGCCGGATAGGCCGTAGCGATGAAGTGACCGACTTCCTGTCGGTCGACACGGTTCTGCCCGCCCCCGGCCAGGGGGCACTGGCGATCGAGTGTGCCGCGGACAACGCGGAACTGATCGCCGCGCTCGGAGAGCTCGACGACCCCTTCACCCGGGTCGCCGTGACCGCCGAGCGGTCACTGCTCGCCGCCCTGGAGGCCGGCTGCAGCGCCCCTGTGGGCGCGCTGGCCGACCTGCTGGCCGACGGGCAGATTGTCAAGGAAATGCGCCTGCGGGGCGTCGTCGGTACCACCGACGGCTCCCGTACGGTGCAGCTGTCCACCACCGGTCCCGTGCCCGAGACGTACGACCAAGCAATGGCGCTCGGCCGTGAACTCGCTGCCGAGATGCTTGCCCAGGGCGCGGCCGGTCTGATGGGGGAGCGAGCACATTGAGCCCCACCACCCTTCCCGCCGGCCTTGAACACGGGCACGTCACCTTCCTCGGTGCCGGACCCGGGGATCCGGGACTGCTGACTCTGCGCGCCGTGGAGGCGCTGGCGAACGCGGACGTCCTCGTCGCCGAGCACGACGTGCTCGACGTGGTGCGTCAGCACGCCAGACAAGGCGTCGCCGAGGTGCACACGGACGGGGGTCCTTCCTCGGACCCGCTTCCGGGCACGGGCACACCTCAGCTCGCGGTTGTTGACAGCTCGTCAACAACCGCTGGGGTCCCCGTGGTACGGGATGCCGCACATCTTGTCATGGAGGCCACGCGGGGCGGCAGGCGGGTCGTCCGTGCGGTGTCCGGGGACCCCGGACTCGACGCGTACGCCGCCGAGGAGATGCTCGCCTGCGCCGCCGCGGGCGTGCCCTTCGAGGTCGTGCCCGGTGTCGCCGCGGCCGTCGGCGTGCCCGCGTACGCCGGTGTTCCGCTGCGCGACGCCCAGGGCGCGGACGTGCGGTTCGTGGACGCCCGTACCGCCTCGGACCGCTGCTGGACGGAGGTGGGTGTCTCCGACGGGACGGTGGTCGTGTCGACGACCCTCGACTCCGTGGGCGCGGCCGCGGGCGAGCTGGTGTCGGCCGGCCGTAAGCCGGACACGCCGATCACCGTGACGGTGGCCGGTACGACCACGCGCCAGCGGACCTGGACGGCGACGCTCGGGACCATCGCCCAGACGCTGAAGCAGGCCAAGGTGCTGCCCTCGCCCGAGGGCGGGCGGCCGGTGATAGCCGTGGTCGGTGAGCGTTCCGCCGCCGCCCAGCGCGACCGGTTGTCGTGGTTCGAGTCCAAGCCGCTGTTCGGCTGGAAGGTGCTCGTGCCGCGTACGAAGGAGCAGGCGGCTTCGCTCTCCGACCAACTGCGGTCCTACGGCGCCGTACCGCACGAGGTGCCGACCATCGCCGTCGAGCCGCCGCGCACGCCCCAGCAGATGGAGCGGGCCGTGAAGGGGCTCGTCACCGGGCGGTACGAGTGGATCGCGTTCACCTCGGTCAACGCCGTGAAGGCGGTCCGGGAGAAGTTCGAGGAGTACGGGCTCGACGCCCGGGCGTTCGCGGGGATCAAGGTCGCCGCGGTGGGGGAGCAGACCGCGAAGGCGCTCGTCGCCTTCGGCGTGAAGCCGGATCTGGTGCCGAGCGGGGAGCAGTCCGCTGCGGGGCTCCTTGAGGACTGGCCCCCGTACGACCCGGTCTTCGACCCGATCGACCGGGTGTTCCTGCCGCGGGCCGACATCGCCACGGAGACCCTGGTCGCCGGGCTGATCGAGCTCGGGTGGGAGGTCGACGACGTCACGGCGTATCGGACCGTGCGGGCCTCGCCGCCGCCGGCCGAGACGCGGGAGGCGATCAAGGGCGGTGGGTTCGACGCGGTGCTGTTCACTTCGTCGTCCACCGTGCGGAACCTGGTGGGTATTGCGGGCAAGCCGCACAACGTGACCGTGATCGCGTGTATCGGGCCGGCCACCGCCAAGACCGCTGAGGAGCATGGGCTGCGGGTGGATGTGATGGCTCCGGAGCCGTCCGTGCACAAGTTGGCCGAGGCGCTTGCGGACTTCGGGCTGCGGCGGCGCGCTGCCGCGCTGGATGCGGGGGATCCTGTTACTCGGCCCAGTGAGCGGCGGCCGGGGGCTCGGCGGAGGCGGACGACGTAGCTGCGTGACGGAGGCTGGGGTGGGTTCGCTCGCCGCGCTTGCGGGGTGCCGCCTGTCTTTGGGACGGGAGCCGCCCCGGGCGGCACGACTGCCCGCAGGCTGGGGCGGTGCGACTGCCCGCGGCTACGCGGGGGTTACAGCGTGCCCGAAGCGCAGCAAGTTGTCCGGGTCGTAGTGGGACTTCGTCCTGCTCAGGCGGTCGTAGACCTCCTCCGTCCAGGCGCGGGCCCGGTCGTTCTCGTCGCCCGGCCTGCCGTGGAGGTTGACCATCGTGTGGCCGGTGCTCCACGGCGACATGGTCTGGTGGAGGGCCGTGGTGGCTGATTCCACGGCGGCTGCGGTGTCGGGGTCGGGCAGGACGCCGACCGTTTCCAGGAGGTAGCTCGCGTCGCGGGCGCAGATGGCGTCCTCGACGGGGGCCGGGCGGGAGAGTTCGCCGCCCATGTGGCGGAGTTCGATCAGCAGCAGCGGGAGGTCCGGGACGGCCGGGCCCGCCCGGTCCAGGAACGCCGTCTGCGCGACCGGGGGCAGCGCCCTGAGCAGGGTGCAGGCCTCGCGGGCGGGGAGCGGGTCGTGCGGGTCCAGGTAGATGCGGTCCATGGCGGCGTACGGCATGTCCTCCACCGTGTCGATGACGACGGGCGCGGCCGCACGGACGGGGGCCAGGAGGCTCTCGCCCTCCTTCGGGTCACCGGTCCAGGCGAGGGCGACACGGGCCCAGAAGCCGCCGCGCAGGGGCTCGGGGATCTGCGGGATCGGCGGCAGACGCAGGATCGTGTACGCGCTGCACATCTCGGTGGGCAGGGTGGTCGTCCAGTCGGTCCAGGTGCGCAGGACCGCCTCCGCGTGGTCGCCCGGGAAGTAGATGCCGCCGCCGAGGACCGAGGGCAGCGGGAGCAGTTCGAAGGTCAGCTCGGTGACCACGCCCACGTTGCCCTTGCCTCCGCGCAGGGCCCAGAAGAGGTCCGGCTCGGTGTCAGCGGTCACCGTGCGCAGGGTTGCGTCCGGGGTGACGACCTGGACGGAGTGGACCCGGTCGGCCGCATAGCCGTAGGCCCGGCCGAGGATGGGCAGACCGCCGCCCAGGGTGTAGCCGACGACACCCGCGTCCGAGGACGACCCGTTGAGCGGGGCGAGGCCGTACGGGGCGGCCGCCTCCAGGACGTCGCGCCACCTCGCACCGGCGGCGACCGTCGCGGTGCGTTCGTCCGGGTCGATCGTCACGTCGGTCATGCGGGTGGTGCTGATGAGCAGGCCGCCGTCGATCGGGAAGTTCGCGCCGTGGCCGGTGGCCTGGACCGCCACCGGTGTCCCGGTGGCCGCGGCCCAGCGCATCGCCGTCACGATGTCGTCGACGCCCGCCGCTCCGATCACGATGTCCGGGTGGTGGAAGGCCGACAGATTGAAGCCCGTGACCTCGGCCACATAGGCGTCGTCACCGGGGCGCAGGACCGGGCCGTGGATCTCGGACAGGGCGAACAGGTCCGGGGCCTGGTGCGGGGTGTGGTGGGCGGCGGTCATCTCGTCCTCCTCCTTCGCGCAGGCAGCAGCCGTGCGCGGCGAGGGGACGGGGGCCCGGTCCTTGCTCCTGGCTGTTTTCTCAGGATGGACCCGGTGGGTGCGGGCCGCATCGCGGCGCACGAGCGGCTGCGCAGGCCCGACATACCGTCGGCAAAGGTGCCTGTGGGCCGGGCGTAGCGTAGGTGGCATGACGAAGTACGGATCCTTCCCCGGCACGCGGCCGCGGCGGCTGCGGACCACCCCCGTCATGCGGCGCATGGTCGCCGAGACCCGGCTGCACCCGGCGGACTTCATCCTCCCCGCCTTCGTGCGCGAGGGCGTCTCCGAGCCCGTGCCTATCTCCGCCATGCCCGGTGTAGTCCAGCACACGCGCGACAGCCTGAAGAAGGCCGCCGCCGAGGCGGTGGCCGCCGGGGTCTCCGGGATCATGCTGTTCGGCGTGCCGGAGGAGGAGAAGAAGGACGCCCTCGGGACGCCGGGGACCGACCCGGACGGGATTCTGCAGGTCGCGATCCGCGACGTGCGGGCCGAGGTCGGGGACGACCTCCTGGTCATGTCCGATCTCTGTCTCGACGAGACGACCGATCACGGTCACTGCGGGGTGCTGGACGCGGAGGGGCGCGTCGACAACGACGCCACGCTCGAGCGGTACGCCGAGATGGCGCAGGTCCAGGCCGACGCGGGCGCCCATGTGGTGGGACCCAGCGGGATGATGGACGGGCAGATCGGCGTCATCCGTGACGCGCTCGACCAGATCGGCCGGGAGGACGTCGCGATCCTCGCGTACACGGTGAAGTACGCCTCCGCGTTCTACGGGCCGTTCCGGGAGGCCGTCGGCTCCTCCCTGAAGGGGGACCGGAAGACCTATCAGCAGGATCCCGCCAATGTGCGGGAGTCGCTGCGGGAGTTGGCGCTCGACCTCGAAGAGGGCGCCGACATGGTGATGGTGAAGCCGGCCGGACCATTCCTCGACATCCTCGCGCGGGTCGCGGACGCGGTGGACGTGCCGGTCGCCGCCTACCAGATCTCCGGCGAGTACTCGATGATCGAGGCCGCCGCCGAGAAGGGCTGGATCGACCGCGACCGGGCGATCCTGGAGACGCTGACCGGCATCAAGCGGGCGGGCGCGCAGAACATCCTCACCTACTGGGCGACCGAAGTGGCGGAAAAGTTGCGCTGATTCGCGCTACGGATGGGGATAGGTCAGGCCTCGAATCGGCCACCGACCTGCATCGGAATGCACTCGGTTGGGCAACGGAAGCAACTCGGATCCGTGCGTTGACGTCTCCCGTCCCGCGGTTGCCCGCCGTTCTCCGTGATCAGCGGCGGGGCCGGCGCCGATTCGCGGTAGATCTGTCCGAAAAGCGCTCAACCGATGTGCGGTACACGCCGAATTGACGAGTTCTCGTCAGTGTCCTTACCTTCTCGCCTGGCCTGATCCGTTCCGGATGGTCCGAACGTCGATCCCTGGGGGACACACATGAGCTGGTTCATCGAGGCGCTGAAGAAGTACGCGGTGTTCAGCGGGCGCGCGCGCCGCAAGGAGTACTGGATGTTCGTGCTGTTCACGGCGATCATCTACGCCGTCCTGCTCGGCATCGGCATCGCGATCAAGGCGCCGTACATCGCGATCGTCTTCTACGTCGCGATCCTGCTGCCCAGCCTGGCCGTCGGTGTCCGCCGTCTGCACGACACGGGCCGCTCCGGCTGGTGGCTCCTGTTCGGCATCGTCCCGATCGTCGGCGGTATCACCCTGCTGGTCTTCAGCTGCTCCGACAGCCAGCCGGGCGAGAACAAGTACGGCCCGAACCCGAAGGAAGCGGTTCTGGCCCACGCCTGATCCTGTGAGCGTCGAGGCCGTCCGGTCCATGACCGGGCGGCCTTTTCGCATGCAGTACGGCGGGAGCGTGCAGGGAGTGGTTGGTTGCCGGGCCCTCGTCCTCGAGGCCCTTCCCGTCCCTGCACCCCGTCAGCGCGAACGCGGCGAGTACCAGGGCGGTGGCGGCGAAAAGGCGGGTGCGACGGGCTCGGGCGGGCATGGTGGTACGTGCCTTCCGTGGGCGGTGGGCTGAGGGATTCCAGCCTGAGCGGTGATCGGCTCCACGCGCCACAGTCTGCGGACGATTCGGGACGCCGAAGCCGGGGGATGACCTCTGACCTGCAGGGATGTCACGTCCCATGGGTCCGGTACGGGACGCTTGCGGGGCCGGGACCCGTGAGATCACGGTGCGGGCCACGGCAAGTGCCGCTGAAGGCCGAAGGGACGGTCCGTCCGTATCGCGGAAACCTGCTTGTAGGCAGCACGTACATCCCTAGGCTGCGGTCGAGCCGCCGTCACCGCAGCCGAAGGAGCCGTGCCATGACCGTCGCGCCCGCCTTTGCCCCCGTCCCGCCGCTCGCCGCGCGGGCCCGGTCGATCGGCGGTTCGCCGGTACGGGACATCCTCGCCGTGACGGCCCGGCCCGAGGTGATCAACTTCGCGGGTGGGCTGCCGGCGCCGGAACTGTTCGACGCGCAGGGGGTCGCGGAGGCCTTCGGCTCGGTGCTCGCCGGGGCGTCCGCGCAGGCCCTGCAGTACTCCACGACGGAGGGCGAGCCGGCGCTGCGGGGCGCGCTCGCCGCTCGGACGGCGGCCCGCGGGCTGCCCACGGACGCCGACGACATCCTCGTCACCACCGGCTCGCAGCAGGCGCTGTCCCTGCTGGCCACGGCGCTGCTGGAGCCCGGGGACGTCGTCCTCGTCGAAAGCCCCTGTTATCTCGCGGCACTTCAGGTCTTCGCGTTCGCGGGCGCGCGGGTGGTGGCCGTGCCCGGCGACGGCGACGGCGTCGACCCCGACGCCCTGGAGGAACTGGTGGTGCGGGAGCGGCCCAAGCTGCTGTACACCGTGCCGACGTTCCAGAACCCGACCGGCCGCACCATGCCGGCCGACCGCCGGGCCGCCGTCGCGGCCGTCGCCGCCCGCCGGGGGCTGTGGATCGTGGAGGACGACCCCTACGGCGAACTCCGCTTCGAGGGCGGGCGGGTGCCGTGGATCGCCTCGTACGAGGGGGCGGCGGACCGGACCGTGCTGCTCGGCTCCTTCTCCAAGGTCATGGCGCCGGGCCTCAGGCTCGGCTGGCTGCGGGCGCCCGGGGAGCTGCGGCGCGCCTGTGTCGTCGCCAAGCAGGCCGCAGACCTGCACACCCCGACCCTCAACCAGCTGGCGGCGGCACGGTACCTGGCGGACCGTGACCTGGACGCCCATGTGGCGCGGGTCGCGGGCGTCTACCGAGAGCGCCGGGACGCCATGCTCGCCGGGCTGGCCGAGGCGCTTCCCGAGGGCTCGGTCTGGGCCCGGCCCGAGGGTGGCATGTTCCTCTGGGCCCGCCTCCCGGAGGCGTACGACACCACCGCGCTGCTGCCGCAGGTGGTGCGGCACGACGTGGCGTACGTCCCCGGAGCACCCTTCTACGCCGGCGACCCCGACCGCTCCACCCTGCGGCTGTGCTTCGTGACGCAGACTCCGGAGGAGATCCGCGAGGGGCTCAGGAGGCTGAGGGAGGGGCTGCGGGGCTAGGTGCGCTGTCCCGACTCCACACCTGGGGCCTCCCGTTGGGAGCACGCCCGTAACGCGGGTGGGAATGTGACGTTATTGAGAACGGCAGAAACGTCACATTTCGTACACGGAGGTCTCAAATGGTTCTCGCTGCTCTGCTCACCGGTGTGGCTCTCCTCCTTCACCACGCTCTCGGCGTCTGAAGACAGCCCCCACGCCGCGGCCGAGACCGGTGCGCCCACCACCGGGCCGGCCGCGGCGGACCGTCAGTCCCACCAGAAGTGCCACACCGGCTGGTCGAGGAGCTGCTGTTCGGCGTACGCGGCCAGGGTGGTGTCCGCGCCCTGCAGCAGGTTGTCCGGGCAGAACGCGAAGTGCTCGGCGGCGACGGCCTCCGCCTCGGCGAGGGTGGCGGGCGGCGCGGCGACGGACACCGTCAGCTGATCGAACCCGAGCGCCACGACCCGTATGCCGAAGCGGTCCTCCCAGGAGCGGAGCACTGCGCAGAGCCGGGCCACGTCGTTCTCGTGGTTCGCGGGGCCCATCCAGCCGATCGCCGCGGGTATGTCGGCGCTGCGGCGGGCGGGGACCAGGGCCAGGCGGGGGTCCTTGAGGGGACCGCCGTCGAGGAGGGAGTCCATGACGGCGGAGGCGACGGATTCGGGGTCCGCGGGGGCAGGCCCGGGCCGGGCGGCAGCCAGGCCGGGCCAGTCGGCGCCGTCCTCCGCGCACTCGTACCAGAGTTCCTCCAGCACCTCCTCGGCGTCGTGATCCCCCGGGTAGGACATCTCGCCCGGTACCAGCTCCCATTCCTCCGGACCGCCGTGCCCGGCACCGACATCGAGGACCACCGGGAGCAGTCCGGTGGCCGGCGCCGTCTGCTGGAGCGCGGCCCGGACACCCGGCGCCGCCCGGCCGTCGGCCAGCCACAGCAAGGGCTCGTGCCACGGCCCGTCGTCCGTGGCGTCCACGAGCGCACCCGGCGGGAGTTCGAGGCCGAGGGACGCGAGACGTGGCAGGGGGTTGGGAAGAGTCGCCATGTCAGTGACTGTAGGGGCAGCCACTGACATTGATCCTGATACTCAGGTTCCGGTGGTCGTGACTCTGCCACTGACTGACGTCCTGCTGGACTGTCTTCTGGCTGTTCTGTCCGG
>NZ_JBIAUY010000038.1:0-26933 GCF_042893475.1 Streptomyces sp. NPDC001604 | reverse complement strand
CACCGCCCCGGAGACCAAACCCTCCAGACCAGCCGTCAACTCCCCACGACCACCGCCCAGCACCACCGCACGGTGCTCGAACACCGACCGCGACGTGACCAACGACCACGCCACATCAGCCGACTCCAGCTCAGGCCGGGCGGCCACCCATTCCCACAGGCGGCCCGCCTGCGCGGTGAGCGTCTTGGCCGTACGACCGGAGACCGGCCAGGCCAGGGGGGTGTCAGCGGTCAGCACCGCAGGAGTGTCGTTCCCGGTCGGCGCGGCCTCGGGGGCCTCGGCGGGGTCCTGGTGCTCCTCCAGGATGACGTGGGCGTTGGTGCCGCTCATGCCGAAGGAGGACACGCCCGCGCGGCGCGGCCGGCCGTCGGCCGTGTCCCAGGGGCGGGCCTCGGTCAGGAGTTCCACCTTGCCCGCCGTCCAGTCGACGTGCGGTGAGCGGTGCTCGGAGTAGAGGGAGCGCGGGAGTTGGCGGTGCTTGAGCGCCATCACCATCTTGATCACGCCCGCGACACCCGCGGCGGCCTGGGTGTGGCCGATGTTGGTCTTCACCGAGCCGAGCCACAGGGGCCGGTCGTCGGCCCGCTCCTTGCCGTAGGTCGCCAGGAGCGCCTGGGCCTCGATCGGGTCGCCCAGGGGCGTGCCGGTGCCGTGTGCCTCGACGACGTCGACCTCGTCGGCCCGTACTCCGGCGTTGGCGAGGGCGGCGCGGATGACCCGCTGCTGGGAGGGGCCGCTGGGGGCGGTCAGGCCGTTGGAGGCGCCGTCCTGGTTGAGCGCGGAGCCGCGTATCACCGCGAGGACCCGGTGGCCGTTGCGGCGTGCGTCCGAGAGGCGCTCGACGACGAGTACCCCGGCGCCCTCGCCGAGGCCCATGCCGTCCGCCTGTGCGGAGAACGCTTTGCAGGAGCCGTCCGGGGAGAGCCCCATGTGGCGGCTGAACTGGTCGAACACATGCGGGTTGGCCGCGACCATGACGCCGCCGACCAGCGCGAGCGAGCACTCGCCGGAGCGGACCGCCTGGCTGGCCAGGTGGAGCGCCACCATGGAGGAGGAGCAGGCCGTGTCCACGGTCACGGCGGGGCCCTCGAGGCCCAGTACGTAGGCGATGCGGCCGGAGACGACGCTGGTCGAGACGCCCGTGACGAGGTGTCCGTCGAGTTCGTCGGCCTGGAGGCCCGAGTTGTAGCCGTAGCTGGAGGCGGACGCGCCGGCGAACACGCCGGTCGCGGAGCCGCGCAGCGAGGTCGGGTCGATGCCGGCCTGCTCCAGCGCCTCCCAGGAGACTTCGAGGAGCATCCGCTGCTGCGGGTCCATCATCAGCGCCTCGCGCGGGCTGATCCCGAAGAACGCGGCGTCGAAGCCGCCGGCGTCGTAGACGAAGCCGCCCGAGCGGATGGACGCGCCGGTGTACTCCTCTTCCTCCCCGGTGCGGTCCTCGAAGGTCCAGCCTCGGTTCTCGGGAAGCGTGGAGATCGCGCTGGTTCCGGCCGCGACCAGGTTCCACAGTTCCTCGGCGTCGGTCACGCCGCCCGGGTAGCGGCAGCCGATGCCGACGATGGCCAGCGGCTCGTCGGTCGCCGCCGCGGTGACCGGCGCGGCGGCCCGGGGGTCGGGGGCGCCCGCCAGTCGGGCGAGCAGGAACTCGGCGGCAGCCGTGGGGGTGGGGGCGTCGAACAGCAGGGTCGCCGGCAGTCGCATGCCGGTGGCCTGGCTCAGCCGGTTGCGCAGTTCGACGGCGGTCAGTGAGTCGACGCCCAGGTCGCTGAAGGCACGAGTGGCCTCCACCGCGTCCGGAGAGGGATAGCCGAGGATGTGGGCGGCCTCGGTCCGCACGATGCCGGTCAGCAGCCGGACCTGTTCGCCCCGGGAGAGGCCGGCCAGCCGCTGCGTGAGCGGGGAGCCCGTGGCCGCGCCGTCGGTCTGGTCGGGGTCCGACGCGGCGAGAGCCTGGCGGACTTCGGACAGGTCGGCGATGAGGGGGCTGGGACGGCGCAGTGTGAACGGCGGGGCGAACCGCGCCCAGTCCACGTCGGCGACCGTCATCAGCGGTTCGCCCCGGTCGATGACCTGGATGAGCGCGTCCGCCGCGCGACCCGGTTCCATGAGCATCAGGCCGCGCCGCTCCCCCTGGACGGCACCCTCCTCGTCGGTCATGCCGCCGCCGCCCCACGGGCCCCAGGCCACCGAGGTCGCGGGCAGGCCCTGGGCGAGGCGGTACTCCGCCAGGCCGTCGAGGAAGGCGTTGGCGGCGCCGTACGCGGGTTGCAGACCGCTGCCCCACGTGGCGGAGATCGAGGAGAACAGCACGAAGGCGTCGAGGTCCAGGTCCCGGGTCAACTCGTGCAACCACCACGCGCCGGCGGACTTGGCGGCCACTACCTGGGCCGTCTCCGCCAGGTCGGTGGCGTCCACGGCGGTCTCCTGACGGATGCCCGCGGTGTGCAGCACCACGCGGAGCGCGGGGCCGCTCGTCCCGGCCCACCGGACCACGCCGGCCAGGTCGGCGCGCCGTCCGCCGTCGCAGGCCACCACGTCGACCGAGGTCCCGGCCTCGGCCAGTTCGGCGGCCAGCGCACCGGCGCCGAACGCGGCCGGCCCGGAGCGGCTGGTCAGTACCAGACGCGGTGCGCCGCGCTCGGCCAGCTTGCGGACCACGTGCCCGGCGATGGCACCGGTGCCTCCGGTGACGAGGGTCGTACCGCGCGGCGTCCACGGCGGGGCCTCGCCACGGGGGCGCGGGGCACGGATCAGCCGACGGCCGAGAACACCGGTGTCACGGATCGCGACCTGGTCCTCCACGCCGGAGGCGAGCAGCGCCGTGAGCCGGGCGGCGGCACGGCCGTCGACGACCGGGGGCAGGTCGATCAGTCCGCCCCAGCGTTCGGGGTGTTCCAGTCCCACGCAGCGGCCGAGGCCCCACACGTGCGTCTGTACGGGGGCGGACAGGTTTTCGTCCGGTTCGGCCGCGACGGCGCCACGGGTGGCGGCCCACAGGGGGGCGCTGATTCCGGCGTCGCCGAGCGCCTGCGTCAGGGCGAGGGTGGTGGCCAGTCCACGGGGGACGACGGGGTGTTCGGGCACGGGCGTCTCGTCCATGGCCAGCAGCGACAGCACGCCGGCCGGCTCCGTCTCGCCCAGTGCCTCGGTGAGGGCCTCGGCCACCGCGGCGCGGTGCACGGCATCGGCGGGCACGTGGGCCACGACGACCTCGGCGCCTCGGTCGGTCAGCGCGGCGGCGCAGCTCTCGGTGAGCCGGTCGTCGGCGAGTGCGGCCGGGACGACGAGCAGCCAGCGCCCGGACAGCAGGGCCGACGACGCGTCGGGGAGGGGCGACCAGTCCACGCGGTAGCGCCACTGCGCGATCGAGGAGCGGTCCTGCTCACGGCGGCGCCAGGCCACCAGCGCCGACACCACCTCACCGAGCTGTTCCTGGTCGTCCAGTTCCAGCACCTCGGCCAGGTGCGCCAGGTCGCCTCCTTCGGCGGCGGCCCAGAACCGGGCTTCGGCCGCGATGTCCGCGAGGTCGCCGGGCGTGGGGGCGGCCGGCTCGGCGGACGGTTCCATCCAGTAGCGCTCACGCTGGAAGGCGTAGGTGGGCAGTTCGACGGTGGGCGCAGCCGGCAGGACCGTCTTCCAGTCGACGCTCGCGCCGTGCACGAAGGCCCGTGCCAGACCGGTCACGAACCCGGTCACACCCTCGTCCGTACGCCGCTGAAGCGGCACGAACGCGGCATCCTCGACACCGACCGAGGCCACGGCGTCGGCGCCGAGCGCGGAGAGCGAGCCGTCCGGGCCCACCTCGATGAACAGGGTGATGCCCTGCGCGGCCAGCGTGGACAGTGCATCGGCGAAACGGACCGCCTGGCGGGTCTGGGCGGGCCAGTACTCCGGCTCGCACTCGGTGACCAGCTCGCCGGTCAGGGCGCCCGCCCACAGCACGTTCGGACCGTGGTACTCCAACTCCGAGGCAACGCGCTCAAGTTCGCCGGTCACCGGGTCCATGGCCGGGGAGTGGAAGGCGTGCGAGACACGCAACTCCCGCACACGGCGGCCCTGTTCACGCCAGTACTCCGCAACCTGGGCAACCGCGTCCGCGTCTCCCGACACCACCACCGAGTCCGGACCATTGACGGCCGCGATCTCAACGCCCTCGACGCCAGCCATCGAAGCGACGACATCCGCCTCCGACGCGTTGACCGCCGCCATCGCACCGCCCGACGGCATCCCCTGCATCAACCGCGCACGCGCAGCCACCAGACGGCAGGCATCCGGCAACGTGAGCACTCCGGCCACATACGCGGCCGCCACCTCACCCACCGAATGACCCACCACCGCGTCGGCCACCACACCCACACCCCGCAGCACCTCCGCCAACGCCACCTCGAAGGCGAACAACCCCGTCTGGGCGTAGAGCGTCTGGTTCACCAGACTCTCGTCGACGCCCTCAGCCCCCAGCACCACGTCCCGCACGCTGACGCCGAGTTCCAGCTCCAGCAGCCCCGTCACCTCGTCGAAGACCCGCGCGAACACCGCACTGCCCTCGTACAACCCCCGCCCCATCCCCAGCCACTGCGAGCCCTGACCCGCGAACACCAGGCCAACCCGCACATCCGAGCGCGCAACACCCGACACCACCGCACCCGACGACACCCCGGCCGCCACGGACTCCAGACCGGCCATCAACTGCGCACGCCCGCCACCGATCACCACAGCCCGGTGCTCGAACACCGACCGCGTCGCCGCCAACGACCACCCCACGGCGGCTACGTCGACCTCGGGCCGGGCCGCCGTCCACTCCCGCAGTCGGGCCGCCTGTCCCGCCAGTGCCGCGGCTGAACGGCCGGACACCGGCCACACACCGAGGCCGTCGGCCTCGACGACCGTGAGGGCGGGCGCCTCGGGCTCCCGCTCGGTCTCGGCGAGTGCCTCCAGCTCGTCGTACTCGTCACCGCTGACCGGCTCGCTCCCGGCCTCGTCCTCGGTGGGGGCTTCCTCCAGGATGACGTGCACGTTCGTGCCGCTCATGCCGAACGCCGACAGGCCGCCTCGGCGTACCCGCTCCCCGGCCGGCCACGGCCGCGCCTCCGCGAGGAGCCGTACCTCGCCCGCCGACCAGTCGACGTGCTCGGTCGGCTGCTCTACGTGCAGCGTGCGCGGCATCTGCTCGTGCCGGAGGGCCAGCACCATCTTGATGAGGCCGGCCATGCCCGCGGCCTGCTGCGTGTGCGCGATGTTGGACTTCACCGAGCCGAGCCACAGCGGACGGTTCTCGGGGCGTTCCTGGCCGTAGGTGGCGATCAGGGCCTGGGCCTCGATCGGGTCGCCCAGGGGTGTGCCGGTGCCGTGTGCCTCGACCAGGTCCACGTCGCCGAGGGAGAGGCGGGCGTCGGCGAGGGCGGCGCGGATGACGCGCTGCTGCGAGGGGCCGTTGGGCGCCGTCAGGCCGTTCGAGGCGCCGTCCTGGTTCACCGCTGAACCACGGACCACCGCGAGGACCCGGTGGCCGAGCCGCCGTGCGTCCGACAGCCGCTCGACGACCACGACGCCGGCACCCTCGGCCACGCCCATGCCGTCGGCGTCCGTGCCGAAGGGCTTGCAGCGTCCGTCGGGCGCCAGGCCGAGGGCCGCGTAGAAGTCGGTGAACAGCACCGGGGTGGCGGCCACGAAGGCGCCGCCGACGAGGGCCATGGAGCACTCGCCCTTGTGGAGCGCCCGTGTGGCCAGGTGGAGCGCCACCAGGGAGGAGGAGCAGGCCGTGTCCACGGTGACCGCGGGGCCTTCGAGGCCGAGGGTGTAGGAGATGCGGCCGGACAGGATGCTGGTCGCGTTGCCGGTCATCACATGGCCGTCGAGCTCGCCCTGCTTGCCGTTGGCCCATCCGTAGCCGGACGCGGACGCGCCCGCGAAGACGCCGGTCGCGGTGGAGCGGAGGGTGGCCGGGTCGATGCCGGCCTGCTCCAGGGCTTCCCAGGCGACTTCCATGAGGAGCCGTTGCTGCGGGTCCATGGCGAGGGCCTCGCGCGGGCTGATCCCGAAGAACCCGGCGTCGAAGTCGGTCGCGTCGTGGACGAAGCCGCCCGCGTGCACCTTGGCGGCGCTCGCGTCCGTGTCGGCCGGGTCACCGACGTCCCAGCCTCGGTCACGCGGCAGGCCGGTGATCGCGTCGGATCCGTCGGCCAGCAGCTGCCACAGTTCCTCGGGGTTGCGTACGCCGCCGGGGAACCGGCAGCCCATGCCGACGATGGCGATGGGTTGGTTGCCGGCCGCCTCCACCTCCTGGAGGCGCTGGCGTGTCTCGTGCAGGTTCGCTGTCACCCGCTTGAGGAAGTAGCGGAGCTTTTCCTCACTGCTCACTTGAGTCCCCTAGCCGCGAAAGTCGTGGACGGACAGTCCGTCAGAAGATGCCGAGTTCCTTGCCGATGAAGTCGAAGACCTCGTCGTCGGTGGACGATTCGAGCTTCTCCGCGACCCCTGGGCCCGCGCTCCTGTCACGGCTTTCCTTCCATTTCGACAGCACGACTTCGAGCCGGGCCGTGATCTGGGCGGCGTCCTCGTCGGCGGTGATGCCGCCGAGCAGGTTCTCCACGGTGTCGAGTGCGGTGAGCACTGGTCGTGCCGGGCTCGCCTCGTTCGCCTGGCACGACCACATGTAGGCGGCGAGTGCGGCGGGGGTCGGGTAGTCGAACAGGAGCGTGCTCGGCAGTCGCAGACCGGTGGCCGCGTTCAGCCGGTCGCGCAGTTCCACGGCGGTGAGGGAGTCGGCTCCGAGGTCGCTGAAGGACCGGTCGGCCTCCACCGCCTCGCTGTTCGCGTGTCCGAGGACGGCGGCGGCCTCGGCCCGTACGAGGTCGGTCAGGAGCCTGTCCTGTTCGGCGCGTGTGAGGCCTGCCAGTCGTGCGGCGAGAGCGTCGCCCGCCGTGGAGTCCGCAGTGAGGTCGCCGTCGAGCGCGGCCAGGGCGTCCACGACCTCGGGCAGGCTCTCGATCAGGGGGCTGGCCCGGCGCACGGTGAAGGGGGGTGCGAACCGGTCCCAGTCGACGTCGGCGACGGTCACCAGGCTGTCGCCGGAGTCGAGCACCTGGGCCAGGGCGTGCACCGCCTGGGCGGGTTCGAGCAGGCTGAGGCCCCTGCGCTCCATCTGGGCCGCGTCCTCCTGGTCGGTCATGCCGCCACCGCCCCACGGGCCCCAGGCCACCGAGGTCGCGGGCAGGTTCCGGGAGAGCCGGTTCTCCGCCAGTGCGTCGAGGTAGGCGTTCGCCGCCGCGTAGCCGGCCTGGAGGCCACTGCCCCAGGTGGCGGAGATGGACGAGAAGAGTACGAACGCCTCCAGGTCCAGGTCCGCGGTCAGTTCGTCCAGGAGGGCGGCGCCGACGGCCTTGGCCGTCATGAGGGAGGCCAGCTCGGAAACCGAGGTCTCGTCGATGGCGGTGCCCTGCGGCACGCCGGCCGCGTGCATGACGGCGGTCAGCGGCGGGCCGTCGCAGCCGATCCGCTCGACCACGCCGGTCAGTTCGGCGCGGTCGCCCGCGTCGGCGGCCACGATCTGTACGGCCGAGCCCGCGGTGGCCAGGTCCGCCGCGAGGGCGGGCACGCCGAACGCGCCGGGTCCGGAGCGGCTGGTCAGCACCAGGCGCGGTGCTTCGCGGTCGGCGAGCCAGCGGGCGACGTGTCCGGCGATCGCGCCGGTGCCGCCGGTGATCAGCGTCGTGCCGGTCGGCGTCCAGGGTTGTGCCGCGCGGGGCTCGGCGGCGCGGGTGAGGCGGCGGCCGCGGATCCCGGAGGGGCGGATCGCCGTCTGGTCCTCGCCGCAGCCGGCCAGTACCGAGCGCAGGAGGTTCCCGGCCCGCTGGTCGAAGTCGGCCGGGAGGTCGACCAGGCCCCCGCCCTGGTCCGGGTGTTCCAGGGCGGACACCCGGGCCAGGCCCCAGACCGCCGCCTGCGCCGGGCTGGCCGGTGCCTCTCCGGGTTCGGCGGCGACCGCGCCTCGGGTGAGCACCCACAGGGGGGCGTGCACCGCGAGGGCGATCAGCGCCTGCATGAGGGTCTGGGTGCCGGCGAGACCGCCCGTGACCGTCGGGTGCTCGGGCTGTGGTGTCTCGTCGAGGGCGAGCAGCGAGACCACTGCGGACAGCCCCGCCTCCGGAATGGCCGAGCGGATCCGCTCGGCCATCCGCGGCTGGTCGGCCGTCTCCTCGGCCTCCAGGACCAGGACCTCGGCGCCGGCCTCGGTCACTGCTGCGGCGCAGCTCTCGGTGAGTTCGTCCTCGGCCGCGCCGGCCGGGACCACGAGCAGCCAGGTGCCGGACAGGGTGCCGGGCTCGGGGTCGGCAACGGGCGTCCAGGCCACCTGGTAACGCCAGTTCGCGGTCGTCGCCCGGTCCTGTTCGCGGCGCCGCCAGGCCGCCAGCGCCGGCAGGACCTCGGAGAGGTGCTCCTGCTCCACGGCGAGGGTGTCGGCGAGGTGGGCCAGGTCGTGGTCCTCGACGACCTCCCAGAAGCGCGCCTCGGCGTCCGTGCCGGCTGCCGGGTCCCCGGCCTCCGACGGGAGGGAGAGGGTGCCCTCGGGCCAGAAGTGCCGGTGCTGGAAGGGGTAGGTCGGCAGTTCGACGCGGTTCGCGGACGGCAGAACCGCCGTCCAGTCGACGGACGCGCCGTGCACGAAAGCCCGCGCCAGACCGGTCACGAACCCGGTCACACCCTCGTCCGTACGCCGCTGAAGCGGCACGAACACAGCCTCTTCGCCACCAGCCGAGGCCACGGCATCGGCGCCGAGCGCCGACAGCGAACCATCCGGGCCCACCTCGACGAACAAAGTGATGCCCTGCGCGGCAAGCGTGGACAGCGCATCAGCGAAGCGGACGGCCTGGCGGGTCTGCGCGGGCCAGTACCCCGCCTCGCACTCGGTGACCAGCTCACCCGTCAGGGCACCCGCCCACAGCACGTTCGGCCGGTGGTACTCCAACTCCGAAGCGATCTGCTCAAGTTCGCCAGTCACCGGGTCCATCGCCGAGGAGTGGAACGCGTGCGAGACACGCAACTCCCGCACCCGACGACCCTGCTCACGCCAGTACTCCGCAACCTGGGCGACCGCATCCGCGTCACCCGACACCACCACCGAGTCCGGACCATTCACCGCCGCGATCGACACACCCTCGGCCATCGACGCAACAACATCCGCCTCCGACGCGTTGACCGCCGCCATCGCACCACCCGACGGCAACCCCTGCATCAACCGCGCACGCGCAGCCACCAGACGGCACGCATCCGGCAGCGTCAACACACCCGCCACATACGCAGCCGCCACCTCACCCACCGAATGACCCACCACCGCATCAGCAGCCAGCCCACTCGCCGCCAACAGCTCAGCGAGAGCCACCTCGAAGGCGAACAACCCCGCCTGGGCGTAGAGCGTCTGATTCACCAGACTCTCGTCCGCAGTACCAAGCACGACGTCCCGCACGCTGACGCCCAACTCCAGCTCCAGCAGCCCCGACACCTGATCGAAGACCCGCGCGAACACCGCACTGCCCTCATACAGACCACGGCCCATCCCCAACCACTGCGAACCCTGACCCGCGAACACGAGCCCGATCCTGCGGCCGGGAGCGGCCACACCCGAGATCACGCCGGTGCCGGGCGCACCGTCCGCGAGCCTCTCCAGGCCGACGGTGAGTTCTTCCCGGTCGCCGCCGACGACGACCGCACGGTGTTCGAAGACCGAGCGCGTGGCGGCCAGTGACCAGGCCACATCGGCCGGTTCGAGCTGCGGCCGGGCTTCGACCCAGGCGCCGAGGCGCTTGGCCTGCGCGGTCAGGCCTGCGGCCGAGCGGCTGGACACGATCCATGCGGCGATGCCGTCGGCGGACAGCGCCGAGGGGGCCTTCTCGTCCGTCTGGGCCGGCGTGGCCCGGGGCGGCTCCTCCAGGAGGACGTGGGCGTTGGTGCCGCTGATGCCGAAGGCCGATACGCCGGCGCGGCGCACGCGGTCGCCCGCCTTCCACGGCTGGGGTCGCTGGAGGAGTTCCACCGCTCCGGAGGCCCAGTCGACGTGCGGGGAGGGCTGGTCGGCGTGCAGGGTGCGCGGCAGTTCGCCGTGGTGCATGGCGAGCACCATCTTGATCACGCCGGCCATTCCGGCGGCGGCCTGGGTGTGGCCCAGGTTCGACTTGACCGAGCCGAGCCACAGGGGCTGTTGGTCCGCGCGTTCCTGGCCGTAGGTGGCCAGGAGGGCCTGGGCCTCGATCGGGTCGCCGAGCGGGGTGCCGGTGCCGTGCGCCTCCACCACATCGACATCGGCCGGCGACAACCGGGCACTGGCCAGCGCGGCGCGGATCACCCGCTGCTGGGAGGGGCCGTTGGGGGCGGTGAGGCCGTTGGAGGCGCCGTCCTGGTTGATCGCGCTGCCTCGGACGACCGCGAGGACCTGGTGGCCGTTGCGCAGGGCATCGGACAGGCGCTCGACGACGATCATGCCGGAGCCCTCGCCCATGCCCATGCCGTCCGCGTCGGCGGAGAACGCCTTGGACCGGCCGTCCGAGGCCAGTCCGCGCTGTCGGGCGAAGCCCACCATCTCCCACGGGGTCGCCATCACCGAGACGCCGCCGACCAGTGCCAGCGAACATTCGCCCGAGCGCAGTGCCTGGGCGGCCATGTGCAGGGCCACCAGGGAGGAGGAGCAGGCCGTGTCGACGGTGACGGCGGGGCCTTCGAGGCCGAGCGTGTAGGAGACGCGGCCGGAGAGGATGCTGGTCGCGTTGCCGGTGATCAGGTGGCCTTCCGCCTGGGCGGAGCCGTCCTGTCCGGCGAGCTGCATGCTGACCGTGGCGTAGTTCGACGAGTAGCCGCCGACGAACACCCCGGTGCGCGAGCCCCGCAGGGAGGCCGGATCGAGTCCGGTGGACTCCAGCGCTTCCCAGGACAGTTCGAGCAGCAGGCGCTGCTGCGGGTCCATGGCGAGCGCTTCGCGCGGGCTGATCCCGAAGAAGTCGGGGTCGAACTGGGCGGCCTGGTGGAGGAATCCGCCCTCGCGCACGTACACCGTCCCGCTGTGCGCGGGGTCCGGGTCGTAGAGGGACTCGATGTCCCAGCCCCGGTCCTGCGGGAAGCCGGACACGGCGTCGCCGCCGGCGGCGAGGAGCCGCCACAGCTCCTCGGGGCTGTCGATGCCGCCCGGGAAGCGGCAGCTCATGGCGACGATGACGACGGGGTCGTCGGCGTCCGTCGAGGAGGCCGGGGAGGCGGACGGCAGGGCGGGTGCTGCCTGCGCCGCGCCGAGCAGTGACGTCCGCAGGGAGTCGACGAGGGCCAGCGGCGAGGGGTGGTCGAACAGCAGGGTGGCGGGCAGGCGAAGGCCGGTCACGCTGGAGATGCGGTTGCGCAGTTCGACGGCGGTCAGCGAGTCGAAGCCCAGCTCGCTGAAGGCGCGGCTCGGTTCCACGTCCGCGGAGCCCGCGTAGCCGAGCACCGAGGCGGCCTCGGTGAGGACCAGGTCCTCCAGCATGCGGTCCTGTTCGGCGCGGGAGAGGCCGGCCAGGTTCCGGGCGAGATCGCCCTCGGTGCGGGTGCCGGTGGCGCCGGCGCGGAGGGAGGCGCCGAGTTCCTGGGCGTCGGGCAGGTCGCGCAGGAACGGTACGGCGAGGAGTTCCGCCGCGCCGGGCGCTTCGGCGAGCGCGGGCCAGTCGAGGTCCATCACCGTGAGGACGGTGTCGGTGCCGGACAGGGCCTCGCCCAGGGCTTCGACGGCCAGGGCGGGGTCCATGAGGACTTCCCAGCGGTTGCGGCGCAGTCGTTGCCGGGCGGCTTCGCTGGCCTGGGACACGCCTTCGCCGGCCCAGGGTCCCCAGGCGACGGACAGGGCGGTCAGGCCGCGTGCCCTGCGGTTCTCCGCGAGGGCGTCGAGGTAGGCGTTGGCCGCGGAGTAGTTGGACTGGCCGGCGCCCCCGAAGGTGGAGGCCGCCGAGGAGAACAGGACGAACGCGTCGAGGTCGATGCCTTCGGTCAGTTCGTCGAGGTGGGCGGCGCCGCCTGCCTTGGCCGCGAGGGCGCGGGAGAGCTGTTCGGTGTCGAGGCCGTCGAGGACGCCGTCGTCGAGGACGCCCGCGGTGTGCAGGACGGTTCGCAGGGCGGGTCCGTCGCTAGTGATGTGGTCGATCACGGCGGCCAGGTGGGCGCGTTCGGCGCTGTCGCAGGCGATGATCCGCACGTCCGAGCCGGCCTCGGCGAGGTTCGCGGCGAGTCGTCCGACGCCGGTGGCGTCCGCTCCGGACCGGCTGCACAGCACCAGGCGTTCGGCACCGTGGGCGGCCAGCCAGTGGGCGGTGTGCTTGCCGATGGCGCCGGTGCCGCCGGTGATCAGGGTGGTGCCGCGCGGTGTGAACGTCCGGCCGGTGCGGCGCAACGGGCGGCGGGTGATCCGTCGGCCCATGATTCCGGCCGGGCGGATCGCGACCTGGTCCTCGTCGCAGCCGGCCAGTACGGCGGCGAGCCTGGTGGCGGCGCGGTCGTCGAGGGTTGCGGTCAGGTCGATCAGGCCGCCCCAGCGGTCGGGCTGTTCCAGGGCGACGACGCGGCCGAGGCCCCACACCTGTGCCTGGACGGGGCTGGTGAGGACGTCGCCGGGGCCGGTGGAGACCGCACCGGTGGTGAGCATCCACAGCGGTACGTCGAGCTTGGCGTCGGCCATCGCCTGGAGGAGCGTCACCGTGGCGTCGAGGCCTCGGGGCACGGCGGGCGCTTCGGGGACCGGCCGCTCGTCCAGGGCCAGCAGGGAGACCACGCCGGTGATCCGGGCCGGTGTGCCGTCGGCCGGGTCCGCGAACCGGGTGAGGTCGGCGGCCAGCGGCCGGCGGCGGGCGGTGCCCGCTGCGACCTCGACGGTCTCGGTGTGGGCGCCGCGTGCGGCCAGGGCGCGCAGACAGGCGTCGACGAGTTCGGCGGCGGAGTCGGTCGGCTCGGCGGGTACGGCCACCAGCCAGGTGCCGGTGAGGGTGGCGGGGGCGCGTTCGGGGACCGGAGACCAGGTGATGCGGTAGCGCCAGTTCTCGGTGGTCTCCCGCTCCTGCTCGCCCCGGCGCCAGGCGGCGAGGCGCGGCAGCACCTCGCTGAACGCCTGGCGTCCGTCCACCGCGAGGGTGTCCGCGAGCTGCCGCAGGTCGCCGTCCTCGACGGCCGCCCAGAATCGGGCCTCGGCCTTCGTGCCGGCGTCCGGGGCCGGCCGGTCGGTCTCGCCGGCGGCGGGCAGCCAGTAACGCTGGTGCTGGAAGGCGTAGGTGGGCAGGTCGGTGCGCCGGCCGGCCGGCAGGACGCGGCGCCAGTCGACGAGGCCGCCGCCGACGTGGACCTCGGCGAGGGCGGTCAGGAAGCGCGACGGGCCGCTGTGGTCGCGGTCGAGGGTGCCGGTCACGACGGGGACGCCCACGGTGCCCATGTCCTCGGCCGTCTCGACGATGCCGGTGGTGAGGACCGGCTGCGGGGAGACCTCGATGAACATCTGGTGGCCCGCCTGGGCGAGCGCCCGGACCGCCTCGTCGAAGCGGACCGTGCGGCGGGCGTTGGCGAACCAGTACCCGGGGTCGAGTTCGGTGCCCTGCGTCCAGCGGCACTCCACGGTGGAGAACAGCGGGATGCGGCCCTCGGTCGGCCGGATGCCGGCCAGCCGCTCGGTGATCGGGCCGGCCAGGTCGTCGATGCCCGCGGAGTGCGCGACGAAGTCGGTGACCGGGATCGACCAGCGCATCACCCTGCGGCGGGACAGCTCGGCCTCGAACTCGGCCAGGGCGGCGCTCTCGCCGGAGACGACGGTGGCGGCGGGGCCGTTGACGGCGGCCACCGCGAGACGGTCGCCCCAGGGCACCAGCAGTTCGCGCACGGCCGCGACGGGCATCACCACGGAGAGCATTCCGCCGCCGGTGCCGAGCCCGGACAGCGCCTGGCTGCGCACGGCGACCACCTTGGCGGCGTCGTCCAGGGACAGCATCCCGGCCACTGTCGCCGCCGCGATCTCGCCCTGGGAGTGGCCGACCACGGCGCCCGGTGTCACTCCGGCCGCTTCCCACAGCGCGGCCAGCGAGACCATGACCGCCCACAGCGCGGGCTGCGCCACGTCGGCGCGGTCGAGCGAGGGGGCGTCGTCGGCTCCGGCGATGACCTGGGTGAGGGACCAGTCGACGTAGGGGGCGAGCGCGCGTTCGCACTCGGCGAGGCGGGCCGCGAACACCGGTGAGGCGGCGGCCAGTTCCCGGCCCATGCCGGCCCATTGGGCGCCCTGGCCGGGGAAGACGAAGACCGGCCGGTCGATTTCGGGGGCGGCGGTCGTGCCGGTGACGACGCCGGGTGCGCGGTCTCCCGCGGCCACCGCGGTCAGCCCGGTGACGAGGTCCTCGCGGTCGGCGCCGGTGATGACGGCCCGGTACTCGAACACCGAGCGGGTGACCGCGAGCGACCAGGCGAGGTCGGCCGGGTCGAGTTCGGGGTGGGCGGTGACGTGCGCGGCGAGGCGGGCGGCCTGGTGGCGCAGGCTCTCGGCGGTCCTTCCGGAGAAGGTCCAGGCGAGGGCGGCGGGGGCGTCGAGCGCCGGGGTCCGGGGGGCGGCCTCAGCGGGCTCGGCCGGTTCCTCGGCGGGTTCCTCCTCCACGATGACGTGCACGTTCGTGCCGCTGACACCGAACGAGGAGACGCCGGCGCGGCGCGGACGGCCGTCGGTGTCCCACGGGCGGGACTCGGTCAGCAGCCGTACGTCGCCGGCCGTCCAGTCCACGTGGGGCGACGCCTCGCCCAGGTGCAGGGACCTGGGGAGGGTCTTGTTGCCCAGCGCGAGGACCATCTTGATCAGGCCGCCGATGCCGGCCGCGGCCTGCGCGTGGCCGATGTTGGACTTCACGGACCCGAGCCAGATCGGCCGTCCCTCGGGCCGGTCCTGGCCGTAGGCGGCGATCACCGCCTGCGCCTCGATCGGGTCGCCGAGCACCGTCCCGGAGCCGTGCGCCTCGACGACGTCCACGTCGGAGGGCGTGAGTCCCGCGTTGGCGAGCGCGGAGCGGATGACGCGCTGCTGGGAGGGCCCGTTGGGGGCGGTCAGGCCGTTGGAGGCGCCGTCCTGGTTCACGGCGGCGCCGCGCACCACGGCGAGCACCGGATGCCCGTTGCGCCGCGCGTCCGAGAGGCGCTCCAGGACGACCATGCCCGCGCCCTCGGAGATGCCCATGCCGTCGGCAGCGGCGGAGAAGGACTTGGAGCGCCCGTCGGGTGCGAGCCCCTTCTGCCGGCTCACCCACACGAAGAGGTCGGGGGTCGCGGCGACGAACGCGCCGCCCGCCAGCGCCAGGGAGCTCTCGCCCGAGCGCAGGGACTGGCAGGCCAGGGTGACCGCGACCAGGGCGGAGGAGCAGGCGGTGTCGACGGTCACCGCGGGGCCTTCGAGGCCGAGCGTGTAGGAGACGCGGCCGGAGACGACGCTGGTGGTGGTGCCGGTCAGCAGGTGGCCCTCGACGCTGTCGGTGTCCGCGCCGATGCCGTAGCCGGCGAAGCTCGCGCCGACGAACACCCCGGTCTGGGTGCCGCGCAGCCGTTCCTGGGGGATGCCGGCCCGCTCCAGCGCCTCCCACGAGGTCTCCATCAGGAGCCGCTGCTGCGGGTCCATGGCGAGCGCCTCACGGGGGCTGATGCCGAAGAACCCGGCGTCGAACTCGGCGGCGTCGTAGACGAAACCGCCCTGGCGCACGTACGCGGTGCCGGTGTGGTCCGGGTCCGGGTCGTACAGGGCGTCCAGGTCCCAGCCCCGGTCCTGGGGGAACGCGCCGATCGCGTCGGTGCCGGAGGCGATGAGCTGCCACAGCTCCTCGGGGGTGGTGACCCCGCCCGGGAAGCGGCAGGACATGCCGACGATGGCGATCGGGTCGCCGTCGTCGACGACGGCCGCCGTCACGGCGGGGGCGGCGCCGGAGCGCTCCTCGAACAGCTCGGCACGCAGGTAGCCGGCAAGCAGCGTCGGGTTGGGGTAGTCGAACAGCAGGGTCGCGGGGAGCTTGAGTCCGGTGGCCGCACCCAGCCGGTTGCGCAGTTCGACGGCGGTGAGCGAGTCGAAGCCCAGGTCGCTGAAGGGCCGGCCCGCGCCCACGGCCTCGGCGGACAGGTAGTCGAGCACGGCGGCGGCCTCGGTGCGCACCAGCGTGACGAGGGCCTGGTTCTGGTCGGCGGCCGGCAGATCGGCGAGACGGCGCTCGAGTTCGGTGCGCGCTTCCGGGTCGGCCGGGGCGGCGTCGGACCGGTCCGTGCCCACGGCCGCGTCGGCGAGGGCCTGGCGGACCTCGGGCAGGTCGGCGATCAGAGGGCTGGGGCGGCGCAGCGTGAACGGCGGGGCGAACCGCGCCCAGTCCACGTCCACGACCGTGACGGGGCCCTCGCGGCCGTCGAGGACGTGCGCCAGCGCCTGGACGGCAAGTTCGGGGGGCATCAGCCGCAGGCCGCGCCGTTCGAGTCGGAGGCCGTCGTCTCCGGAGCTCATCGCGCCGCAGCTCCACGGGCCCCAGGCGACACTGGTCGCGGTCTCGCCATGGGCCAGGCGACGCTCCGCGAGTGCTTCGAGGAACGCGTTGGCCGCGGAGAACCCCGGCTGTCGGCCGCCGCCCCAGACGGCGGCGACCGAGGAGAACAGCACGAATGCGTCCAGGTCCTGACCGGCGGTCAGTTCCTCGAGCCAGGCTGCGGCGCCGGCCTTGGCGGCGAGCACCGAGGAGAAGTCGTCGAGTTCGAGGGCGTCGACCGGGGTGGCGTCGATGCTCTCTGCGGTGTGCAGGACGGCGGTGAGCGCTGGGCCGTGCGCGCCGGTCCAGGCGACGGCGCCGGCGAGTTCGGCGCGCTGCTGAAGGTCGCATGCGAGGACGTCCACCTGCGTGCCGAGGGCGGCCAGTTCGGCGGCCAGCGCCACGGTGCCGGGCGCTCCCGGACCGGAGGAGCCGATGAGCACGACGCGCGGTGCGCCCCGCTCGGCCAGCCAGCGGGCCAGGTGTTCGCCGATCGCGTCGTCGCCGCCTGTGATCAGCGCGGTGCCGCGGGTGGGGCGCCAGGCGCCCTCGGCGGCGGACGGCTGCGGGGCGCGGGTGAGCCGACGGCCCAGCAGACCGGTCTGGCGGACGGCGGCCTGGTCCTCGCCGCAGCCGGCCAGTACGGCGGCCAGCCGTGCGCCGGCGCGCTCGTCCAGGGTTTCCGGCAGGTCGATCAGGCCGCCCCACCGCTCGGGGTGCTCCAGGGCCACGACCCGGCCGAGGCCCCAGACCTGCGCCTGGGCGGGACTGCCCGGCGCCTCACCCGGAGTCGCCGCGACCGCGCCGGAGGTGACCGCCCAGAGCGGAGCACTGATTCCCGCGTCGCCGAGTGCCTGCACCAGGGCAACGGTGGCGGCCAGGCCGATGGGCACGACAGGGTGCTCGGGCACGGGTGTCTCGTCCAGCGCCAGTAGCGACAGCACGCCGGCGGGCTCCGCTTCGCCCAGTGCCTCGGCGAGGACCGAGGCCACGCCGTCCCGGTCAACCGCCGCGGCGGGAACGCGCGCCACGACGGTCTGGGCGCCGCGGGTGGTCAGGGCGTCGACACAGCGGTCCACCAGTTCCTCGCCCGCAGGTCCGGCCGGGGCGACGACGAGCCAGTGCCCGGACAGCACGGGCGAGGGGGGCTCGGTGGCGGGTGTCCAGTCCACGCGGTAGCGCCAGCCGGCCGTCGCCGAGCGGACCTGTGCACCGCGGCGCCAGGTCGCGAGCGCGGGCAGGAGCGTGTCGAGCTGGTGCCGGTCCTCGATCGCGAGCGTGTCGGCGATCGAAGCGAGGTCCCCTTCCTCGACGGCGGCCCAGAACCGGGCTTCCTCGGGGTTGTAGACACCGTCGCCGCCCTCCGCGGGAGCGGCGGACTCAAGCCAGTAGCGCCGGCGTTGGAACGCGTAGGTGGGCAGCTCCACCGCCTGTGCGGGGGGCAGGACCCTGCGCCAGTCGACGGGCAGCCCGCCGACGAACGCCTCGGCGAGGGAGCGGATGATCCGGCTCGCGCCACCGTTGTCCCGCTCCAGGGTGCCGATGCTCAGCACACCGGCCACCCCGGCGTCCTCGGCCGTCTCCGCCACCGGCCCCGTCAGCACCGGATGCGGGGACACCTCCACGAACCTGGTGAAGCCGTCACTCAGCAGCAGGCGCGCGGCCTCCTCGAAGCGGACCATGTTGCGCAGGTTCGCGTACCAGTACCGGGCATCCAGCTCCTGTCCCGACACCCACTCGCCGGTCACGGTGGAGACCATCGGCACCCGGCCCGCCACCGCGCTGATCTGCGCGAGTTCCGCGGCGAGCACCGCCTCCAGAGGCTCCACCGCCGCGGAGTGCGCCACGAAATCCGTCTCCGGAATCCGCCAGCGCAGCACATGCCGCGCCGCCAACTCCCGCTCGAACTCGGAGAGAGCCCCCGGCTCGCCCGACACCACCACCGCCGCCGGACCGTTCACCGCCGCCACCGACAACCGGCCGCCGAACTCCTCGACGAGTTCCGTCACCGCCGCCGAGGGCATCACCACCGACACCATCGACCCCTCGACCGACAGCCCCGACAATCCCTTCGAGCGCGCCACGACGACCCGGGCGGCGTCCTCCAGGCTCAGCATCCCGGCGACGGTCGCCGCCGCGACCTCACCCTGCGAATGCCCCACCACCGCATCCGGAGCGACCCCCGCCGCCTCCCACACCGCCGCCAGCGACACCATCACCGCCCACAACACCGGCTGCACCACATCAGCCCGATCCAGCCCCGGAGCACCCTCCACCCCCTCCAGGACCTCGCTCAAGCTCCACGGCACCAGCGCTGCCAACGCCCGCTCGCACTCGGCCAGTCGCGCCGCGAACACCGCACTCGACCCGGCCAGCTCACGGCCCATCCCCACCCACTGCGCACCCTGACCCGCGAACACGAACACCGTCCGCCCACCCGACCGCGCAACCCCCGACACCACCGAAGCGCCGCACTCCCCCACCGCCACACCACGCAGAGCCGCCACCTGCTCCTCACGGCCCCCGCCGCCCAGCACCACCGCGCGATGCTCGAACACCGACCGCGTCGTCGCCAACGACCACGCCACATCGACCGGAGAAACCTCAGGGCGGGCGGTCACCCACTCCCACAACCGGCCCGCCTGCGCCGCCAACGCCTCACCAGTGCGACCGGACACCGGCCACGCGCTCAGCCCCTCCGCCTCCACCACCGCAAGAGCGGGCACCACAGGCTCGGCAGCACCAAGGCCCTGCGCCTCACCCGGCTCCTCGACGCCCTCGACCGGCTCACTCCCGGCCGCGGCCTCGACGCCCACGGCAGGCGCCTCCTCCAAGATCACGTGCACATTCGTGCCGCTCATCCCGAACGCCGACACACCCGCCCGACGCACCCGCTCACCGACCGGCCACGGCCGCGCCTCCGCAAGGAGCCGCACCTCGCCCGCCGACCAGTCCACATGCGGGGTCGGCTCGCCGACGTGCAGCGTCCGCGGCATCTCCTGATGCTGGAGCGCGAGCACCATCTTGATCATGCCCGCCGCGCCGGCGGCGGCCTGGGTGTGGCCGATCACGGACTTCACCGAACCGAGCCACAACGGCCGGCCCTCGGGCCGCTCCTGGCCGTAGGTCGCGATCAGAGCGTCGGCCTCGATCGGGTCGCCCAGCGTGGTCGCCGAACCGTGCGCCTCCACCACGTCCACATCGGCGGACGACAGTGCGGCGTCGGCCAGGGCGGCGCGGATCACCCGCTGCTGCGACGGGCCGTTGGGCGCAGTCAGGCCGTTGGACGCACCGTCCTGGTTCACCGCGGAGCCGCGCACCACCGCGAGCACCCGGTGCCCGTTGCGACGCGCGTCCGACAGCCGCTCCACGACGAGTACGCCGACGCCCTCGCCCCAGCCAGAGCCCTCGGCCTCAGCGCTGAACGAACGGCAGCGCCCGTCGACCGACATGCCGCGCTGGCGGGAGAAGCCGACGAAGACGGCCGGCGTGGCGACCACCGTGACACCGGAGACGAGCGCCAGCGAGCACTCGTCCGAGCGCAGCGACTGCACCGCGAGGTGCAGAGCCACCAGCGACGAGGAGCAGGCCGTGTCCACGGTCACCGCCGGGCCCTCCAGCCCGAAGCTGAACGCGATCCGGCCCGACATCACGCTGGTCGCGATGCCGGTGAGCAGATGGCCTTCCGAGCCCTTGGCCTCGGCCGAGGAGCCGGTGCCGTAGCCCGAGGTGTAGGCGCCGGTGAAGACGCCGGTCCGGCTCCCGCGCAGGGTGGTCGCGTCGATGCCCGCCTGCTCCAGCGCCTCCCATGAAGTCTCCAGCAGCAGACGTTGCTGCGGGTCCATCATCAGCGCCTCGCGCGGGCTGATCCCGAAGAACCCGGCGTCGAACTCTGCGACGTCGTGGACGAAGCCGCCGTGCCGTGCGTAGGAGGTGCCGGGGTGGTCCGGGTCGGGGTCGTAGAGGTTCTCCAGATCCCAGCCACGGTCCTGGGGAAACGCACCGATCGCGTCCGTACCGCCGGCCAGCAGATCCCAGAGTCGCTCCGGGCTGTCCGCCCCGCCGGGGAAACGGCAGCCCATGCCGACGATCGCGATCGGTTCCCGGCTGCGTTCCTCGACCTCGGTCAGCCGGCGGCGAACCTGGCGCAGGTTGGCCGTCACGAGCTTGAGGTAGTCGCGGAGTTTGTCTTCGCTCGCCATCTGCTTCCGCCATCCCTGCTCGGTGGGGAACGCCAAATCGATCCGCGGATCGTGTGGGTCCCCCGGGGCGCGCGTGAATCTTGTGTCGGCCTCACCGCCGCCACAAGTGGTTTATTGAATTCGTGCCCGTAAAAGACATTGTCAGCGACAGCTGACTTATCAAGCCGACTGGCAGCGAAGGTATCCGTCGCCCGTGGAAACCCGCAACATTCGCCTTGAACAGCGAAGTGCGCCTTTCCTGGGAAGCCGTATCGTCCCCGGCGTCGAGCTCGACCACGGCGGACGGGCGGCGGGACGGCCCAGCCTGGCGGTGTTCAGCTGCCGCCGGGCGCCAGTCGAACACCGCCGACGGCATGCGACCGGATGGTTCCCGCCTTGGCGGCGCCCTCCTCGAAAGGTCGCCCAATTCAGGGCCGAGTTATTTCCTCGAATTCCCGCTGAATTTGCCCGACCGGCCACTGCCGTATTCATCTGCCAGGAGGATGCCAAATGGGCGAGGCGGACGGATTCGTATTCAGGCGCCTTGGCGTGCCGACGAGCCCGCTTTCCCGGCGGACGGCCGTGCGCAGTCGACCGCGGCAGCTCGATCGTGGTCGTCGTCCACTTGACGGGCGAGAATCCGGCCCAGCGGGTCGCCGCAGTGTTCTTCCACCGGCGCAGTCCGCGCCCGCGTGCCCCGGGACAGGGGCAGCGACGGGGGCCGGAGCCCGGCGCCGAGGCGACCCTGGATCGCCGGACGGCACCGTAACTCAGCGGCGCCCGGCCGGTCGAGGCCCGGCCGTGTTCGGCCGGCTGCCGCGTCGGCCCTGATCGCACCCCTCCTCATCTACGATGACGGACGGTCGGCCATGTCCGATGCCTGCTCGGTCCGCGAGCGAGCGCCCCGCGGGAGCGGATCGACACCGTGTGAGCCGACAGGGCGCACCCGGGCCCGCACCGCGCGGATGCCCGTCCAGCTTCGCGGGGGCGCAACGATCCGCCTCGACGAGACCGGCCGTGCCTGCTGTGCTTGTTCGACTCCTGACAGGCCGTCATATGGCGGACCGCCACGGGAAGCAGCCACCCACCTCAGACGAACCAGAGGAGCCAGCATGTCCGCATCCCCCTCCGAAGAAGCGAAGTGGCTCCGCCGCTACCAGCCGGCCGAGAACGCGGTCGGTACGCTGCTGTGCCTTCCGCACGCGGGCGGCTCGGCCTCGTTCTTCCTGCCCCTCGCCCGCGCCCTCGCTCCGAAGGTCGACGTGGTCGCCGTCCAGTACCCGGGTCGGCAGGACCGGCGGGCAGAGCGGCCGATCGACGATCTGGCCACGCTGGCCGACCGCATCTGCGGACTGCTCGACCCGACGCCGCAGCGTCCGCTGACCGTCTTCGGTCACAGCATGGGCGCGCTGCTCGGCTTCGAGATCACCCGCCGTCTCGAAGCCGACGGCCGCGGGCCGGTCCGGCTGCTCGCGTCCGGTCGCCGAGGGCCGGCGACCCACCGCGACGAGCGTGTCCACCGCAGCGACGAGGAAATCATGGCCGATGTGCGCGCCCTGAGCGGAACAGCCTCGCTGCTGCTGGGAGACGAGGAGGTGATGCGCGCCGCGCTTCCCGCCCTTCGCGCCGACTACACGGCGGTCGAGACCTACCGCTGCGAGCCCGATGCGACCGTGGCCTGCCCCATCACGGTCCTGACCGGCGACGACGACCCCAAGACCACCGTCGACGAGGCCAAGGCCTGGGACCAGCACACCACCGGCGGCTTCGACCTGCGGGTCTTCTCCGGCGGCCACTTCTTCGTCAGCACCCGCATGCAGGAGATCACCGAGTTGCTGAAGCAGTACTTCTAGACGAACCCGCTCTGATCCGAACACGAGACCGCGGCGTCCGCCTGAGGCGGACGCCGCGGTCTCGTGTTCGGGGCTCAGATCTCCAGTTCCTTGTCGATGAGGTCGAAGATCTCGTCGTCGGTCGCCTCACCGATCTCGCGCAGGTCCTCCGCGTTGTCCGAGCGCCCGGTGCGGAAATCGTGCACGATGCCTTCGAGGCGGGTCAGGACCGCCGCCCGGCGCGGGCTGTCGGCCGCCGTGGCGAGCACCGACTCGAGCCGGTCGAGCTCGTCGAGCACCAGCTGGTCGGGGTTGGCCTTGCCCACCATGCGCTCCAGCAGGTACTCGGCCAGCGCCTGCGGCGTCGGGTAGTCGAAGGCCAGCCCGGCGGACAGATGCACCCCGGCGCTCCGGCTGAGCGCGTTGCGCAGCTCCAACGCCATCAACGAGGTGAAGCCGAGCTCGCGGAAGGAACGGGTGGCCTGGAGGCTGCCCGGGCCTCTGACACCCAGCACGAGCGCGGCCTGCTTCCTGATCAGCTCCGAGACGGTCTCCAGTTGCTGCTCCGGGCCGAGCCCGACCAGCCGCGCGGCCAGGTCGCCGCCCGGCACGGCCGCCGCGGCGCTCGGGCCGGCCCGGCGGACCAGCGCGCCCAGCACGGCGGGCAGGTGGGGGTTGTCGTGCGTGAGGGTGCTGCTGTTCAACCGTGCGGCGACCAGCGCCGCGCGGCCGGTGCCGGGCGCCGCGTCGAGCAGGGCCAGCCCTTCGGTGTCGGAGATCAGCGCCAGCCCGGCGCGGGCCATCCGGTCCCGGTCCGCCTGCTCCAGCGTGCCGGCCATGCCGTCGGCGCGTTCCCAGGGGCCCCAGGCCAGCGACGTCGCGGCGAGACCTTGGCCGTGCCGGTGTTCGGCGAGCGCGTCGAGGAAGGTGTTGGCGGCCGCGTAGTTGCCCTGCCCGGGGTTGCCCCAGATACCGGCCACGGAGCTGAACAGCACGAAGCGTGAGATGTCCGTCCGGCTCGTCAGCTCGTGCAGGTTCCACGCGCCGAGCGCCTTCGCCCGTACCACGGAACGGACCTGACTCGGCGTCAGGGTTCCGATCAGCCCGTCGTCGAGGACTCCGGCGGCATGGAAGACCCCGTCCACTCGCCGGGTGCGGGTGGCCGTGTCGAACACCGCCTCCAGGGCCGCGCGGTCGGCCGCGTCGCAGGACTCGATGCGCACCGCCGTACCGGAAGCCGCGAGTCGCGCGGCGAGCGCGGCTGCGCCTGGTGCCGTGGGCCCGCTGCGGGAGAGCAGCACCAGTTCGCCGGCCTGCCCCGTCTCCGCCAGGTGCTGTGCGACCAGGCGGCCGAGGCCACCGGTGCCGCCGGTCACGACGACCGCCGCGTCACCGCGCACCGGCGCGGGCACGGTGAGCACGACCTTGCCGACGTGCCGCGCCTGGCTCATGAACCGGAAGGCCTCCGCTGCCTGACGCACGTCCCAGCCGGTCACCGGCAACGGCCGCAGCACACCCTGGTCACAGAGCTCCGTGACGCGGCGCAGCATCGGACCGAGTCGTTCGGCGTCCAAGGCCAGCAGGTCAGCCGCCTGATAGGTGATGCCGTGTGCGCGGGCGACCGTCTCCGGGTCACGCACGTCGGTCTTGCCGATCTCCACGAAGCGGCCACCGGGCGCCGTCAGCCGTAGCGAGGCGTCCACGAACTCCCCGGCCAGCGAATCCAGGACCACGTCGATCCCGTGTCCGCCACTCGCCGCCCGGAAGGCCTCCTCGAACCCGAGCGTGCGGGACGAGGCGATCCGGTCACGGGCGATCCCGGCCCGTTCCAGCGCGGACCACTTGCCCTCGCTCGCCGTGGCGAACACGGTGGCGCCGAGGTGCCCGGCGAGCTGCAGCGCCGCCATGCCCACACCGCCGGCCGCGGCGTGGACGAGCACCGACTCGCCCGCGGTCAGCCCGGCCACCTCGACCAGCGCGTGATACGCGGTGAGAAAGGCCACCGGCGCACTCGCCGCCTGAGCCATCGACCACTGCGGAGGAATGGGGGCCACCAGCCGCGCGTCGGTCACCGCGAGCGGCGTGAACCCGCCGGTGAACAGCCCCATCACGGCCTGCCCCGGGACCAGGTCCGTCACCCCGGGCCCGGTTTCCACCACCCAGCCCGCGCCTTCGAGGCCCAGCGCCCCCGCATCGCCCGGGTACATCCCGAGTACGTTGAGCACGTCCCGGAAATTGACACCCGCGGCACGCACCGCCACCCGCACCTGCCCCGGCTCCAAGGGCGCCGACCCCTCGTCACTCGCCTGCAGGCACAACTCCTCCAAGGTGCCGCGCTCACGGAAGCCCAGCCGCCAGCCCGGACCGGTCGTCCCGGCAGGGACGGGAAGGGCTGGAGAGAGCCGGCTCAGCCGCGGCACGTGGACCTGGCCGCCGCGCAGCGCCACCTGCCCCTCACCCGAGCCGAGCCCGGCCGCGACCCCCGCACCGACGGCATCGGGACTCTCCACGTCGACCAGAACCACCCGGCCCGCGGACTCCGCCTGTGCCACCCGGCCCAGACCCCATAGCGAAGCGGCCGCCACGGCCGCGGCCGTAGGGGCGCCGTTCCCGTGGTCCGCGCCGGTTCCCGTGCCCACCGCGCCGACGGTGACCAGGACGAGGCGGGTGCCGGCCAGCGTCTCGGCGTTCAGCCATCCCTGGATCAGGTCCAGGGTCTCGACGGCCGCCTCGCTCGCGGCATCCGGCGCACAGCGCTCGAGCGGGCAGTCGCGCGCAGGCAAGGCCAGTGCAACGAGAGTGTCGGGTACGGCAGTTCCGGCGTCCACCGCCTTGAGGAGTGTCTCGATCCCGTCGTAGCGGGTGGCGTCCGGGAGGCCGGGGATCTCGGCCGGGCCGATCAGCGCCCAGCCGGCGCCCGAGGGCGCGGTGGTCTGGGGTGCGCTCTGGAGTTCCGTCCAGTCCAGGGTGAGCAGGGACTCGCGGATCAGCCGGGAGCTGACCTGCATCCCGCCGACGGCCATCGGCCGCAGGACCAGCGAGTCGACCGAGGCGAGCACCATTCCGGTCGAGTCGGCGATCGTCACCGCCACGCCCTCGCCGTCGACGACGGGCGCCACCCGGACCCGCGCGCTGGTCGCTTCGGCCGAGTGCAGTGTCACGCCGTTCCACGCGAACGGGTCCATCGGGCCGGTCGTGCCGTCCAGGCCGATGGCGTGCAGGGCGGCGTCCAGCAGCGCGGGGTGCAAAGAGAACCCGGCCGCCGACACCCCCTCGGGCAGCGCGATCTCCGCGAACACCTCGCCGGGCTCCTGGCCACGCCAGACGCCGCCCACGGCGGCGAACACCGGCCCGTAATCGAGCCCCGCTCCGCTCAGTCCCGCATACAACTCCTCCACCGACAACGCCTCGGCCTGCGCGGGAGGCCACGCGACCGCCCACCCACCGTCCACCGCACCGGCCTCGCCGACCGGCACCAGCACCCCGCTCGCGTGCCGGGTCCACGCATCGGCTTCTTCGACCTCGTCCAAGTCCTCGTCGGGCCGGGTATGGATACTCACCTCGCGGCGTCCCTGTTCGTCCGCGCCCGCCGCACTGACCTGAATCCGCACACCGCCCTCGTCCGGAAGCACCACCGGCGCGTCGATCAGCAACTCCTCCAGCCGGCCACAACCCGCCAGCCCGCCCACGAACGACGCCATCTCCACCAGCGCCGCCCCCGGCACCACCACACGCCCCGACACCACATGATCCCCCAGCCAGGAATGCGTGGCGAGCGACAGGCGCCCCACCGCGCTGATCCCACCCGAGCCCGGCAACTCCACCACCGCACCCAGCAGCCCATGACCGGCCTCGCCCAGTCCCAGATCCTGCGGCCGGGCACTGCCCCGACCACTGAGCCAGTACCGCTGCCGCTGGAACGCATACGTCGGCAACTCCACCCGGCACCGCTCCTCCCCATACACCCCCTCCCACCGCACCGCACCACCCCGCACCGCCACCCCCGCCAACGCCGTCAACGCCGCACGCACCTCATCACGACCCCGACGCATCACCGGCAGCCACACCTCACCACCACCCGCCCCCTCCACCTGCGGCCCAAGCCCGGACAGGACTCCGTCCGGACCCACCTCCACAAACGTGCGCACCCCCGCATCGCGCAAGCTCACCACCGCATCGGCGAACCGCACCGCCTCACGCACATGCCGCACCCAATACCCCGGATCCGTCACCTCGTCCGTCACCAGACCACCCGTCAGACCCGACACCAGACCCAACCGCGGCTTGTGCAGCCGCGTCGAGGCGACCACCCGGCCGAACTCCTCCAACATCGGCTCCATCAACGGCGAATGGAACGCATGCGACACCCGCAACCGCCGCACCCGCACCCCCGCCTC
>NZ_JBIAUY010000037.1:0-27185 GCF_042893475.1 Streptomyces sp. NPDC001604 | reverse complement strand
GTTCGTGGGCGCCTTCTGTTGTTCGCTGTTGGTGTTAGGGCGCTGCCCGGGTGGTCCCACCCCCGTGAAGGGAGGGGAACCACCGGGCCTTGAAGAGGGGGCATCCCCCCGTCGATCCCCGCCTCGGTCACCGGCTATGAGCACTCGTCAGCCGCGGCGTACGACGGTGAGACGGTCCTCTGCTCCCTCGGGCAGCATGCGGCGCGGTACCGGACCGGGTGCGGCGAGGGACGACGCGAAGGCCGCGACCAGCTCGTGCGGGGCGCTCGCGCTGAAGCTCGCGCACCACAGGTACGGCGCCCCGAGCACGGGCTCCGCCCACGCCTGCCACCCCAGAAGGTCGTCACGGGGGTCGGCGTCGTGGATGAGCGGCGGCAGCATCTCCAGCGAGACGTTCGTGGAGAAGCCGGGGTCGGTGGCGGTCGTGTGCGGACGGTCCATGTCGCGCAGCCAACCCCGCGCGCTGAGCGCGATGAGCACCGACTCGGCGTTCTCGAGCCCGATATCGGGTGTCTCGCTGGCGTCGAGCGCGAGCAGGAAATCGGTGAGCGCCTCGTGCGGAACGCCGGCAGTGAAGTACGCGTTCCACTCGGTCAGGGCCGAGGCGGCGTGCAGGCGAGCGGAGAGCTGCCAGGCCACCGAGAGACCGCCCAGCTCGAACGGGTAGGCGGCGAGGATCCACTCGGCGCCGCGCAGGCCGTCGGGACTCACATAGAGCAGGGTGCTGCGGGAGGTCGGCCACATGCGCCAGCCGAGGTCGGTCAGGGTGTCGCCGATCCGCTCGGCGAGGACGCCGTCATCACCGGCCAGGTGGCGCGGGGTGACCCAGTACACCGGGTCCGGCGAGGTGGGGTGGGAGGGATCGATGGAGTGGTGCGTGTGCAGGGGCGCCTCCGTGGGTTCGGGGGTGAATCACTGGTCGGCGATCGGCCCGGTCGCGCCGCGTCGGCGGCGCGGGGGCGCCTCGACCGGCTCCTGCCAGGTCAGAGCGACGGCCACCGCGGGCGGCAGCGGGCCGAACTGCTCGGCCTCCGGGGACTCGGCGATGTAGACCATCGGCCGACCGTGCTCGTCCACCGCCTTCGCCACACCGCCCAGACGGTGGGCCATGGGAAAGAAGGGGTTGATGGCAAGACGGACAGGTGTGTCGCGGTCGCAGGCGGACAGCAGGTCGAGGATGTCGCCGACAGTCATCTCGGGCGAGTGCGAGTCCAAGGCGTTCTCCTAGCAGTAGCGGGCGAAGCCGCGAGAGCAGGGGCAGAGTACGCGTCGCGTACATAAGGAAGAGAATGCGCCCGTCACAGGGGCCCGGAGGTTGACAGGATCCGGGCCACGACGCCGGCGACGATCTCTGCCGGCGTGTCCGTACCGAAGGCCATCCGGTAGCCGGGGACGTTGGCGGTACCGGTGACGGCGATGACCCAGCTCTCGCCCGTCACCCAGTCTTCGTCAGCGCCGCCGGGCCGGCCGTTCGGGAAGTAGCCGAGGTAGAACCGGCCGTCGCGCGAGCTGACGTGCACGTCGGCACGGTCGTCGACGATGTGCGTGAAATCGGGCTCGGAGAAATGATCGATCACCTCCATAGCCTGGCCGGCACCAAGCTTCCAGGAGCGGAGCCGCAGGTCCGCGACCGTGGTGGCGAATCCAGGTTGCGTCGCATCCAATGCCACAGCATCACCTCTATGACCTGGGGTTTTAGGGAAGGTCGTTTAGGTTGACATAGTGTCGAGGCGATCACCAGTCCCTGCGGGCTCTTTCCTGTCTGCCACAGGCGAACTGTTGTCCTTTGTCATCCAATCGAGGCGTTTGACAACGAACCCAGTCGTTTCGGCTTTTTTGACAGTGAACCTAGTCGTGCGGGGTGAGCACGCTGGGGGTGTTGGAAGGGCGTACCGGCTGGGGCGAGCGGCGACGTGCCGTACGTCGAGGTGTCGTGCATGGATGGCCGGCGCGAGCGTCGACGGCGTCCGCTGCTGGACTGCGTGTCGGTCAGGTTCGAGGAGGCGGTTCCGGTACGGCCGTTTCGGTGGCCGCCGGGTGGGCCACCGCCCCAGGGCGGGAGATCCCCGTCCGCCGGCCACGGCGTCGCTGCCCACGAAGTCCGGCACGTTCCGATGAACAGCGAGCTACCGCCCCGGTTCGCACCGCTGCCGGTCCGGCTCCGTCCCTGTCTCGGAGAGTCCGCGAACTCCTACATCCGGCGTCTGGCTCGCGCCAACCATCTCAAGCCCAGCTTCCTGCACTGCTAACTCTGCGGCCCACCACAGTGGTTCGGCAAGCCGCTCCTCGAAAACCTCGCCACGGCCGCAGGGCACTCGCCCGAAGCACTCGAACGTGCCCTTGCCGACGCCGACGCCCTGGGCGGCACGAACAGACCACGCCGGCGCCTTCCTACAAAGGATCCCTTCACCGGGCGCCGGGGCCTGGCCCACCGCGTCACCCATGAGGCCCTCAAAGGCACACAAATCCGCACGCTCGCAAAGCGCTACAACCTCCGCTGCTGGGACGTCCGCTTCGCCCTGGAGATCCCCCGCCTCACCACTGCAGAGACAGGTCCGCTGACCGACCCACGATCACGAACGGCGTCAGCGCAAACAGACTCGTTGGCATCCAACCTAGTCGGCCCAGGGCAGGCACCAGCGTCGCGGGCCGTCAGCGGCCGGTGGCGTCAAGAGCCGCGGTGAACTGCTCGTCGGTGACGGGCTCCAGCCAGGTGGTCCCGTCACCGCTGCTGTCGCCGACGACCATGGCGATGTGGGCCATGAGGGTGGTGTCAGTGGCGCCGTGCCAGTGCTCCTCTTCGGCCGGGCACTTGACGGTCTCACCGGCAGTGATCCGCACTACGTTGCCGTCGCGGGTGCCGACCAGGCCGACACCGTCGGTGACGTACAGGACCTGGCCCTTGGCGTGGGAGTGCCAGTTGGTACGGGCGCCCGGAGTAAAGCGCACCAGCGCGGACGCCAGACGGGCCGAATCGGAAGGCACCTCGATCATGTTGAGGTAGACGTCGCCGGTGAAGCGGTCGGCCGGGGCCTTGAGGGTGGGGGTTTCGGTGATGTGTTCCACGACTGTTTTCCTTGATCCACAGAGGGCGGTGGGGGTGGGCGGCTTGGCCGGTCAGGCGGCGCGCTCGTCGTCGATCTGCTTCAGCTGGTTGATCGCGGTCATGGCGTTGGGCCAGCCGGCGTAGAAGGCCAGGTGCGTGATCGCCTCGGACAGTTCTTCCACGGTGAGCCCGTTCTCCAGCGCCACACCCAGGTGGTAGGGCAGCTGCTCGCTGCGGTACAGCGCGGCCAGCACGCTGACCGTGACCAGGCTGCGGTCGCGCGGGGACAGCTCGGCGCGTTCCCACACGTCACCGAAGAGCACCTCGTTGGTGACCTCGACGAGCTTCGGCGCGATCTGGGCCAGCTCCTGGGGCGCGGACTGCTTCGCCATGTCATGACTCCTTGCAATGGTTCGCGTGCATTCCGGTAGAACCACTGTCTGCAGGAGTTCCTGCAGCGGCAGCCCGGACGAGGCCCCGCAAGAGGTATCCCGCAGCAGCGCAGCCCTACCGCTATCGAGGAAACCGCAGGTCACGCAGGCGCGGAAGGTACGCTCGTTCCAGGTACTGACAGAACCCCCCTTATCCAAGCCAACCGACCTAGCCTGGAATGCGTGAGTACCGAGAGCGACATCCGCGAGTTCCTGGCCTCCCGCCGCGCGAAAATCACCCCGCAACAGGCCGGACTGCCCGCCTACGGCGGCAACCGGCGCGTACCGGGCCTGCGCCGCGAAGAAGTCGCGATCCTCGCTGGCGTCAGCGTCGACTACTACGTCCGTCTGGAGCGCGGCCACCTCGCCGGCGCCTCCGAAGAGGTCCTGGACTCCGTCGCGAACGCGCTGCGGCTCGATGACGCCGAACGCGCCCACCTCTACGACCTGGCTCGCGCCGCCGCCCAACGGCCCGCCCGCCGCCCCCGGCGCGCCCGCGGTCCCCTGCCGGACAGCGTCCTGCGCGTCCTGGACTCCATGACCGAGTCCCCGGCCTTCATCCGCAACGGCCGCCTCGACATCCTCGCCGTCAACCGCCTCGGCCGCGCCCTGTATGCCCCACTGTTCACAGACGACGCCCCGCGCCCGGTCAACATCGCCCGCTTCCAGTTCCTCAACCCGGACGGCCGTGACTTCTTCCCCGACTGGGAGCAGTCCGTGAACACGACGGTCTCCCTGCTGCGCACCGAGGCCGGCCGAGCTCCCGGCGACAGCGACCTGACCGGGCTGATCGGCGAACTCGTCACCTGCAGCGAGGAGTTCCGCACCGCCTGGGCCAAACACAACGTGCGCCTGCACCACACCGGCCGCAAGGCCTTCCGCCACCCGACCGTCGGCGAGATCACCCTCGACTTCGACGCCATGCAGCTGCCCGCCCAGCCCGGCCTCACCCTGACCGCCTACAGCGCCGCGCCCCACACCCCGGCCCACGACGCACTCCAGCTCCTCGCCACCTGGGCAGCCACCGAGGACGCATCCGGAGCCGTCGACCGCACCCAAAGCCACTGAACGCCGCCTGAGCGCATCGATGTGCACGGCGACCTCTACAACGAGACACACATGGGTCTCGTCGGCACGTGAGACGACCACCTCGACCCGAAGCGGCGCCATGCAACCGCGTTGACAGCGATGTTAGTCCGCGCAGGTCAGCGCCTTCCGCCGGACTAACTTCGCTGTCAACGGACAACTGTCCTGGGACGGCAACGCCAGGCGCCCGCTGCACACTGACCGGCATGGTGCTTTGGCCGAGTCGGCGTCAGGAGCGGCGGAGCTCACTCTTGTCGAGGACGAGGAGATCCAGCCCGGCGTCGGAGCAAAGCTTGGCGGTCTGCTCGCGAATCGTCTGGGGGACGGTGTCGACCGCAGCAAGTAGGTGGATGTCGACGCCCAAGCGGGTGCTCAGGGCGATGTCGTGGGTGAGCTGTTCGTTCGTGAACTGGGACGCGGACGTCTTGACCTCGCCGGACAGCACGCGCCCACCGTAGAGGCCGAAGACATCGGCTTCGCCGCGCGTCTGGTCGGTGAACCACAGGTCGATGCCGGGCAGGAAGTAGGAGTTTGGCTCGTTCTTCGTCAGCGCGGCGATCACGAGCAGGTGAGGAAGAAGGCCCTGGTCGCTGGCGCGGTCTACAAAGCTGTCGAGCCGGTAGAAGACGGAAAGGCCGTCCGCGGTGGTCTCGTACCGGGATGGCGAGGAGCAGCCCGGGCACATTGGTCGGCGCTGCGTCTGCTCGAAGGGATGGAAGGTGCGGACCCCGCACTGAGCGCAGTTGGTCTCCACCCCGCGTTCGGCCCAGCCGAGTTCGCACAGGCGTTCAGCTGCTTCGGAGGCCCGCTGCGGCGGCAGCGCCAGCTTCGTGATGGGGCGGTAGCGTCGCTCGGCGCGGCCGCCCCAGGTGGAGGCCAGCTCGACCAGCTGTGCGGCGTCGTCCGTCCCTTCGGCCTTGATCTTCCGCAGTTCCCTGAGGAGTTCCTTGGACCGGGGCGTCGTGAGGGCGATCACGGCTTCGTACACGCCCGGTTCGAGGAGCGCGGCGATGTCGGCCTGAGCCTGCAACGCGACCCCGAGCTTGCCCTTGTCCGACAGAGCGTGGCGGGCGCTCGCCTGCTCCAACACGGCCTCAGTCGCCTGGGCGAGGGTGGGCACGGTGAGCCCGAAGATGTAGTCGTTCTGTGCACGAGTGCGCAACTGGATGCCGTCCCTGCGCCATTGCGCGTTCGGCTCGACGAGAGAGGCGACGCAGTCGCGTCGGGGCAGGCCGTCGAGCGGGCTGCCCCACAGCCGGACCAGCGCCCAGCTGCCCTGGGTATGAAAGTGGACGGGCGAGGTGAACCGGAGTGTGCTCGTGTCCCCAGCGAACACGTGCACGTCGAACGAGGTCGACAACCCGTACTCACGGTCCCGCAGGAGCCACGAGCGCGGATCAAGGCCAGTCCGGTAGGTGAAGGGAGGCTGCCGCAGCCCCGGGGTGGGGAATTTCTCGCTGATCTTCACCTCCGCGTCCGTGCGCTGCAGCTCCAGAATCTTGGCGATCTTGTGCAGGTGCTCCTGGGGGACGTTTCTGCTGAGCAGCATCACGTCGGGGGAGAACTCCGCGGGTCGGGCCAGCATGCCGGCGAGCTGTTGGGCAAGGCCCAGCCAGTGCTGAACCTCTCCGGTGGGCAGGAGCAGCATGGGCATCCCGGCGTGGCTGACCGGCCGTAGCGCGCGGGAGTTCCAGAAGGCGATGCAGTCCTCGATGTCGTCGGGGTCGGTGACCCACACCGCAGCAGGCAGTGACCCGATGGCGTTGCTGCGGTACTCGCCGAACTGCGCGATCGTGCTCTGCAGATGAGTGGCTCCGTACATTTGGTTCCGGCCGTACTCGTCGGGCAGGCCCGGGCGGACGGCGAGTACGGTGGGCCGCAGCTCTTCGGCCTGGTCCTCGCTGAGGAAGCCGGCGGCGGCCACTTGCCACAGCGGGGCGCCGTCCACGGCGACGACCGGCAGGGTGGACGGCTGCACGGGAGGGTTGACGTGCAGCGGGTGGCAGGTGAACCTCGCGGCGCCGACATGGTCGATCTTGGCGATCCGGACGTAGGACAGGCCGAGGGCGTCAGCCGCGCGCTGGGCGCGGGCGTCGTCGACGTCGACGTTGACTGCGGCTTCGACCTTCGCCGCGGCTACGGTCTCGCGCAGTTCGTCGGGGATCTCGCCGTCGTCCGGCACGGCGAGGATGGGTTCGGTCATCCCGCCCCACCGGGTGCTCGCTTCCTGTACGGCCCGGCGGAAGCCGGTGCGGCTGCCCGTGCGGATGAGATAGGCGGCACGCGCCGGCAGTACGGCGGCCTGCATCATCGACTGGCCGAGATAGTCCCTACGATCCATGCGGGCGATCCTCGCAGCACCAGGAAGGCGCTCCCGCTGTTTCAGCCCACTCGAACCATCACAGACATCTCAGACGGAAGACCACATCCCTGACGCGAAGGCCGTGACCGCCTCGGTGAACGTGTGTCAGACTCGGCCCTTTTCGTCTATTTGACGATTAGATATCGGAGCTGCGAAGCTCAAGCTCATGCGCGCGTTCATCTCGCACAACCACCGCGACAAGCCCGCGGTAAAGCCGCTCGCCGCCCGGCTGCGGCTGCTTGGTGTCGACGTATGGTTTGACTCCTGGGAGATCCGCCCCGGAGACACCATCCCCGGCAAGGTCAACCAGGCTCTGAGCGTGGTCGACACCGTGATGGTCTTCTGGTCCGAGAACGCCTCGAAGTCTCGGTGGGTGAACACGGAGTGGGAGACCGCCCTGACACGCAGCCTGGACGATGACTCGCTCCGGGTCATTCCGGTACTCCTCGACGAGACCCCGCTGCCAGCTCTCCTGCGGCGGATCATGTGGGTCTCCATGACGGACGACGATGTAGATCGCGCCGCGCGGGAACTCGTAGGTATCGAATTCCAGGCCGACCTAGTCAAGACCATGCAGCAGACCGTCGAGGAATCGGGCCTCGACTACCAGTACTTCCACGGATACGGCGTGGCCGTGGGCTGCCTCAAGTGTGGGGCGCCAAGCTCAAAACTGGAGGGGTGGAGCGAGGTGAACCACTCTCGTGATGACTTGTACGCGGGGGTGCGGTGCACACAGTGCGGCTGGAACGAGGGTGGCGAGATCTTCTGGTGACGCCGAGCCGCGAGCCCATGCTCACGCAGGGTGGACCACTCTCTCACTCCTGGGACGGTACGACCGTCGCAGTCCCCCAGGACGCACCGAGTTCCGCGAGCTGCCCACGAAGGCCGCCTTGCAGAACCTTCTTGGACGCGTCAAGGATCCGACTCCGTATGGGGGTACGGGGTTCCCGATGGACGATGCATGCCACGTCCTAGAGAAGCAGCAGCACAAGCTGTGGCGCGAATCCTGCAGTGACCTGCTGGCCAGGATCTGTGACGAACCGTCTCCGGACAGCTCTGACTGATCATTCTCATCCCGGCGGAAACCGCTACTGCCATTTCTGCGCATGCCCGACCGACGGAACGAGTGGGCGCCAAGTCCGGATTCCGGCGTTTCCGCTGGAATCGGTGCGCACGAGGCCGTGGACGCTACACCCACGTAAGCGCCCACGACGAAGCCCCCAGAATCGAACGATCCGATTCCGGGGGCTTTGCGGAGTGAAGCGGGTGAGGTCAGCTCGTGGTGGAGCCGTCGTCGGTGGAGTTGTCCGCGCGTCGGCGACGGGCCGCGAAGAGGGCGCCTCCGCCAGCAGCGATCAGGGCTCCGGCGCCGCTGATCAGCCACGGGGTGGCGCCGGCGCCGGTGTGCGCGAGCGAGCCCGCGGGGGCGGGGGCCACGGTGCTCGACGCGGTCTCGTCGGAGGTCGGTGTGCCCGAGGCAGACGGCGTCGAGGTGTCCTCTTCCTGGCCAAGCTTGTCCGGGGTGGGCCGGTCGCTCGGCCTGTCGGTGGGCTTGTCGGTCGGCTTCTCCGTTGGCGGCGGGGTGGTGGCGCTCTTGGCGTTGGTGACAGTCACGGTCACGGGGGCGCCCGGCTTGACCTTGAACGCCTTCGAGGGCTTGGAGATCTCATAGCCCTCGGGAGCCTTCACCTGCTTGGCCCAGAAGTCGCTGCCGGTGCGGGAGTTGATGGGCAGCTTGCCGCTGGCCGTTCCGTCGGAGCCGGTGGTCAGCGTCAGGATGGTCTTGTCGCCGCTGCCGATGTTGACCGTGGATCCGGCCAGCAGCTTGCCGGTCTTGTCGTCCTTGGCCTTCAGCCGAACTGAGGCGGGCTTGAACGGGTCGATGATGGTCAGCGGAGTGTCGGCACCGGGGGTGACGATGACGTCCTGGTCGTCGACGACCTCGTGCAGCGGGCTGCCGCTGGAGACTTCCTTGAGCCGGTAGACACCAGGCGGGAGGTCCTGGAAGGTCAGCTGGCCCTCGGCGTCGGTGGTGCCGCTGGCGGCCTGCTTGCCGGTGGAGTCGAGCAGGTTGAACGTGGCGCCGGCGACAACATCGCCGCCCGGGTCCTTCTTCAGGATGGTGACGCCGCCGTTCCCGGCCGCGCTCAGCGGAGTGATGGACGTGGACGGGGTCGGCTCGGGGGTGTTCGCGGAAGCGGCTGGGGCCAAGGCCACCGCGCCGGTCACTGTGGCAACGGTGACGGCCACGGCGGACAGGCGGCGGGCGGAACGGGTAGGCAAGAAGGAACTCTCCTGGAGGGGACGCGGGCAGGGATGCCCGTCGGTGCAAGCGGGATAATGCCGGTCAGCGGGTACGGGCCGGCGACGGCTGGGGCGGCGGGGTCAGACGGGTTTGCCCTGGAAGGTGCGCGGGGGCGTCGATCGTGCTTCCGCGGGCGGCGGCCCGGATGAGGTGGTGTTGGTCCTCGATGGGCAACGCCGCGATGTGCGATAGGCCCTGCGCGACGGAGGCACCGCGCTGTGTGCCCGCCGGTAGGCCGGCGGCATGCACGATCCGGGCCGCAGCCTCGGCTTCGATCAGGAGGCCGAATGCCGGTGGAATGTCGAGCAGTTGGGCAAGGTGCTCGCGGCTGCCGGTCAGTGCTTGAGTGAGGGGAAGTCCGTCGTCGAGGACGCTGTCGACGATGTCCAGCCAGAGGGGCGTGGCCTGGTGGAGGCGGGTGAGGAAGTCGGCGTCTGTGAGCCAGCATCCCCGGGACGGCTCAGGATCCGTATCGAGCTGAGCCGGTCGCCGCCGTGCGCTGTCGGCGCTGCTGGTTGGGGACGGTTCGGGCGTCCAGACCTTCAGGTAGTCCTGGATGGCATGGCTCAGGGGTATGACGGCGGCGCCGATCCAGGGTGAGGTGTCGTCGTGGTGCCAGTCCCGTACGACGCCGTAGCCGTCATGTCCGGGCTGTTTGCCGAGGCGGGTGTCCCGGACGGCGAACGTGCCGTGGTCGGCGAAGGACAGGTACACGTGGTCGAGGGCGCCGCGGTCCGGGTGGAGGATGTTCAGGCGCAGTCCGCCGTACTCACGTTCTCGGATGGTCTGGGCGAACTCGATGCGCAGCCGCAGCGGGGAGTCGGGCGAGACGACGGCGTAGCAGGCGTCGCCGATCACTCGTCGTTCGCGGACGGGCAGGTCGAGCAGGTCGGTGAAGAAGTGCTGGGCGTGCAGGGACAACGGTGGTGGTGCTCCTCGGCAGCGGACGGTTCTGCGGGGCGGCTACCTGGGTCGGCCGCCGACGGGGCGGGACGGACAGTCGGCGCGGGCCCCGTGCCCGGGGCGCTGACCCTGGCGTGCGCGGACGGCAGAGTCGGCGACGAGGGTGGCGACGCTCGGCTCTGTGCCGGGCGGCCCTGGCGCGCGGCGGCATCGGTCAGAGCGGCTGGGAGGGTGAGATGGAGGCGGGTGCCGCCGGGATGTTCCACACGGCGCGGGCGAGCGGCACGGGTGAGGCCAGGGAGGAGGCGAACGCCGCGACCAGGGAGGCGGGCACGGCGGAGGAGAACGTGGCGTTCCACAGCGGGTGATCCGGTGGCCCGCCCCACGCGGACCAGACGGGTGCGGCCACGTTCTTGTGCACGTAGGCATGTTGCAATTACTGGTCGTGGGCATCGGCGAATCAGCGGCGCGCTGCCGTGCGTGGGGCGGCGGGCGCCGGAGGAAGGGTGGCCGTGCTCCAACGTGGGACGCTGCGGGTGCCGAGTGCCGGTGGTCGGCGGGTGAGGGCGCGCTGGACGTCGAGCGGGGTGGGAACTGGGGGCGCGGGCGGTGTGACGGGAGTGAGCTGTGCGGCCTCGCGCAGCCCAGGGAGCATCGAGTCCCTCCAGCGTGGCAGGGGCGCAGGGTCGGACACGGTCTGGGTGATGGCCTTCACTAGAGCGGTGGGTGTGTTGGTGGTGGCGGTGGCGTACCAGCGGGCATACCCGTTCTTCGGTCCGCCCCACAGGTGCCAGCGGGCCTCCAGGGTGATGAGTTCCTTCTCCGGGTCGAGGCGGCCGGTGGTGTACTCACAGGTGGCCATCCCGTCCGGGGACTGCAGTTCCATCACGCCCCAGCGCGGGTGCTGAAACTGCCAGCCGTTTTTGATGAGCGGGACGACGGCGTCGAAGGCGCCGAGCTCGGGGTCCTTGAGGTCGGGCTCGGCGAGGTAGATGTCGGGACCGGCGGTGTACGCCTGAGCGAGGGCGGTGGTGAAGGCGGTGACGAACTCCGTGGGTGCGGTGTCGTTGAAACTGACGCCCCACGCGGGCGGGGCGAAGCGGTCGCGGTAGGCGTTGATCCGCCACAGTCCGTCGTCGTCGCCCTCGGGCAGGAATCCGAGTCGGACGCGGTGGTCGGGCGCAGTGACGTAGGCGTTGGCGAGGTTGTCGTGATGGAGGTCGAAGCCAAGCGCGAGGAGCGGCTCCAGCGCGGGGTCTGCGTCGCAAGTGCTGCCTGCGAGGTAGCGCGGGGATACGTAGTTGTCGCCGTCGATCTCTTCGGTGTCGGGCACGAAAGTCCTGAGGTTGAGGCTGGGGGAATGAGCACGCGGTTCTGGTCAGGTACGCGTGCTGTTCGCAAGTGCGGGCAGCAGCTGGTGTTCCAGGTCTGCGGGTTGGCCGGCGTAGTGCAGGGTGCGCAGGCCCAACTCGGCGGCGGCCCGGCAGTTGTCCTCGCGGTCGTCGACGAACAGCACGCGTCCCGGGTCGGCGACGCCGGTGGCCGCCAGGGCGTGCTCGTACGCGGCCGAATCGGGCTTGCACCGGCCCAGGCGGGCGGAGTACAGGGCGTCACTCATCAGATCGCGCCGCCAGTCGGTGGCGTCCAGGACGTCGCTGAGATGGGCCGGGGCGTTGGAGAGCAGCACCAGAGGCAGCCCCGCGGCTCGGGCGCGGTACAGGATGTCGAGGACTCTGGGGTCGGTACGGGTCCACATGGCGGTATCGGCGGCCCGCAGCGTGCGCAGCCACCGCGCGCCGGGATGGTGCCCGAGCACCTTCGCCCAGTAGGCGAGATCGCTCAGTTCGCCTGCGTCGTACGCGTTCCGGGGGGCCCAGAAGGCTTCTTGGAAGGAGGGGAGGTGTCGGTCGGGCCACTCGGCGAGGTCGGCGAGGCGGGTCCACATGATGGGGGTGGGCTGTCGGCCCAGAACACCGTTGTAGTCGATGATCAAGGCGTCCACACCGGTCGGCGCGAGGGAAGTGCTGGTCAAGGGGCGGTCTCCAGAGCTTTGCGGGACAGGGCGGCGACGGCAGCTGCGAGGAGGGCGGGCAGCAGCAGCGCGATCGGCAGGGCGGTGAGGGTGGCGAGGGCGCCGATGAGGGCGGGGCCGGCAAGCAGGCCGACGTAACCGGTGACCGCGACGGTGGCGACCGCGCGGGGGCCGCCGATGCCTGCGGCGGTGATCAGGCTGGGGATGGTGACGGACAACCCCAGGCCGAAGGCCGCCCACCCCAGGAGGACAAAGGCGATGGTGGAGCCAGCAAGCCCGGTTGCGAGGCCGAGCGCGGCCAGGGCGGCGCCGGCCCGGACAACAGCGGGAGCGCCGAAGTGGGCGGTGAGCCGGTCTCCGGCGAGGCGACCGGCGGCCATGGCGGCGCTGTAGACGCCGTACGCCACTGCGCTGGTCGCGGCGGTCGCACCGAGGTCGTGCAGGTGGACGGCAGCCCAGTCGGCAGCGGCCCCCTCGCCCAGCAGGGTTCCGGCCGCCAGTGCGCCCAGCAGCCACAACCGGGGCCGCGACAGCCCCCCGCGCTCGTCCAAGCCCGGTGCCACACGGTTGTGGACGGGCTCGAGTCCAGGGCTGGCGAGACAGCGGGTAAGGCGCGTCGCTGCACCTGCCGCCGTGGCGGCGGTGGCTGCGACGCCGGCGAACAGGACGGTGTGCGGGGTGTGGGCGGTGGCTGAGGCCAGCGCGGCGCCTGTGAGTCCGCCGAGGCTGAAACTCGCGTGCAACCGGCCCATGATCGGGCGGCCGTGAGCGTTCTGGCAGCGGACCGCAGCGGCATTGACTGCGACGTCGAGGACGCCGTGTGCGGCGCCGAAGACGAACGCCGCCACCAGGAGGCTCTCCAGGCTGCGGCATACCCCGAGGACGGCAAGGCAGACGGCGAGAGCGATGGCACCGCCGGTCAGCAGTGCGGGCAGGCGGGCCGGGTGGGCGAGGCGTCCGCCGGTCTGGAGTCCAGCGACCATGCCGAGGGCAGCGGCCAGCAGGATCAGGGCGAGCCCGGCGGTGCTCACCTCGGCGGTGTTCTGAACGGCGGGCATGCGTGCGCCCCAGACGGCCATCACCACACCCAAGCCGGCAAAGTACCCGGTCAGCAGACGGCGGCTGCGCGCCAGCTCGGGCCCCGCGGTCTGGTTCACGCGGCGTGCTCCCGGGTGACCGGGGCCGCCTGCGCGACCGCAGCCACCTGGACGTCGAGGTTGCGGTACGCCTCTTGGGCGCGGGCTTGGGCGATGGTGGCGGTCTGCCCGGTGGTGATCAGGTAGCCGATGCGAGCGGTGAACAGATCGCCCCCGTCCTGCGGCAGCACGAGCTGGTCGCCGGCCTGTCGCTGGAAGCGCACGCGCTCCATTCCCCCGGTGGGTTTCGTGACACAGCGGGCGGTGAGGGTGCCGGAGTAGGCCGGGTAGATGAAGCGGATCGCCGCGGCCTGGTGGCGAGTCGGCGTCAGGTCGGGAGTATGTCCGCAGGCGATGTCTGCGGCGGCGCGGGCAAGGTCGACGCCGGTGGCCAGGTGGACGAGGTGGCTGATCATGTCGCCGGCGATCCGGGCGTTGACCTCGATGAGGCGGGGGCGGCCGTCGACCACGCGGATCTCGACGTGGCTGACGCCGTCGGTGACACCGAGGGCGTCGATGGCCGCGACGGCGGCCGGGGCCACGGTGGGAAGGAGCGGGTCGTTCGCGTCGACCAGGTGCGCCAGTTCTTCGAAGTGGGGCGGCATGCCGACGGTCTTGCGGGTGACAGCGGCGACAGTGGTCTGTCCCTGGTGGGTGACGCACTCGACGCTCACCTCCGGGCCGTCGAGATATTCCTCGACCAGGACCTGGGTGCTCTCCACTCCGTGGCTGGCGGTCTTGGCGGCGAAGGCGTACGCGGCCTGCAGCTGGTCGGCGGTGTCGACACGGATGACGCCCATGCTCGCGGCGTGCGCGGCGGGTTTGAGGACGACGGGGAAGCCGATGCGCCGGGCGGCATCTGTCGCCTCGTGCTCGGTGCGCACGCTGACGGAGGCGGCGGAGGGCACCCCGTGGCGGGCGAACAGGCTGCGGCTCGTGTGCTTGTTGCGGCAGCCCTGGAGGGCCTCCGGAGCGGTGGTGGGCAGGCCGAGCCGGCGGGCCAGGCGGGCGACGGTGATGAGATACCACTCGGTCCACGTCATCACGCCGGCCAGCGCGTGCCGATCCGCGAGCGCGTGCCCGGCCGCGGTCAGCGCCGCCTGATCGGCGGGGTCGGCGACCTCGTAGTCGAGGAGGAACTCCTTCTCCCAGGTCGGCGCGGCGCCGGAGATCAGAACGACGTCGTAGTGGGCGGCAACGCTCTGAAGGCAGGTGCCGCGATACGCCTGGGCCTCCATGTCTGAGGCGGCAACGACCAGGACGACGGGGCGAGAGGACAACAAGGCTCCAAACAGTGCGGGGGAACGAAGAGCTGAGGCAGGGCGCCTGGGGCAGGCGGTGCGGCGGCGTCGCAGCTCGAAGGCAGACGCCCACTGGGGGTGGTCCTCGATCAACTTGCGGGCGTACAGAGCGGTGAAGGAGTTGTTCAGTCCGCGCACGCCCGCGGGCAGCTGCCAGCGCAGGTCCTCAAACAACGCCTTGAGCCCGACCCAGATGGCGCCGGCGGCGAGTCGGTCGGCCGTCAGGCGCTCCAGGGCGCTGTAGACGTACGGATGCTCAGCATCGAAGGCCAAGAACCGGTCGGTCAGCGTCGGGCGCGAGCCCGCTCGAAACGACGCTCGGGCTACCGGCAGGGCTTAGGGGGGTCGGCAAGGGTGTGGGACGTGGGCATGGCGGCGGTCTCCGGTGGTGAGCGGGAGGGTGACCGGGCGGGTCAGGCGCAGGAGGTGCGCAGGGCGGGGGTGCTGCGCAGCCGGGCGAAGGCGGCGACTAGGCCCAGCGCCTGCAGTGCGGCGCAGATGGTGATCACGTGGCCGAGTTGGGCGGGCGGCACGGTGGCGACGAGGACACCGGCGAGGGGGAAGGGCAGCAGGAGCAGCAGGATGGTCAGCGACAGGGTGGCGCCGAAGACCGGTGCGGGGATGAGGCGGGAGCGCAGGGTGCGCAGCACGACGGTCATGCCGCCCTCGCCGGCCATGAGGACGGCGATCAGGGTGAGATAGCTGCCGTAGGTGTCGGCGAAGGAGACAGCCAAGCATGCCAAGGCGGCGATCGTGGCGGACACGGCGCCGACCGGCCACAGGCCGAAGCGGTCGATCGCCCGGCGGCACAGGGCGACCGCGAGGAGAGAGGCGACGGCGGCTGCCGACCAGATGAGCCCGACGTCGGCCGTGGAGTGTCCGAGCTGTTTGACGATGATCACTGGGGTGGCGGCCTGCAGCAGGCCGACGGTCAGGTTGGAGACGGTCAGTCCGGTCACCAGCCAGCCGAGGGCCGGCAGCGCGCGGAGGGTCGACCAGCCGGTGTGCAGCCCCTTAAGGACGGGCTGCGGCGCGGCGGGCTTGCTCCGGTGGCGCTGGCGCGGGGCCAAGACGCTGGTGAGCAGCGAGAAGACGGCGATCACGATCAGCATTCCGGTGGCGCCGGCCCGCTGCAGGAGCAACCCGGCGAGTGCGGGGCCGACCAGCGTGGCGAACTGGTCGATGCCGAGCAGCACCGACTGAACGCGGTGGGCGCGGGCGCCGGCCTCGCGGCCGGCGACTCCGCCCGCGGTCTCGGCCGCGATGTAGGAGCATTCAGTGAGGATCCCGGTGGACGCGGCGAGCAGCATGACGGTGACCGTCGCGCTGAGGCCCGCCTGCGTTGGCAAGATGAACGCGGTGGCCAGGACAACCACGGCCCGGCCCGCGGAGGCGAAACGGAGCACGGCGGTGGTCCCGTGGCGGTCGACCAGAACCCCTGCGAAGGCGAACGAACCCAGTCTCGGCACCCATTCCAGCGCGAACGCGAGGCCGGTCAGGGCGGCCGAGTTGGTGGTGGCCAGTACCAGCAGCGGGATGCCGTAGGTGGCCATGGCGAACGCGGCAGCGTCCGTGCTGCGCGGCAGGTAGATGCCGCGCAGCAGAGTGGGGACCGGGCGACGGGCACGCCAGGGTCCGACACGGGATCTCACGCAGCGCGCCCCGATTCCTCCGCCGCACAGGAGGAGCGGGCGATGTCCTGGTGCAGGACGCGGGGGTACGCCGTAAGCCACTCGGACAGCGCCGCTCGCGGAGCCGACGGTTCGGTCGCTGCGCCGGATTGCCCCGGGCCGCCGTCCTGCATCTGGAAGGCGTGCTGGACGCGCGCGACGAAGTCACTGGTGCGGCTGGGAAGTTGGTTGGTTCGGGCCCAGCGTGCTGCGGTGTCGTACACCTCGGCCAGGTCCTTGCCGCTCGCGGTGAGCTGGTAGCGGGCCAAGGCGTGTCCGCGGGCGTGGATGAGGCCGAGGTCACGTCCGGTGTCGATGGCGTGGCGCAGTTGTCCGGTGGTGAGGTCGCCGAGGGCGCCCTGCAGGCTGCCGCGTTGGCGACTGATGGGGCCGTTGTCGTCGATCTCGGTGATCAGGCGTATTAGGCCGGGCAGGGTCAGGGTGCGGATCGCGCGGCGTTGGCGCAGGACGCTGGTGGGCAGGGCGGCTGTCATCGGCGCGGGCCTCCTGCCGGGGTGATGGGGCGGGCGGGTATCTGGTGGGAGAAGAGGTCGTTGGCCTTCCACGCCGGGCCGTCCGGCGGCGGGGTGGTGGCCAGGGCAGGGCCGGCAGACGGTGCGGCCGGAATGGCGGGTGCCGGCAGGCGCGTCGGCGTGGTCGCCCACGTGCCGGAGCGGGTCTGGGACGGGGCGGTCCCCGGTCGGCGAAGCGGGTCGGCCTCGGCGGACGGGAGGACAGCCCACGTAGTGATGGCCTGGAAGACGGGGGCGAGTGCCTGGCCGCTGGCGGACAGCTGGAAGTCGCCGCTGCCTGTGGCCGTGACGAGGCCGTCGGCCACCAGTCGGTCCAGGGGCTTGTAGACAGCAGTCAGCCCGTATCCAGGCATAGCCTCGGTGGCCAGGGCCTTGGCGCTCGCACGGCCCCGGGCCTGCAGGGTCATCAGGATCGGGGTGGCGTGCCGCGGGGCGATCAGAGTGATCGTGTCGTCGATGTTCTGGGCCGGGGGGATCCGCTCGGGCTCCAGCTCGCCGGTGGCCTTGCTGGTGACAAGCTGCTTCTCCAGGTAGGTGTCGCCCCAAGAGGCGATCACAGCCAGGACGGGGAGCAGTTCGGCACCGCGGCCAGTGAGGCCGTAAGTGACGTGGCGCGGGGCGTACTCCGTGCGTTCGACCACGCCGGCGTTGGTGAGGTGGCGCAGCCGGGGGTGGAGCTGGCCGTCGGCGAGCCACGGCAGCCGGGGTTTGATCTCGGCGTAGCGCAGCGGCTGGGAGGAGAGGGTCATCAGCACCCACACGCTCCAGCGCGGGGCGAGCAGATCCAGCGTCTTGGTGACGCTGGAGCAGTCGTTCGGGGTGGTGGGGGGCTGAGCGGTGGTGGCCAAGGATGGGGCTCCTCAAGCAGTGCGGGCAGATCAGCGGGTGCGGGAGGCGGCGGCCTGCGGGGCGGCGGGTACGGGCACAGCCGGCGGTGGGGTGTCGGGGGCCGGTGCGCGGCGCAGTCCTGCCAGGACCGCGCCGGTGTTCTTGGCGTAGGCGTCGCGGGCGGCGACGGACTCGGCGATGCGGCGGGCGCAGTCGACGATGTGACCGGCGGCAAAACGGCCGATCTCCCGCTCAGGGGCGATGAGTTCGCGCAGCCTCTCCAGCTGGAAGGCGATGTTGCGCTCAGCGAGCGCCAGATCGCTGTGACTGCCGGTGAGCGCGGCGAGCAGGGTGGCATCGGGGGTGCTGTCGGCGAGCGCTTCGAGCTCACCGAGCGGCCGTTCGTACAGCGCCTCGATGCGCTGGGCGATGATCTCGGAGATGGCGTGGGCGGTGGCGTCGGGCTCGGGCAATCGGCGGGCTTTCAGGGACGGTGGGTCCGCACCGCCCCGGCACGGACGGTTGCCGGGGCGGGCGGAGCAGTGGCGGTGATCTTCGGTTGGGCGAACTGCACCGGCTGCACGGGGCGTTGATCGGGAGCGGGCATGGTCCGCAGGAGGTCGTCGAGGGCGGCGACGTAGCCGTCCCGGCCGGCCAGCGCAGCCTCCAGCCACTGGGCGTCCCAGCGCAGGTCCTCGGCGGACAGGTCGCCCAGGTCGCGGTCACAGGACATCGAGGCGTGGACGCGATCACGTACGCGGACGACCTGTTCCTCGGCGACCGCGAGAAAGCTGCGCAGTTCCAGCGCGCGGTGGAGTGCGGCGCAGACCTCAAGATGGGCTGCCTGCGCATACAGCTCGGCGACGGAGGCACCGAACGCCTCCACCAGCGCGGTGTCGCGGCTGGTGGACTTGTCGATGACGCTCATCGCGTCACCCCGTGCGTCGGGATACCCCGCTCGCCGGGCAGCGCGGGCGCCGCGGTGGGCAGCGCCGGAGCGCGGCGCGCGGCGGGGCCGGCACCACGCCAGGCGCCAGGCCCGCGCTTGCCAGGGGCGAGGGGGTCGAGGAGGTAGTTCACGACCATCACGCGACCATCACGTGCAGTGACAGCGGCGTTGACCAGGTGCGCCAACTCCATGACAGCGTCGTCGAGTTCGCCTGGGTGCGTGCCGAGCGCCTCGACAAGCGCGTCCTCCGCGGTGTCGAGTGCGTCCTGGGTTTCGGCGAGCAGGCCGTACCAGTGCACGACACTGGTGGCATCGGGGTTGGCCTGTGGTGCCGCCTGAACCGCCCGGCGCAGATCGGCGAGAGGCATCTGGAAGCGGTCCTCGATCCGCTCAGTGACGACGCCCATCACGTCCTCGCTGAACTCGGGCACGGAGAAGTTCCTTTCATTCGCTGTTCGGGAGCGGGAAAAATTCACTGCAAATCCGGTCCGTGCGGGAGCGGTCCGCGAACCCGGATGCCGAAGAGGGGAATTGCGGGCCGGTCTGCTAGTCCAGGCACATGGCGGTGTCGCGGTAGACGTACGTTCCGGACACCCACCCCTTTACGCCGGTGGTCTTGTCCGTGATGTAGCGCCAGTTCCCGCTGCTCTTGTGGACGGTGAACTTGTGGCTGCGGTAGAGCACGCCGAGCGCCGCGGACTTGGAGGACGCCTTGGAGCGGATCGTTACAGCCTTCGCGTGCACCTTGTACGGGAGCGGCTTTGCCGAGCAGCTGCTGACGGTGGTTGCGGCACTGGCGGTGGGGATGGAGATGAGCGGGAGAGCGAGCGCGCCGAGAACAGCGGCGGAGACGGCTATGCGGCTGGTGCGCATGGGGAATTGACCTCCACGAGAATAGGGAAGGGAATGCGGAAACGGACCCGGGCTGATGCCGTGCGGGCCGAGAACAAGAGTCCGGAGAATCCCCGGTTTCGGTAACCGGGGATTGCGTGCTACGTTCCGCACCGCCTAGCTCAGGGCAGACGGCATTTCACCGGACGGGGAAGGGGAAAGCCGGTGGGTAGCCGCGAATTCAGCGGCTGGGACCGCGCGGTGGAGCGGGGTGCGCGGGCAGTGCGGGGACACCCGGAGCGGTGGTGTGGCTGGCTGGCGGTGACGCGGCCGGCAGCGGGATCGCCTCGCCGTTCCAGTGCGCTTCCCACCACTGGGTGGCTGCCTCGAAGGTGGCGAAGGCGCCCTCGCGCAGGGTGTGCGTCCACGCGTCGGTGTCGACCTCTTCGAGCAGTACCCGGAACGGCAGTGGCGCCTTCTCGTCGATGGCGCGCAGCAGCACGGTGGTCTCGATCGGCTCGGCGTCGTGCGTGTAGCTGGTCAGCAGGGCGAAATGGTCGCCGTCGCTGCGCAGTCGCTTCTCCAGGGCACGGGTGGCCTGGTTGGCGGGTGCGGTGCCCATGCCGTCGGGCAGGAGGATCTTGTCCTCGGGGCAGCCGCGGGCGATCAGCCAGGACTGGGCAATGGACGGCAGCGGCAGTTCCTTGTGCGTGAAGCGGAAGGTGCGCGCCGCCGAGTCGCGTTTGAGGTGCAGGGCGACGATCTGTGGTTCCCCGGGGATGCCCCATGTGACGGCGCGGTTGTGCATCACGTAGAAGCTGTGCCCGCCGTCCTCGGTGTGGTGCTCGGCCAGCAGGGTGAGCATGTCCTGCTCGATGGTGATGTGCTGCCAGAACTGGTCGGCGACGTGGTCGTTGACGGCCTCATATCCGTCGAGGCGGAAATCCGGTTCATGGGTGGGCATCGGTGCTTTCGGTGCGACGACGCCATGGGCGCCGTGGGCTGGGCGTGTTGAGCTGTTCAGCGACGCAGGTGTGCGGGAGCGCGTGATGACGCTGGCCGGGGCGACGGCGTGGTGCCGGGCGGGCCTGCGGGGCGCGGGGCGGCAAGGACGGCCCGGCCGGCGTCGGTGAGGGTGACGGGCTGGCCGGCGTGCACTGGGTGGGAGGTGTCGCGGTCCACGAGGCCGCTCGCCTGCAGGCGCTGCAGCTGGGCGTAGGAGATGCGGGTGCGGGAGGGGGTGGCCACGGCGAGCCGGTGGGTGAGGAGGTTCTCGTGCAGTTTGGCGCCCTGGGCGATGGCGAGCAGGGCCGCGAAGTCTTTCGTCGGCACCTGCCGTGGCGCTCTTCGCGGAGCGGCGGCTTCGATCGGCTCCAGCGCGGCGGCGGCCCGGGCCTGCTCGGTGTCGCGCTCGTCGATGGTGCGCGCGAGCTGGTCGACCGTGCGCTCGATTCGGGCCAACAGCGCCTGATCGACGGGGAACTCGCCGGACACCAGGCGGGCGAGACGGGCGCGGTGGAAGGTGACGTCCCGCTCGGCCCGGACGAGGTCGCGGTGGGCGTCCGCCAGGGCCGAGTGCGGTGCGTCGAGGAGACCGGCCTCGCGGTGCCGCCACAGCGTCTCGATGCTGCACCCTGCGGCCGTCTCGATCCTGTGGTCGAGCACGGTGCGCGGGTGGCGGTCGGGCGAGGGTGCGAGGGGTGAGCTCATGTCGGAGCGGTTCTTGTGTGCGGGAGAGTGTCCGAGGCGCACGCGTCCAGGGCGATGCGGACCTCGACGTAGGGGCCGTCGCGGGTGCGCCGGGTGGGCCCCAGGCGCTCCAGGAGCCTGAGCATCGGCGCGTTGGACGCCTGCGTGAACGCGGTGAGGGTGTGTGCCCCGCGCGTGCGGGCGATCCGGGCCGCCTGCCGGGCCAGGGCCGTTCCGATGCCGCGGCGGTGGTGGTCGTCGGCGACTTGCAGTCCGAGGTCGACGACGCCCGGCTCCCGGCTGACGGGCCCGAGGCAGAGGAGGGCCAGTGGCCGCTCGTCTGCGTCGAGTCCGATCCAGCACTGCGTCTGGGCGAGCAGCCGTGTCAGGTCGCGGGGCGTGAGGCGGGTTCGGCCCCAGCGGCGCAGCAGGTTCTGTTCGGAACACTGCGCGTGGAAGGCGGCGACCAGGTCCCAGTCCGCCGCGGTCACCTCGCGGGTACGCGCGAGGGCGGGGTGGGTCAGCAGGAGCAGTCCGGGCGGGCGGCCTGCAGGTCGCCGCGCCGGTAGGCCCGGTAGCGGCTGCCGTCGACGTTGCGCGGCTTGCGGGACTGGACGCCGTAGGGGCGCAGGAGCAGAGCGAGGCGGACCGGGGTGAGGTCGGCGTAACGCCAGCGTCCATCGGCCTCGCCGGGCAGCTCGCGCAGGCGCGTGACCAGCTCCGCGGTGCTCACATACTCCGCTGCACCCAGGACGTCGAAGATGTCAAGGCAGGCGTGGACAATCGTCCTCGGCCGGCTCGGGCAGGTCAGGAACTCCTCGCACGTGGCCTCGTGGAGGCCGTCGAAGTCGTCGGGACCCTCCAGATCCTCGAAGCCCTCGAAGTCGGGATCGAGGTCCGGATCGAAGTCGGGCTCTTCGTCCTCCACCGGCTCGTACTCGCTGGGCGGTGCGGGCTCGTACGCAGCCGCGCAGCAGCAGGAGGTGGACAGCAGCGCGCTCAACTCGGCTCCGGCTGCCATGCGTTCGATCAGCAGGTCGGTGAGCGTGTCGAGCTGCTCGGCGGCGGTGACGTCCGCGGGACGGTCGGCGCCGGACAGGGCGGCGAGATGCCGGTCGAGGTCCTGGATCTCGACGAACACATCGACGATGGCGCGGTGGTGCGGGTTCTCGGTGACCTCGGCCGGCGCCAGTACGGCGGCGGCGACCTGGTCGATCAGGGTGGGGAACTGCGTCAACGAATGGGGCCCTTCAGGGTCGGGGGCAGTGCGGGTCGCGGAAGGCCGGGCATCGCGTAGGGCGGTGGTCCTGGCTTGGGGATGGGCTGGCGCGCTCCCAACTGCGGTGAGCCGGTGCGGGCCGCGTGGGTGCGCTCGCCCAGGGGCCGTCGGGTGAGGCCGAGGCGGACGCGGGCGGTGTCGTACACGTCGTGGGCTTCCCGCGGGCGTACGGCCACGACGTGGATCTCGGTGGTGTGCGTGGAGTTGGCAGGCGCCGGCCGCTGGGCGTAGACGATGCGCCACGCATTGCGGTGATCGACGTAGACCTTGCGGCATCCGGCGAGATCGCGGGTGAGTTTGGCGCCGAACAGGCGGGCGTTGACGACCTCCTGCAGCTGGGCGAGCGCCAGGTCACGGATGTCTGCGGGGGCCTGGAGAAGGTCGTTCAGGGCCCGCGGGTCGAGGGAGAGACCGAAGGCGGGCCGGTCGTGGCCGCTCATCCGGCCCCCTGGCCGGGTGTGCCGTTCTCGTCGGACTCTGCGGTTTCGGCGGTGGTCCGGCTCGAGGGCGGCGGGCCGGGCAGCAGGCGGTGGGCGGGGCGGTCCGGATCGGTCATGCACGCGGACAGCGGCCCGCCGGCAGCCCTGACGGTGGCCATGGCGTGGGTGAGGAAGTCCCGGTGCCAGACGAACAGGCCGGACAGACCTGCCTCGGGATCCTTGTGCTGCTGGTAGGCCAGCCACAGGGCGTGGAGCCAGGCGACGACGTCGGCGTGTTCCTGCCACTGCTCGCACCACGGGGCGGCGGTGGTGACCTCCGCCCCGTAGACCCGGACGAGGAAGTCATCCACCCAGTCCGACAGCGCGTCGAGTTCGTCTTCGTACTCCTCGCCCTCCAGCTCCAGGATCGGGCGGGGCTCCGGCGGGGCGGGCTGCGGCGGCAGGCCCGCGAACCCCGGCATGCCGAAGGCGCCGAACGGTGAGTCCGTGGGCGGCGGTGCGGAGGCGAGGCTGTCGAGCTGGCGGGCCTGCTCGGCAGATTGGTCCAGCAGTTTGCGGACGCTCGCCTCAATGCTCTCCAGATCGGACTCCGGCAGCCGGACCGGTTCCGTCTCCCCGCCCTCCGGGGGGTTTATGGATTCAGGCACGAAAAGGGGCCTCCTTGAGCCGCGGCCGTTGGGCGTGAATTGCGGCTCAAACCATCCGGAGAATCCCCGGTTTCGGTAACCGGGACTTTGCTGCTATAACGCCCCGCGCGGCACGGCCATGGCATGACGGGCCACGCACCACAGGCCGTACCGCGCTGCACAACAGGGCTCAGGACGTGAGGGTCAAGTCGTCCTGGGACAACGTCTGTTGCAGCGTTTCGGTGAGACGGTCGGCGGCTATCTCGGCGTAGTGCTTGGTCTTCTCGACGCCGATGAAATCACGGCCCTCCAGCAGGGCCGCGACTCCCGTCGAGCCCGAGCCGCAGGTGAAGTCGAGCACCGTGCCGCCGGGCGGGGAGATCTGCACCAGCTCACGCATTACGGAGACGGGCTTCTGCGTGATGTGCTGCCGACTCTTGCCCGACGGTTGCGAGGCGCTGTACAGGCCGGGCAGGTAGACCGGGTTCCTGGACGCGTCGACCGGTCCGTTGCTGGCCCAGACGACGAATTCGCAGTTCTGGGTGAAACGGCCCTTCTGGGGGCGGGCCTGCGGCTTGTGCCAGGCGAGCACGCCCCGCCAGAGCCAGCCGGCGGCCTGGATGGCATCCGTGGTGATCGGCAGCTGCCGCCAGTCGGTGAACAGCAGCGCCGTGCCGCCAATCTTGGTGAGCCGGTGAGCCTCGGTCATGATCTGGGTCAGCCAGAAGCCGTAGCTCCGCTGATCCATGTTCTCGCCTGTGAAGTCCGGCAGTTCGTGACCTGCGTCGGCGGAGGTGTACTTCTGCTTCGCGCTGCGGGAGGTGCGCTCCTTGGCCGTTCGCCCGCCGCTGTTGTACGGCGGGTCGGTGATGACGGAGTCGACGCAGTCGTCCGGCAGTTCGGCGAGGACGCCGAGCGCGTCGCCCTGGTGCAGGGAAAAAGGCAAAGAGATACCCCAATTCGGGTCGGGTGAGGTGAGGGAGAGACGCTCCGGCCCGCCTGGATAACCCGCGGGACCGCATGCGGGCAGGAAGGCACTGCGGGCCGCGCAGCGGCGGGGGCGAGGGGGAGGAGCCAAAACTGTAGGGCACGATCCCCGGTTGAGCGCTATCGCCGCCGAAAACCCCGAAAGAGAGCCTTGATCAGAGACGATTTCGGCAACCGGGGATCCGCCCTTAGTGTTTTGGAACTGCCCGGCGGACCACGCCGATGGCGCATCCCCGCCCCTGCCTTCGTGGAGGTATCCCCATGCCCTGGCACACCTGACCCGACGCCCCGTGCCGGTGCGAGCGGCAACTCGCGCACGTGTACCTAGGCCCCGATTTACCCACCACCCGGCCGTCGCGCCCTTTCCTCAACGACGCACGCGCCGCCGGGACTTCACCAAGGACCTCGTTGTGACATCGCTCTACCCTCCCCTGCCCGCGCACCGGTCTCCGGCTCGTGACGGCCGCCCGGGAGGCGTCCCCGATTGAAGGGCGTAGCCGCCGGCATCGGCGTCTTCGTCCTCTCTCCTCTCCTCCTCGCTGGCACGGCCATGCTGATGGCCACCAGCAGCGAGGCCGCCCAGACCACCTACTCGTCCTTCAGCTGCGTGGGCGACGTCGACACCGAAACGGTCGTCGAGCAGGTCACCAAGATCCTCAACGGTGCGACCGCCAAGGACGTGCACGTCGAGGGCCTGTCCCTGCCCGAGGAACAGATCCCCAACGCCCGCACGATCGTGGCCACCGGGATCGGCCTCCACGTACCTAAGAAGGGCCAGATCATCGCGCTTGCCACCGCGATGCAGGAATCACGGCTGCGCAACCTGAACTCTGGCGACCGCGACTCGCTGGGTCTGTTCCAGCAACGGCCGAGCCAGAGCTGGGGCACCGCTACGGAGATCCACGACCCCGTCTACGCGAGCGAGGAGTTCTACAAGCACCTGCTCGCGGTGGACGGTTGGCAGCAGCTGACCGTCGCCCAGGCCGCGCAGAAGGTCCAGCGCTCCGGCTACCCCGACGCCTACGCCGACTGGGAGGAGCTGGCGACCGCCCTCCAGAAGGCGATCGCCGCGACGTTCCCCGACGCCGACCAGGACACCAGCGAGACGAACACCACCTCCAGTACCGCGCCCTGTGCGGCGTCCGAGGACGGCTCCGGGTACGGCACCATCCCGGAAGGGCCGGTACCGAAGGGCTACGCGATCCCGAAGGACGCCGATCCGAAGGCGCGCAAGGCGATCGCCTGGGCGATGGCGCAGCTCGGGACGATGTACCAGTGGGGCGGCACCTGCACCGCGCCGCACGGCCCCGACCCGATGGGCCGCTGCGACTGCAGCTCCCTGACCCAGCAGGCGTACAAGCACGCCGGCGTCCAGCTCACCCGCACCACGTACACCCAGGTCAACGAGGGCAAGGCAGTGTCCCCCAAGGCACTCAAGCCCGGTGACCTGATCTTCTCCCGCGGCAGCGCCGCCCGCCCCGAACACGTCGGCATGTACATCGGCTCGGGACTCGCGATCGAGGCCCCCCGTACCGGAAAGCCTGTGCGGATCACGCCGCTCGCGGACTGGGACATCCTCGCCGCCCGCCGCGTCACCTGACCCCCGGTCGGGGCGCGGCAGCGCGGCACACCCCCCTGACCGGGATACCCCCCGGGACCTCTTCCGCACTCACCTCGGACGGGCCCCGCAGGACCCGCCGTCCTGCCCACTCTCATTCCCCTGACAACACGGAGCACCTACTTGATAACCCGCCACCGCACCCAGCGCGCCCTCGCGGCAGCCTCTCTGGGCCTGGCCGTCGCCGCCGGCGGCCTGGCCACCGCCAGCACGGCACAGGCGTACGACACCGGCACCACCACGATCAGCTGCAGTGCGGTCAAGATCCGCAAGGTCCCGTCGAAGACGTCCACCGTCGTGGGCATCGGCTACCGGCACGACAAGGTCGTCTACGACCAGTGGGCCTACAAGAAGGCCGAGAAGACCTGGTACACCCACGGCACCGTCACCCGGAAGTCCGACGGCAAGAAGGTCCGCGGCTACATGATCTACAACTGCGCGAACCCCTACAGGACCAACCCGGCACCGAAGCCGTCGATCCCGAAGTAGTGCACCCCGGCAGCCGGTTCGGAGCCTGAGCCGAAGCGCCATCGACAGCGGCCCCGGCCCGACCTGTGGCCTCGTCCAGCCTCGGCACGAAACCTGCGTGACCTCGGGCACGCCACGCCGCCCCAACGCGGGCGCCGACCGGACCAGCCGTCTCCCGCACCGCTGTCGGCCTTCCTTCTCGAGGCAGTTGCCTCGCCCCCTCCCCCTTTCTGTGATTCCCGCGCGCCGGGCTTCGGCGTGCCCAAGGAGCCTCATTGCACCTGCTCGAAACCGTGCAGTATCTGGCCTACGACCCCGGCATCACGCCCTCGGGCGGTGGCCTGCCCGGCCTCGCCGTGCTCAAGAACGTCGTCAACTCGATCAACCTGTTCGCGATCGTCGCCGTGGTCGGCGCGCTCGCCGTCTCCCTCGGCGTGTGGGCGTGGGGCCACCACACCGGCGGCCACCAGGCCGAGGCCAACGGCAAGAAGGGCGCGGTCGTCGCGGCGGGCGCCGCCCTTGGTCTCGGCGCCGCGAACGGGGTCGTGGCGTTCTTCTCCGCCCTGGGGTCGCAGGTGTCTTAATGAAGAAGTCAAGCCACCTGCGCAACCGGCGGACCGGAGTCGTACGGCCGCCCATCACGCAACATCGCCCACAACACACCG
>NZ_JBIAUY010000036.1:0-27493 GCF_042893475.1 Streptomyces sp. NPDC001604 | reverse complement strand
GCATCTGCGGAGAACGCGCGGCACCGGCCGTCCACCGACAGACCCTGCTGCCGCGAGAAGTCGATGAACGTCCCCGGTGTCGCCATCACCGTCACGCCACCCGCCAGCGCCAGGGAGCACTCGCCCGACCGCAGCGCCTGACCGGCCAGATGCAGAGCCACCAGCGAGGACGAGCACGCCGTGTCGATCGTGACCGCCGGCCCCTCCAGGCCCAACGCGTAGGAGACCCGGCCGGACAGCACGCTCGTGGCGTTGCCGGTCATCAGGTGGCCCTCGATACCGGCGCCGCTCTGACTCAGCGTGACGCCGATGCCGTAGCCCGAGGCGAAGCCGCCTGCGAACACGCCGGTGGCCGAGCCGTGCAGCGCCCCGGGATCGATACCGGCTCGCTCCAGCGCCTCCCACGAGGTCTCGAGGAGGAGCCGCTGCTGCGGGTCCATCGCCATCGCCTCACGCGGGCTGATCCCGAAGAAACCGGGGTCGAAATCCGCCACCTCGCCGCCGAGGAATCCGCCCTGGCACACGTACGAGGTGCCGTCGTCGCCGCCGTTCGGGTCGTACAGCTCTTCGACGTCCCAGCCACGGTCCTGCGGGAAAGCGGAGATCGCGTCGGTCCCGGAAGAGACGAGCCGCCAGAACTCCTCCGGGCCGACGGCGCCGCCCGGGAAACGGCATGCCATGCCGACGATCGCGATCGGCTCCGTGACCCGCTCCTGCGCCCTGCGCAGCCGCGCACGTACGTCCTGGGCGTCGGCGATGGCCTTCTTGAGGTAACTACGAAGCTTGTCCTCGTCGGACATGTTCTGCTCCCGGGGGTCTTTCGTCGGCATTGTGGGCGGCGGGGATCAGTCGAGCTCGTCAACGAGGGAGAACAGCTCGTCGTCGGTGGCGGATTCGAGTTCTGCTTCACGTCGCTGTCGGCTCGGGACGCCGCCCTGGGAATCCACGGCGTCCAGGAGCTTGCGCAGCCGGTCGGCGGCCTGTTCCCGTACCGACTCGTCCTGCGGACCGCCCAGGAGGGCAGCTTCGAGCCGGTCGAGTTCGGCAAGCACCGGTACCTCTGCCATGTCGTCCTGTAGGAGTTCGGCCCTGAGCCAGGCGGCCAGGGACACCGGGGTGGGGTAGTCGAACACGAGGGTCGACGGCAGGCGCAGGCCGGTGGCTGTACTGAGTCGGTTGCGCAGTTCCACCGAGGTCAGGGAGTCGAAGCCGAGATCCTTGAAGTTCTGCCGGTCCTGTACGGCCTCCGCCGAGGCGTGACCGAGCACGGCCGCCGCCTCGGTCCGCACGGCCTCGGTCAGCACGCGGGTCTGTTCCTCGGCCCGGCCCAGGCTCCGCAGGCGTCCGACCAGTTCGTCTTCGTCCGCCACGGCGCCGGAAGCCGGACCAGCCGCCACCAAGCTCCGGATCTCCGGGAGGTCCCGCACCAGCGGCAGCTCACGCAGGTGTTTGGCCGATGGCGAGGAAGCCAGCTGGGCCCAATCCACGTCCATCACGGTCAGGGCGGGATCGGGGCCGTCCAGGGCCTCGCCGAGCGCACGCACCGCGAGCGACGGGTCCATCGCGGGCATCGCGCCACGCTTGACCCGAGTCCGCACCGCGTCACTCGACGCCGCGAGACCAGCGCCGGCCCAGGCGCCCCAGGCCACGGACAGTCCGGGCAGGCCACGGGAGCGGCGGTTCTCCGCCAGCGCGTCCAGGTAGGCGTTCGCCGCCGCGTAGTTGCCCTGGCCTGCCGCGCCCAGGGTCGCGGCGGCCGAGGAGAAGAGGACGAACGCGTCCAGGTCGAGGCCCTCGGTCAGCTCGTCCAGATACGCGGCGCTGGTGGCCTTCGCCGCCAGCACCGACTCCAGCCGTTCGGCCGAGAGGCGGTCGATCACACCGTCGTCCAGCACGCCCGCCGTGTGCATCACCGCCGACAGCGCGGGAGCCCTCTCCAGGAGCCCGGCCAGCGCCGCACGGTCGCTCACATCACAGGACACGACATCCACAGCGGAACCGGCCTCGGCCAGCTCCGCCGCCAACGCGGCAGCACCCTTGGCGGAGGGCCCGGAGCGGCTGGTGAGCATCAGGCGCGGTGCCTCGCGGTCGGCCAGCCAGCGGGCGACATGCCCGGCGATCGCGCCGGTACCACCGGTGATCAGGGTGGTGCCGGTCGGCGTCCAGGGCTCCGCCACGTCGCGGGGCTGCGGGGCGTGGCCGAGACGACGGCCCAGGACACCGGCCGCCCGGATCGCCACCTCGTCCTCACCGCAGCCGGCCAGCACCGAGGCCAGCCGTGCACCGGCCCGCGCGTCCAGGACATCCGGCAGGTCGACCAGGCCGCCCCAGCGCTCGGGGTACTCCATCCCGACGACCCTGCCCAGACCCCACACCTGCACCTGCACCGGAGCTGCAAGTACGTCGTTCGGCCCCGCCGCGACCGCGCCCTGTGTCGCCACCCACAACGGCGCAGCCACACCAACATCACCCAGGGCCTGAACGAGCGTCAGAGTCCCGGCCAGACCACCGGGCACCGACGGGTGATCCGGCAGCGGAGCCTCGTCCAGGGCCAGCAGCGACAGCACACCGGACATATCAGCGCTGATCAGCGCCGCCAGCTCGGACCGCTCCGCAGTGCCGGCCTCGACCACGACCACGTCGGCGCCACGCGCCTCCAGCGCCGCCACACATGCATGACGAACGTCAACGGCAGCTGGTCCGGCGGGAGCTACGACCAGCCATGTCCCCGACAGCACCCGTGCGTCCGGCTCGGCCACCAGCACCCACGACGCCCGGTAACGCCAACTGGCCGTCACCGACCGGTCCAACTCCCGCCGACGCCACGACGCCAACGCCGGCAACAGCTCACCGATCGGACGGTCGTCGCCCCCGGCCAACGACTCCGCCAGCCGCGAAAGATCCCCCTCCTCCACCGCCGCCCAGAACCGCGCCTCAGCCTCAGCACCGGCGGCAACACCAGCGCCCGACGCCACTCCCATCGGCAGACGCAACTCGCTCTCCGGCCAGTACCGCTCGTGCCGGAAGGCGTATGTCGGCAGTTCGACGCGCTGCGCCGTCGGCAGGACGGCGGTCCAGTCGACGGACGCGCCGTGCACGAAGGCCCGTGCCAGACCGGTCACGAACCCGGTCACACCCTCGTCCGTACGCCGCTGAAGCGGCACGAACGCGGCGTCCTCCACACCGACCGAGGCCACGGCGTCGGCGCCGAGTGCCGACAGCGAACCGTCCGGGCCAACCTCGACGAACAAGGTGATGCCCTGCGCGGCCAGCGTGGACAGCGCATCAGCGAAACGGACCGCCTGACGAGTCTGCGCGGGCCAGTACCCCGCCTCGCACTCGGTGACCAGCTCACCCGTCAGCGCACCCGCCCACAGCACACGCGGCTGGCTGTACTCCAACTGCAAGGCGGCCTGCCCGAGTTCGTCGGTCACCGGGTCCATAGCCGGGGAGTGGAAGGCGTGCGAGACACGCAGCTCCCGTACCCGACGACCCTTTTCACGCCAGTGCTCCACGATCTGGGCCACCGCATCCGCGTCACCCGACACCACCACCGAGTCCGGGCCGTTCACGGCCGCGATCGAGACACCCTCGACGCCAGCCATCGAGGCGACGACATCGGCCTCGGACGCGTTGACCGCCGCCATCGCACCGCCCGACGGCAACCCCTGCATCAACCGCGCACGCGTGGCCACCAAGCGGCAGGCGTCCGACAGCGTGAGTACTCCGGCCACGTACGCGGCCGCGACCTCACCCACCGAATGACCCACCACCGCATCAGCAGCCAGCCCACTCGCCGCCAGCAGCTCGGCGAGAGCGACCTCGAAGGCGAACAGCCCTGTCTGGGCGTAGAGCGTCTGGTTCACCAAGCTCTCGTCCGCGTTGCCGAGGACCACGTCCCGGACACTGACGCCCAACTCCAGCTCCAGCTCCAGCAGCCCCGACACCTGATCGAAGACCCGCGCGAACACCGCACTGCCCTCATACAGACCACGGCCCATGCCGAGCCACTGCGACCCCTGGCCCGCGAAGACGAGCCCAACCCGCGCATCCGACCGCGCAACACCCGACACCACAGAACCCGACGACACCCCAGCCGCCACGGACTCCAGACCGGCCACCAACTCGGCGCGCCCGTCGCCCAGCACCACAGCCCGGTGCTCGAACACCGACCGCGTCGCCGCCAACGACCACGCCACATCAGCCGGTTCCAGCCCAGGCCGGTCGGTCACCCACTCCCGCAACCGACCCGCCTGCGCCGACAGACCAACAGCAGTACGCCCCGACACCAACCAAGCACTGGCCCCCGACACCACCGGCTCAACCCCACCGGACGACTCGACAGCAGGCTCGACGGCAGGCGCCTCCTCAATGATCACGTGAGCGTTGGTGCCGCTGATGCCGAAAGAGGACACACCCGCCCGGCGCACCCGCTCACCGACAGACCACTGCACCGACTCGGTCAGGAGAGACACCTCGCCCGCCGACCAGTCGATGTGCGGCGACGGCTCCTCGGCGTGCAGCGTGGGCGGCAACTCGCCATGCTGCAACGCCAGCACCATCTTCATGATCCCGGCGACACCGGCAGCGGCCTGAGTGTGCCCGAGATTCGACTTCACCGAACCCAGCCACAACGGCCGACCCTCAGGCCGGTCCTGTCCATAGGTCGCCAGCAACGCCTGCGCCTCGATCGGATCACCCAGCGCGGTACCCGTGCCGTGCGCCTCCACCACGTCCACATCGGCCGGCGACAACTGGGCACTGGCCAGAGCCGCGCGGATCACCCGCTGCTGCGCCGGACCGTTCGGCGCCGTCAGACCGTTCGACGCGCCGTCCTGATTCACCGCGCTACCGCGCACCACGGCGAGGATCGGATGCCCGTTGCGCTGGGCGTCCGACAGGCGCTCCACCACCAGCATGCCCACGCCCTCGGCCATGCCCATACCGTCCGCGTCCGCCGAGAACGCCTTGCTGCGGCCGTCCACCGCCAGACCACGCGCGTCGGAGAACGCCACGAAGCCGCTCGGCCCCGCCATCACCGTCACACCGCCGGCCAGCGCCAGCGAACACTCACCGGACCGCAGCGCCTGCGCCGCCAGATGCAGGGCGACCAGCGACGACGAGCACGCCGTGTCGATCGTGACCGCCGGCCCCTCCAGACCAAACGTGTACGACAGCCGGCCCGACAGGATGCTGGTGGCATTGCCCGTCATCAGATGACTGGCCACACCGCTCAGATCGGCCTGGGTCTCCAGGCTCAGCTCCGCGTAACCCGAGGGATAACCGCCGACGAAAGCACCGGTCCGGCTGCCGCGCAGCGACCCCGGATCGATCCCCGCCCGCTCGAACGCCTCCCACGAGGTCTCGAGGAGCAGCCGCTGCTGCGGGTCCATGGCGAGGGCTTCACGCGGGCTGATCCCGAAGAACCCCGCGTCGAATGCCGCCGCGTCCCGGATGAACCCGCCCTCACGGGTGTAGGAGGTACCCGACCGCTCCGACTCCGGGTCATACAGCTCGTCGGCCTTCCACCCACGATCCTGCGGGAAAGCGGAAATCGCGTCGGTCCCAGACGACAGCAGCCGCCACAGTTCCTCCGGACCGGCCGCACCGCCCGGGAACCGGCACGCCATCCCCACGATCGCGATCGGCTCGGCAGCGTCAACGGTCACCGCACGGGCAGGCTCGGCAGCGGCCGGCAGTTCCCCGGTCAGCTCCGTCCGCAACAGACCCGCCAACGCCGACGGCGTCGGATAGTCGAAGACCAGCGTGGCCGGCAGCCGCAGCCCCGTCTCACCCCGCAACCGGTTACGCAGATCCACCGCCGTCAGCGAATCGAAGCCCAGATCCGTGAACGCCCGACCCGCCTCGATCACCTCCGCCGACGCATGACCCAGCACAGCCGCCACATGCACACGCACCAGATCCAGCAGCACACGATCACGCTCAGGACCGGACAGTGCGGCCAGCCGGTGGCGCAGTGCCTCACCCGGACGCCCAGCGGCGACGGCGGCGGTGTTCGCGGCTGCGGTGCGGCGGGTGGTCGTACCGGCCAAAGACCGCCACAGCGGCGGGATGTCCGTGCTGTTCGCGGCGTGCGCCCGGAGCTTGGCGACGTCCAGACGAGCGGGCATGAGCACCGTCTCGTCACGGGTCAGCGCCAGGTCGAAGACGACCAGGCCCTCCTCGCCACCCAGCGGCACGAACGTCTGGTCGATACGGGCCAGCAGGCCCTGGTCCAGGTTGCGGCCGATGCCCTCCTCGTGCGCCCACGGGCCGAGTTGGAGCGAGGTGCCGGCCAGCCCGGCCGCCCGCCGGTGACCGGCCAACGCATCCAGGTACGAGTTGGCCGCCACGTAGTTGCCCTGGCCAGGGGCACCGAAGGCGGCGGCCGCGGAAGAGAACATGACGAAGTGGTCGAGGTCCAGATGCGCGGTCAGCTCGTGCAGATACCAGGCCGCGTCGACCTTCGGGCTCAGGACCCTGGACAGCCGCTCCGGCGTCAGTGTCGCGATCGTCCCGTCATCGATGATCCCGGCGGCATGGACGACCGAGGTGAGCGGCCAGTCCTCCGGGATACCGGCCACGACCGCCGCCAGCGCATCACGGTCGGCCACGTCACAGCCCAGTATCCGCACCCACGCGCCCAGTTCGGCCAGCTCCGCCGCCAGCGAGGCCACACCCACCGACGGACCCGAACGGCTCAGCAGCACCACACCACCAGCCCGACCCGTCCGCACGAAGTGACGGGCCACCAGCCCACCCAGCGTCCCCGTACCACCGGTCACCAGCAGCGTACGAGCCGACAACTCCTCGGCCCTCTCAGACCACACCACCGCAGCCAGCTCACCGGCGGGGCGGGCCAGGCGGCGGCCGTACACGGCCTGCCCCCGGACCACCAGCTCCGGCTCACCGCAGTCCACGACCGACGGCAGCACACCAGCACTCCCGGCCGGGTCCGTGGAGGGAAGATCCACCAACACGATCCGGTCCGGGCTCTCCGACTGCGCCGACCGCAGCAGACCCCGCACCGCAGCCCCCGCCAGATCCGTCACCGCCTCACCGCCGACACCGTCGACCGCGCCACGAGTGACCGCCACCAGCCGCGCCCCTTCGAGCCGGGCCTCGTCCAGCCACTCCCGCACCATCTCCAGGGCGGCACCGGTGGACGCGTGCACCTCGCCCGCGTGGCCACTTCCCTCACCGCCCAGGCACACCAGGACCGTGCCGGGAGCGAACTCGGCCAACTCGATCAAGTCGGTGAACAGCCGCACTGGAACGCCGGTGCCGGCCAGCGCCTCGACGAGACCGAAGCGGTCCTCACCGAGCAACGCCCACTCCCCGGTCACTGCCGCGACCGGCTCGACGGACACCCACTCCTGCACGAACAGCGAGTCGGCCAGCGTGTTCTCTGCCGCCAGCAACTGCTCCGCCGACACCGGACGCTTCACCAGCGAACCGACCGACACCACCGCAGCACCGGACACATCCGCAGCCGACACCGACAGACCACCACGGCCGTCCGGACGCAGCCGCACACGCAGCGCCGATGCGCCGACAGCGTGCAGTTCGACGTCCGTCCACGCGAACGGCATCCGGACCTCGTCCGGCTCACCCTCGTCCAGCCCGGCCAGCAGCCCCGCGTGCAGCGCGGCGTCCAGCAACACCGGATGCAGCCCGAACGAACCGGCCTGCGCGGCGACTTCTTCCGGCAGAGCGACCTCGGCGAAAACCTCCTCATCACGCCGCCAGACAGCCCGCAAGCCGTGGAACGCCGGACCGTACACATCGGCCAGCCGCACCGCGTACAGATCCGAGAACTCCAGCGGAGTCGCCCCACTCGGCGGCCAGACCGACAGGTCCTCCTCAACCGAAGGCCGCACCGAAGAAGGCGTCACGAAACCGCTCGCGTGCCGCGTCCATGGCTGCTCGGCACCGGACTGATCACCCCGCGCGAAGATCTCCACCCCGCGACGGCCCTCACCGTCCGCTGCGGCCACCACGACCTGGACCTGGACCCCACCGGACTCCGGTACGACGAGCGGCGCCTCGAGGGTGAGTTCCTCCAGCACCCCACAGCCCACCTGGTCGCCCGCCTGGACCGCCAGCTCCACAAAACCGGTACCCGGCAGCAGGATCACCCCACCGACCCGGTGATCGGCCAGCCACGGCTGCGACCGCACCGACAAGCGCCCGGTGCACACGACCCCGGCACCATCGGCCAGCTCCACCACCGCGCTGAGCAGCGGGTGGGCCAGGGAACCCAGTCCCGCCGAAGCCAGGTCCGCGGTGGATTTCGCGCTCGGCAGCCTGAGCACGCCCTTCGGCCAGTAACGCTCGTGCTGGAAGGCGTACGTCGGCAGCTCTGTGCGTTCCGCGGCGGGCAGGACCTTCGTCCAGTCGACGGAAGCGCCCTGCACCCACGCCTCGGCCAGCGAAGTCACGATCCTGGCCGCACTGTCGTCATCCCGGCGCAGCGTCCCGCACACCGCTGCGGGCAGCGTGGTGAGACCAGCGGCATCCTCCAGCGTGTCCGTGATGGCGCCGGTGAGGACCGGGTGCGGGGAGACCTCGATGAACACCTCGTGACCCCGGTCGGCCAGGGACCGGACGGCAGAGTCGAAGTGGACGGTGTTGCGAAGGCTGTCGTACCAGTAGCCCGCGTCCAGCTCCTCGCCGGTCAGCGTCTCACCCGACATCGCCGACACCATCGGCACCCGGCCCCGACGCGGAGAGATCCCGGCCAGGACCTCACGGATCTCCGCCTCCAGACGGTCCACCTGCGGACCGTGCGACGCGTAGTCCACCGCCACCATCCGCGCCCGGATGCCTTCGGCCTCGAACTGCGCCTTCAGCTCCTCCAGAGCCTGTGGCTCGCCCGAAACCACCACCGCCGCAGGGCCGTTCACCGCCGCCAGCGACAGACGCTCGTCCAGACGGCTCTCCACCACTTCGGCAGAGGCGGCGACCGAGAGCATGCCGCCCGCACCCGCCAGCACCTTCAACGACCGCGACCTGAGGGCCACCACCCGGGCCGCGTCCTCCAGCGACAGCATCCCCGCAACCGTCGCCGCCGCAATCTCACCCTGCGAATGCCCGACCACAGCGGCCGGTGCCACTCCGGCCGCCTCCCACACCGCCGCCAGCGACACCATCACCGCCCACAGCACCGGCTGCACCACATCAGCCGCCTCCAGCGCCGGAGCACCCTCCACACCCGCCAGCACATCCATCAACGACCACTCGACATGAGGCGCCAGTGCCGCCGCACACTCCGCCAGCCGCGCCGCGAACACCGGACTCACCTCAGCCAGCCCACGGCCCATACCCAGCCACTGCGAACCCTGACCGGGGAAGACGAACACCGGACGTACGCCGGACCGCGCCACCCCCGACACCGCAGAACCCGTCAGCACCTCACCTCGGACGCTCTCCAGACCGGCCACCAGCTCGGCCCGACCAGCACCGACCACCACCGCCCGGTGCTCGAAGGGCACCCGCATAGTCGCCAACGACCAGGCCACATCGGCCGGCTCCAGCCCAGGCCGGTCGGTCACCCACTCCCGCAACCGACCCGCCTGCGCCGACAGGCCGGCAGCAGTACGCGCCGACACCAGCCACGCACTGGCCCCCGACACCACCGGCTCAGCCTCACCGGACGACTCGACAGCAGGCTCGGCGGCAGGCGCCTCCTCGATGATGATGTGGGCATTCGTACCGCTCATCCCGAACGAGGACACACCCGCACGGCGCACCCTCTCACCGGCAGGCCACTCCACCGGATGCGTGAGCAGTTTGACGTCGCCCGCCGACCAGTCCACATGCGGCGACGGCTCATCGGCATGCAGCGTGGGCGGCAACTCGCCATGCTGCAACGCCAGCACCATCTTGATGACCCCGGCCACGCCGGCGGCGGCCTGCGTGTGACCGATGTTCGACTTCACCGACCCCAGCCACACCGGCCGGCCCTCAGGCCGGTGCTGCCCGTAGGTCGCGAGCAGCGCCTGCGCCTCGATCGGGTCACCCAAGGTCGTACCGGTGCCGTGCGCCTCGACGACATCGACATCGGCGGGTGACAGCTGGGCACTGGCCAGGGCGGCCCGGATGACCCGCTGCTGCGACGGACCGTTCGGCGCCGTCAGACCGTTGGACGCGCCGTCCTGGTTCACCGCCGAACCACGGACCACGGCGAGGACCCGATGACCGTTGCGCTGGGCGTCCGACAGACGCTCCACCACCAACATGCCCACGCCCTCGGCCCACCCCGTACCATCCGCGTCCGCCGAGAACGCGCGGCACCGGCCGTCCACCGACAAACCCTGCTGCCGCGAGAAGTCGATGAACGTGGCCGGTGTCGCCATCACCGTCACACCACCCGCCAGCGCCAGGGAACACTCGCCCGACCGCAGCGCCTGACCGGCCAGATGGAGGGCTACCAGCGACGAGGAGCAGGCGGTGTCCACCGTGACGGCCGGCCCCTCAAGACCCAGCACGTACGACACTCGACCGGACAGCACGCTCGTGGCGTTGCCGGTCATCAGGTGCCCCTCGACACCGGTCGTGCCCTGCTCGGAGAGCGCCACCCCGATGTTGTAACTGGACGAGAAACCACCCGCGAACACACCGGTGGCCGAGCCACGCAGCGACCCGGGATCGATCCCTGCCCGCTCGAACGCCTCCCAGGAGGTCTCCAGCAGGAGCCGCTGCTGCGGGTCCATGGCGAGGGCCTCACGCGGGCTGATCCCGAAGAACCCGGGGTCGAACTGCGCTGCCTCCCGCAAGAACGCACCGGACCGGGTGTACGACGTTCCCTCGCCCTCCCCGTCCGGGTCGTACACCGCGTCCAGGTCCCAGCCCCGGTCCGTCGGGAACCCGCCCACCGCGTCACCGCCTGAGGCCAGCAACTCCCAGAACTCCTCCGGGCCGACCACGTCACCCGGGAACCGGCAGGCCATACCCACGATCGCCAACGGCTCGTCAGAGGCACCCGCGGCCACCACCACCGGCGCCGCAGACCCCAGATCACCCGTCAGCTCTCCACGGAGATAGGCAGCGAGAGCGGCGGGGTTCGGGTAGTCGAACACGAGGGTCGACGACAGGCGCCGCCCGGTGACCGACGCGAGCCGGTTGCGCAGCTCCACCGAGGTCAGCGAGTCGAAGCCCAGGTCCTTGAAGTTCTGCCGGTCCTGTACGGCCTCGGTCGAGGCGTGGCCCAGCACGGCCGCCGCCTCGATCCGTACGACCTCGGTCAGCGCCCGCTCCTGCTCCTCACGGCTCAAGCCGACCAGCCGCTTGACCAGTTCGCCCTCCGTCGGCTCCGCAGCGCCGCCGCCGGACGCGGCGCGCGCCGCCTGCCGGATCTCCGGGAGGTCCCGCACCAGCGGCAGCTCACGTATGTGCGCGGCCTCGGGCGAGGAAGCCAACTGAGACCAGTCCACATCCATCACGGTCAGTACGGAATCGGGGCCCTCGATGGCCTCGCCGAGCGCACGCACCGCCAGCGACGGGTCCATCGCCGGCATCGCACCACGCTTGACCCGCGCCCGCACCGCGTCACTCGACGCCGCGAATCCACCACCGGCCCACGCACCCCACGCCACCGACAACCCGGCCAGACCACGGGAGTGACGGTTTTCCGCCAGCGCGTCCAGGTAGGCGTTCGCCGCCGCGTAGTTGCCCTGACCCGCCGTACCCAGGGTCGCCGCGGCCGAGGAGAACAGGACGAACGCGTCCAGGTCCAGGTCTGCGGTCAGCTCGTCCAGCAGAGCCGCGCTCACGGCCTTCGCCGCCAGCACCGACTCCAGTCGCTCGGGCGAGAGACGGTCAACGACACCGTCGTCCAGCACGCCCGCCGTGTGCATCACCGCCGACAGGTCAGAACCCGTCGACTCCAGCAGACCGGCCAGGTCAGCACGGTCGCTCACGTCGCAGGACACGACATCCACAGCGGACCCCGCCTCGGCCAGCTCCGCCGCCAGTACGGCAGCGCCCTGGGCGGACGGCCCGGAGCGGCTGGTCAGCACCAGGCGCGGCGCCTCACGGTCCGCCAGCCAGCGGCCGACGTGTCCGGCGATCGCACCGGTGCCACCGGTGATGAGTGTGGTTCCGGTCGGCGACCAGAAGGTGCCTGTGTCGCGGGGCTGCGAGGCGTGGACGAGACGACGGCCCAGGACACCGGCCGCACGGATCGCCACCTGATCCTCACCACACCCCGCCAGCACCGACGCCAGCCGCGCGCCCACCCGCTCGTCCACGACCTCCGGCAGATCGACGAGACCACCCCAACGCTCGGGGTACTCCATCGCGACGACCCGGCCCAGACCCCACACCTGCGCCTGCACCGGAGCTGCGAGTACGTCGTTCGGCCCCGCCGCGATCGCGCCCTGCGTCGTCACCCACAACGGCGCGGCCACACTCGCATCACCGAGGGCCTGGACCAGAGCCAGGGTCCCGGCCAGGCCACCAGCCACTGCCGGATGACCCGGCAGCGGAGTCTCGTCCAGGGCCAGCAGCGACAGCACACCGGACACATCGGCGCTGAGCAGCGCCGCCAGCTCGGACCGCTCCGCAGTGCCGGCCTCGACCACGACCGCCTCGGCGCCACGCGCCTCCATCGCCGCCACACAAGCCCGCGCCGTGTCCGCCCCGACAGAACCCTCCGGAACCACCACCAGCCACGTCCCCGACAACACCCCCGCGTCCGGCTCGGTCACCGGCACCCACGACGCCCGGTAACGCCAACCCGCCGTCACCGACCGATCCGCCTCCCGCCGACGCCACGACGCCAACGCCGGCAACACCTCACCGATCGGACGGTCATCACCCCCGGCCAACGACTCCGCCAGCCGCGACAGATCACCCTCCTCCACCGCCGCCCAGAACCGCGCCTCAACCTCAGCCCCGCCGCGCTGCTCCCCACCCGTCGGCAGGCCCAGCACGCCCTCCGGCCAGTACCGCTCATGCCGGAACGCATACGTCGGCAACTCGACGCGGCTCGCAGACGGCAGAACCGCCGTCCAGTCAACGGACGCGCCGTGCACGAAGGCCCGTGCCAGACCGGTCACGAACCCGGTCACACCCTCGTCCGTACGCCGCTGAAGCGGCACGAACGCGGCATCCTCCACACCGACCGAGGCCACGGCATCGCGGCCGAGCGCGGAAAGGGAGCCGTCCGGGCCGACCTCGACAAACAGGGTGATGCCCTGCGCGGCCAGCGTGCCCAGCGCATCAGCGAAACGGACCGCCTGGCGGGTCTGCGCGGGCCAGTACCCCGCCTCGCACTCCGACACCAGCTCACCCGTCAGCGCACCCGCCCACAGCACGTTCGGCCGGTGGTACTCCAACTCCGAGGCAACGCGCTCAAGTTCATCGGTCACCGGGTCCATGGCCGGGGAGTGGAAGGCGTGCGAGACACGCAGCTCCCGCACACGGCGTCCCTGTTCACGCCAGTGCTCCACGACCTGGGCGACGGAATCCGCGTCTCCCGACACGACCACCGAGTCCGGGCCGTTGACGGCCGCGATCTCAACGCCCTCGACGCCAGCCATCGAGGCGACGACATCGGCCTCGGACGCGTTGACCGCCGCCATCGCACCGCCCGACGGCAACCCCTGCATCAACCGCGCACGCGCAGCCACCAAGCGGCAGGCGTCCGGCAGCGTGAGTACTCCGGCCACATACGCGGCCGCGACCTCACCCACCGAATGACCCACCACCGCATCAGCGGCCAGCCCACTCGCCGCCAACAGTTCGGCGAGAGCCACCTCGAAGGCGAACAACCCTGTCTGGGCGTAAAGCGTCTGGTTCACCAGACTCTCGTCGACGCCCTCAGCCCCCAGCACCACGTCCCGGACACTGACGCCCAACTCCAGCTCCAGCAGCCCCGACACCTGATCGAAGACCCGCGCGAACACCGCACTGCCCTCATACAGACCCCGCCCCATCCCCAGCCACTGCGAGCCCTGGCCCGCGAACACCAGGCCAACCCGCGCATCCGACCGCGCAACACCCGACACCACAGAACCCGACGACACCCCAGCCGCCACGGACTCCAGACCGGCCACCAACTCCGCACGCCCGCCGCCCAGCACCACAGCCCGGTGCTCGAACACCGAACGCGTCGCCGCCAACGACCAGGCCACATCGGCCGGTTCCAGCTCGGGCCGGTCGGTCACCCACTCCCGCAACCGGCCCGCCTGCGCCGACAGACCGGCAGCCGAGCGGCTCGACACCAGCCAGGCACCCGCCCCCGACACCACCGGGGCCGTCGGCACCGTCGTGGGCTCAGCCTCGTCGGCGGGCGCTTCCTCGATGATCACGTGAGCGTTGGTGCCGCTCATTCCGAAAGAGGACACACCCGCACGGCGGGGCCGTTCACCGGCAGGCCACTCCACCGGCTCGGTCAGCAGCGCCACCTCACCCGCCGACCAGTCCACATGCGGCGACGGCTCATCGGCGTGCAGGGTGCGCGGCAGTCGCTCGTGCTGGAGGGCCAGCACCATCTTGATGACCCCGGCCACACCGGCGGCGGCCTGTGTGTGCCCGATGTTCGACTTCACCGACCCCAACAGCAGCGCACGACCATTCACCCGCTCCTGGCCATACGTCGCCAGCAACGCCTGCGCCTCGATCGGGTCACCGAGCTTGGTGCCGGTGCCGTGCGCCTCCACCACGTCGACGTCGGCCGGCGACAACTGGGCGCTGGCCAGCGCAGCCCGGATCACCCGCTGCTGAGAGGGACCGTTCGGCGCCGTCAGACCGTTGGACGCGCCGTCCTGATTCACCGCGCTGCCACGCACGATCGCCAGCACCGGGTGACCGTTACGGCGGGCGTCGGACAGACGCTCCACGACCAACATGCCGACACCCTCGGCCCACCCCGTGCCGTCCGCGTCCGCCGAGAACGCGCGGCACCGGCCGTCCACCGACAAACCCTGCTGCCGCGAGAAGTCGATGAACGTGGCCGGCGTCGCCATCACCGTCACACCACCGGCCAACGCGAGCGAGCACTCGCCCGACCGCAGCGCCTGACCGGCCAGATGCAGGGCTACCAGCGACGACGAGCAGGCCGTGTCCACCGTGACCGCCGGGCCCTCCAGACCCATGACGTACGACACCCGACCGGACAGCACACTCGTGGCGTTGCCCGTCATCAGGTGGCCCTCGACACCGGAGCCGTTCTGACCGCTCAACGCGATGCCGATGCCGTAGCCCGAGGCGAAGCCGCCCGCGAACACGCCGGTGGCCGATCCGCGCAGCGACCCTGCATCGATCCCGGCCCGCTCCAACGCCTCCCACGACGCCTCCAGCAGCAACCGCTGCTGCGGATCCATGGCGAGGGCCTCACGCGGACTGATCCCGAAGAACCCCGCGTCGAACTGCGCGGCCTCCCGCAAGAACGCGCCCGACTGCGTGTACGACGTCCCCTCGCTCCCCCGGTCCGGGTCGTACACCGAGTCCAGGTCCCAGCCCCGGTCCGTCGGGAACCCTCCCACCGCATCACCACCGGAGGTCAGCAACTCCCAGAACGCCTCCGGGCTCGCCACCCCACCCGGGAAACGGCAGGCCATCCCCACGATCGCCAACGGCTCGTCAGAAACACCCGCAGCCGCCACCACCGGCGCCGCAGACCCCAGGTCACCCGTCAACTCCCCACGCAGGAACGCTGCCAAGGCCGCCGGGGCCGGGTAGTCGAACACCAACGTCGCGGGCAATCGCAGCCCGGTGACCGCGCCCAGCCGGTTGCGCAGTTCCACCGAGGTCAGCGAGTCGAAGCCCAGGTCCTTGAAGTTCTGCCGCTCCTGTACGGCCTCCGCCGAAGCGTGGCCGAGCACGGCCGCCGCCTCGGTCCGGACCACCTCGGTCAAGAGACGGATCTGCTCCTCGGCCCGGCCCAGGCCCCGCAACCGCCCGACCAGCTCGCCTTCGTCCACCACGGCGCCGGAAGCCGGACCAGCCGCCACCAGGCTCCGGATCTCCGGGAGGTCCCGCACCAGCGGCAGCTCACGTATGTGCGCGGCCTCGGGCGAGGAAGCCAACTGGGACCAGTCCACATCCATCACGGTCAGAGCAGAATCGGGTCCCTCCAGAGCCTCACCGAGCGCACGCACCGCCAGCGACGGGTCCATCGCCGGCATCGCACCACGCTTGACCCGAACCCGCACCGCGTCACTCGACCCGGCGAGTCCGCCCCCGGCCCAGGCGCCCCAGGCCACGGACAGCCCGGCCAGGCCACGGGAACGACGGTTCTCCGCCAGCGCGTCCAAGTAGGCGTTCGCCGCCGCGTAGTTGCCCTGACCCGCCGCACCCAGGGTCGCCGCGGAAGAAGAGAAGAGGACGAACGCCTCCAGTTCGAGGCCCTCGGTCAGCTCGTCCAGCAGAGCCGCGCTCACGGCCTTCGCCGCCAGCACCGACTCCAGCCGCCCGGCGGTGAACCGGTCGACCACACCGTCGTCCAACACACCCGCCGTGTGCATCACCGCCGACAGGTCAGAACCCGCCGACTCCAGCAGACCGGCCAACGCCGCACGGTCACTCACATCACATGACACGACATCCACAGCGGACCCGGCCTCGGCCAGCTCCGCCGCCAGCACGGCAGCACCCTGCGCGGACGGACCCGAACGGCTGGTGAGCATCAGGCGCGGTGCCTCGCGGCCGGCCAGCCAGCGGGCGACATGCCCGGCGATCGCACCGGTACCACCGGTGATCAGGGTGGTGCCACTCGGTGTCCAGGGCTCCGCCACGTCGCGGGGCTGCGGCGCATGGACGAGACGACGGCCCAGGACACCGGCCGCACGGATCGCCACCTGATCCTCACCACACCCCGCCAGCACCGACGCCAGCCGCGCGCCCACCCGCTCGTCCACGACCTCCGGCAGATCGACCAGACCACCCCAACGGTCCGGATGCTCCATCGCGACGACCCGGCCCAGACCCCACACCTGCGCCTGCACCGGAGCCGTCAGCACCTCACCCGGCCCCGCCGCGACCGCACCCCGCGTCGCCACCCACAACGGCGCGACCACACCCGCATCCCCGAGGGCCTGGACCAGAGCCAGAGTCGCGGCCAGGCCACCGGTCACCGCCGGGTGACCCGGCAGCGGAGTCTCGTCCAGGGCCAGCAGCGACAGCACACCGGACACATCAGCACTCATCAGCGCCGCCAGCTCGGACCGCTCCACAGAGCCGGCCTCGACCACGACCACCTCGGCGCCACGCGCCTCCAACGCCGCCACACACGCAGAACGCACGTCAACGGCAGCCGGTCCGGCGGGAACCACCACCAGCCACGTCCCCGACAACACCCCCGCGTCCGGCTCGCCCACCGGCACCCACGACGCCCGGTAACGCCAACCCGCCGTCACCGACCGGTCCAACTCCCGCCGACGCCACGACGCCAACGCCGGCAAAACCTCACGGAACGGCAGACCACCATCGACAGCCAGCGTCTCCGCCAGCCGACTCACATCGCCGCCCTCCACCGCCGCCCAGAACCGCGCCTCGGCCTCAGTCCCCACAGCCCCGCTAGGAAGACCAGCACCCGACGGCAGGCTCAGCACGCCCTCCGGCCAGTACCGCTCATGACGGAACGCATACGTCGGCAAGTCGACGCGGTTCGCAGACGGCAGAACCGCCGTCCAGTCGACGGACGCGCCGTGCACGAAGGCCCGTGCCAGGCCGGTCACGAACCCGGTCACACCCTCGTCCGTACGCCGCTGCAGCGGCACGAACACGGCATCCTCCACACCGGCCGAGGCCACGGCGTCGCGGCCGAGCGCGGAGAGAGAGCCGTCCGGGCCCACCTCGATGAACAGGGTGATGCCCTGCGCGGCCAGCGTGGACAGCGCATCAGCGAAACGGACCGCCTGACGCGTCTGCGCGGGCCAGTACCCCGCCTCGCACTCCGACACCAGCTCACCCATCAGGGCACCCGCCCAGAGCACGTTCGGACGGTGGTACTCCAACTCCGAGGCAACGCGCTCAAGTTCGCCAGTCACCGGGTCCATGGCCGGGGAGTGGAAGGCGTGCGAGACACGCAACTCCCGCACCCGACGACCCTGCTCACGCCAGTACTCCGCAACCTGGGCGACCGCATCCGCGTCACCCGACACGACCACCGAGTCCGGGCCGTTGACGGCCGCGATCGAGACACCCTCGGCCATCGAGGCGACGACATCCGCCTCGGACGCGTTGACCGCCGCCATCGCACCACCCGACGGCAACCCCTGCATCAACCGCGCACGCGCAGCCACCAGACGGCACGCATCCGGCAACGTCAACACACCCGCCACATACGCAGCCGCGACCTCACCCACCGAATGACCCACCACCGCATCAGCGGCCAGCCCACTCGCCGCCAACAGTTCGGCGAGAGCCACCTCGAAGGCGAACAACCCCGTCTGGGCGTAGAGCGTCTGGTTCACCAACCCCTCGTCGACGCCCTCAGCCCCCAGCACCACGTCCCGGACACTGACGCCCAACTCCAGCTCCAGCAGCCCCGACACCTGATCGAAGACCCGCGCGAACACCGCACTGCCCTCGTACAGACCCCGCCCCATCCCCAGCCACTGCGAACCCTGACCCGCGAACACGAGCCCCACCCGCACATCAGAAGGCGCAACACCCGACACCACCGCACCCGACGACACCCCGGCCGCCAAAGACTCCAGACCAGCCACCAACTCGGCACGCCCGTCGCCCAGCACCACAGCCCGGTGCTCGAACACCGACCGCGTCGCCGCCAACGACCAGGCCACATCGGCCGGCTCCAGCTCGGGCCGAGCCGTCACCCACTCCCGCAACCGACCCGCCTGACCCGCGAGACCAGCAGCCGAACGCCCCGACACCAGCCACACACCAGTACCCGCACCCGACACCACCGGCTCAACCCCACCGGACAGCTCAACGGGCTCGACCGCAGGCGCCTCCTCGATGATCACGTGGGCGTTCGTGCCACTGATCCCGAATGAAGACACACCCGCACGACGCACCCGCTCACCGGCAGGCCACTCCACCGCCTCGGTCAGCAGCGCCACCTCACCCGCCGACCAGTCCACATGCGGCGACGGCTCATCGGCGTGCAGCGTCCGAGGCAGACGCTCGTGCTGCAGCGCCAGCACCATCTTCATGATCCCGGCCACACCGGCTGCAGCCTGCGTGTGCCCGATGTTCGACTTCACCGAGCCCAGCAGCAGCGCACGACCGTCCGCCCGCTCCTGGCCGTACGTCGCCAGCAGCGCCTGCGCCTCGATCGGGTCGCCCAACGTCGTCCCGGTACCGTGCGCCTCGACCACATCGATGTCGGCGACCGAAAGCTGAGCACTGGCCAGCGCGGCGCGGATCACCCGCTGCTGCGAGGGACCGTTCGGAGCCGTCAGACCGTTCGACGCGCCGTCCTGGTTCACCGCGCTGCCACGCACCACGGCCAGCACCCGGTGCCCGTTGCGCTGGGCGTCGGACAGCCGCTCCACCACCAGCATGCCCGCGCCCTCGGCCATGCCCATGCCGTCCGCGTCGGCGGAGAACGCCTTGCAGCGCCCGTCCTCGGCGAGACCGCGCTGCCGGGAGAAGCCGACCATCTCCCACGGCGTGGCCATGATCGTCACGCCACCGACCAGCGCGAGCGAGCACTCGCCGGAGCGCACGGCCTGGGCCGCGAAGTGCAGGGCGACCAGGGACGAGGAGCAGGCGGTGTCCACCGTGACGGCGGGGCCCTCAAGGCCCAGCGAGTAGGCGACTCGGCCGGACAGCACGCTGGTGGCGTTGCCGGTCATGAGGTGGCCTTCGAGACCTGAGGCGCCGTCGCCGGTGAGGGCGACGGTCATGCCGTACCCGGAGCCGTAGCCGCCGGCGAAGACGCCGGTCGTCGAGCCGCGCAGCGACAGCGGGTCGATACCGGCCCGCTCCAGCGCCTCCCACGCGACTTCGAGCAGCAGCCGCTGCTGTGGGTCGGTCGCGGTGGCCTCGCGGGGGCTGATGCCGAAGAATCCGGCGTCGAAGTCGCCTGCGCCCGTGAGGAATCCGCCCTGCCGGGTGTACGAGGTGCCGGCCTGGTCCGGGTCCGGGTCGAAGAGCGCCTCCAGGTCCCAGCCCCGGTCCTGCGGCACCCCGCCCACGGCGTCGCCGCCGGAGGCCAGCAGCTCCCAGAACGCTTCGGGGCTCATCACGCCGCCCGGGTAGCGGCAGGCCATGCCGACGATGGCCAGGGGCTCGCCGGGGTCGATCTGGACGGTGGTCGCCGCCGGGGCTGCCGTGCCCGAGGTGAGTTCGCCCGCCAGTTCGGAGCGCAGGTGCGCCGCCAGCACGGACGGGGTCGGGTAGTCGAAGACCAGCGTGGACGACAGCCGCAGTCCGGTCGCCGCGTTGAGCCCGTTGCGCAGTTCGACGGCGGTCAGCGAGTCGAAGCCGAGGTCGGTGAAGGCACGGCCGGCCTCGACCGCGTCCGCCGAGGGGTAGCCGAGTACGCGAGCCGCCTCGCCCCGGACGATCTCGGTGAGCGTACGGTCCTGCTCGGCTCGGCTCAGCCCGGCCAGTCGGCGGGCCAGTTCGCCGTCGCCGCGCAGCACGGTTGCGGTGCTCGGGCCAGTAGCGGCGAGCTGCCTGATCTCGGGCAGGTCGCGCACCAAGGGCAGGTCACTGATACCGGGAGCGGTGGCCAGTTGGCCCCAGTCCACGTCCATCACGGTCAGCGCGGGATCGGGGCCGTCCAGGGCCTCGCCGAGCGCCCGCACGGCGAGCCGCGGGTCCATCGCAGGCATCGGGCCCTGGGCCGTACGGTGCCGGACGGCCTCGCTCGCCGCGGCGAGTCCGGCGCCCGCCCAGGCGCCCCAGGCCACGGACAGTCCGGGCAGGCCACGGGAGCGGCGGTTCTCCGCCAGCGCGTCCAGGTAGGCGTTCGCCGCCGCGTAGTTGCCCTGGCCCGCCGCACCCAGGGACGCCGAGGAGGAGGAGAACAGGACGAACGCGTCCAGGTCGAGGCCCTCGGTCAGCTCGTCCAGATACGCGGCGCTGGTGGCCTTCGCCGCCAGCACCGACTCCAGCCGTTCGGCCGAGAGGCGGTCGATCACACCGTCGTCCAGCACGCCCGCCGTGTGCATCACCGCCGACAGCGCGGGAGCCCTCTCCAGGAGCCCGGCCAGCGCCGCACGGTCGCTCACATCACAGGACACGACATCCACAGCGGAACCGGCCTCGGCCAGCTCCGCCGCCAACGCGGCAGCACCCCGCGCGGCAGGACCCGACCGGCTGGTCAGCACCAGCCGCGGTGCCCCACGCCCCGCCAGCCACCGCGCCACATGCCCCGCGATCGCACCGGTACCGCCGGTGATCAGCGTGGTGCCGCTCGGCGACCACGGCGTCTCCGTCTCGCGAGGCCGTGCCGCGTGGACGAGACGACGGCCCAGGACCCCGGCCGCCCGGATCGCCACCTCGTCCTCACCGCAGCCGGCCAGCACCGAGGCCAGCCGTGCACCGGCCCGCGCGTCCACGACGTCCGGCAGATCGACCAGGCCGCCCCAACGCTCGGGGTACTCCATCGCGACGACCCGGCCCAGACCCCACACCTGTGCCTGCACCGGAGCCCTGAGCGCTTCGCTCGGCCCCGCCGCGACCGCGCGCTGCGTAGCCACCCACAGCGGCGCAGCCACACCCGCATCCCCGAGGGCCTGAACGAGCGCCAGGGTCCCGGCCAGACCACCGGGCACGGCCTGATGATCCGGCAGCGGAGCCTCGTCCAGGGCCAGCAGCGACAGCACACCGGAGACATCAGCACTGATCGACGCCGCCAGCTCGGACCGCTCCACAGAGCCGGCCTCGACCACGACCACCTCAGCGCCACGCGCCTCCAACGCCGCCACACAACCCCGCGCCGTGTCCGCCCCGGCAGAACCCTCCGGAACCACCACCAGCCACGTCCCCGACAGGACCCGCGCGTCCGGCTCGGGGACGGGAGCCCAGACGGCCCGGTAGCGCCAACCCGCCGTCACCGTACGGTCCTGCTCCAGGCGGCGCCATGCGGCGAGCGCGGGGAGGATCTCGCTGAAGGGACGGGTGCCGTCAATGGCCAGGGCGGTGGTGATGTAGGCCAGGTCACCGCCCTCGACGGCGGTCCAGAAGCGGCCCTCGGCGGCTGTGCCGACACCGTCTCCTCCGAGCAGCGAGGTGGGCGTGGCCGAGGAGACGCCGAGGGTGCCCTGCACCCAGTACCGCTCGTGCCGGAAGGCGTACGTCGGCAACTCGACGCGGCTCGCAGACGGCAGAACCGCCGTCCAGTCAACGGACGCGCCGTGCACGAAAGCCCGCGCCAGACCGGTCACGAACCCGGTCACACCCTCGTCCGTACGCCGCTGCAGCGGCACGAACACGGCATCCTCCACACCGACCGAGCCCACGGCATCGCGGCCGAGCGCGGAGAGAGAGCCGTCCGGGCCAATCTCGACGAACAAAGTGATGCCCTGCGCGGCCAGCGTGGACAGCGCATCAGCGAAACGGACCGCCTGACGCGTCTGCGCGGGCCAGTACCCCGCCTCGCACTCCGACACCAGCTCACCCGTCAGCGCACCCGCCCACAGCACGTTCGGACGGTGGTACTCCAACTCCGAAGCAACCCGCTCAAGTTCGCCAGTCACCGGGTCCATGGCCGGGGAGTGGAAGGCATGCGAGACACGCAACTCCCGCACACGGCGTCCCTGCTCACGCCAGTACTCCGCAACCTGGGCAACCGCGTCCGCGTCACCCGACACGACCACCGAGTCCGGACCATTGACGGCCGCGATCTCAACACCCTCGACGCCAGCCATCGAAGCGACGACATCCGCCTCCGACGCGTTGACCGCCGCCATCGCACCACCCGACGGCAACCCCTGCATCAACCGCGCACGCGCAGCCACCAAGCGGCAGGCATCCGGCAACGTCAACACTCCGGCCACATACGCGGCCGCCACCTCACCCACCGAGTGACCGACCACCGCGTCGGCCACCACACCCACACCCCGCAGCACCTCCGCCAACGCCACCTCGAAGGCGAACAACCCCGTCTGGGCGTAGAGCGTCTGGTTCACCAGACTCTCGTCGACGCCCTCAGCCCCCAGCACCACATCCCGCACGCTGACGCCGAGTTCCAGCTCCAGCAGCCCCGTCACCTCGTCGAAGACCCGCGCGAACACCGCACTGCCCTCGTACAACCCCCGCCCCATCCCCAGCCACTGCGAGCCCTGACCCGCGAAGACGAGCCCCACCCGCACATCCGACCGCGCAACACCCGACACCACAGAACCCGACGACACCCCAGCCGCCACGGACTCCAGACCGGCCACCAACTCCGCACGCCCGCCGCCCAGCACCACAGCCCGGTGCTCGAACACCGACCGCGACGCCGCCAACGACCACGCCACATCAGCTGGTTCCAGCTCGGGCCGGTCGGTCACCCACTCACGCAACCGGCCCGCCTGCGCCGACAACGCCTCGGCCGAACGAGCCGACACCAGCCACACACCAGCACCGGCCCCCGCACCCGCACCCGCACCCGCACCCGCACCCGACACCACCGGCTCGACCTCACCGGACGGCTCGGCAGCGGGCTCGACGGCAGGCGCCTCCTCCAAGATGACGTGGGCGTTGGTGCCGCTGATACCGAACGAGGACACGCCCGCACGGCGCACCCGCTCACCGGCAGACCACTCCACCGGCTCGGTCAGGAGAGAGACCTCGCCCGCCGACCAGTCGATGTGCGGCGACGGCTCGTCGGCGTGCAGCGTGGGCGGCAACTCGCCGTGCTGGAGCGCCAGCACCATCTTGATGACCCCGGCCACACCCGCCGCGGCCTGGGTGTGCCCGATGTTCGACTTCACCGAGCCCAGCCACAGCGCACGGCCGCCCATCCGCTCCTGGCCGTAGGTGGCCAGCAGGGCCTGCGCCTCGATCGGGTCACCGAGCGGGGTGCCGGTGCCGTGCGCCTCGACCACGTCGACGTCGGCAACCGACAGGCGGGCGTTCTCCAGGGCGGCGCGGATGACGCGCTGCTGGGAGGGGCCGTTGGGCGCGGTCAGGCCGTTCGAGGCGCCGTCCTGGTTCACCGCTGAACCACGGACCACCGCGAGGACCCGGTGGCCGTTGCGCAGGGCGTCCGACAGACGCTCCACGACCACCATGCCCGCGCCCTCGGAGACGCCCATGCCGTCGGCCGAGGACGAGAACGACTTGCAGCGCCCGTCCCTGGCCAGCCCGAGCTGGTGGGAGAACTGGGTGAAGATGATCGGCGTGGTGGTGACGGTCACGCCGCCGGCCAGCGCCAGCGAGCATTCGCCGGACCGCACGGCCTGCACGGCAAGGTGCAGCGCCACCAGGGAGGAGGAGCAGGCCGTGTCGACTGTGACGGCGGGGCCTTCGAGGCCCATGACGTAGGAGACGCGGCCCGAGATGATGCTGGTGGACGTGCCGGTCATCAGGTGGACGTCCATGTCGTCGTCCGAGCCCGCGCCGAAGCCGTAGCCGGACAGGGAGGCGCCGGCGAACACGCCGGTGCGGCTGCCGCGCAGGGACAGCGGGTCGATGCCGGCCCGCTCCAGTGCCTCCCAGGAGACCTCCAGGAGGAGCCGCTGCTGCGGGTCCATGGCGAGGGCCTCGCGGGGGCTGATCCCGAAGAACCCGGCGTCGAAGCCGGCGCCGTCCTGGACGAACCCGGCCTCGCGGACGTGTGAGGTGCCGTCGGGGTCCTGCTCGTAGAGCTCCTCGATGTCCCAGCCCCGGTCGGCCGGGAAGCCGGCGATGGCGTCGCCACCGGAGGACAGCAGCCGCCAGAAGTCGTCCGGGGTCTGGGCGCCGCCGGGGTAGCGGCAGCCCAGCCCTACGATCGCGATCGGCTCGTGGTTGCGGCTCTCGACCTCCCGCAGACGCTCGCGCGTCTCGTGCAGGTTGGCGGTCGCCCACCTCAGGTAATCCCGAAGCTTCTCTTCCTCAGCCACTGAACCTCACTCGCCCCATCTGAGTCATCTCACGTCTTTGCGCACGACAGCGCCGGGGTGGACCCGGCCGGCCGCTACCGGCCCAGTTCCTTGTGAATGAAGTCGAAGATCTCGTCGTCCGACGCGGAGCTGATCCGCGCGGTGACCTCTTCCCGGTCGGTACGGCCTGCGGCCTTGTCCCACTGGCTGAGCAAGCCCTGTAGACGGTCCGTGATGAGCTGGTAGGTGTTCTCGTCGGACGGGTCGGCTCCGGTCAGCAGCGAGCCGAGCCGGTCGACTTCCTGAACCAGCGTCAGTTGTGTGCCGCCGTCCTTGACCATTTCGCCGCGCAGGTACTCCGCGAGGACGGTCGGGGTGGGGCAGTCGAACAGCAGCGTGGCCGGGAGCCGCAGACCGGTGGCCGCGCTCAGCCGGTTGCGCAGTTCGACCGACGTCAGCGAGTCGAAGCCCAGGTCGCTGAAGGCGCGCGCGGCGTCCACGTCGTCGGGCGAGGCGTAGTCGAGCACCGCCGCCGCCGTGGCCTGGACCAGCGTGACCAGCGTCCGGTTCTGCTCGGCCCTCGGCAGGCCCTCCAGACGGCGGCGCAGTTCCGCGCCCCCGTCGGAGTCGAGCGGGGTGTCGTCGGTGGCCCGGCCTTCGGTGAGGGCCTGGCGGACCTCGGGGAGGTCGGCGATCAGGGGGCTCGGGCGGCGCAGCGTGAAGGGCTGGGCGAACCGCGCCCAGTCCACGTCGGCGACCGTGACGAGACCCTCACGGCGGTCCAGGATCTGCCCGAACGCGCGGACAGCGCGGTCGGGGTCCATGATCATCAGTCCGCGCCGCTCCATCTGCGTCGCACCGGCCGGGTCGGTCATGCCGCCGCCGCCCCACGGGCCCCAGGCGATGCTGGTCGCCGGCAGGCCTTCGGACAGGCGGCGCGTGGCCAGCGCGTCCAGATACGTGTTGGCGGCGGCGTAGGAGGGCTGGAGGCCGCTGCCCCAGGTGGCCGAGATGGAGGAGAACAGCACGAACGCGTCCAGGTCCAGGTCCCGGGTCAGCTCGTCGAGCAGGGCAGCGCCGGTGGCCTTGGCGGCGAGTACGTCCGCCGTCTCGGCCACGTCGGTCTGCGCGGTGAGCGTGGCCTGGCCGAGACCCGCCGTGTGGACGACGGCGGAGAGCGCCGGGCCACTGCGGTCCGTCCACTCCAGCAGCCCGGCGAGATCCGCCCGGGCGCTCACGTCGCAGGCCACCACGTCGACCCGGGCTCCGCTGCCCGCCAGCGCTGCGGCCGTGGCCGCGATGCTTTCGGCGGACGGTCCCGAACGGCTGGTCAGCACGAGGCGCGGCACGCCGCGTTCCGTCAGCCATCGGGCCAGCCGGCCGCCCAGGGCTCCGGTGCCGCCGGTGACGAGTGCCGTGCCGTCGGTGCTCCACGCGTCGGCTTCGCCGTTCGGCTGCGCGGCTCGGGTGAGCCGGGCGCCGAAGATGCCCGCCGTGCGGATGGCGGTCTGGTCCTCGCCGCAGCCGGCCAGCACGGCGGTCAGCCGGGCGCCGGCTTTGGGGTCGAGCGTGCCGGGGAGGTCGATCAGTCCGCCCCACAGTTCGGGGGTCTCCAGGGCGACGACCCTGCCGAGGCCCCAGGTCTGTGCCTGGGCCGGGCTGGTGAGGACCTCGCCGGGGCCCACCGCGACCGCGCCGGAGGTGACCGTCCACAGCGGGGCGCCGATCTCGGAGTCGCCGAGCGCCTGCACCAGCGTGAGGGTGGCGGCCAGGCCGGCCGGAACCTCGGGGTGCGCGGGCACGGGCGTCTCGTCCAGGGCGAGGAGCGAGAGCACACCGGTGAGCGCGCTGCCGTCCGCCGCGTCGCGGAGCCGGGCCGCGATCCGGCTGCGGTCGGCCGACGGCTCGGTCTCCAGGACCACGACGTCCACGCCTCGGTCGGTCAGCGCGGCGGCGCAGCTCCGGGTGAACTCGTCGTCGAGGAGTCCGGTCGGGACGGCGAGCAGCCAGCGGCCTGAGGGCGCGATCGAGGACGGCTCGGCGACCGGCGTCCAGGTGACGCGGTAGCGCCACTGCGCGGTCGAGGAACGGTCCTGCTCACGGCGGCGCCAGGACGCCAGAGCGGGCAGTACGGCGCTGAGCTGTTCCGCGTCCTCGATGGCGAGGGTGTCGGCGAGGCCGGTCAGGTCGCCGCCCTCGACGACGGCCCAGAACCGGGCTTCAGCCGCGCTCGCCACGCCGCCGCCGTCGGCGACCGGCAGGTCCGTCGACTTGGGCTGAAGCCAGAACGGCTGGTGCTGGAAGGCGTACGTGGGCAGTTCCACGGTGTGCGCGGCCGGCAGGACGGTCGTCCAGTCGACGGGGAGCCCGCCGACATACGCCTGGGCGAAGGAGCGCACCAGACGGGCCGCACCGCCGTTGTCACGCTCCAGCGTGCCGACCGTCAGGACACCCGGGATGCCGGCGTCCTCAGCCGTCTCCGCCACCGGCCCGGTCAGCACCGGATGCGTGGACACCTCGACGAACGCGTCGAAGCCATCGTCGAGCAGCACACG
>NZ_JBIAUY010000035.1:0-40955 GCF_042893475.1 Streptomyces sp. NPDC001604 | reverse complement strand
AGGAGCACCTGACAGCCGTCTTCGCCCGGTTCGGCGTCCGCAGCCGACGAGAGCTCATCGCCGCGCTCCTCTCCTCGCACCGGCCGAGCCAGGAGTGCCCAGTCGCAGGGGGGAAGCGATCAAAGGAACCACCATGACGAACTCGAATGCTGAACTGATCGGACGGGGGTACCGTGCCTTCGCCGAAGGCGACATCCCCGCTGTCCTTGAGCTCTTCGACCCCGACATCACGTGGCACGTCCCCGGGCACAGCCCGCTGTCCGGCGACTACCACGGCCCCGACGGCGTCTTGAAGTTCTTCGGCCTGTGCATGGACCTTTCCGGCGGGACCCTCAAGGTCCCGGCCGACGAGATCCTCGCCGATGGGGAGCGGGTCGTGGTCCTCAGTGAGGTGTCGGCCGAGCGGCACGGCAAGTCCTGGTCCTCCCCGGAGGTCCACGTCTGGCGCGTCGTCGCCGGCAAGGCCGTGGAGTTTCGCGAGTTCCAGGGCGACGAGAAGGCTGAGGACGCCTTCTGGTCTTCGTGAACCTCCAGCCGGCCCCGGGCGCGGCCCTTCCAGCCTTGTGCGGGTGATCTCGTCCGCACCGACGGTGCCGGGGGCGTGGTCAGGAGGTCACGACGTTGAACGCGGGATAGATCTTCGGCTGAACGTCCGGGGCGCCGATCTCCTTGAGCATCGGCATGAGGACCTCCCCGAACTTTTGGAAGGCGTCCTCCGACTCCCAGACGTCCACCACCACCCAGCCGTTCGGCGTGGGGCCGGCGGCGTGTGAGATGAGGCCCGGGACGGGCCAGTCGGACGCCTTCTTGACGCCCCCGCGCCCGCCGGTGATGTGGTTGGTGCCCTGCTCGTACATGGCCTGCGTCATGCCAGGCATGTCGAATACGGTGATGATCGCCACAGCGGACTCCCGTGCGTGAGTGTGAAATCGGACGAGCACCAGCCGAGCATCCCCCGGGGCCCGTCGCGCGCTGGTCTAGGGCGGATGAGTGAGGCCGACCCGGGAGGCGATCGAGTGGCCAGGCGACTGATCCATCGTGTCAGCCATGGTCGCTCCCGGAAGGCTTCACCGTTGGTGGCTCCACGACCACAGCCCGGAGTTGCGGCGGCTGCGCTGCTGGGCGCTGGCGGACCAATCTTGATCACGGCCGTCGACACCGCCCCGAGGTGACGCTTCGGCGCCATGGCCAGGGCCAATCGATGGCCGGGCCGAACGGTCGGGCCCGGTCGCAGCGCACGGGCAGGCCCGGGCCCTCTCATCGGCCGTGACCAAGTGGACTCGGCGTGTCCCTGCGATGGCCCGTGGGCCGGCAAAAAAGGCCTCTCTAGGCGTGTTGCGTAAGTCAACGTCGGGACGGCGGTTTCCGTCATAGCGGTGGTTTGCCGTCCTGGCCGCCGTTCTGCCCGATGGGCCGCCAGGACACTGACCGGGGCGGCAGGGGCGCCGCTGTGGAGGGCGGGAGAGGGCATGGCTGACAGCAGGATCCTGGTCGCGGTACCGGAACACCCTCGGGGCGAGGGCGCCGGGCCCCAGCAGTTCCGGAAGATCCGGGACGCGATCGAGGCGGTCGGCTTCGAAGTCCGGTGGGCGGTAACGGTGGAGGACGCGGACGCAGTACTGCGCACCGAGGCTGGTCTCGCGGCGGCGCTGGTGGCCTGGGACCTTCCCAGGGCAGCCGGTGACGGGCCCGGCGCCGCGCTCGCCGCGCCGGGAGGCACACTCGCCTGGCCTAGCAGCACCCTCGACGGGACCCCGGGCGGCAGCGCTGTGCTGCGCCGGATCGGCCGCCGATTCCGGGACCTGCCGGTCTTCTTGGTCATGGCCGACGAGGGCCTGGGGGACCTGCCGCTGTGGGTGTCCGAGTCGGTTGTGGGCTACGTCTGGCCGCTGGAGGACACCCCGGGCTTCATCGCGGGCCGCATCACCACCGCCGCCCACGCCTACCGGGAATCCGTGCTGCCGCCGTTCTTCCGGGCACTGCGCCGCTTCGACGACGCCCACGAATATTCCTGGCACACCCCGGCCCACTCCGGCGGTGTCGCCTTCCTCAAGTCGCCGGCGGGACGCGCCTTCCACGACTACTTCGGGGAGCGACTGCTGCGCAGCGACCTGTCGATCTCGGTCGAGGAACTGGGCTCGCTGTTCGAGCACACCGGCCCGATCGGCGAGGCGGAGCGCAACGCGGCCCGTGTGTTCGGCTCCGAACTCACCTACTTCGTGCTGCACGGCGACTCGACGTGCAATCGCCTGGTAGGCCATTTCAGCGTCATCCGCGACGAGATCGCGCTGGTGGACCGCAACTGCCACAAGTCCGTGCTGCACGGCCTGGTCGTCTCGGGTGCCCGGCCGGTCTACCTGGTCCCCACCCGTAACGGCTACGGCCTGGCGGGACCGCTGCCCCCGGCCGAGATCGCCGCGGACGCGGTGGCGGCCCGGATCGCCGCGCATCCGCTCACCGAGGGCGCGGTGTCCCCGCACCCGCAGTACGCGGTGTTCACCAACTCCACCTATGACGGCCTCAGTTACGACGCCGTAGCCACCGCTCGCGCGTTCGCCGCCAGTACGCCCCGGGTGCACTTCGACGAGGCGTGGTTCGCGTACGCCCGTTTCCACCCGCTCTATGCCAGCCGTTACGGCATGTCGGTGGACGAGGATGCCTTCCCCGGCCCGGACCGCCCGACCGTGTTCGCTACCCAGTCCACGCACAAGCTGCTGGCGGCACTGTCGCAGAGCGCGATGGTGCACATGCGATCCGCACCGCGGGCACCGGTGGACCATGACCGGTTCAACGAGGCGCTGATGATGCACGGCACCACCTCGCCCCTCTACCCGATGATCGCCTCGCTCGACGTGGCAACAGCGATGATGGACGGCCCGCAGGGCGAGTGGCTGATCGACGAGGCGGTCACCGAGGCGATCCGTTTCCGTCAGGAGATGGTGCGCCTGCGACGGCGGATCGAGAGTGCCGGGGACCGGCCATCGTGGTTCTTCGGGGTGTGGCAGCCGGACACGGTCACCGACCCGGCGACCGGCGAACGGCTGCCGTTCGAGGAAGCCCCTCCGGAGCTGCTGCGCACCGACCAGTCCTGCTGGCTGCTGGAGCCCGGCGCCGACTGGCACGGTTTCCCCGGACTGACCGAGGGCTACTGCATGTTGGACCCCGTCAAGGTCACGCTGACCTGTCCGGGGATCAGCGCCACCGGCGAGATGGCCGAGGAGGGCATCCCGGCCCGGGTGCTCACCGCCTATCTGGCAACCCGGAAGATTTTGGTGGAGAAGACCGACAGTTACACCACGCTGATCCTGTTCTCCATGGGCATCACCAAGGGCAAGTGGGGCACCCTGCTGGACGCCCTGACGGATTTCAAGGCCCTCTACGACGCCGACGCCCCCCTGCAGCGGGTCCTGCCGGAGTCTGTCGCCGCGCATCCCCGCCGGTACGCGGGCCTGACCCTGCGCGGGCTGTGCCAGGAGATGCACGAGCAACTGCGCTCGGTGCGCCTGGTGGAGCTTCTGGACATGGCCTTCCAGCAGCTCCCGCAGCCCGTGGCGCCACCTCAGCACTGTTACCAGCGGCTGGTGCGGGGCGACACCGAGCGGGTCCGGATCTCGGAGGCGGCGGGCCGGGTGGCGGCCGCCATGGTGACGGTCACCCCGCCTGGCATCCCGGTCCTGATGCCGGGCGAGTCCATCGGCGCACCCGACGGCCCGCTGCTGCGCTATCTCACCGCCCTGGAGTCCTTCGACCGCCGCTTCCCCGGCTTCCGCAGCGAGACCCACGGCGTGACCAACGACGAGGACACGGGCGACTACCTGATCGAGTGCCTGATCCAGGGCGCGGGGCAGATGCCGGGGCACTCGCCCGGGCGTGTCGGTTAGGCACTGATCTTCGGGATCGACCGCTTCATGTCCAAGGCCCGTGCCCTGACCAGCGCGGTCGGCAACGGAGTCGCCACGCTGGCCGTGGCCAAATGGGAGGGACAAACACTTCCGCGACCCCCACGTCAGCCCCGAACTGCGCTACATGACAGCCCACGACGCCCCGGTACGGGCCGCGGTCATGAACACCCCCGGCATTAAGCAGCTGCTCGCCGCCACGGTCGCCGCCGTCGACGGCTTCCTCGCCGGACCGTCCAGCACCAGCCTCACGATCGCCGCCGGATGCGCCGGCGGCCGCCACCGCGCCGCCACCTTCGCCCTCGCCCTCCAATCCGGTCTCACCGGCGACGCCGCAGGCGCGGCCGAGTTGGGCGTCGCGGATCTCGCCCAGCGCTACTCCGACCGGAGCCTCACGGTGGATCTCGTCCACCGCGACCTTGCCAAATCCGTCGTCGACCGCTGACCTGCCCACCAGAGGGCTGCGTTGGCTAGTGATCAGGCCGACGTGGAGCCTCAGCTGCCACAGTGCTGTTGAGTGACTTGAGAGCGGCTCGAATCAACAGAACCAGAACGACGCCGCCGATGAAGATGGCCGCAATGCCCACGTTCGTGGACTGGAACTTCTGCCCAAAAAGCGTGAACTGCGTGTCACCCGTTGCGCCGAGTGCGACGAGGACGACGCCGGCGATCACGATTCCGGCTGGGACAACGTACGCCCCGACGATCAGAATCACATACAGGCTGCGAGACGCCTTGATCAGATCGGCCACGCGGTCCCCCGATCCATATTGGTGGTAGCCCAATTCTTCCCGATCAGGGGCTGCTACGGAGGGCGCTGTCGCGTCAGCGGCTACACAAGTACGCCCGGCCTACGGTCAACATATGAGTGACATCGCCCTTTTGATCGACCGGCGCAGTTCCACCCTGAACGAGTTCAGCTGACGGCGCGGAGTCGCTCGAGGAGTTCGTCGACGCCGGCGACGTGTGCGTACGGAGCCAATACTGGCTCGAGGTCGCGGACCATCGTCACGCACCGCGGGGCGTTGAGCCGGGTTGCCAGGCCGAAGGCGCGCGTCGCCGTCTGCGCTGCGATATCCGCGTCGCCGGCACGGAGATGTGTCTCTTTCCTGCCGGCCGGATGCGGCGACGCTGGCGTCATGGCGACCGCATCCGATCACCTCCGCTGCCCATTTCACCGAGCATGCTGCAGCCCTGATCACCATCTGGACGGCGATCACCTTGATGACGAGCTGGAGCTCAGAAAGAGGCTCTGACAAAGGCGATCAGGCGACGGCACCGGTCCTGCCGAAGGCGATGGCCTTGCGTGCGAGGTGGGAGAGATGGGCGACGCGGGGATCACGGTGCCAGGGCGCCATGTCGCGTACGACGCCGGCGAGGTAGTCGGTGGCGCGGGTGGAGCGCACCTGGCTGAGGATCGTGACAGCGCGCTGGCCGTGGGCGAGGGCCTGCTCTAGGTCGCGGTCTTGGAGGTGGGCGGTGGCCAGGACGGTCATCCGCAGGCCGACGGAACGGGTGAAGGCACTCTCGGGCATGGGCTCCGCTCGGTTGTTCCAACGCAGGGCGGCGGCGGGCAGTCCCAGGTCCCGGTGGATCTCCACGGCGTCGGCTGCCATCCGTGCCGGCGTGTAGTAGCTGATCCATGTGGGCTCATCACCGGGTTCGGCGTCGGCCCGCTCCAGGAGGCGCTCGGAGGAGACGAGCGCGCCGGCGGCGGACCGTGCGTCGCCGAGACGGGCGTGCGCGCGGGCCTCGATGAGTTTGGCGAAGGCCAGGACGCGGGGAGCTGCCCGGTGGCGAGCGCGATCGTAGGCGCCCTGCGCCATGTCCACAGCCTCGTCGGGATATCCGCGCAAGGTGCTCTGCAGGGCCATGTTGGTGAGGACGTGGCAGCCCACGGAAAGGCTTCCCCCGGCACGCGCCATCCGCAGAGCCTGGATGAAATGCCTCTGAGCGAGGGAGTGATGGCCCATGTCGAGGGCACTCCAACCTGCGACTCGCGCCAGTTCGGCGGTGCCTGCGTACAGTTCCTTGCCCACGGCATCGGGGTAGTCGCCGCGCAAGAGCGGGATCGCGCGCTCGTTGAGGAACGTGGTCACGCTGGAAGCCCTGCCCGTGCCGCCGCCGTACTTCGAGTCCGAGCGCTGCGCTTCGGCGGCGGCCGCCCACAGGGCATCAAGGTCCTGGCGACCCACGCGGTAGCGCCCAAGGTGAGCTGCATCCGGGTCTGCCGGCACCGCAAGCCACCGGGTGACCGGTGTGCTGTAGACGCCGACGGCGAAGGGTGCGGTAAGGAAAGTACGGCGGTGCATGGTGCTCCAGAATCGCGTGGCGGTACGGACGGCCTCGTGAGCGTCCCGGGGGAAATCCAAACCGACCTGCTGGGGAGACTCGCGTATTGCGGGCATGCCGATCTCGGCCGGGTCGACCGGCCGTCCTAAGCTCTCTGCCAGCGCCTGGGCGATGAACGCGGGGACCGGCGAGCGCGGGATCATGCCGCGACGGGTCCAGTTCGTGACACTCGTATGGGTGTAGGAGAAGACCAGCCCGGCCTGTTCGGCCAGGACGTTGACGCGGCGGGCCAGCGCGTGATGGCTCATCCCGGACGCCTCGATCAGCTGGGCCAACTCCTCGTTCGCGGTCCTGGCCGGATGGACGCTGACTCCCATGACGGACGCCTCCTCGGGAACAGTCCCTGCCGTATGTGCCGTCCCGCAGGGCGGGTTGGCCTTTTGAGCGTAGGAGGCGCCCGCCTGCGGCCGGGCTTTTTCCCCGTTGTGAGCCCCCTTCGTGAGCCTGTGCGAACGCAGGCGGCGGAGTTTCCTTCAGTCATCGCCATCACGTTCGGAGCGGCACGGCCGGCGGCCGCCGGCGCGGCGGATGTTCGCGCACCGGTGGGTTCGGCAGTGCCCCGGCTCCTGATCTGACCCCGTGGAAGGGAACCTGCCCATGAATACTGTGCTCGTGACCGGTGGCGCCGGATTCATCGGCTCCCACTATGTGAAGGAGCTCCTGCAAGCTGACGACGTCGCCCGGGTCACCGTGCTGGACGCCCTCACCTACGCGGACCACGTCGAGAACCTCGGCGAGGCCTTCCTGGACCCGCGGTTGACGTTCGTCGAGGGGAGCATTCTGGATGCCGCGCTCGTCGACCGGCTCATGGACGGACACACCCACGTGGTGCACTTCGCGGCCGAATCCCACGTCGACCGCTCCCTGGTCGGCGAACCGCTGTTCGTCGAGACCAACGTGCTGGGCACCCAGATCCTGGTGAACGCCGCCTCCCGGCACCAGGTCGAACGGTTCGTGCACGTTTCCACCGACGAGGTCTACGGGCCGCTGCTGGAGGGGATGGCCACCGAGGATGCCCCGCTGCTGCCCACCGTGCCGTATGCGGCCTCCAAGGCTGCCAGCGACCTGATAGCGCTGAGCGCCCACCGCACCTACGGGCTGCCGGTGTGCGTGACCCGCTCCTCCAACAACTACGGGCCCAACCAGCACCCCGAGAAACTCATCCCGCGGTTCATCACCCGCCTGCTGCGCGGAAAGCCGGTCACCGTGCATGGCCGAGGCGAGCACGTGCGCAACTGGCTGCATGTGAAGGACAACTGCCAGGGCATCAGCGCTGTCATGCGCCATGGACGGCCGGGCGAGATCTACAACATCGCCGGAGGAACGGACCTGACCACCGTGCAGCTGACCGAGCTGCTGCTGAAGGTTTGCGGCGCCGACCAGGACCTGGTGACCTTCGTGCCCGACCGGCGGGCCAACGACCGCCGCTACGCCATGGACTGGTCGAAGATCCGTGCTGAGTGCGGCTACCGGCCGGAGTGCGACCTGATGGAAGAGCTTGCCGTCACCGCCGACTGGTACCGCGGCCACCCGGACCGGTGGGCGCCGCTGTCCGACCGGGCGGTTGTGATCCCGCAGCAGGCCACCACCCCGGTTCTCGCGGGGGTGGCACGATGACCTCGATGGCCCTCCCCGCCGCGGTGCGGGTCAACGCGCGCCCCTACCTGCACGGATCGGAAGCTGACGCCTTCGTCGAGGCGCTCAACCAAGGCCAGTACGGGCACGGACCAATCACCGAGGCGTTCGAGCGGGAGGTCGCCGCCTACCTTCACGTGCCCGATGTGGTGGCGGTCGAGTCTGGCACTGCCGCGCTGCACCTGGCGCTGCTGGCTGCCGGGATCGGCGACGGCGACGAGGTCGTGGTGCCGTCGCTGACGTTCGCCGCGAGCGTCCAAGCGATCGTGGCCGCCGGCGCCCGCCCCCGCTTCGCCGAGATCGACCCGGCCACGCTCTGCCTGAGTGGCAGCAGTGTCCTTGAGGCGCTCACTCCGGACACCCGCGCGGTGATGCCCGTGCTGTACGGCGGCCGGGCCGTCGACCTGGGGGCCGCGGTGCCGGTCCTCGCCGAGCGCGGCATCGTGGTCATCGAGGACGCGGCGCAGGCCTTCGGCTCCTGGCACGGCGACCGCAAGGTCAGCGCGCACGCAGAGCACGGCACGCTGACCTGCTTCTCCTTCGGACCGATCAAAAACCTCACCTGCGGGCAGGGCGGCGGAATCGTCCCCCGGAGCCCAGAGGAGGCGGAACAGGTGCGGCTGCTGCGGATGCTGGGCATCCGTCAGTCGCAGGCCGACCGGATCCGCTCGACGACCTACCGCGTGGACAGCTTCGGCCTGCGCTACCCGATGTCGGCGCTGAATGCGGCCATCGGCCGGGCCCAGCTCGCCCGCTTCGACCAGATCGAGGTCTCGCGGCCGCAGTTGTGGCGCACCTACCGTGACGCGCTCGCGGGGATCGACGGCGTGGTCCTGGTCGACGTCGACATCGAGCGCACTGTGCCGTTCAACTGCGTCGTCCGTGTGCCGCACCGGGATCAGGTCTTCGCGGACCTGCAAGCTCAGGGCATCGGGGTCGGCGTGCACTACCCGCCCAACCACGTCCAGTCCGCGTTCGCGCCGTGGCACCGGCCGCTGCCGGTGACCGAGCAGACGGCTGCGGAGATTTTGAGCCTGCCGTTCCATCCGGACATGACCGAGCGGGACGTGCGTGCGGTCGTGGACCTGCTGCGAGCGGCGGTCACCCGGTGACCGGCCAGCGCATGCAGCCGCGCCGTCTGCTCGTCACGGGCGTGGGCGGCGCCCCCGGCCTCGACCTGGCCCTGGAACTTCTCCGGCGCGGCCACGAGGTCATCGGCGTCGACGCGGACCCGCTCGCGCCCGGCCTGCTGGCACCCGGCATCATCGCGCGCGTCACCGCACGAGCCGACGACCCCCGCTACGGCGTGCATCTGCTCGCGTTGTGCCGCGAGCTGAAGCCGCACGGCATGATCCCCATCGTCGAGCACGAGCTGCCCGCGCTCATCCCACTCCAGGAGGACCTGGCCCGCCTCGGCGTACGAACCTGGCTCCCGGGCCTGGAGACCGCGCGGGCAGCCATCGACAAGGCGCTCTTCCACGAGGTGCTCCACGAGCACGGCATCCCCGTGCCGAAGACGTTCCTGCCCGAGACGCTCCACCAGGCCCCTGACGGGCCGCTGGTGGTCAAGCCGCGCCACGGCCAGGGCGCCAAGGGCATCGTGTTCTGCGACACCCGCCAGCAGGCGCGGATGCTGTGCGACCTCGTCGCCGACCCGATCATCCAGGAGACGGTCACCGGCCGGGAGTTCAGCGCCGACTGCCTCGTAGACCGTTCGGGCCGCCCCTCGGTGGTGCTGCGGGAGCGGCTGATCGTCAAGGGCGGTCTGTCGATGGTCGCCCGCACCTTCCACGACGACGAAGCCGTCCAGCTGGTCAGGGCCACACTCGCCGCGGTCGGCGCAGTCGGGCCCAACGACGTCCAGGGCTTCATCACGGACGCCAGCGGCGGCCGCCCCCGCGTCGTGATCACCGAGATCAACGCCCGGTTCGCGGGCGGCTTCGCGCTCAGCGAGGCTGCCGGTGCCGACCTGGTGCAGCAGACCCTCAACGGCCTGTTCGACCTCCCTGTCGACCACGACCGCCTCGCCGCGAAACCGGACGTCTACCTGAGCAAATACGTCACGGTGCTGGCCCACGGCCCGGCTCCCTGCCACCCCACCGGAGGCACCACGTGAGCGACCTGACCAAACAGAACCCACCCAGCACCACCGCCGCCCGACAGGGCGTGGGACGTCATCCGCGCTGGCGGCGCATCCTGCTGGTCTGCGTCGGCAACCACATCCGCTCGCCGATCGCGGCCGCCGTCCTGGCCGCGCACGGCGGGGACGACGTAGTGGTCCGCTCCGCAGGCCTGCGCTACCGGCACGTGGGCAAGGGCCCCCACAGCAACGCGATCCGGGCCGCCGCCGAGCGCGGCTACGACATCGAGGACCACATCGCAGTCAAGGTCAACTTCCGGCTGCTGGAGTGGGCCGACACCATCGTGGCCATGGACCACACCGTCCTCGACGAACTACAGGCCATCGCCGACGAACACGCCGCGCCGAAGCTGCGCCTGTACCTCGACGGCGAAGACGTCCACGACCCGTGGGAGGACGCCTACCCGGCGTTCCGCAGCTGCGTGGAGGTCATCGAGCGCGGTGCTGCCCGGCACCTGCCCTAGCCCCCTCAGCGGCCTCCAGGATCACGTCCACGAGCCGGTCGGCTGCATCCGGGCGACCGTGCGCACGGGCCCGCTCCGCCATCGCCTGCCGCAGGTGGGCATCGGCCAGGAGCGGGCCCAACGCCTCCCGCATCCGCGCGCCGGTCACCTCGCCCTCCAGCGCGAGGGCCGCCCCCGCCTCCTGCAAATGGCGCGCGTTGTGCGCCTGCTCGTTGCCCGCCGAGGTGGCCAGCGGGATGAAAACTGCCGCCTTGCCCAGCGCGGTCAGCTCGGCGAGCGTGCCCGCCCCGCTGCGCGAGACCACCACGTCCGCGAGCGCCAGGACATCAGGCAGCTCCGCGCCGACGAACCCGCTCACGTAGTAGCGGCCCGCACCCTCCGCCGGAAGCGCCGCGGCCCGCCGGCGCAGGGCCTCAACGTGGTCGGGACCGCACTGATGGATCACGTTCGCCTGCTCCAGCAGCCACGGCAGGACCTCGGCCACGACCAGATTGATCTGCTGGGAGCCCTGGGCGCCCCCGGTGACGTACACCGTCGGCCGACTGCTGTCGAAGCCCCGCAGGCCCAGCGCCTCGATCGCCTTCAGCCCCTGCCCGCACAGCACCTGCGGCCGTACCGGGTTCCCGGTGACGACCCCGATGGAGCGCGCCTCCGCGGGCAGCAGCGCCAACGTCGACTCCGAGGAGACAGCGATCCGCGTCGCCGACCCGGCCAGCTGCCGGTTGGCCAGCCCCAGCCGCACCGTCTGCTCGTGCAGCACCAGCGGCCGCCGGCACAGATGAGCCGCGAGCCCGGCCGGAACAGCCACATAGCCGCCGGTCGCCAGGACCACGTCCGGCCGGAACTCCGCGATCACCTTGCGGGCCTGCACCACCCCCAGCGGCACCCGCGCCATGTCCCGCACGTTGGCGGCCGACAGCATCTTCAGCGGATTCGTCGACCGCCGGACCTTGCCCGTGGCGACCGTGGTGAACGCGATCCCCTCGGCGGGCGCGACCCGGGCCTCCAACCCGTCCTCCGTCCCGATCCACAGGGTGTCCAGCGTCCGGCCGGACACGGCCAGCCGGTCCTGGAGCGTGCGGACAGCGGTCAGAGCGGGGTAGGTGTGCCCCCCGGTCCCGCCGCCCGTCACAACCAACCGGAAGACATCAGGCGCGGCGCCGTGAGCACTGTTCACCAACGAGATCCCATCTGGCCCGGAACGCTGAGGACTGGCCCGTACCGTAGCGGAACGATGACGGGAGTTCGGAGTCTATGGCGTGCCGTCAGCAGGCCAGGGGTGGCTCTGGGCACGACTTTCTCGTGAACAGAGCCACTTCAGCGCTGGCGCCCACATCGTGAACCACCGCCCCTACCGGACTCCTCCCGCGCCCTGGCCCAGTTGGAGCGCGGGCGCGTACCGGCACCCCCGCTGTGCCCGATCTGCGATCACCCCGTCGCCCGGCACGCCCTTGAGGAGGATCAGCCGGTCTGCCTCCGTGGTCGCGGCCTGGTCTCCTGCCGGGACTGCGCTGAGTGCCGGGCGCGCGAGCCGACCGTCGCAGGTCTGACGAGTTCGGGCGCGCCTGGGCAGGTTTGCCAGCGCGGCACGTCCTAATCGGCAGCCGCGTCGTCGAGGCAAGCCGGCCATCGTCCGCGCAGTCGCCACGACGAGACGGTCAAGGTCGGACTCCACGTGCACATCGCCAGCGCGGAACGGGGCCCGCCGCTGGTACGGCGCCACCGCCGCCAAGCCCCTCGCCGACCGACGCGGCTACCGCAAAGCCGGTGGCTGACGAGTTGGTGAGCATTTGGCGGAGGGTATTAGCAAGGAATTTGAGTGCACAGTCGTTCACTGAAATAGTGAACCACTTAATTGCCAACTAAGTCGCCAACTAATTGGCGAGGCGCTAATGTCGTGTCACGTCCAATGCATCTATGGATGCATTAGGGTGGGGTAGATACATCGTGAAAGCGGGGCTGGAGCCGACCGTGGCCAGCCCGCAGCCCCGCTGACGTGCTACCGCCGGGCTAGGTGTGACCTGCGCTGGCCAGCTGCACATACAGCTGGAGTAGCTCCACTACGAAGCACAGGAAGCCCCAGTCCGGCGGTTCCCTCCATTCGGGCATGACTCACCTCCTTCCTTGATCGTGCGGAAGGTAGACGACGCCCAAGGGACCGTCGATGCTGAAGTTACGACGTGTCGGGAAGGCCAACGCGGGCATATTCATTGGCGACTGAAATTCGCCCGATCGCGATCGCGATTTGTCGAATCGTGAAGAAATGCATTCCGCATCTGATCAGTCCGCATCGTGAGGTCACTGGGCGGAACCCGAGGCGTCACGGCTCCGCAACAGGCCAGACCCCGGACACTGGTGATCGCGACTCTGTGGCCGTGCATATCGACATCAACAGCCTCATCGCCACGGGCGGCACGCTCGCCTCTGTCGCACTCGGTGCCGGGCTGACCGCCATCGTCAACTCCCGCGCGGCCGCCCGCACCGAAGCCAAGCAAGACCGGGACACCCTCGGCGCACAGTTCGACGCCATGGTGCTCGCCGTCGCCGGACTCCGCGCAGCGATCGAAGCAGACCACGTCCTATGGAGCGGCTGGAAGGAGCAGGCACGCACGTTCCTCCTGGCGGCGGTGACCGGTCTCGCCCCGGCCGCGTTCGTCAGAGGCTCCGACCGCCGCGAGATCGCCGCCGCCCTCGGCGGCGCAGGCTGGTTCCTCGCCCACGAGCGACACCAGTCGAGGACGGCCTCGGCCGGCATGACACCGAAGCTCGAAGCTGTCGTAGAGGCCGCCGCTCCACTCCAGCGACACCCCAGCCGGGAAGTGGTCGACGCCACCGACAGGCTCGTGACGACCGCCTTCCGGTACCACGAGTCGCGCGACCCTCAGCACCTCGAAGCAGCCGCCGCCGACTTCGGAACCGCAGTGCGCGCCGTGCTTCACCCGGCCCCGCGACAGCGGCTCGCGCGGCGACGCAGAAACCAGTGATCGCACCCGCTGCGGTGGGGCGGCCCCCAGCAGATGCATCGCGAAAATTCGGCCCGGGCTGGCCGAGGCGTTCGACGCGGCCTTCCCGGATGACGCTCCGTCCCGCCGGGACGCGGCGGGCCGGGCGGCCTGACCCTTGGACCTGCACATCGACATCAGGTGGCTCCTGGACCGACAGGAGGAGCTACTCGGCAAGGAACTCGGGGTTCGGGACTACTCGGGGGTGGTAGCCGCCGTGGCCCGGCACCGAGTGAACACGCCGCAGCTGGACATGGGGGAGCCCGACGCCTACTGGCGGGCCGCCGCGCTGCTGGAACAGCTGGTGCTGCTGCGCCCGCTGCCGGCACGCAACGCGTACTTCGCCTACGGCGTCGCGGTGGCGTACATCCGGGCCTCCGGGGAAGAGATCGACGACTCCTTCGAGCTGTGGCGGGACCTGATCACCGACATCCGCGCGCTACGGCTGACCGTCTACGACATCGCCGACCGCCTGCGCTCCTGGAGCGGCAACGGCTGATCCGAGCCCGACCGGCCAGGACAGCCCGATGCTGCGCTCGCGCAGTCCGGCTCCGAGGAACCTCGGCGGAGCGTGAATGCGACACAACCCGGCTGATCTTCTAATAGGGGGAGTGCAGGCCGCTGCTGCCGTTCCGGCAGGGCTGAGTCCGACGGGTCCGGTGCGCGATTCCTCCCCGCCGACTGGTGTATCTGGCGGGCAGCGGAACCGGCGTAATCCGGCCGAACGACCTTGTCGGCTTAAGGTCCGAAGCGGGAAGCTGACCTCCCGCTCGCGACCTGCTCCGTGGGAGGCCCGGCATGTCGGACGACGAACTTCCTGCGTTACGCGCCGCCGAGGCGGACGACCCCGCACTGGCCGCTGCCCTCAGCCGCTCCGAAGCCCTGGCTGCGGAACGGCCCGGCGAGAACGAGCAGGTCTACGAGCTCTTCGACGAGAGTGGCCAGCATTGCAACCCCCTGCTCCCCGTCCAGCGCTCCGTCGACCGCTTCACCTTCGTAGACCTGGTGACGCTGGCCCGGGGGAAACGCCCCGTCACTCTGCCCCTCTACCGCACCTTCGACGCCGATGACCTGCGTGGCATCGGCGAGCCGGTACGCCGCGCCCTCGTCGACGCGGCGCCGTTGCTGGACACCTGGGAGGTCCCGGAGCAGCTGCGCGAGCCGAGGCGGCCGGTCCCGGAGGTCCGCGTGCCGCTGGGGCGGCTGCTGCGGGAAAGGTCCATCCCATACGGCGAGGACCGCCGACCGGTCAAGGTGACGCCCGAGCGGGTTCGTCAACTGCTGCAGACCGGCCGCGCCGACTTCTTCGTCCGTGAGGGTGACGAGGACCGCCATGTGATCGTGATCGCCGACGGTCTGCCTGGCTCCCGTGCGTCCGACGAACTGGTCGTGCCCGTCGCCGACGTGGCCTCGTTCCTTGCGTCGCCAGAACTGCCCGACGGCGGAACCGTGGAGCTGACCGACGACGAGATCGGGCTGCTTAGTGCCGGGCAGCCGGTGGAGCTGACACGGGAGGTGGGCGACCGGGCGGTCCAGGTCCGGCTCGTGCCGGCGACGACCGGACGACGGCGGACCTGGGGCGGCGCCCGGCCCGTGGCGGCGCTCTTCGGCGACCCGCCGGCTGGGAAGGGCACAAGCGGTGAGTTCGACCCCACCGGCGGGAAGGGCGGCGCGAGCGAGTTGCCACTGCCGAGCGGCTACGAGTTCGTACTGTGGTGCCCCTACCGCCAGGTCTGGACGCTACTCGGCTACACCCGCGGAGAGTTGCTCTCCTCCATCCCGCTGGCCCCGCAAGAGGAGACCACGATCGAGATCTTCTCGTGGGACCGGCGGGTCGTGAAGACCGAGACCACCATGGCGGATGAATCAGAGAACACCGCCACGACCCGGCAGACGACCAAGGACTCCACCCAGGTCGTGCGCGAAGCGCAGCGACAACGCCACTGGGACGCCAACGGCGACGGGCACATCAATCTGAACATCAACAAGGTCGTATCGATCGGCGGTTCGGCCGGCGGGACGATCGGCAAGCAACTCGACGACACCGCCCGGCGCACTTCCGACAATCTCGTCGAGGCGGTCGACGAAGCCGTCCAGCGGGTCAAGTCCACCCGGCAGACAGTGGTCACCGAGACCTCGGAGGTCGGATCCGAGACCCGGGTCACCCGCAAGCTCCGCAACCTCAACATGACCCGCACGCTCACTTTCGACTACTTCGAAGTACTGGCGACGTACAAGGTGGAGAGCAGCCTCAGCAAACCGGACATCCGGTTGTGTGTGCTCACGGACGACCTGCTGCCCGGCGACATCAACCGTTACTTCGTCCTGCACCACGAAGGCGCCCTGCGCGGGGCACTGCTCGCGGAACAATACGAGGCCGGGTTCGACGCCGTCCGGCTGCTCGCCACGTTCGAGGCCACCTGTGCGGTGGCGTGCGCGCCCGAGTGCGCGTGCGAGGCGAGCGGCGGCCCCTGCGCGTGCGAACCGGCCGACACCGGCCCGACGCCTGAGGTACCGGCGGATCCGGGCGGGGAGCCCGCGTCCGGCGACACATTCTGCCTGCCGCTTCCTCTCACCCTCGTGCCCGGGCACGGCATCACGGTCTGCCGGAACGCAGCCGGTCAGATCAGCGTCCGCATGTCCGGTCCGCTCTTCAGCGGACCGCTGGCGGGGGAAGGCGACGGCTTCTGCTTCCGATTCCCGATCCCCGTGCCGCTGCCCGTCCCGCCACCCCCGTTCTTCGGCTATGTCGGCGTCTGTCTGCGCACCGATGGCACGTACCGGATCGTGGTCGGCGTCGGCGTGTGGTTCTTCGGCTTCCAGGAGATCTGGAGCAAGCCGGTGTTCGAAGGGGCGCTCACCGCGCCGCCTACACCGGCTCCGGGCAAGACGCCAGCGGACCCAGGTGCTCCGGCCGGAGGCTGCTGCGGCTGCGACGGGGACACGGCGCTGACCCTGGCTCTGGGCGCACTCGCGGATGCCGTCACGCAGCTGGAGGTCGCGACGCTTGAGGCGCTGAGCTTCGCCCCAGCGGACGGTGCCTGGCAGGCATGGACGCAGACCCTGCACACGTACCTCTACCGTCGCCTAGCCCTGGAGACCGCCTGCCCCACATGGTGGGGGCAGCTGCAGGAGTGGGCCCGCCGGTACCGGCCCGACCGACCGCAACTCAGCATGCTCCGCCGCGCGTTGAGGGTGCCCCGCGACCGGATCGTCACTGCGGCCATGCTGCCGCACGCCATGCTCGGCGAGTACACCCGCGTGATCCGCGAAATCGCCCAGGGCCTGGGTTTCCCCCGCTCCGAACTCGTGACCCGCGGCGCTGGCTTCTACGACCAGGGCTTCGAGGCGGCGCTCGCCGACGCGCAAGCGGCGCTGGCAGAGGCCGCGCAGCGATGCGGCCAGTCCGCGGGCGGATCCGGCGACGAGAAGGGATCCGGGAGCGGCTCGGGCGGGGTCGCGGGAGCGCCGCTGGGCAGCGGCAACTGGTCGATTGGGGAGCTGGCCAAGCGCCTGCTCAACCCGATCCTGTGGGCCGTTGAGAAGGCGTACGAGGGCTACACCACCGACGAGGCTCCGCCCGACCTCAGCTTCATCGAGAAGGGCGGCATCGGCGCCGCGCTCACCGCGGCCGCGGTCCGCATCGCCCGCGACGGCCCGCTGCCCACACATGTCCGCGGCTACCCGGTCCAGCGGATTGCGGAGGCCGTAGTGCTGGAACAGCAGCTCCTGGCCCACCTCAGCGCCAACGAGAGCCACTACCGGCAGGCGGTGTGGTCCGCGCTGGACGCGGGCGACCGCTATAACCTGCTCTCCGCACGTGGCGACCGGCTGCTGGAGTTCGTGGAGAACGACATCCTTGGGTTCGTCGGGCGCAAGGCACTGCTTCCGTTCCGACTCGAGGCGGCGCCCGACATCGCCCGGTGGTTCACCAATGAGGTCGTCTTCTCGGACACGTTCGTCCCGGCCAAGCGGCAGCAGATCGAGACAGTGCCGACCAACGGGCTTCACGTGCAGCCGCGTCTGGGGCCCTGTGACACCGGGGAGTCGTTCGTGATGGACCTGCGTGCGGCGGAGGTACGCGCCCGCCGAGCGGATGCCGCGGCAGCGGAGCACCGCGCCGCGCTGGAGGCCCAAGAGGTACGGCGCAGGAAGCTGCGGCTCGATCGGACGCCGCCCGACCTCGGCGATCCCGTGGAACGTCAGGGGCCGGTGCGTCTGGACATCGCCACGCACGACGCCGACGGCGGCGCTGCCGAACCGCCGGCCGAACCCACCCCCTGACTGGTCCCGGCCGTGGAGTCACTCGCCCTGGTCATCGCCGAGCCCGCGGACGCCGGTTCGGCGCAGGCGGCCCGGTTCGTCAGCGACGTCGTGAACAGCACCGTGAGGCACCCAAGCGAGCAATTCGTCTCCTCACCCGTCGCCGGCGTGCTGTCCGCGGTCGCCGAGCCGGTCGTTCCGGTGCTGCAGGTCGAGGGCGTACCGGTCCCGCTCGATCCCGCGGACCGGGAGACGCTCGACCAGATCACCGACTACCTGTACTGCACGCGCGGCTCGGGCCAGCGCTTCTACCTCACCACCCTGATCGACAACCGGCGCGCGTTTCTGAGCCGCTCCTACACTGGCGACACGCCTCCGTCCGAGCCCGGGATCCCTCAGCCCGCACCGCCGCACTCACCCGCGGCCCGGGACGCCGAACTGGCTGCGCTGGACCGGCTGGCGCCCGCTGCGACGGCTGCCTGGGACCGTCTGTACGTCGAGCTCGGGGTGCTTCTCGAGCTCGTCGACGCTTCCGCCCGCCAGGTCATGCAAGAAGAGATCCTCAAGGCCCGGGAGCTGGCGGACTACGCCAAGTACGGGCTGGCCCGCGATAAGGAGAGCGGCCAGGTGACGGTCGCCGACACAGAAACCTTCGGCAGGCTCGCTGCGGGCCTGCGCCGACTCGCCGGGCTTCGCGACGACCTGCGCGCCGCCGAACGGGACGAGACCTACGCGGGGCTTCCGCTGTACGCCGCCATGCTCACCTATCTCTTGCAGGGCTCCGGGCCCATCACCGACGATCCTGCCGTCCAGCAGACCGGTGGGCTGGTCGAACACGCGGCGCGGGCCCGCATCGCCGCGGCGCTCGCGTTCGCCGACGAACTGCGCGCCGTGGCTGCGGAGTTCCCGGTGGCCTGGCGTCTCGAGGACGACCTGACCGCGCAGTCTGCCGACGACGCCGTATTGACGTGGGTGGTGGACGAGCTACAGCGCACGCACGAGGCGCTCGACGAGATCCACCGCGGCGCAGTGCTGCGCGACCCGCCCCGGTTCATCGCGCAGGACCCGTTGGCCGCCGTCCAGGACGACGCCCGCGCCGAGTGGTCCGTCTGGCAGTACGCCCAGGTGGTCAGCCTGGCCCTGGCCCGCTCCCACCACGTGCCCGGATCGTTGGCTTGGTGCGCCGCGATGGAGGTACTCGGGCGGATCGCCGAGATGCGGACTCCGCGGGAGGAGGGCGGCGGATGGCTGTTTGGCGCCGCCCTCCAGCTGCTCCTGCTGATCCCGGTGGTCCGCGAGGCCGTGCTGGTCTTCCAGCTGCTGGTGGCGGCCGCCGTCGCCTACCGGAACATCGCCGAGGCCGCCCATCAGCGCACGGCCCACCTGGTCGCCCTCGACCCGGTCAGCGTCCTGGCCGTACCCGACGTGCCGCTGACCTCGATCGTGCTGACGTCATTGGCACAGGCCGGCATCGCCGCGCTGGCGGCCGCAGGGCCATTGCGCACGGCGGCAGGCGCGGCAGCGAGGTGGGCCTCGCCCCTCCCTACACTTCAGTACTACGCGAACCGCACGCTGTACGCCTGCCGCAAGTTCTGCGTAGGAGCGTGGTTCCTCGCCCGGGCCACCGGCGGCGGCTCGATGCAGATCGCCTACCGGAACCGCGCTGTCATCGCCCTGATCGAGCAGAGCCGGCGGCAGGCGATCCGGGAGATGGGTGAAATCTTCCTGGAGGCGCGTGCCGAGGCCCAGGCCGCCACCGCCGATGTCGGCGCGGCGGCGCCGGCAGCAGGACAGGCGGCCTCCGACGCGGCCGAGCAGGAGGTCGCACGTCTCGTCGCCGCGCTGATGTCGGTGACGGGAACGGCGACGCCGTCCGCAGCTATGCAGACCGCCGTCGTACCACCTGCGCAGGGTGGCGGTGACTCGGCCACCAGGCCGCCCGCATCCGGCACGGTGTCGTCGACGTCTGGGGCAGCGGTCAGCTGCTCGATCCCCGACATCGAGCAGCTCAACCAGAATCCAGCGTTGCTGGACCAGGTCGTTGCCGACGTCATCGCGATGATGGAGGTCGCGGCCGCCGACATCCCCGCCGACATGGTCGAGGACCGTGCCTTCGTCCGCGTCGTGGTCTTGCAAATGCTGAACGCATACCGGACGTACACCTCGACCTACACACTCCGCCGTCAGATGGCCGAGGGCATCTCCTTCGAGGAGGCCCGCACCCTCGATGTCGACGGGATCGTCAACCACATCGCGGGCAAGGTGAACGAGCTACTCGCCATCAAGTACGGGGCGCTCACCTCACGCCTCATGGCCGAAGCCGTGTCCCGCTACGAAGCCGCCCCGGCCGGCGACTGGGAGTACCCCCGGCTCGCGGCGCAGATGGAGATCGACGCCGGGAACGGCTTCCGGCTCGCACAAGATCTCGTGACATACTCCCGCGGCACCGGACCTCGCCAGGGACTGGTGCGAATCTGGGCCTGGGGGCAGATCACCCTCGGCGATCCGACTCACCTACTCACGCAGACGGAGAGCGATTTCAGCCGGTTCGGTACCCCGGGCGCCAAGATCCTCATCGACGGCGTGGTGTACGACGTGGAGATGCAGGTCGTCGGCGGCCCGCCGCTGCCGGGTGCCCTAGCCACGGACACCACGGCAATCGTCGGCTCCGCCACCCGGGCCCCGGATGTCGCCGCCGGGCTGGCCGGCTACGGGGTAGTGACGCAGCGTCTGCCGTGGAATGCACAGGGGCTGCGGACGATCGTGCGCGAGGTGCTCCGGCGCGCCAACAAGCTCGGGCAGTGAGTACGGGTTCACGGACACGGGCCGGTTGAGCAAAACGACGAGGACATAGTTCCCGCCAGCTGATCGCACCGGGGAATGCCGCATGTCACGGAGGACTGCCCGGCCGCTGTGGCACGCGGCCGGCGAGGCAGAGGTCCTGGCCGGGCGGCCACCGACAACAGCAACATCGAGGCACTACTCAACGTGACAAAACGCCTGAGAATAAATCAATATCGTTCACCCGGCCGGAGCTGCCCCGGCCTCTCGCCCGCCCTCCTGTACCGGCCAGGGGGGCCTGCGGCCGTCCGGGGGCGCGGTGTGGATGGCCTGGTCCGCGACGGCGTGCGAGGCCACGGCCTCCCTCAGCTGTTCGACTTCCTGCTCCAGCGCGAAGACGCGGTGGTTCTGATCGTTTGGGTCATCGGGGTCGCTCGATGTCGGGGCCGCAAGGCCATCCTCCTCACCAGCCCCCCTCAGCAGTACCGGCAGCCCTGCGGGGGCCGTGCAGACACGGCGCAGCAAGCTCGGCTAGTGCTGTGACCGCATAAGATCGCCGGTTCGGATGCCTTAAAGGTTGCTCGCATAGAAGCTGGTGAGTCGTTCGACGGCGGCGTCGACGTATTCGGGTTCGTCGTACATCTCGTAGTGGCCGGCGCCGTCGATCACCATGAGGTCGACGGGGTTGGGGGCCAGCTTCCACAGCTGCATGCCGGTGTCGTAGGAGCCGGTGTTGCCGATGCGTCCGGCGAGGATGACCTGGAGTGGCTGGGTCATGAGCCGATCGGCCAAGCTGAGTTCCGCGCCCGCGCCATCGCGTTGGTGCGGGCAGGAAAAGAACAGAAGCAGACGGCCGTTGACCTCGGCATCCATCCGGTCACGTTGTCGAAGTGGTTGCGCCAGGACGACATCGACAACGGGCGGCGCCCTGGCAGGGTGTCGGAGGAGTCCGCAGAGCTGCGTGCAGCGCGTCGACGGATCCGGGAGTTGGAAACCGAGCTCGAGATCGTCCGCAAGGCCGCCAAGTTCCTCGGCGAGGACAAGCCGGCCCCAAAAGGCTCTACCCGGTGATCGACCGTCTCGTCGATGCCGGGGCACCGGTCGACCGATGCTGCCGGATCCTCGGGGTCGCCCGGCAGAACTACTACAAACACAAGCGCACCCCGACCACACCGCGGCAGCTGCGACGGGAGTGGCTGACCGGGCTGATCCGGGAGGTCCACGTCGCCTCACGCGGCACCTACGGCTACCGCCGCGTCCACGCCGAGCTCACCCTGGGCATGGGCATCCAGGTGTGCTCGAGGACCGTGTCGGTGCTGATGACACAGGCCGGGATCTACGGACTGCCCGGACCGGTGCGGATCAAGCGCCTGCGGGGTGTCGTCACCGCCGATGACCTGGTCAACCGGAAGTTCCATCGGCTGCGTCCCAACGAGCTGTGGGTCACCGACATCACGCAACACCGCACCAGAGAAGGGTGGGTGTACTGCGCGGCGGTCCTGGACGCGTTCAGCCGCAAGATCGTGGGCTGGTCGATCGACTCCAGACAGGACTCCACCCTCGTGGTCAACGCGTTAGACATGGCCCTCCGCAACCGGCGCCCCGAACCAGGCGGGATAGTGCACGCCGATCACGGCACCCAGTTCACCTCCTGGGTCTTCGGGGAAAGGATCCGCTCCGCCGGGCTCCTGCCATCGTTCGGCACGGTCGGAGACGGCCTGGACAACGCGATGATGGAGTCGTTCTGGTCCTCGATGCAGATCGAGCTGTTGAACCGCAAACGGTGGAAGACCCGGGTCGAGTTGGCCAACGCGATCTTCGAGTACATCGAGGTCTTCCACAACCGACAGCGGCGCCACTCAGCACTGGGCTACCGCACCCCGATCGAGTACGAACTACTCTCCGAACAAGACACCATCCCCGCCGCCAGTTAGCCACCGCAGCTGGAACCCAAACTGTGGGGCAGGTCAAACCGTCACCCGAACCTGCATCAGACCCAAGCCAACTGCCGATAATCGGGCATACTGTTTCAGAATGGCCTCTCACTTCACCTCCCTCCGTGCAGAGTTGTAACCAAGCGTGGCAGGTGGGTCTGACAACGCCTCAGCGGTCGCGCGAGTCGCAAACCTTCCTCGGTTGGTTCTAGTTCGTACTCGATACATGCTCGAATAGAGACATGGCGAACATCCCGCTCACCAAGCCGACGATCGCCGTCTTGGAGGCACTGCTCTCCGCGACGGACGATGCGCCGGCCTGGGCCTCAGCATCTGCCGCGACGCCGACCTCGGCCCCGGCACCGTCTACCCCATCTTCGACCGCCTCGCTGAACGTGGCTGGGTCAGTAGCCGCGATGAGACCGGCCTCTTGGTGGCCAATCATGTGACACCAAGATGCAGTCTCTGCACGGTCCCTCAATCTCGGTCAGGCGGGAAGACCAAGAGGCAGGTCCGCGGTGACGGTGGCTCCCTGCGGGGTGGCGTGAATGGTAAGGGTGCCGCCGATCTGCTCGACGCGTTCGTGCATGGACTGGATGCCGACGCCGGGCGTCCACGGCTCGGTGCAGCGGCCGGTGTCCGCGATGGTGACGCGCAGCAGGGAGTTGTCCGGCAGGGTCAGGGCGAGTCTGGCCGTGGTACCCGCGGAGTGCCGGGCGATGTTGGTCACTGCCTCTACCGCGACCCGGTAGGCGGCGACCTCCACGGCCGCGGGGAGTTGGGGCAACCGGTCCGGTGCGTCGAGGGTGATGTCCAGCGGTCGGCCGTCGGCGACCCGCAGTTGGGTGATGCGCTGGAGGACGGCGTCGATGAGGCCGAACTCGTCGAGGGCCCGGGGCCTGAGGCCGTAGACGATCCGGCGGATCTCGGTGATCGCGTCGCCGACGTCGGCGCGCAGCCCTCGCAGTGTCCGCACTGCGGCGTCCGGGTCGGTGCCGATGAGGTTGACGGCCGCGTCCGCGTTGTAGGCGATGCCGGTCAGGGTCGGGCCGAGCCCGTCGTGCAGGTCCCGGCGCATGCGGCGGCGCTCCTCCTCCAGCGCGGTCACCACACGGCCCCGCGAGACGCGTAGTTGCTCGCTCAGCCGAGCCGCGTGCAGCGCCTGGGCGAGCGGCACCGCCACCAGCCCGACCACCGCGGCAGCCGCCCGCGGGAGCCGCAGATGCCCGGGCGGGAGGCAGACCACCAGGCTGCCCACGTACTCTCCGCCCGCGTGCAGGGCCGTGACTGTGGTCTGGCCGTCGTCCTGGGTTCCCGCCGAGGCGATGGTGACGCCGTCCTGGCGCAGCGCGATCCCGGGCACGCCGAGGGTCGAGCGCAGGGTGTGCAGCCAGTGAAGCGGTGGGGCACCGGCGGTGAGGTCCGTGCCGAGCCGGGTCAGGGTCTCAACCGGGTCGGCGGATCTACCGAACAGCATCTCGTCCATGCTCGCCTCCACCCACTGCCGCACGGGCCCATATCCGGAGGCGATCAGGGCCGCGAGCAAGGCCGGAACCCCCTTGCCCGGCCGTGAGCCCACCATCATCTCCCACAACGCCGCGAAGCCCTCGTAGACGGCGGCGCTGAGCGCGAGCATGACGATGAGTACGGTCGCTCCCCGGATCACCACCCGCACATCGACCCGCCGCGGGGCGACGAGCGCGACGGTCATCGCCGCCAGGAAGAACAGTGATAGGACTCCTTCGCCGACGACGTTAGCGACGGAACTCATGGGCAGGGAGTTCTGCGCCGCGAAGAACACCATGCCGCCGAGGGTCGCTGCGGCCGCCCCCAGCACCAGCCACAGCACCCGGCGCCGGTCGTCCCCCGAGGTGACTTCGAAGAGCAGCCAGGTGCCCGCGCACATCGCGATGCCCGAGGCCAGGCCCGCCGCCACCAGCGAGGCTTGGGCACCTTGCGCCGCCGCTACGGCGCAGCCGACCCCGGTAACGAGGAGGCATCCGTCCGCCCAGCGCAACAGCCGGGTGGCCGGGCGCGCCTCGACGACCCGGAGCGCGGCCAGTGGCACGGCGGCCGTGGAGGCGAGCACGGCCAGCGCCACGGCGATGTCACGGGCCCCGGCGGCAAGCAGCAGCGGGGCGCTCAGCAACATGACAGCGGACACGGCGAGCAGCCGGGACACCGGCGCGGCCGGACGACGCGGGGCGACCACGCCGCAGGACACCGCCAGGCCGCCGCCCGTCATCACAGCCCAGATCACCCACTGGTTCGAAGCCGGCGGCGGCGCGAAGCACAGCGAGGCGACCGCCGTACCTGTCAGCAGGGCGAGGACGGCCCACAGCACAACCGGGCGGCCCCGGCCGTCGCCGAGCCGGATCCGCGCCGTCACGGCCCCGAGCCCGGGGTGCCGCCGCCGAGCCCCTGCTCCCGGGCCAGGATCGCTGCTTCGGTCCTGTCACGCACCCCCAGCTTGGCGAAGATGGCCGTGAGATGGTTGCGGACGGTCTTGTCGGCCAGCGCCAAATCGGCCGCGACCCGGGTCCTGGTGTGGCCTTGGGCGATGAGTTCGAGTACCTCGCGCTCGCGCGTGGTGAGGTCGGGGAAAGGGACGGCGGGCACGGGCGCCGGGTCCAGGTGCCCCAGCAAGCGGGCCGCGATTGCGGGACCTATGACGAACTGGCCGGCCGCGACCGAGCGGATGGTGGTGAGGATCTCCTCCTGCTGTGCCCCCTTGAGGAGATAGCCGCGGGCGCCGGCGCGCATTGCGGACACCACCGTCGCGTCATCCTCGAACATGGTGACCACCAGCACCGCGACGTCCGGCAACAGGGCGGTCAGCCGTCGCGTGGCCTCCACACCGTCCATGGCCGGCATCTGGATGTCCATCACCACGACGTCGGGACGTTTCAACTGCGCCTCGCGCACTGCCTCCTGTCCAGTGGCCGCCTCGGCGACCACCTCGACACCGTCCAGTGAGGCCAACAGGGCCGTCATCCCACGGCGTACGACGGGGTGATCGTCGGCGACAAGTACGCGGATCGGGCGAGTGGTTGGGCTCATATCCCGATGATGGCCGACACCCGTCGCCGACGGGGGGCCAAGTGTCCTGGTACGTACGGGAAATCCTCCCGGACGCCCGGGACACACAGCCCTCGCCTCCCGGGTGCCGGCTACCCCATGCTCGGTGCACGGGTAGCCGCGTTGGCTCCCCCCAACGACAGGCGGACGGACATGAGCAACCTGACAGCCGCACCCTCCCTCACCCGCAAGAACAAGGTGGGCCTCGCGCTCGCGGCGCTCCTCGGCCTGTTCGACCTGGGCAATGTCTTCGACATCCCGGCGGACGACGGCGGCACAGCGGGTCCCCCTACCGGTGTCCTGATCGGCGACATCGTCCTCGGGGCAATCACCCTGGCCGCCGTCGTCATCACGTGGCGCAAGGGCAGCCGTACAGGATCCCGAGTTGTGGCGGGTGCACGGATCATCGACGTGGTCACGGCCCTTCCGGCGCTGTTCGTCAGCGGCGTCGCGTCCTGGGTAGTGCTCGCGGTCGCGGTCTTCGTGATCGTCAGCGTCGTCGTCATCGCCCTCGTCCTGTCCCGCCCGGCGCCGGAACCCGTGGCGATATAGGCCGCGGACGCCCAGGACCGCCACCCCGACCCCTAAATCGAGTAGCCGACTACTCGTGACCACCTGTACCGGCGCTGTGATTCAGATCCAACATCCAACACCCACTCCAACAGTTATGAAAGGAAAATTCCGTGTACTTCAAATGGAACACCGGCGGGAAACGCCGCCCCCGCAAACTCGTGGCCACCGCCGTAGCCACCGCAGCCCTGACCGCCGGCGCCGTGCTCCCCACTGTGGGAACGGCCCACGCCACGGTCCGTGCGGCAGCCTCGAAGACGTTCACCTGGGACACCCTGCACAAGGGCGACTGCACCATGTTCTCGGGCGCGAGGTGGACCGTGTACCCGAACGGCACGGCGTACTTCCGGGCCACGGTCACCAGCAGCGACAACAACGACGCCTGGTTGATGCGCGCGCGACTAAAGGACGGGAACGGAGCCGTTCTTACGACCCTGCGCAACGCCGACATCCAGGACCCGGCGAACCCGACCAAATTTGTGAAGAACCTGCCCGACCACACCCAGCAGTACGTGTGGACGGCGAAGGGAACCTTCGACCTCGGCTGGTACGACGACATCAAACATATGTCCCTCGTCAACAGTTGCTGACGAGCCAACAACACCGGCCTCGACACCCTGGCCAACTACAGCATTCAGAACCGAGGTGGTTGGACAGAATTCCTTCAGAACTTCCCCGGCTGCACGCAGCGTTCGGGGGAGTTCACATCGAGAACGCCTCGGTAGGCACGAGGAAGGATCGTCGCAGTCCCCTGTCACCGGTAATTCTATGTGTAGCGATGTTTGGCTGGTGACAGCCGCTATTGCAGCACCTGGCCCGTGCTTGCTTGCGAGCCTTAACTCTTCACTCACGGCGGCGGGTTGTGATGCCCGTGTCGTGAGTGTTCAGATCGTAAGGAGGGATACCATGCCCAGCCTCAGCGCTATCGCTCTGGCCGCCGGGGGCCACGCGGCTGCCGGAGCGGCTGTGCTGCTCGTCGGCGATGCGGCAGGCGCGGCGGTGATCATTACCATCGCCCACCAGATCCGGCAGAACCGGGTGAAGAACATGGCCGTGTCCGCCGGCCGTTTCAACTTCCATCTCAGCGAAGCACCCATCAGTCAAAGGGACATCCGGGAAGCGGCGAGGCTCGCGCAGCAGCGTACTGACCTGATTGAGCAGATACTGCGCAGCCAGCGATAGAAGCTGCAAACAGGCCGCGATCACGCTGATGACCAGGCGCATCCACCCGCCGCTCCTCTCACAGGAACGGACAGCTCGCCTCCCGCGAGGCCAACCGGGACTGATCCACGCGGAAGACGCTGGTCACCGTCTCCTCCCAGATGGGGTCCCAGTGTTCTCGCGGAAAAATCAACGTTAAGCGGCTTCGTCCCAGCTCAGAGACCCGATCACGGTTGAGGACCCCGGCACCTGTCGGGGTCCTCAACCGTTGGGTAGGTCGGTCAGGTCACGCTGCGGATGCCTTGGGCGGGAGTTCGGTGTCAAGCCAGGTGATGAAGGCGAGGGCGGAGCCGTGGAAGTGTTCGCGGACGCGGGCCTGGATGGCGCGGAGTTCGTGGCCGGGGACGCAGTCGTGCGTGGTGGTCTCGCCGCAGCCGCAGCCGCAGCCGCAGCCGCAGCCGCAGCCGCAGCCGCAGCCGCAGCCGCAGCCGCAGCCGCAGCCGCAGCCGCACGCGCAGTCGCGGGTGCGGAAGGGGGGCTTCCTCGCGGACAAGAAGTCCGGCAAGACCGCGATTCGCCCGGAGCTGAAGGCGTGCCACGCCTTCCTCGACGCCGACGACACCCTCGTGGTCCCCTCGCTCGGCCGCTATGGCCGCAGCCTCCAGGACCTCATCAACATGGTCGCCGAACTCCGCACCCGCGGGATCGGATTCACCTCGCTGCACGAGGACCTCGACACCACCGCTCCCGGAGGACGGCTCGTCTTCCACGTCTTCGCCGCCCTCGCGGAGTTCGTCCCCGCGCACTCATCGTCAAGGGCACCCCGCGAGGGCTTCGCCGCCGCCCGCGCCCGCGGCCGGGTCGGCGGACGCCCCACCGTCGCCACCGAGGAGATCATCAAGGCCTCCCCGGGCACCCTCTACGACCACATTCCCGACCTGCGCGAACTACGGGCGGCCGGAGCCGTCCCCCGCCAGCTGGAGGCCAGCACATGAGCGAGACCCCCAAGACACCGGCCTCGGCCCCGTCCGGCAACGGCGGGCCGCCGTGCGGCAACAACCCCAACTTCAAGCTCAGCCCAGGCGACCAGCAAGCCGTCGACGAGTTCAGGGCCTATCTCAAGCGGCGGCGGGCCGGTGGACCACCGGAGCGATACCCCTGACCGCATCAGCTCCGCGAAGGCGTGGACCTCGACCCCATGTCGGACCACGACGCCGTCGCCGAGCTGGTGTTCAACCAGGGCGACGGCGACACCCACGGGCTCGGCCCGAACGAGACGTTCGACTGGCCCGTGATCTAGTCCGAGCACAGCGACCAGGCCCGCGTACGCCTCGCCGCCCTCGACCTGCAGTGGGACACGGACACCGGAGAGGGGCACCTGCCCCGCCGGAATGGAACCCGCACTGGCAGAAGCCATCTGAGACCAGGTCAGAACCGAGACGGACAACTGGCTGCTCGACCTCATCGACGACGTACGACAGGGCAAGCCCACCGCACCCGACGCCGAACGCACCGCCGGCCGCACCTGGGTCCGCCCTCTGTAGCCCCCAGGAACCGTGAAGGGGCCCGCACTTGAGTGAGGGCCCCTTCACGTGATCTTTGGACTCGTCCCCCTCCCGGAGGGCTGAGTCACTACGCGAACCGAAAGACCCGCTCGCCAGACAAGCGGCGGGAACCCGGGAGGCTTCCCTTCCGTCCTGGAGAACAAGCAAGCCACCGTGACGTCACGGAACGCCGTTTGGGGCTCGTGACACGTTCGTTAATGGCACCGCCGAGGAAGCTAGGAGCACCGGGCAGACACGGCGGGTGCCCGGAGACCTGTACGTCACCGTGCACGTCATCGACTAGGAAGTGTTTGAGATGTGCTCGTAGAGGCTGATGGGGGCTGCCGCGGCGCCGCCTGCCCCACACGGGCGGTCATTGGGGGGTGCCGGTTACCGTTCCCCTGTGGCAGAGGAACCGATAACCATCGAATTCACGCGCGATCAGGCTCTTGTGCTATCGGACTGGCTCCATCAAGCGATGCACCAGTCTGGCGTGCTAGATGACCTGTTGAAGACTGACCGTGCAGTCTGGTCTCCGATCTACGCGATCTCCGGGGCCCTGGAAGCGACGCTCGCTGAGATCTTTATGCCGAACTACGACGAGTGTCTAAAGGCGGCGCGTCAGCGCCTGCTGGTCGAGATGTACGGCTCGGATGACGAAGCGGAGACAGGGGAGACGGCGTCCTGACACGGGCTTGAAGCGTCGATCAAGCCGATGAAACGATCTTGATGTGGCTCGTGGGGACCTGACAGACGAACAGTGGGAGCGGCTGGAGCCGCTGTTGCCGCCGGTGCCGAAGATGGGGCGGCCGCCGAGGGACCGGCGGCAGGTCCTCGACGGGATCTGGGGGCGGGCCAGGACCGGCTCGCCGTGGCGGGACGTGCCCGGGCGGTACGGGCCGTGGGAGACCGCATACTCGGTTTTCCGGCGCTGGCAGATCGACGGCACCTGGGCCCGTGTCCTGCAAGAACTCCAGGTCAAGGCGGATGCAGATGGTGTGATCGAGTGGGAGGTTTCCGTCGATTCGACGGTTTGCCGGGCCCATCAGCATGCCGCCGGTGCCCGCAAAAGGGGGCTCCCGATCCGGGCCGGACGCGTGTGGCCTACCTGGCGGCGGAGCCGGACGACCATGCGCTGGGCCGCTCGCGCGGGGGCCTGACCACCAAGCTCCACCTGGCGGCGGATGCCTCCGGGCACGTCCTAGCCGTCACGGTCACCGGCGGGCAGCGCGGGGACGCCCCGCAGTTCACCCGGCTCGTAGACAAGATCCGCGTCGCCCGAACGGACGGCGGACGCCCGCGTACCCGGCCCTCTCGCGTGATCGCCGACCGGGCGTACTCTTCCCGCGCGATCCGCGTCTACCTGCGCCGCCGCCAGATCCCGCACACCATCCCGGAGAAGCGCGACCAGGCCGGCCATCGGCTGCGCCGGGGTTCGGCAGGTGGCCGCGCGCCCGGCTTTGACCGCGAGGTCTACAAGCGCAGACACAAGGTCGAGTGTCGGATTGGGCTGCTCAAACAGGCTCGGGGCGTGGCCACCAGGTACGACAAGCTCGCTGTCCGCTACGAGGCGACCGTCCAACTCACATTGATACGGCAGTCGTTGTAACCACATCTCAAACACTGCCTAGGACCCTGCCTGCGCCGTCCTGGCTCGCTGTGCACTTCGAGACCGGAACCCATTCTTCACTGTGCAACTCGGCAGTCCACACCATGTGTGGATGAGCCTAGATTCGCGACGCAACGCAATCCGCGGATTCCCGTGGTTGATCGTGCGCAGGCATGCTGATGCGCGGACGAACAACGGGGAACGACAAGGGCCCCTCACCAGGGCCTCCACTCACACAGGGGGAAGCACACCCATGTTGAAACTAGTGAAGGCCAAGCGCGCCGTCGCCCTCGGAGCCGTCACCCTCGCCCTCGTCGGCGGCGCCACCATCGGCCTGGGCGGGACTGCCAACGCCTCCGTCGGCGCCCCGGACCCGGCGACCACGGACTGGTTCAAGCTCTACCTGACCAACAATTCGGGTGGTCGCACGTTTCTGGTCTGCAACGAGCAGTCTGGCCCCAACACGGTCGGGGTCCAGGTCATCGACTCCCGCTGGCACAACCTGCAGTTGCGGGACGTCAACACCGGCGCGACGTTCTACGAGGCCAACATCTACTTCGCCCGCGGTGCCTGTAAGGAATACGACCTCAACGGGAGCTTCGGCAGTCAGATTTTGGGGCTCATCACGACGCCCAACATCTACGACACGCCCTGGGTGGGTTTCAACTGACCGTACGGCCCGTGCCCTGAGATGAGCGAAGCTCTCTCTGGCAGGTTCCGGGGAGGACGTCCCCGTACTCGCGGCTCTCGTCGTGCGTCATGTCTCGGGCGGCCATCGTGGCGGATGTGTTTGCCTCGGTGCCGCGGAAGGACCAGCGCGCCAAGAGCGACTGGCTTTGTTCACGAGATTGAGCAGCAGTTGTTCAGGGGCGCCCGTTTCGGGTCGGTGCGGACCTTGCCGAGCACGCGCCAGTTCTTGAGTTCTTGAGGTGGGCGAAGCCGTGCACCAGCCCCAGCGCCCCGAACCCCGCGCACACCAGGCCCTTGACCTGCGGCATCACGATGCGCACCGCTCATTAATGGGCGGTGATCTCCACAACCGGAAGAAGGCGCACACATATCGCTGGCGCGGAGGCGATGTGATCGTTGTCGGAGTCCAGTCAGCATGGGCTCGCTATGTGGGCAGGCTGACTGGACTTCGTCATGGCACTGCTGTCATGGGAGGGGACGCAATGCGTATCAGGTTCGGGCGGCGCACCGGCAAGCTTGCGATCGTGGGGACGCTCACGGTCGCCGCGTTGAGCTTGGCCACGGGAGGCGCTTTCGCCGCCACGCCGCCGAGGGGGGCCGAGGCCTGCCCGAGCGGGAACGTGTGCTTGTACTTCAACTCGCCGCAGTACGGCTGGGGCGCGTGGGAAGACTGGTCGCCTGGCCAGAGCCTCAGTCTGTCGGACTTCAAGTTCGCTCACTGGGGAAACGGTTCTGGTTACGGGCAGACGGTGTACGGCAAGGCTGCCTCGATCGTCAACAACACCGGCCACACGGTGATCGTTGAGTCGGACCTTGGCCCCGACGACTACTACGGCGCGGGCTACGCCGGATCCCTGTACTCCAACACCTACAACCACGACGCTCTCCTGTACTGCTGACGCCCAGCGAAGCATCGCGAGTGCCTCCTCTGCACCGACATGGTGGAGGGGGCCTGTCCCTTCGCCGACCCCGCTAGCGCAGCCATGAGGGCCGGACGCCTGCCTGGCTGTCGGGGTATCGGCGACCGCCTTCCGCCACGTCGTGCCGGAGAGGCTTGCTGGCATCCCGCGGGGGAGTTCCGGCGGGTGAATGTCGAGGAGGAGGCGTGGATCTGGGTGCCGGCGTTCGGGGGCCGGGACCCGGCATTCAGTCGAGAAGTAGTTCCAGATCAGTGACCGGCCAGTGGCTTCTAGGAATTTGTCGGCCGCGGGCCACCACGCTGGCCCCAGGGACGCGGATCACCCGAACGGGGACGGCGCTCACCCCGCAGCGGCTGGAGGTGAGTGCCGTCGCATGTCACGCCCTATCAGGCCTGTTGGGTCCAACAGGGGCAATGCCTGGAGCCGGGGCGACGCGCACGAAGGCGCTGCGCCCGTGAACGGGTTCAGCACCGCGACCTTCAGCGGGGGCCGGGCCGCGGCCTGGAGGCGAGAGAGCCAGGTCTGATCCGGAACCAGCCCGCTGCCGCGCTGATGCCGGACGGCATTTACGGGATGCGGGGCGATGCGTGCCTTGCGGAGGAGAGCACCAAGATGATGGCGGATCTGTCCGAGCGCCATCGGCAGATGCAGGGCCTGCCGGCGCGCCGCTGATGATGGGGGAGAAGGCCTATCCTGTGGACTCGTACCGTCGGCGGGAAGCCGACGGCGCACACGGGCGAGGAGTGTGCAGTTTCGCGCGTTACCCGGTGACAAGGGCTACAACAGCAGGCACGTCATTGTGAACGGCTGCCTCACGCGGGCAGCCGTGGTGAGTGTCCATCAGGACATCCCGCGGACGACCAGAATCTATGACGGCTGCGGGCTACACGCAGGAGCTGTTTGCACACTAAAGCGGTCCCTCCGGTGCCGGACTGCACAGCGAGCCTTGTTGTGACCCTGCCAGCGCCTGCCTACTCTGCGAGCGGACCGACTTGAGAGTCTCCCGGGGGTGACATGCACGGTGATCTGCGTGTGGACACGGCGGCTGCCCGACGGGTCCGACGGGCCGACGACGTGCTGGACATGCAGCGTGCCGCGCGCAGGGGCGGCACCGGACCGGTGCTTCGCTGGCTGGAGGGACGTACCAGCGTCACCGCGTTTCTGATGGACTCCGCGGGTACGGTGACCTGTCCGGCCCGCACCCTCCTCGGCGACGCTGAGCGTGGTCTCGCGCTGCGCGGCGCGCGGGAGTTGACCGAGCGGAGGCTGGGGTCCGTCGCCATCGACGAGGACGGACTCACCTGCATCGTCCTTCCCCTCGGCGGATCGCGAAGCGCCGCCGCGCCCCTACTCGCTGCCGTGGCGCCCCGGCCGGCACCACCTGAACTGCGCCTGCTGCTTGCGGATGCGTCATCCGTGCTGTACCTGAGCTGGCTGGCGGAACACACCCGGCGCCGGCAGCGTCGGCTGACGATCGCCGAAGCCGGGACGCGCGAAGCAGTCCTGCACTTGCTGATGAACGGCCATACGTCCGCCGCACGCCAGATAGCGGGGGCGCTGCGCCCGGCTCTGCCCGCGATGGTACGGGTGTACGTCATCGAGGGCCCGCCGAGCTTTCGCGGCCAACTGGTCCGGAAACTGAGCGATATGACCAAAGGCGCGTGGATCGTGCAGTGCCCGGTGTACGTCGACCACTCCTTCATGCTCGCGCCCGCTGACGACGCCCCGGCACCGGTCTGGCCCCCCGAACTGGCGGCGGTCTGCTGGATCGGAGAGAGCGGTGCCGTGCCCCTGCGGGAGACCGCCACCGGCTACGCGCAGGCCTTCCATGCTCTCGCCGCCGCACGCGGCCGCGCGGAACGGCGGGCCTCGTTCGCGGCCAGTCCTGACCTGGCGCTGACCATCGGGCCCGCTGCGGCGGTCTGGGCCAAGGCCTTCCTCTTACCGATCCGTACCCACCGCGCGAGACGGGCACAGGACCCCGACGGCGCCGAACTGCTGGCCACCGCCGCGTCATGGCTCAGCTTCCACTCCCGTGCGACGGCTCACCTGAAGATTCACCGCAACACCCTGACCGCGCGCCTGACAGGCATCCAAGAACTGCTCGGCCTGGACCTTCATCGGCTCGCCGACCAGGCCGCACTGGCACTCGCTCTGCGCAGCGTCACCGAACAGGTCCCGTCCCCGCCGGAGGGCGACATCGCAGAGGCGGCAAGGACGCTGCCCACCGTGGACGAGCTCCTGTCACTGCCCCGCGTCGGGGAGTGGGCCCAACAGCAGTTCCGTCCCGTCACCGCGCCCGACGTTCCGGCATGTATCGCAGAAACCCTCGCCACCTGGCTGCGCCTCGACGCACGCATCGGTCCCACGGCGGCCGCGCTGTGCATCTCGGCATCCGCCGTACGCAAGCGCCTGGCACGTGGCGAAGCACTGCTCGCACGCTCTCTCCTACGGTCCCCCAGCGCCATCCATGACCTTTGGCTCGCACTACGCGCCCTCGACCTGGCCGAGCAGACCGAAGCGCGCGGCCGCTTTGCCGGCCTCCCCGGCAGAGCATGACCCCTGTCGCGCCGCAGCTGCCGGCGTCCGGGGGCACGCCGCCCTGCGGCTCGCGCGGCGTCGCGCGGGCCGTAAGGCCGTTCTCATGTTATGGGCCAGTGGCTCAGTGCTCTTGATCGTCTTCTGAAGCGGCGTCTAGGCTCCCATGCCCATGGAGATGGGGGAACCGGGCCGCGGGCGGCGGGCATGGCATGACGGGCTGGTCAGGGGTCGTGTAGCTGCTGGCCTGCTGGCGGGGGCGGGACTGGTCATTCTGGGCACGCTGTTCGTCGTACTGCCGGGGGTGGTGGTCGATCACGATCTCGCCGGGGCGAGAATTGCCGCGCAGGATCGACTGACGGCGGTGAACGATGTCCGTACGACGCTTCTGCAGGTGGTCGGCGGCCTGGTCGTGCTCTTCGGCGCGTACGCCACCTGGCGGCAACTGCGGGTGAGTCAGGACGGTTTGCGCGCCGCCCAGGAGGGCTACGTCACCGACCGATTCAGCCGGGCCGTCGACCAGCTCGGCAGCGACAAGCTGGACGTGCGCATCGGCGGGTTGCACGCGCTGTGGCGGATCGCGGAGCAGTCCGCCCGCGACCGGGAGGCCATCATCTCCATCCAGGCCGCGTATCTGCGTACACACCTGCCCTGGCCACCTGCCGGGCCGGAATCACCGGCGGCCAACGTGCACATCAACGACATCGCACCCCTGGAGACCCGTGCCGCCGACGCCCAAGTGGCGCTGACCGCGCTCGGCGTGCTGTGCCAGCACCGGGAGCAGCCGTGGGTCAATCTCAGCATCACCGACTTGCGCCGGGCCGACTGCGACGGACTGTGGTTCCCCGAGGTCAACTTCGACCGCGCCTGCATGGAGGCGGCGGGCCTGTACCACGCCAACCTGACCCAGGCGTCCCTGGTCTCGGTCAACCTGCGGCACGCCGACCTCACCACTGCGATTCTCCGCCGGGCCCGCTGCATTCTGGCCGACCTACGGGCCGCGAAGCTGGTCGAAACCGACTTGGGTGACGCCGACTTCACCGAGACCGACCTGCGCGAGGCGAATCTGCGTAAGGCCGATGCCCGCGGCGCGGTCTTCCACCGCGCTGACCTCCGCATGGCTGACTTGCGTGGCACGGACTTGAGCACCGCCAACCTCGTCGAAGCACGCCTGACCGGCGCCCTGGCCAGTGAGTACACCCGTTGGCCCGCCGACTTCGACCACACGGCCGCCGGAGTCGTCGTCACAGATGATCCTGGACCCGAGCCCTCGCCCATACTCCAGCCGCCCGGGATGACGCGGCAGGCACCACCGCTGAGGTCCAATCCCTGACCAAGACGCGCTGGTCAAGACTGCGGCGACCGCGATCCCCCTGACCGGCGTCACTCCTCCTCAGCGGTGTCCTGATCGCGCAGGGCCCCAGGCCGTCAGGCAGGTCCGAGAACTGATATCGCTTCCAAGATCGTTACATGATGCAGAGGCACCACCACTGCCGGAACCTCAGTGACTTCGGGATCAGCAACGTGGTGTCCTGCAGCAACAACCAGTCCGTCTACGCCGTCTTATTCGATGCGAGCCAGGACGGCCTTGTCTGGAGCATCTGCCCCGGTGGCAGCAGCTCCAACGCCACGTCGTTGACGGACGAGCATTTCGTCTGCACCCGCTGACCCGTCTGGTCCAGGCCCCTTCGGCGACCAGGCGACGGGAGCACAGGCGCCGCTCGAGGGCGAGCTGGTGGCGCCTGCGGAGCGGCCAACCGACGGAATTTGAATCCCTCACCGCTTTGAGGGGAACCGACGAAATGCGGCTCGTGGGGTGACGGAATGCACAGGCCACCTGCTCCTCCAGCCGCGCAAGTACCGCCCCGAGGGTCAGCTCCCCGCCGGTCATGTGCTGCGCCAGGACGGAGCGGCGGCCTCGGTCAGCCGGCGCAGTTTCACCGCGGTCATCGCCCAGTGCACCCGCGACTCCGAACTGCGCGGCAGGTGCTCGTAATCGCGCACCGGCCTGCGGTGCAGCATCAAGATCCCGTAGGCGCGCTCCACGATCCACCGTTTGGGGATCGGCACGAACCGGTCCGGGCCGGGTTGCGATCCACGATCTCCACGTCGGTGCCCACCTTCTGCCCGTGCATGACGACGGCGTTCTTGAAGCCCTGGTCGACCAGAGCCTTCTGAACGTTCTCGGTGTCGGCGGCGACCTTGTCCAGCAACGCGATGCCCGCAGCGTTGTGGTGCACGGACGCAGCGAGCACCACCACAGGTCACCAGACCCAACACGTCAACGGCCAGACCGCGCGTGCGGCCCAGTACTTTTGCCGCATCACAACCCGTCGACCCCGCGGGCACCCCGGCCGCCACGTGCACGCTCTGGGTGTCGGGCACCACCAGCTCGGGTCCGCCTTCCGCCGCGCCTTCTCCCGCACGAGCGGATCGTCCGGAGTCTGGACGTTGCCGGGGCGCGGATCACGCGCACGAACGCCGAGGCCGTCTCCTGATGGCAGCTGGGTGAGGGGGCGGTGGCGGCTTGGGTGGCTGCCGGCGCCCCGCACGCGTTGACGACTCAAGTCGTCAGCGCAGCTCTTTTCCTCCTGCTGTCTGGCCGGTGTGTGGTGGGGGTTTGGAGATTTGCCTGTGGTGGAGTCGGGGTACCTGCCGGTGGGCCGCGGGCTGTGAAGCTCTTGCTTTCTCGGCGGTGTCTTCGGCGATGGCCCCGGGGGAGGTGGAGGTGGCCGGCTTCCTGTATGTGCTGCTGAGCTGCTGCATGTGCGGGGAGGTTGGCGCCCGGGTGGTGTTGTTGCTGTCGGATTTCGGCGAGGACGGCAGGTCGGCGGAGCTGTTGCAGTACCAGGCCGTTGCCGTGCTGCCCGGCTTTCTGATGATCCCGCCTTACGAGGGCCACCTCGCCGGCCTGGCCGAACTGCACGGCCGGTGTGTTGTCGTGTGGGGCGGGGTGAATTCCCGGGGGCGGGGGATCGGTGGTCTGGCGGGTGTCCTGGTGGCCGGGGAGGGCCCCCGGGGTTCGGAGTGTGGTGGGTGCTGCGGGTGTGTCCGTGGGCCGTGGTGTTTGTGTGCCGTGGCCCCGGCCGGTCCTGTCAGGGTCGGGTTCGTCCGACGGTCCGTTGGTGCCTGCCGTGTCCTTGGGGTGCTGCGCCCCTGTGCTGGGGAGCCGTCCTGAGGGTGTGGCAGGGCGGTGCCGGGTGCCGGTTCGTGGTCAGCGTCCTTGGGGTGCTGCGCCCCTGTGCTGGGGAGCCGTCCTGAGGGTGTGTGGCGGGGCGGGTGCGGGGTGCTGGTTTGTGGTCAGTGGAGGGGGCCGGTGAGTTGGGAGGTGAAGACGAGTGCGCCGTTTTGGTGTCCGGTCACGTTCACGGTCACCTGGTGGTGTTCCTGGGTTGGGGCGAGGGTGGCTTCGATGTGGCAGGGCTGGTCGAGTTCGGCGTAGCGGTGGAAGGCGGTGGTGATCGCGGAGGGGGTGACGGTCATGGGGGTGACGAGGGCGCATGCGGCCTGGCGGGCGGCTTCGAGGAGGACCATGCCGGGGTGGTGGTCGCCGGTGTGGTCGAACAGGACGGGGTGGGTGGGGTCGGGGGTCAGCAGCCAGCGGTGGGGTGTGTCGGTCGGGGACAGCACCACGTCGGTGTTGCGGGCCCGTCCGACGGCGGTGGGCGGCATCGTCTCGCGCGGGATCTGGCGCAGGGTGCTTGTGTCCGGGGTGGGGTGGGTGCCGCGCAGGCGGTGGTAGACGGCGGGGGTGATGACGGTGAAGCGGCCGCCGCCGGCGGCGATCGCCTGGCCGTCGCGCCGTATGGACAGTTCCATGCGGAAGCCGGTGGCGCGGCCTGCCCGGCGGGTGATGTCGGTGCAGGTGGCGGTGAGTTCGATGTCGGTGGGGCGGGGGCCGATGTGCAGGCGGTCGGGGTCGGTGGTGAAGGCGAGTTCCCACATGACGAAGTGGTGGCCGAGGGGGACGCCGAGTTCGGCGTGGGCGAGGAAGAGTCCGGCCTGGCGAAACGTCTCTGCTGTCAGCAGCGGGTCGTGTGCGGTGCCGTCGGCGGACTGGAAGAAGGTGTGGGCGCGGGGCCACTGGCCGGAGAGGGCGAAGCGGGTCTCGCTCTGCTGGGTGCAGCCGGTGAGGAAGACCTCGGCCAGGCAGGCCCGGTGGACGTACTCCCGGGGGACGGTGGTGGTCAGGCGGGGCAGAGCGGGGGCCGGTTCGTGGGGCTTTGGCGGTGCCGGTTGCATCTGCGTCTCCCGGAGCAAGTGGCGGGCAGGGGCGGGAAGTCAGGGACGTCGGGGACGTCGGGGAAGTCAGGTAAGCCGTCATGTAAGATACGGACCTACCGGTTTTATTCTCAATCGGGACCAGGGCAAAGGAACGGTCAAGCGTTCGGATTCCGTGGTTCCGGAAGCGGGGGGCTGAGATGCGGGGCTTCGGCGGGGACGATCCGTTGTTCTGAAGCTGACTGCCGTTTGTTTCTTAGGAATTGGGGCGTGCGGCGGGTTCTTCCGTGGCACTATCTCCTCCACCGCACACCGTCGCATGCCGTCGCATGCTGGTCGCGCGCTGGTCGTGTGCGGTGTTTGTTTTCGATTTCCGTACCGTCTGCACGGCCTTCAGGGGGGAAGCCGACTGATGGAAGAACCAACCGTCCCTGCTGTCCTGGACCCCACGGGTCGGGATGTTCATGGCGAGGGTGCCTGTCTGAGAGCGCGGGGTGCGGCCGTCCTGGTCGAGCTGCCGGGCGGGGTGCGGGCCTGGGCGATCACCCGGCATGAGCTCGTCCAGCGTCTGATGGCCGATCCGCGGGTGTCCAAGGACGCCTACCAACATTGGCCGGCCTGGAGGAGCGGGGAGGTCGACGGCTCCTGGCCGCTGGCCATGTGGGTGTCGGTGCGGAACATGCTCACCGCCTACGGTGAGGAGCACCGGCGGCTGCGCCGGCTGGTGGCCCCGGCCTTCACCGGGCGGCGCACCGCCCTGCTGAAGGACAGGATCACGCAGATCGTCGGCGAGCTGACCGAGCATCTGGCGCAGGTGCCGCCGGGTCAGGTCGTCGACCTGCGCAAAGAGTTCTGTTTCGCGCTGCCCGTCCAGGTCATCTCCGAGGTGCTGGGCCTGGAGCGGGCCGGCTGGCCGGACCTGCACCGGGTGGTCGACGTCCTGTTCACCACCACGACCACCCCGCAGGCGGCGCAGGCCAACCAGGCGGAGCTGTATGCGCTGCTGTCGGGCCTGGTGGCCGGCAAACGGCGCCGGCCGGGAGCGGACATGACGAGCGAGCTGATCGCCGTGCGCGACGAGGAGGGCTCGGGCCTGAGCGAGAAGGAACTCCTCGACACCCTGCTGCTGATCATCGGCGCCGGTCACGAGACCACCGTCAACCTCCTGGACCAGGCGGTCTGTGCCCTGCTCAGCCACCCCGGCCAACTGCGCCTGGCCCAGCGCGGCGAGGTGTCCTGGGAAGCGGTGGTGGACGAGACCCTGCGCTGCATGGCGCCGGTCGCCACCATCCCGCTGCGCTTCGCGGTCGACGACATCGACGTGGACGGCCTACGCATCGCCCGGGGCGAGGCGATCGTGATGTCGCTCGCGGCCGCCGGCCGCGACCCGCACCGGCACGGCCCGGACGCGGACCGCTTCGACGCCACCCGCCCCACCAGCCGGGACCATCTGGCCTTCGGGCACGGGGTGCACCACTGCCTGGGCCGGCCCCTGGCGATGCTGGAGGCGACCACGGCCCTGGCAGCCCTCTTCACCCGCTTCCCGCACCTGCGCCTCGCGGTGCCCGCCCAGGAACTGCGCCCGCTGGAGTCCTTCATCTCCAGCGGCCACCGCGAGCTTCCCGTGGTCCTCACCCCCGCAGCCCCACAGTGAACCGCACCGTGGGCGGTGCGGCCGGCCGCACGGCTGCGCCCGCCGGAGTGTTTCGTCTGCAGTGGCCGCCGCGAGCTTCCCGTGGTCCTGACTCCCGGGGCCCGGCGGTGAGCTGTGCGGTGGGTGGTGCCGGCCGCGCGGCTGTGCCAGCTCGAGTGTTTCGTCTGCAGTGGCCGCCGCGGGCTTTGGGTGGTCCTGACTCCCGGGGCCCGGCGGTGAGCTGTGCGGTGGGTGGTGCCGGCCGCGCGGCTGCGCCAGCTCGAGTGTTTCGTCTGCAGTGGCCGCCGCGGGCTTTGGGTGGTCCTGACTCCCGGGGCCCCGCAGTGAGCCGTGCGGTGGGTGGTGCCGGCCGCGCGGCTGCGCCCGCTGGAGTGCTTCATCTGCAGTGGCCGCCGCGGGCTTTGGGTGGTCCTGACTCCCGGGGCCCGGCGGTGAGTTGTGCGGTGGGTGGTGCCGGCCGCGCGGCTGTGCCAGCTCGAGTGTTTCGTCTGCAGTGGCCG
>NZ_JBIAUY010000034.1:0-69421 GCF_042893475.1 Streptomyces sp. NPDC001604 | reverse complement strand
ATACCGAAAATCCTCGGCGCACCGAGTCGGCTCCGGAACCCCAACTCTTTGGGGTGTCCCGGCGCCCGTCTCTGGTTGCGCGGCGCCGCCCGACCCTGGGGCGAGCGCCCCAAACACTTTCAATACCGCCCACGGATCACTCCGCAGGACCAGCCTGGGCTCCGGGCCGATCCGGCCGGAGCCCCCGGCCGTGAGCTGAACCCTGGTGCCGCGCCAGAGAACGTTTGCCCCGCCGACTTGTCAGGCCGGGCCGGCTCCAGGGCGGCGCGGCGGGGCAGAGGTCTGCGGGTGCGCCACTACCGTCATGAGGGTGACGGGAATCAATGCCGACCAGCGGTGGTCCGAGTCCATGCCAGCGGCCTATGAGCAGTACCTCGTGCCCGTGGTCTTCCGGCCCTTCGCCGAGGACCTGACCGCGAGGGCAGCGGCACTCAGCCCTCGGCGCATCCTCGAACTGGCCGCGGGAACAGGCGTGTTGACATCGAACCTACTCGCCGCGGCACCGTCGGCCGCGCTGACGGCCACCGACCTCAACGCGACCATGGTCGCCTTCGGGTCGGCCCGAGCCCCGGGTGCGGAGTGGCGGCAGGCCGACGCGCAGCGGCTGCCGTTCCCGGACGGAGGCTTCGACCTGGTGGTCTGCCAGTTCGGCGTGATGTTCTTTCCCGACAGGGTTGCGGCCTTCACCGAGGTGAGGCGGGTGCTGGCCTCGGGCGGCCGGTTCTTGTTCAACACCTGGGGCCCGCTCGGGACGCACGGCTTCGAAGTCGCGCTGCAGGCAGGGCTGGAGCGGGCCTTTCCGGGCGACCCACCACGGTTCTTCCCGACGGTTCCGCACGGCTACGCCGACCCCGCCGTCGTGGTCGCCGATCTGACGGCCGTCGGGTTCGCCGTCGAGGAGGAGCAGGAGCTGACGCTTCAGGGCCGGGCCGCGTCGACCGCCGACCTTGCCACCGGCTACCTCACCGGGACACCGGTGCGCGCCGCCGTCGAGGAGCGCGGCAACGGATCAGCCGTCCGGGCCACCGTCATCGAGGAGATGACAGCCCGTCTGGGCCCAGGGCCGGTCACCGCCCCGATGATGGCGTACGTCTTCCGCGCCGCGGCCTGAACGCAGGACGCGCCCCGTTCGAGGATGGGCGTGAGTCGATCGACGCGGCGTATCGCGGGGCGCCCGGTGCTCATCAAGCAACGTCTACACCCGGACTGCTCGTCACACGACGGAGAACGGTGTCCGATGCGCGAGTAGGGGTCTGTGTGCGGTTGCGATCAAGCAGTGTGACTGCGCGCCCGAGTCGACCAACTGAGTGCTTCACCTGGCCGCGCTCGCTCTCAGTTCCGCGCAGGTCGTGTGCTGGGCGCGCACCGTCGTCGATGAGTTCCTTGCTTCGCTGTGACACCACCGCACCGACGCCTGCGCCCACGGCGACGACGACGCCCCCTACGAGACCGGGGAGCAGGCGGGCGAACCAGGAGATCGCCGATACGCCGACAGCGACCGTGACGAGTAACCACCAGCCCGTGTTGCTGGACCCCCATCTCCGCATAAGACCCAATGAGAGCACTCGCAAGAGGCGCGAGTCCATAACACGAAAAGCCGCGCCGCCCCCCCTGAGCCGCACGGCCCGTCAGCCGCCCGCGGCCTTCTCCGGCACGGCCGTGGCCGAGTCGCGTCCGGACGGGGTCGCCGCCGGGAGCCTGGCGCTGCCCAGCACGGCCGGGCCGACGAAGGACGGACTCGCGGGAAAGACCTGGCGCTCGACGTGGTCGACGACGAATCCGGCCGCCCGGATCGAGTCGAGCGTCGGACGGTTGCACTCGCAGCAGACCACCAGCCGGTTGAGCCAGTTCATCCGGTCCTGGTGGCGGGCCACCTTCGGGTCCTCCGAGCGCATGTGCTCCAGGAAGAGCAGCCGCCCGCCGGGGCGCAGCACCCGGGCGAGCTGTCGCAGCGCCCGCTGCTGGTCGCTCACCCCGCAGAGCACTAGCGTGGACACGACGACGTCGAAGCTGTCGTCCTCGAACGGTAGGTCCTCGGCCGGCGCCCGCAGGACCGTGGTGCGCGGAGCCCGCTCCGCGACGTGCCGCTCCAGCCGACGGACCATCGCCGGCTCGGGCTCGGTGACCGTCAGCGACTCGACGCCCTCGCCGTAGAGGGCGAGGTTGGCCCCGGTGCCGCCGCCGATCTCGAGCACCCGGCCGTCGGCCTCGGCGATCACCCGGCGGCGCAGGTCGGTCAGGCCCTGCCGCTCGGCCTTGGCCATCATCCGGTCGTAGGTCACCGCGAATAGTGTGCTTCTGATGCCCATGACTGCCTCGATTCACGGTCCGACGTTCTGCCTCGACGCTAGGCCCATGCCGTGCCCTGCACATGGGGCGGATGCCTCATCTTCGGCGCCGTCGTCCGCGTCGTCGTTCCCGGAGCCGGCCCCGCTCTCAGAGCAGACCGTTCTGCACCGCGAAGAGGCAGGCCGAGGCCCGGGTCGAGGTCCCGATCTTGGCGTAGATGTGCTCGATGTGGTTGCGCGCGGTCTTGGGCGAGATCACCAGTCGTGCGGCGATCTCCTTACTGCTGCAGCCACGGGCCAGCAGCCGCAGCACGTCGATCTCGCGGGTGGTCAGGCCCGCGGGCCCGGCGCCGCGCCGCGGCGTGCGGTGCCCCGCGGCCGCGAGCACCGCGGCGACCGCCTCGCCGTCCATGCGTCCGGCGGCGACCTCGGCGTGCAGCTGCGCGGCGGCCTCCGCCGCCTGGAGCGCCGCCCGGTGCGGGCGCGGCTCGATCATCGACTGGTACGCGTCCGCGACGCCCAGGATCCGGCTCGGCCAGGAGATCGCGCCGCCCGCGAGCCCGCGCGGGTAGCCGGAGCCGTCCAGCCGCTCGCGGTACTGCACGGCGACCTCGCCCAGGGGGGCGAGCGCCGGGGACTGCCGGAGCATCCGCTCCGTCAGATAGGGCTGCAGCCGTACCCGTTCCCACTCCCCCGCGCCCAGCGGTCCCGGTTTGTCCCAGATCGCGTTGGAGACGCCGAGGCGGCCCAGGCCGTGCACCAGGCCGGCCCGGCGCAGCGTCGTCACCTCGGCCGGATCCATCCGCAGCCCGAGCGCCGCCGCCTCGGCCAGCGCCGCCACGGCACGGCCGTGGCCCAGCGTGTACGGGGACTTCAGATCCACGAAGTCGGCGACCGCGAGCAGCGCCGCGTCGAACTCCTCCTCGCCGAGCCGCACGCCGAGCGCGGGCTCGGCCCCGATCACCGCCTCCCAGGTACGGGCCGTGTCCAGTCCGCCCACGATCTCCTCGGGCTCCCGGCAGAACTCGGCCGCGAGTCCGGGATCGAACTGCGTCCCCGCCCGACGCCTGGCCAGCGCCGTGGCCGCGCCGGTCCCGCCGAGACGCTGTGCCACCTCGACGTACTCGGACAGCTGAGCGAGCCGGGAGGGCAGCGGCACGGCCTCGCCCTTGAGCTCTCCCGGCCAGCCGCGTCCGTCCCACTGCTCGTACGAACAGGCCACCGCCTCCTGCACGGCGTCCGGCAGACCGAGCCGCAGGGCGAGCTCGCGGGCCAGCGCCGAGTGCGAGCTGATCATCCCGTTCATATCGCGGAACCCGCCGAGCGTGAACTCCAGGCCGACCCGGAACCGGTGCAGTGGCGGATTGCCCGATCCGATCAACCGCAGCGTCGCCGCCGCACCCGCCAGACTGCGCTGCTCGTGGGCGTACTTGCCGGCCTTCAGCGTGATGTCGTCGCCGAACCACTTCGCCTGCTCGTGCGCGTCCGAGTGGCAGCCGACGTTGACCAGCAACGCGGTGTAGTAGACGACCATCCGGGTGTCGTCGTCCAGGCCGAGCCGCTCGGCCAGTCGCAACGCGATCAGGCACTGGCGCAGCACGTGCTCCATCGGCTGGCCGAAGCCCAGGTCCACGCCCAGGGAGAGCGCGGCCACCAGCTCCGCCAGACGCACCCCCGCTCCGCTCTCCGCGCGGCTCGTCACCGTCACCACGCTACGCCCCCACACGCCCTGATCTCGATCTGTGGAGGTGTTCCCCTTCGTCGGACGCGGCCCGCTGCTGGCGGAGCTTGACGACGCGCTGGCGGCCGCGGGTCGGGCGCAGCGGGCTGGTGCTGCCGCCAGGGCCGGCCAGGGCAGCAAGACCCGGTTCGCCGACCAGACCGTGGTGCGCGCTCCCGGCTTCCGCTCCGTCTGGGCCTCGAGCGCAGCCGACCAGGCCCTTGGCGGCTGGGCTCAGGTGGTCCGGGCGCTCGCGGCCCTGGATGGGGAGGGCTGCCACCGGGTGTCGCCCCCGCCGACGCTGCGCGCGCTGCTGGCCGGGCGGGCACCCGCGGGATCCCGCTCCCGCGATCCCGGCGCCGCCCGGCTGTGGCTGGCTGGCGAAGTGATGGCGCCCCTGGGAAGAGAGTCGAGGCGTCGATGCGTTCGGCGGCTTCGGCCAGCGCCGGATGCCAGCCCGGCGCACCACGTCACGACGCTCTTCGGCGCACGCCTTCCACAGGTCCGGTACCCGGTGGACGAACGGGCTGCCGGGCAGGACGCCCAGATTGACCACGATGTACGGGTCGACCGGATCGACGGGGTCGGTGCGGGCGCCCGGCGCCAGTTCGGCGACCGCCTCGGTGATGGGACGGCGGGGGTGGAAGGCACTGTTGCGGGACGAGGCGGTCATGGTGATGTCGTGTCCGTCCCGAACCCGCAGAGCGCCGTGAAGCGCAGGCCCAAGCAGATCCAGCACCGCCCCGACCTGATCGACGCCTGCCTCGCCGCCACCGAACTCATCCCGGACGGGTGAGCGGTACCTTTCCGCCATGTGCATCTCGACAGGTGAGGCCGCGTTCTCCGGCACGATCGTGTACTGCGGAAGGCAGCACCACCCGGTGCATGGCCTGATCCACGTCCTCGGGTACCAGAACACCGCCGTCAATCTGGCGGACGGACCGAACGCCATGCTGCTGCACCTGCCCACCAGGCAGCTCACGCCCAGGCACTTCCTCTCCACTGGCCGCACCGGTGACGTCCTGCGCCGCATGGTCGCCGCTGTCGAACCCGTCGCCGCCGGAGCCGACGACATCGCGTGGATGAGCGCGGAACCGCAGCCCGTCCAGGTCTTCGACCACGACGTCTACACGGTGCTCCTGGCCACCGACCCCACCGCAGTGCTCACCGCGCTGCGGCAAGTGCCGCTACACCGCCGCCCGGACCTCGACCCGGACCTCCTGGGCTTCTACGCCGACCACTTTCCTGACCACACCATCGCCGTGTGCTGCTTCGACAACGCCGACACGCAACGCGCCAAGCCCTTGCTGCTGTGGTACCCGCCCCACGACCCCGACCAGTTGACCGTGCCGGCCCTGGACAGCCACACGGGAGCGGCCCCGGACCTCGACGCCGCCGTGCCCGTGGACCACTGGGTCCTGCTCTCCACCGACCAAGCCCCTGGCGGGTGGGGCGAACCCGTCGACTACCCCAGGAACATGCGCCACAGTCTGCGCTCCTTCCTTCCCGCCGCCGTTGTGGGCAGGTACTACGGCGAAGGGCAGACCCTGCTCAACGGAGACTTCACTATCAACCACCGGAACCTTCTCGCTGGCGACCTTGACCGCATCGAACGCCTGCAACCGACTCGCCGCTGACAAGGCAGGACGACGTGAGTGAGCGGCCCCCGTACGACGGACCGGGGCAGGGCCGCGGTTCTACGATGCGCGACCGGCTTCCTATGCAAAGGACCGTCGCTGCATCGCCATGGCCGAGGCCCTCGTCCCGTTGCTACGCCGTGCCTGTCCGGAGGGTGGTAGCGGCTTCGGCGGCTCGTACCAGGTAAATCTGGACGACGAGGAGGCTGTCGGCCTGGGCGGAGTGGAACTGATCAGGGCCGCGATGCGCAAAGCGGCCCGTCAGCTCGGTTGGAAGGTCACCACGATCGGGTGGATCGGCACCCGCTTCGGCACGATGGTTGCCGTCCAGGACACCCGGGACATCCCCGAGGAGTATCGGCCGGTGGTCGACGCGGCGATGCACGAGCTCATGAGTGCCGCGATAGCCAAGGTGTCGGGCGAGCTGGGCGAGGTGCCTGTCCAGCACGGCTCGGTCGCCCTGATGACGCAGGAGTTCCGCGCGGCTGTTGCCGCGGCGGACACCTGACCCGACAGGGTCCGCTGGCCTCGGGTGGGGCTACGGTTCCTCGTCCAGATCCGTCGCGGCGCGCGGTACCTGGGGTCGGACCATCCGGGCGACCTCGGTTTCGCACGGTTGGTAGGTACGTCCGGCGACATCTGGGCGGCAGCGATGGCGGCTATGTGCGCGGGGCGGACTCCACGAGCCCTTGAATGCCGTCGAGTACGCAGGTGAGGCCGAAGGTGAGGGGGTCTCTGCCTGTGGGGGTGAACGCTCCTTCGGCGATGGCGCGGGTCAGAGCGGGGAACCGGGCAGCGTGCAGGGCGAGTTGCTGCGTGGTGAGACGGTCCCACTCCTTGTCGCCATCCTCGGTGGAGTCGAGTGACTCCTGAGTGAGGTTACGGACCAGGCTCAGGACGAGGATCGCGGCGTCGTGACGCTGTCGGGCGGTGAGCCCGGACGGTTCCAGGGCGGCGAGAGCCGTGTCCAGCCAGGCCACTTGGTACGGGCCCATGGCGTGTCGCCGTAGGCCCGTCGCGGTCAGGATCCAGGGGTGGGCGCGGTAGATGTCCCAGCAGGCCCGGGCCCAGGCTTCGAGGCGCGTGCGCCAGTTGCCCGGGACCTGGTCGAGATCGGGCGGGTCGCTGAGGACCGTGTCGACCATCAGGTCGACGAGGTCGGCTTTGCCGGGTACGTAGCGGTAGAGGGCCATCGTGGTGAGTCCGAGCATCTCGGCGACTCGCTGCATGGAGAGGGCGTCGAGTCCTTCGGCGTCGGCGATCTCGATGCCGCGGCGGGCCACTTCGGCGGGCGTGAACTTCGGCTTCGGTCCACGACGCGGACGGCTGTCGGCCTCACCCCACAACAGCGCGAGGCTGGCGCTCGGGTCCCGGTTGCTCTCCTTGTTCGCCGGCACGTATTCGGCTCCTTTCCGCAGGTGATGGCCGTCTGCGGATCTCAGCGCCATCAAGGGTGTTGCCACCCGCCCCATTAACTGTGTATAAGATACACAACAAATAACCGTGTAGAACGTACACAGTTACTGAGTTCGACCGATTCCGGAGGTTTCCATGCTCGGCACCGTTCTCACCGTCACCGCCGGCGCCACCGTCGCCGCCCCTGTCGCCGGTCTCCTCGCACGCCGTGCGATCGTCCGCTCAGGCAACGCCGACCGGCTGCGCATCAACAGCAACCACGGCATCGACGAGCAGTCCTACGTCACGATCGGCGGACTCGATCACTGGCTCTCCATCCGTGGCGAGGATCGCGCCAACCCGGTCGTGGTCGAACTGCACGGCGGCCCGGGCTCGTCCAACTCGATCCTGGCGGGCCTCTCGCGCGACTGGGAGCGGCACGTCACCCTGGTGCGCTGGGACATGCGGGGTACCGGAAAGACCCTGCGTCGCTCCGGCGCCGGCAGCCAGGGCGACCTGACCTTCGACCAACTCGTTCGGGACGCCGTGGACGTGGTGGAGCACGTACGCGAGCGTCTGGGAGTGCGGCGGGTCGTCCTGATGGGCTGCTCCTTCGGCAGCGCCATAGCGATGCGCATTGCGCGCAGCCGCCCCGATCTGGTCGCTGCGTACGTCGGCGCCGACCAGAAGATCTTCGATGGCGGCCGGGACACCTCCGACTACTACGCCACGCTGGACCGGCTGGAGCGGGCGGGCAAGAAGAAGGAACTGGTCACGGTACGCGAGATGGGGCCGGACCAACGGGCCTGGAGTGCAGAGCAGTTCAGCAACTTCAGCCGCTTCGCCTCCGCCAGCGACCCTCATACGTTTGCCGCGATGAAGTCCGTGGTGATGAAGTCGCTGTGGTACTCGCCACTGCACTCGCTGCGCGAGATCATCACCTTCTTCAAGAGCTTCATGGTCTCCGCCCCCGTACTGCCGAGCACCGCCTTCCTTGACGACTGGGCGGACGGCACCCGGTTCGAGATCCCGTTCTTCGTCGTCCAAGGCGCCTGCGACCTGGTGAACACACCCGCTCGTGCCCGCACCTTCTTCGATGACGTCCAGGCACCGGTCAAGGAAATCACCCTCATCGAGGACACCGGACACTTCGCCGTCTACAAACGGCCCGAAATTTTCCTCGACTTCCTCTTGACCCGCGTCCTACCTGCCCTCCCCGGCATCCGGCAGCAAGCGTGACTCAGAGCCTGCCGGGTGTAAGGCCCCGCAGAACTGTCGCTGGAGGATCGAATCCGGCGGGCCTGCTGATCACGGCGCTGGCTGTCAGCCCCTCGGCCGGAGGGCCTGGCCCGCCGCCCGGGCAACCAGCCCCGGCGAGAGCTGTGGGCGGTGGGCCGCGGGCGGTGGGCGGTGGGCGGTGGGCGGTGCGAGCTCGTAGCATCGTCCGTCGCGCAGCAAGGCCCACAGGACGTGACGCGGCGGCCGGCGAGTGCGAGTACGGCTTGGGTGTGGGCTTGCCCTGCCGGAGCCACGAATTCATGTGCGCAAGTAGGTACGGAGCCACGGCCGTAAGGCACATCCGTGGACGTTCCCCTCAGAGGCGAAAGTCGCCGGACGGTCCCGGCGTGCCTGATGCGTCGTCTACTCACGGGTGCGGCTAACGTGAGCATGCCCGGATCCGGTGCGCTTGCCAGGCTGTTTTCAGTTCGGACCGCTTCTGCGGCCCGGCACATGGGTTGACTCCCCCGGCGCCTTTACGTACTGCGGCGATCATCCAGGTCCTGGTGTGGATTCCAAGAGGCAGCTGACAGGTGCTGACGGTCGGTGCCCGACAGGCCCCGCGAAGCGGCGAACAACTCACCACATGAAGCGGACGAACTACCGGTCCGGCGCGACTTGGTCGTCGGCGCCACCGCAAGCCTGCCCACCACTGCGTCGACACTGGCAGCAGGAGCCGGCATGACGGCCCTCTCGCGAACTCTCCGTTTCCTCGCGTCCCAACTGCGTCCCAACTCTCCTGCCCAGATCTTGGCCGAGCCCTCTGCTGAACCTTGCCAGGTCGTGAGCCGACTCATCAGTGCAGGTCACTGATGTACCAACGACGACCTGCAGAACCACCGAACGCGCGAGCAGCGGATTAAGCCCGTTGGGTCAAAGTCCTGAATCCGAACACCTGCAGAGACGTTTCCGCAGGTCAGAGACCTGCTTGGTGGGGCGGGTGGGACTCGAACCCACGGCCGACGGATTCTTTGGCCCGTGATCAGGGCACGGATCCGGCGCGGTGGTATCAGGTGGTCCGGGGGGTGCGAACCACTGGTGCGAGCAGTCATCTTCAGCCCCCATCACGGCAGTTGACTCCTACCACCGGCCTACGAGGGCCCAGCCACACCCCACCAGCACCAACTGCCCTACTGGCCCAGAACCTTACGGGCCGTCCGTTCCTGGCTCACCCCCGCCATCACCCTCCGCCGGTGGTGGCAAGCCTGGACGGACAAGGACCCGCCCTCTGAGCTCCAGGCCCTGATCGACGCGGTTGCCATCGGACACGGTCTTGATCTCTACTGCCGGATTTAACGAACTACCGTTAGGCCTCTTGCCTGGGGTGGGCCGGTCACGGGTACGGAAAGGGGCAGTCGCTCGGCGTGCGGTGCTCTTGCTCGACTTGGCCTGTGGGCGGTGCGTCGCTCCGCAGACCGTGGAGGTGTCCAGGAAGACCTCGTCGGGTCCCAGGTGTGTCGGATTGAAGCCGCTGCGTCAGCTTGCGGGAAGGCTGAACCTGTAGCCCTGACGCGTCATCCAGGGGAGCAGTTCACGCAGGGCCGCCACGGTCTGGCTGCGGTTGCCGCCGCCGTCGTGCATGAGGACGATGCCGCCGGGGCGCAGTTCCCGTTTCACGGTGGCGACGATCGAGGCGACACCGGGGCGCGACCAGTCACGGGGGTCGACGGTCCAGCCCAGCGGGCGTAGACCGTCCTGCACGGCTATCCGGCGGTTTTCGGGGCTGAAGTCGCCGCCGGGGGCACGGAACCAACTGATCCGGGTGCCCGGCCCGCCGGCCTTGCTGATCATTTCCTTGGCCGCTGTGATCTCGTGGACCTGCGTGGCGTGCGGGAGGGTACGCATCGGCTGGGGGTGGTCAACGGTGTGGTCGCACAGACGGTGGCCGTCGGCGAGGATGCGCTTGACCAGGGCGGGGTTCGCGGCGGCCCGGTTGCCTATCTGGCAGAACGTCGCCTGTACGTGGTACTGGGCGAGCAGCTTCAGGACCTGACCGGTGAACGGTCCCGGGCCGTCGTCGAAGGTGAGTGCCACGGTCCGGCCGTACGTCGCCGCACTGTGGGCGATCGAAGCGCTCGGTGCGCCGACAGGGACGGCCTGCGCACCGGCGCCGGTTGCGGCGCCTGCGCTCGTACCGGCACCGGCCAGTGCGAACGAGACAGCCACCGCGCAGCCGAGGGCCGCACGGCGCAGCAGACGGACGGAACGGGAGTTCTGCATTCTGTTTTTGCTCCTGGGGCTGGCCATCTCAGTACGACACGGACGAACGGACCCCCACGACGATGACCGAATGCCTGACCAAAGCAAAGGATTCACCCGCATTTGCAGCCTTTGTCACAAAGCAGCCGATAGTGACCCTCATCACTGCGGCCGAGCCCGCCGCCACCCCGGCTCACTCCCCGTACGGTGCGGAAGCAGCGAGGTTGAGGCGCAGGGACGGGTAGAGCCCGCGGATGGCCAAGGAGGAATCGTGTTGCTTGGCCCGTTCGTCGGTGCTGATGTCCGGGGCGAAGGAGCACACCCACAGCCACGGTGGCGGGGCCGGTCGGCGGCCAGCGCGACCGGCGACGTGTCTTCCAGCGTGCGCTGTGCAGCCAGGCGGCGTACAAGGCCGCCACCAGCACCGCTCCCGGTGCAGCGCGGGGTGGTGCTGGCACCACCCGCAAGACGGGCATCAGCATGATCGACCGATCGTCGTCCGGGCCCGAACATCGACTCAGACGCCGCGCGCCCCAGCACGGCGGTGAGGGGGTTCGGTGTCCAGGTTCTCCATGTCCAGGTTCTCGAGGTTCACGTCTTCGGTGTGCGCGTTCCGCAGCGTGCAGTGGCCTGCGGCCGCGGTATCGGGTGTGATGGCCGCGGCCGTCGCGGCGACGGTGGCGCCGGCCGCGGCACAGGTCACGCCTCAGGCCGGGCCGGTCGGCGGGCCGCCGTCCGCTGCGGCCCGCTACGCCGGCCAGCAGCTCGACTGGCAGCCGTGCGCCCAGGCACCGACGCTGGAGTGCGCGGCGATGACCGTGCCCCGCGACTGGCATCACCCAGGCATCGGCACTGACCTCACCATCGAGGTGTCCCGGCACCGCGCCGAGGCTCCCGCCAGGCGGCGCGGGGTGCTGATGATGGCCGCCGGCGGACCGGGCGCCTCGGGGCTGAGCCGGCCCGCGGGGTTCGTCAAGGCTTCACCCGCGGTCGGCGCCGCGTATGACGTGGTCAGCTTCGACCAGCGCGGCGTCGGCAGCAGTTCGCACGCCACGTGTCAGACCGACGCCGAGTTCCAGGGCTTCTACGCCGGCGATTTCCGCGACCGCTCCCCCGCCGCGCTCCAGGGCGTCGTTAACCGCTCCCGGCAGTTCGCGAAGGACTGCCAGGAGCGCAGCGGCGATCTGGTCAAGTACCTCAATACGGATCAGGCCGTGCACGACTTGGACCTGTTCCGTGCCCTGCTCGGAGTGCAGCGGATCACGTACTACGGCCCCTCGTACGCCACCTGGCTCGGGGCGTACTACGCGACGCAGTTCCCGCAGCACGTCGAGCGCGCCGTGCTGGACAGCAACCTGGCGTTCGACGGGACCTGGCAACAGGCCGAACTCGGTCAGCCGATGAGCTTCCAGCGCCGCTTCGAACAGGACTTCCTGCCCTGGATCGCGACGTACGACTCCGTCTACCACTACGGGAGCACGGCTGCCGAGGCGAAGACCAGGTGGGAGGCTCGCCGCGCCTCGCTGCACGATCACCCGATCACCATCGGCTCGCTGACGGTCGGTCCCAACCAACTGGACAACCTCACCCTCCAGGCGCTCTACAACGCCGATCAGGGGTGGCGCCCGCTGGCCTCCGTCCTCGTCGCACTGGACCACTGGGACACAACGACAGCAGCGGAACGTCAGCTGGTCCGGAAGGCGTTCTCCAACTACCTCTCCCCCGGTTTCAACGCCACATACTTCCCCGTCACCTGCAACGACACACCGTGGAACCGCGACCTTGGATACTGGCTGCGGCAGAGCGCCAACGACACGCAGAAGTACCCCCTGGTCGGCGCGCGCGAGCTGGCCTATGCAGCGACATGCGTGTACTGGCCGAAGTCACAGGCCCCGCACACCAAAGTCACCGGCAAGGGACTGCCGCCGACCCTCATGCTCAACTCCGTGCATGCCCCGGCCACGTACTATGAGGGCGCGCTGCGGGCGCACAAGGCCTTGAAGGGCTCGCGCCTGGTCACCGTCACCGGCGGCGGCGACCACGGCCAGTACCAGAACGGCAACACGTGCGTGGACTCGGTCGTCGACGCCTATCTACTCAAGGGGACGATCCCAGCACACGACACGATGTGCCCCTCCAAGCCCCTTCCGATGCCGATGAGTTCACCTGACGGTCGCGCAGGATGATCTAGGACGTGTCCCTCAACTTCGTTGGGGCATGAGGGGTTTCGCGGATCTCGTAGACTCCATGACGTGGCATTCATGAGCACCCCGCACTGCTGCTTCCTGTGATCGGAAGACATTGAGGGCGATGCCGGACGGCGTCGCCCTCCTTGGTGTGCCTGCTGCATGAACCACGCGCCCCACGCTGCCCGTCTCTTCCGGAGGCAGTGAGGCTCCGAGCACGCGCAGGCACGGTCTCTTCCCTTTCCCTTCACTGTTGCCAGGAGTGCCTCGTGCCCGTGTCGCTTCCCCCTGCCCTCGAACTCTCCCTCGGCCTGTTGCGCTGCCCAACATGCCGCACGCGCCATCTGCACCCCGGCCGCGGCGCACTGCGCTGCCCGGTGGGCCACACCTTCGACATCGCCCGCCACGGCTACGCCGGCCTGCTGACCGGCACCCGCGCCACCAGCGGCGACGACGCGGCCATGGTCCGAGCCCGGAACCGGTTCCTGTCCACCGGTACCTACGCGCCCATCCGCAACGTCGGGGCCCGCCTGGCAGCCGACGCCGCCGCTGAGCAGGCCACGGTTGTAGACGTGGGGTGCGGCACGGGTTACTACCTGGCCGGCGTACTCGACCGGCTGCCCGGCGCCCGTGGGCTGGGTCTGGACACCTCGGTGCGTGCACTGCGCTCGGCAGCCCGTGCCCACGACCGAGCTGCGGCGGTGGCCTGGGACGTCTTCCGTCCCTTCCCCCTCGCCGACGGGTTGGCCGATGTCGTGCTGGACGTGTTCGCCCCGCGCAACCCGGCCGAGTTCCACCGCGTGCTCCGCCCCACCGGCCGATTGATCGTGGTCCGTCCTACCCAGCGGCATCTGGCCGAGCTGCGCGACCGGTTGCCTGCAATGGTCACGATCGACCCGGCCAAGGAACAGCGCCTGCACCGGGCACTGGACCCATACTTCGAGGGCACCGTCACCGAACAAGTGGAGTACACCGCACCCTTGACCAGGCTGGATGCCCTGGATCTGGTGACGATGACACCGAGCGCACGCCACGTGAGCCGTGCAAACCTGAACGATGACGGCCTCCTGCCTGATGAGGTCACCGTCTCCGTTCTGGCCACCGCCTACCAGCCTCGGTGACCACGAGCAGGCGCATACGCCTGCTGACCGACGAGCAGTGGGCGCGCCTGGCGCCCGGCCTTCCCCGCAACGCAGGGAAGGCCGGGCGCTCGGCACCATGGACGACACACCTATCACCGGAACATCCACCACCCCGGCCGCCCTGGTCGTCCCCACCGCGTCCCCTCGCGGGCTCTTGTAATGTGGTGTTGTCCAGGGCGGCTCGGCATCCATGGAGCAGATCATTACTACCCACCATGCTTCGCGATACCAGCCCGAGACAGCGACGCGTGCTGTCGGCAAGCGCACACTGGCTCTGACCGCTCTGCTGACGGCAGCCGTTCTCACCTACGCCTTGGATCTTGGCAGCAAGATTGTGGCTGTCTCACGGTTGGAAGGTCATGAGCCCGTTGCCATAGCGGGCCGCGTGCTCACGCTTCAGGTGTTCCGTAACTCGGGTGCGGCCTTCAGCTCGGGCCAGGCTTTCACTGCTGTGTTCACGGCGATTGCGGTCGCGGTTGTCGTGGTCATCGCGCGTGCCGCGCGTAGGCTTCAGAGCTTTCCGTGGGCTGTCGCCCTGGGCCTGCTGCTTGGGGGCGCGCTCGGCAATCTGACTGACCGGATCTTCCGGGCGCCCGCGGTCTTTCGCGGGCACGTCGTCGACTTCATCTCCGTAGAGCACTTCGCGGTGTTCAACCTCGCCGATTCGGGCATTGTCTGCGGCGGTGCCCTGATGGTCCTCATGTCGATCCGGGGCACTTCCCTGGACGGCTCAGCCCCGCAAAATCGACAGGGCCGGAGCATTCTCTCCCTGCGGTGAGATGCCCCAGAACCGAGAGCTCGACCGCCGCGCAGCGCGGGCCTCGGTATCACCTGCGCCTGCACGCATGTAGACAGAAAATCCTCGACCGTTTCGCTTGCCCGAGGCAGAGGCACCATGACGAAACGATCTCCCACCCCCACCGGCGACTTCTGGATACACGGACCCTGCGGACAGTGCTCTTCTCATAAAGCGCCATCACCATCCGGCCAGGTAGCAGGATCCAGCGAGCCAACCGCTGACAGTTGGTGGAGTACCGGTCGTTCTTCGACTGCTCGGCGACGCTGTGGTCGCGGGTGGGGACCAGGTGGGGTCGGCCGGGGCGCCCTCCCGACGTTTCCGTCGGTGGGTTTCCCCGAGCCGCCTCCCGCGTGTCGGCGGTCTTTGAAAGTGGGTTCTGGATCACTTTCAGTGCCGGGGCCACAGACGGTCACCACAAGCGCGATCATGAACGGCCTCACGCCGCGAGGAGGACCCGCTTGCGGAGCAGGTCGAAGTTGGCGCGGCCGAACATCTGCCGCTTGACCATCTTGATCTTGTTGTTGTGTCCCTCGACAGCCCCGGAGCTGTAGCGGAGGCTGAGCCCGGCGACGACGGCGTCGAGGTCCTTACCGATGCCGTTGACGAAGCCGTTGACAAAGCTGTGCAGGGCGGCCACGTCGTCAGCCTGCACGCCATCCATCCACTGACCGAGGTCCTGGCCCCGACGGTCGTTCATCAACTCGGCGAAGGCGCGGACGGGTTCGGCGGTGCGGCCGAGGGCGGGGCAGCGGGCGAGAATCTGCTTGAACTGCTGGGCCTGGTCGTCGTCGAGACGGTCGGGGTGGGGGGTGATCCAGCTGGTCACGTCGCGCACGGACGGCGCTTTGCGGGGCGGATCGTCGTGCGGGAAGGCTTCGCGGAGCCGTTGCACGTACCTCTTCACCACGCTCTCGCCGCCGGGATAGCCGCACGCACGTCGGCAACCTGCCCCGCTACTGCTCCACCCGATGCAGAGCGCGCCCATCCCTCAAACGCGAGGTCACAGAGCCCTGCCGGATCTGCTGACACTCATGAAGATCCAGTTCGGTCAACGCTACCGGCTCTGTTCCACCGCTTGCCGCAGAGTGGCCTACATCGAACGTCAGCGCCCACCGCCGAGGTCATTTCAGATCGATTCGCCGGGCTGCAGATACCGATAGCGGCTGTCGGTCTCCTGGGTGAGCCAGCCGTTGACACTGCTGAGGCCGCGATCGTTGATTTGGGCATCGTGTATCGCGAACGCCCGCTGCGGTTTGACCGCCTTGACGAAGTCGATCGCCTCCGCCATCTTCATCCACGATCCCTGGACCGGCACCAGGAGCGTCTCAATCGACTGCTCGGGGACATGCAGCGCGTCACCTGGGTGATAGACCGCTTCGTCGATGATGTAGCCGAGGTTCGCGCAGTCCGGCTGGCCGCCGTAGATGAACGCGTGACGCTCGCCGACCGCTCGTACCCGGAAGCCGGCAGCGTTGAACTCCGCATCGGAGGCAACCCCGGTGACCTCCAGCCGTGGAATATCCGCTTCGGCTGGGGCGTAGACCTGCACGCCGAGCCCAGCCAGGCGAAGGACATCGACATGATCGGCGTGTTCGTGCGTCACCAGTACAGCGTCCGCGCCGGTCAGAGCAGCCGGCTCACTCCACGTCCCGGGATCGATGACCAGAACCCGGCCATCATGTTCAAGGCGTACACATGCGTGGGTGTATTTCGTGATCCGCATGGCGTCCAAACGTACGTCGGCCGCACCACTCCTCGCCCGGCTTCGCGTCCTTCGGAAGCGGTCCGCGATGCACCTGCGCCATGGGGCTGCCGCCCAGCGCGGGATCACACCCCACAGTTCCGCTGTCGTAGCGGAACTCCCCACCGACCAGGCAGAGAACAGTCCTCGCCAGGCCACAGCAGACCACCAGGTCGCCGTTCACCCAGCGTGGACCGGGGCCGTGGGCGCGCGTGTTCCGCGCCCCGGAGCGCTCCACGCGGCGCGGCGTGCAGCGGTGCACCCTGGCGTGGAACGCGCTGGACGCGCAAGAGCGGGACAAGAAGGACGACCCGCAGCTGCCGTCCATGCACCCAGCCGACCTCGCCCGGTACCTGGGCACATACGCGCAGCGGGTGATGACGCCGCGTGGCACCACGTCGACCACCGGCCTCGAGCCGATGACCGCGCTGCGCCCGCCGACCCGCGCGGAGAAGAACGAGGCCACCGGCGACATCGAGCAGGCCCTCAACCCCGACGCCCCGACAGCCGTGTACGAGCACGCGGAGTGCAAGGTCCCGGACGAGCACGCGGAGTGCAAGGTCCCGGACAAGCACCCGCTCCATGGGAGCGGCCCGCAGACCTAGGGAAGGCGGACTCCGGACCAGCCGCCGACCTCGCACTGCCCGTCGGCATTGTTCCCCGTGGCCATGACTGTGCCGTTGGTGCACAGGCCGAGGGTGTGCGTTGAACCGGCCGCCACGGCGACAATGTCGCGCCACTCGCCGACTTCGCACTGCCCGTAGCTGTTGTCTCCCGCCGCGAGGACCCGCCCGGACGCAGTGACCCCGACGGTGTGGTAGCTGCCCGCGTCGAGCGCCACCACGCCGTCCCACTCATCGACCTCGCACGCCCCGGTTGCCCGGTCGCCGGTCGCTACTGCCCGCCCGTCAGCTCTGAGGCCGACGGTATGCAGATACCCGGCCGAAATGGCGGCCAGGTCACGCCACCCTTCCACGGCACACTGCCCTCGCCGGTTGTTCCCCGCGGCCAGTGCAGAACCGTCCGACCGGACGCCGACCGAGTGCCAGTCACCACACGAGACGACGACCATCTCGCGCCAGGACTGCACATCGCACTGCCCCTCCGCACCCCGGCCAACCGCCAGCACCCGGCCACTGGCGAGCAGCCCGAGCGTGCGGCGCCAGCCTGCAGCCACGGCCGTGACGCCTCGCCATCCGGCGACATCACACTGCCCGTCACCATTCCACCCCGTTGCCAGCACCGTGCCGTCCGACCGGAGTCCCACCGTATGAGACCTGCCCGTGTTCGTCGCGGCATGGACGCTGCCGGCTGCCACCGCGACGACGTCTTCCCACCCCTCGACACGACATTCACCGGCTGCGGTATTGCCCACGGCGAGAACGGTTCCGTCCCAGCGCCGCCCGACCGAATGACGCCTCCCGGCCGCCAGCACCGACGGGTCGGCAAGCACGTGCGCCTCCTTGTGCTCGGCGCGAATCCGCGACATCGGATGCCACCTTACTCGGGACTGAAATCAGAGCGCGGTCCTCAGCCGCCGCCAGCAGATGACGGCACAACCGCATGTGAGGAAGGCCCGATAAACGTCGTCGCGGACCTCCCAGCGCAAGCGCAGGAAGCGGAACCAGTGCAAAAGTGCGATGACGCCATCCACGACCCAGCGCTGTACACCCAGTCCGAGCCATGTCCGCTGCCGCGTCGGGCGATGCGCGGCTCGGCGTCGCCGCCGAGGTTGAGCGAGGCCCAGTTCGCGCAGCTGAAGGCGGAGTTGGCCAAGGGGCCCGGTCGGGCACAGCTGGCCGGATCAGCGGTGGACTCAGGCGTAGTCGTGTGCGGCGGCGAGTGCGATGTCCAGATCGACGCGCTGCTCCGCCGGTGCCCGGACCTGCCCGTTGGACCTTGCCGCGCGGTTCTCCGCGTCAGGGCCGGCGGGAGTGGGATGACGACTCCGACTGCGGGGCGCCTCCGCGCTGTTGCGCAGAGACTCGGTACAGCTCCTGGGAGGTGGTGATCAGTTCCTGCCGCTCCTCACGCGATCCAACCATCGGCTGCGAGCCGTTGAGCGGGACCTGTGCGGTCTCCGGCAGGAACTTCACCGTCACCAGGCCGATCACCCCGGCCAACATCAGGTAGTAGGCGGGCATCATGTCGTCGCCGGTGACGTTGATCAGGGCTTCGGTGACGAGTGGGGTGGTGCCTCCGAACGCCGCGACCGCGATGTTGAAACCGATGCCCATCGCGGCGTACCGGATGGCCGTTGGGAAGAGCGCCGGCAAGGTGGCGGCACTCGGCGCCGCAAAGCAGGCGAGCAGCGTGGAGAGGATCAGCACGCCAAAGATCGGCGGCCACGTCCCGGACGCCTTGATCAGCAGGAAGGACGGCACAGCGAGCACGATCATCGCGGCCGCCGAGACCCCGTAGACGGGACGCCTGCCGATCCGATCGCTGAGGCGGCCGATGAAGGTGATCAGCACGACGATCCACACCATGCCGGTCAGGACCAGCACGTCAGCCGAACTGCTGGAGCGGTTCAACGTCTCCGTCTGATACGTCGGCAGGAAACCGGTGACCATGTAGTTCGTGACGTTGTACAGGAGCACCAGCCCCATGCAGATCAGCAGCGGGCGCCAGTACTTCGTAACGATGGATTTGAGCTCGCTGCCCGCCGACTTCTGGGCCACGCTCTTCTCGTGCTCATCCAGCTGCTGCTGGAAGGCCGGCGACTCCTCCAGCTTGAGCCGCATGTAGAGGCCGATCACGCCCAGCGGTCCCGCGATCAGGAACGGCAGCCGCCAGCCCCATGCCAGCATCTGGTCGTCGGTGAGCGCCAGGTTCAGCACGGTCACCAGTGCGGAGCCGAGTGCGTAGCCCACGAAGGTGCCGAAGTCCAGCCAGCTGGAAAGGAATCCGCGGCGCCGGTCCGGTGAGTACTCGGCCACGAACGTGGTGGCGCCGCCGTACTCGCCTCCGGTGGAGAAGCCCTGCACCATCCGGGCGACGAGCAGCAGGATCGGCGCGGCGATGCCAATCGTCGCGTAGCTGGGGATGAGACCGATGGCGAAGGTGCCGACCGCCATCATGATCATGGTGGTGGCCAGTACCTTCTGCCGGCCCAGGCGGTCACCCAGAGGGCCGAAGACCAGACCGCCGAGGGGCCGCACGACGAACGCGGCCGCGAACGTGGCGAACGACGAGACGACCTGCGCGCCCGAAGAGGCTCCCGGGAAGAAAACCTTGCCGATGGTGGCGGCCAGGTAGCTGTAGACGCCGAAGTCGAACCACTCCATGCAATTGCCGAGCGCCGAGGCGCCGACCGCGCGGCGCAGCAGCGGCGGCTCGACGACCTGTACGTCGTCAGTCCGGAAGGCGCACTTCTTGCGCCGCAGCCGGCGCATGAGCTCCTCGCGCACCTGCCGAGGCAGTTCCGTGACCGCCTTCGACACCTGCGCCGGCCTCGGATCGGACCCTCCGTCGGACACGGCACCGGCCACGTTTCCATCCTCTCTCCACCGCATGCAGCTTCGCTGAGGCGAATTCTGCGGCAGGCTCGAGCCCGCCGCATGCCAGGCTCCTGCCCGTGATCGTTGAGGTCACACGTGTGAGATCGCCGACCGGGGGATACCGCGCATGACCCCTGGCGCCTTGCAGTGGCGCAAAGGGCTGAGTCCGGGCCGGGGAGTCCTGCCCCGAGGGCGTGGCGCCGCGGCCGACAACAGTGGTCGCCGGTCACGGCTTGCGGGCGAGACCCCGTGCTCGGCGAAACTGCTGGAGGCGGCCGCCCAGGGCGCCGGTGAGACGGCAGAGGCTTGCGGCCGGGCCTTCGTCAGGCGGCGACGAACTCCTTGAGCATCTCCTCCAGGCCGGCCAGCGTTTCGGTGACCCGTGTCCGGTAGCGCGCCGCGCGGACCGCGATGCAGGTGGCAGCGAAGTCGGCGAGTTCGAGGATCAAGGGGAAGAACTCGCCCTGGTCCCGGGCAAAGGTGCTCCCGAGCACTTCGCCCGCACTGCGCGTTGAGTTTCGAACCGCCTCCGGCCGCACCGCGTTCGGAGGCTTCCTGATGGCGGCAAGGAGTTCGTCGACCGTCTGCTCGGTCTCGTCCGCGAGCAAGGGCGCGAGCCCGGTCGCGGCGGCCGTCGTGCCGCTGGCGAGCAGGAAGATGCGGTCCTCTGGCGTCGGTCGCTTCTTGCCGGTTGCCGTCTTTCGCCGTGGTCGCTGTACCGGTCCTGCGTCCGCCGGCCGTTTCAGACGTCGTTTCAGATGGCGAGTCTGCGGTAGCAGATGGGGGCGCAGGCCTCCGTCGGCAGTGTGAAAGCCTGACGTGATGAGTGCTGACTTCGTCGACTGGCCGTCGATCGCGGCCGACGGCTTCCCCTTCCCCCAGACCGTACCGACGGCCCGGCTTGCCGACGAATTGTCGGCCATGCTGCTCTCGCCCGACCCTGAGATCCGTGACGACTACGCCTACACCGCAGCCGCCCGCTGGATCAGGGAAGGGCACCTCGACGACGTCCTCGAGGAACTCGGCGACACCGCCACCAGCCGATTCATCCACCCCGAGATACAGGCTCGGACCTTCGCACCGCTGATCCTCTGCTCCGTTGTGACGCGCGGACACACTGTCCCTGGTCTGGTGCCAAGACGGGCTGTGGAGCGCTGGTATGCCGAATTCTCGGCCTGGTATCCGGTAGAGCAGGACACTCGCGGCTGGGACGACTCCCTGGGCTGGCTGCACGCAGTCGCACACGGGGCCGACGCCGCTGCCGCATTCGCAAAAGCCCTGCCCGACCGTCGCACGGAACTACTTGAACTCTGTGCCCTCAGGATGATGGCCGCGCAGAGCGACTACCGATACGCCCAGTTGGAGGACGCGAGGCTTGCGCGGGCACTCCTGCGTATCCTCCAAGCCCCTGGCCTGAACCGTGAGCAGGCAACCAGCTGGCTTTCCCCGGTGGCGAAGGCCCTGGATGGAGGAGGCCCCGGGCCCGTCCCGGCCTGGGCGTTCAACACCTTTGCCACCCTCCAGTCCCTCCACCTGCACCTGACTCGAGGCCTCGTGGACGAAGACGTCCCGCCGCATGCCGAAGCAGTTGCCGCCCGTGCCGCCGATCTCCTTCGCCTGCCCTACTACTGGCTCGCCTGACAGGGCAGCTTCGGCAAGAGCGCAGGTCGTTCCCCCTGCTCCACGTAGCCTTCGCCGCGGTTTCACCCGGTCAGCCGACCGTAGCCGATGAGGGCCGCGGCTATGCCGACGAAGGCGAGAAAGTGCTCCGCCTTGCGTTCGTAGCAGCGGGTTATGCAGACCTGCCGCCCCGCAGACGGCCGGGCGTTGCGCCAGGCCGGGCGGTAGTCGGGCCTCTCATCAGCGTCTCCAACGGCGCCTTTCGGGCCCGGTGGCACCACCCCCCAGGTCATCCGTTCGACAGGGGGAACAGCCATGACGGGTCCGGAGGCCAGCGGCACTCTTGCAGGACCGCGAAAAACAAACGGGGGGGAACTATCGCGATCAGGCGCTGTGGGTATCGTCTGACTCTGGTTGATCTGCTATCGAGCCGCCTTGCCCGTCGTGACGTTCACGGTCTCACCGCCTTGCCCGAGGAGCGCTTCACAGGCCGCGTCCGCGCTCTCGAATATCCGGCAGCTCATACCGACCCCGGTCAGGTCGAGCAGACGTCGCACCACTTGACTGGGGGCGGCCAGGGACACGGATCCGTCGATGCTCCGAACCTCATTTATGGCTCGTATGATGACGCCCAGCCCAGAGGAGTCCATGAACGGTACTTCTGCCAAGTCCAGCACCAGGTGACGGCGTCCATGCACTACCTGGCCCGCGAGCTGGTGCTGCAGGATGAGGCCCGTGTCGACGTCCAGCTCCCCACCGATGGTGATGATCGCGGCGTCGGAGCCGATCACGGACACCTCGACACTCAGATTTGCCGGCTCGGTCACAAGCCCTCCTCGAACGGGGTATACGGGGCAGCAGCTCTGCTACCCCGTCCGACTACCTTCATCCCTGGACTGCAATGGGCCGGGGCCTGACGGGGCCCGCGGGCGATCGGACGGAACACCCGGCGTGAAGTCAGTGGCTGGAGGCGATACGCATCGGCCCCGCAGACAGGAGGAGCAGGGTTCCACTGCTGAGTCTGAGGGGCCGGTGCATGACCCACGTACCCTGCGGTGCGCCCGATAAGCCGGATCTCTCCCAACTGCTGCATACAGGCTTCTCTTTCACGCCAGTGGGCCCGGCCGTATCGGCCGGGCCCACTCATGGCTCGTGCATGGCGCGCTCCTTGCGCCGGTGTCCTTCGTCTACCAGCGGTACCAGCGGCCCCTGCGGCCTGCGCTGTCCGCGGAGCGGACGACGAAGCCGAGCAGCCACACGATGAGCACGATCACCGCGATCCACCACAGCGCCTTCAGGGCGAAGCCCGCGCCGAAGAGGATCAGAGCCAGCAGAAGAACCAGAAGCAGGGGAACCATCGTTATCAACCTCCTGGCAACCGGATGCCCTTACTCCAGCCCTACAAGCACACAAAATATGAGTTACTTCCAAGGAATGAGGGGCATACCCGCTGCCGCACGCCGTGCACGGTTCCCCCCTTTCTCGCACCTCACGCAGCGTGCATCACTCAAAGCCATGCCGTGGCCCCGGGTTGGACCGGCACGGGGCGCGCGTGCTGTCGAGGACGAACACGAGCGAGCCGTGGTGGAGCATCTGGCAGGCGATGCACCGCAGGGTCACGGACTTGCCGCCGCCCGTGGCGGCGTTGACCAGGATGTGCGGGGGACTCCGCGTCCAGGTCGACGGTGACGATCTGCCCTGCGGAGCCGATCCCGATGATGGGCGCGGACTCCTTGGCGGCGGCCACCATCTCGCGCACCTTGGGGTCTTTGAAGGCGACCTTGGCCGGGGGCTTGCGGGTCTTCTTGACCGTCACATACGTCTTGCGGCCCGCCAGGTGCCAGGAGAAAGTGGACCCCTCCAGGGCGAGCTTGGTGGTGATGATGTCGGCGACCAGGTCCTTGGAGAAGTCCAGACGACCCGGCACGTCCACGCGTATCTCCGCGTCGTCCTCGGAGAAGTTGCGTCGGGATGTGGAGGTAGCGGCGCGGGTCGGTCTGCTCCGGGAGCCTCAGCGGCAGCGCGAGGGCTTCGCGCAGCGGGATCACCCACTCCCGCATCAGCTCCCGGCGCTAGCGGGTCAGCGCGAGGTAGGCGGCGGTCCCGACGGCCGCGGTCGACGCCGCGGCGATCCCGGTCTGCTCCAGCACGGCGAGCGCGGGATCCGGGTCGGCCCATATCTCCCGGGCGGTGGCGAGGGTGGCGTCCTGGTGGACCCACCCGGCCTGGTAGCCGCCCGCACCGGCGGCGGCCAGCGCGCTGATACGGAAGGTCAGGCGCTTCCACCCGGCGCGGTAGGAGGAACGGGAGACACGGCCTTCGACCTTCGGCAGGACTCTGGTGCCCGATCGCCAGAACGTCGCGTCGTCCGCTTCACCCCGTCCATCGGCCGGCCGGCCAGGAACCGGCCGATGCCGAACATCAGGGCTTCAGCGGTCTCCTCCACCTGCTTGTCGAACTTCGCCTGTGCCATCGTCCGTGCCCTTTCGGTGTGCGTCCCGGCACCTCACACCCGGAAGCGGACACGAACCGTAAAGCCGTTGGCCTGCGCACAGAGCGCGGCGAAGGCGGGCCCTGAGCTGCGGTCTTGTGACGAAGCAGGCTAGTTGGCAAGAACGAAGGCGGGGTGCTCCAGGTCCGGGAGTTGTGACGCCTCGTGGCAAGGATGCCGCAGGTTAGTTGGCAGCCAGTGATCGCGGAGTGTGACCGGTCTGCCGGAGGATCGTGTCGGTGTAGTTCGGTAGGCGTTCGCGATGGCAGCCAGCCGTCCCGGTAGAAGGAGCCTTGGGTGCCGAGGAGGTGTAGCTCCGGGAGAACCGTCGGCTCATTCGTCGCCAGGTGTCCAAAAAGGGGCCGTTTGGGCACGCAAACCATCACCAAGCGCATCTAATGTGTCGCTTATGGTGACATGATCGGTTGGGTGGACTACCAACGCTGCGTGGACATCCTCGCAAAGGTGCATGAGAACCCCTCTGGGCTTCCTCGGAGGGTGCGGCAGGCGAATGTCTCCAGGCTGCTGGAGGTCCTGGGCCGTCCTGAGCGGAGGCTGCGGGGGATGCTGGTGGTCGGGACGAATGGCAAGGGATCGACGTGCGCGTTCGCGGTGTCAGCGGTGGCCGCGACCGGCGTACAGGTGGGGAGCATGCCCAGTCCGCACTTGCAAGAGCCCAGGGAGCGGATCCGGATCGATGGGGTTCCTGTCACGCGTGCCGAGTACGCTGCGGCGTTCACCGAGGTCTGGCGTGTGATCGAGCGGCACGGTCTGCCCGTCCTGGGCCAGGGCATCTACGCGACCACCGCGGCCGTGCACTTCCGACGTGCGAGTGTGGACCTGGCGGTGGCCGAGGCGAGCATCGGCGGGAGCAGGGCCGCAGCTGCGGAGCTCGGCTTGGACGTGAAGGTCGTCACCGGCATCGGACTCGACCACACCCGGCTGCTGGGCGGTTCCCTCACCGAGATCACTCAAGCCAAGATCGCAGGCGTGCAGGACGGGGACCATGTGGTTCTCGGCCGGCTGGTCCCTGAAGCAGCTACCAGCGCTGAGCGGGTCCTCAGGAAGCGGACGGGGCTGTCCGTGTGGCGCATGGACCATGAAATCCACTACACCGCCCGTGCTGTCGGTCGCGACGGCAACCGCGGCCCCGTGACGCTGGTGGATGTGACCACTCCCCGCGCCGTGCATCGCGATCTTCCCTGCTCTCTGTCCGGCGCGCATCAGCACCACAACCTCGCTCTCGCCATCGCCTCTGTGGACGCGATGGCCGAACGCGGTTACATCCGCGAGCCGGAGGGCGAACAGTTGCGCTCACGACTGGCAGCCACGCATTGGCCCGGCCGCCTTGAACTCATTCCCCGCGCCCGGTTGCGCAACTGGGCGGGCCGCGTCCTTCTGGAAGGTGCCACCAATCCGCAAGGTGTTGCGGCCGTCGCCCCGGAGATCCTGTGTCATGCCCACGCTGGCGACCACTCAGGCCCGCCGGTACTGGTCTTCGCCGCGATGCACGACAAGGACGTTTCCGGCATGCTCGTGCCACTACCCTCGGACTGGCCCCTGGTCCTTACCCGCACCGACTCGCACCAGGCCGCGAGCCCCAGCACCTTGCACAGCCACCTCATGCCCGGCCGCCGGGGGCCGTGCCTGACAGCCGAAGACACCCCATCGGCGCTGCACCGGGCCACCGAACTCGCCGGTCCTGGCGGCCTGATCGTCGTCCTCGGTTCACTGCGCCTCGTAGGCGAATCCCGCACTGCACTCGGCCTGCAGCCCGCGTGAGGGGACTCGCACAGAGGTGTTACGCAGAGTAGCCACAGAGCACAACAGCAACGTCATTTGCCAACAAGCGTGCTGATTTGCCACCTGTGCTGCGTCGTCACAGGTCTGTGGATATCTTTCCGGCCCGAAAATCCACAGGCGCCCCGCCTGTGCGGGCGCGGTCGGTACAACGATGGGGGGAGATCAACCTGGGTGGGGCTGCATGACCGAGCACGAAGACGCGGCGGCGCGCGCAAAGCGATACGAGGCGATGGCCGCCCTGTACGTCAACAAGGCAATGGAGGGCGATGCGGGCGCGGCGCAGCTGGCACAGACGCTCGCGTCGCTCGCGGCCGCCGCCCGGATGGAGCGCATGGACTGGCGTCTACGGGTGCTCGGTGGCCAGCTCGAAGACGTGAAGAAGTCGATGGACCTTCTTCGCCGCAAGCTGCCCGAGCGGTGACGTCCATCATCAGTAGAAGGTGGCGAGGGTGCGTGCGACCGTCGCGACCGTCACCGTCCTGAGCGGTGGGGTCCCGAGGCGGCCATCGGTGAGACGGAGAAGGGCTCAGCGCCAGAGGAAGAGCAAGGGGGAAGGACCGCTTCGACCTCCCCAGGCTTGGGCGGCCCTTCCCCGTCAGGCACCGTCCGGTTACCCGGACCTACGCCGACGGAGTGCGCGAACACATCGAGTCCGCCATCCACCAGCAGCGGTCCACACGACCGCTGGCCACGACGGCTCAGGCCAGTCCTGCGGGCCTTCGGGCCTTCGGGCCTTCGGGCCGACCTTGCACTCGCCCGCGAGGAGATCCGCCGGCTCCGGGGCGAGCGCGACCAGCTGCAGCACACCGTCCGCCGCCACCTCGGCCAACGGCTCGACCAACTCGGCGCCCGGGGCCTTGTCGCCCGCGTCCAGGAGCTCACCGAGGCCAACACTCGCCTCGAAGCGAACCTGCACGAAGTGACTGTCGTGAAATCCCGTCTCGAGCGCCACGTCGCCGATCTGGAAGACGAACTTGGCGCGGCACGGATCAGCCTCCGCCGAATGATCAAGGCTCAGAGCAAAGGAGGAGCGGCACCCCCCTGACTCACACAGCCGTGGCCCATGAGTTGCGGTTGTGAGCGAGACCTCCGGATTAGCTGTCAGCCGGGCGGGAGGCCGAACAGATCGCGGACGCGGCCGACCAGGAGGTGGGTTCCCAGAACCGCGACGAGGCCGCCATTCCCCACGAGTTCGGTGGCGTAGCGGACGGCGTCAGCGGTCTCCTCCTGTACGTACAGTTCTCGCCGTGGCGCCAGGGCGGTGCGCAATCCGGCCGGGGATGCCTCCCTGGGGTGTCCGACCCGGGTCAGCACCACCGGCCAGTCAGCAGGCAGCGGTTCCAGCAAGGTTGCCGCCTTCTTGTACCAGAGGGCGCCGAAGACCAGGGCTGTGCGCTGAACGGCGCCGGCGTGTCGCAGGAACTCCGGGGCCACGGCGGCCACACCTTGATGGTTGTCGGCGGAATCGAGGAGCAGGCGTCCGGTCCAGGAGCCGAGGCGGGCCGGCGCCAGCAGCTCGAGGCGGCCGGGCCAGCGGGCCGCGGCCAGACCGCTGCGCAGGGCGTCCTCCGGGATACCGGGGATCGATCTCCGTTCGGCCAGCGCGTCGATGCCCGCCACGGCGAGAGCCAGATTGCGATGCTGGTGCTCCCCGCGGAGCGGACAGGTTAGGTCCCTGTGAACGGCGTTCGGGGTGGCCACTTCCAGCACGGTGCTCCCGTCGCGGGCCGTGCGTGGCCGACAGCGGATTTCCTGGTGGAGGCGCCAGACGGTTAACCCCGTGCGATGGCAGAGGACGCCTTCCACAGCGTTCGCCGCCTCCTCGGGTAAATCGCCGAGCACGACATGGTCGCCGTCGCGGACAATGCCTGCCTTGTTCCTCGCGATCTCGCCCAGGGTGTTTCCCAGTAGATGCTCGTGGTCCAGTCCCACTCCGGTGATGACCTTCACTCCGGGGTCGAAGCAGTTGACCGCGGCGCGCTGACCGCCGATGTTTGCCTCAAGGACGGCCAAGTCCACTTCGGCGATGGCGAAATGAACCGCCGCCGCGGCCGCATGCACTCCTCCTGCATTGACGACAAGGCCGGTGCTCCTGAGGGCGTCGTCAACCTTTGTGAAGGCGCGATGACATGCGAGCGAAGAGATGGGCTCCCCGTTGATGCGGATGCGTTCGGTGACGTGCTGCAGGTGCGGGCTGGGCATGCTTCCGATGCGCATCCCGGCCGCGGCCAACGCGGAGACGGCGAACGCGCAAGTTGACCCTTTCCCGTTGGTGCCGACGACGGTCATGCCCCGTAGGTTGCCTCCCGGGTCACCGAGGGCTTCGAGGAGCTGGTGCATCGCGCTGATACCGGCTCCGTTGAACTGGTAGCGACCGATGATCTCTTGACACGCCAGGTCTTCCTTTGTTGCCAACTGTGCCTCGCAACCGAATTGATGGGTGGGAGATGAAAGCGAATGCGTGCTCGAAGACCGATCAACCGGCTTTTGACTTCAGGCAGGCCCGGGCAAGTGCTACCGCTTCCCAGGTGTCGCAGTCGAACGACACTCCGCCGACATCAGGCACGTACCGCAGGGCAAGAGAACGAGTCAGTACACGGATAGGCAGTCCGGCCAACATCCCGTGCTGAGCGAGGGTTAGCGCAAGGCCCCGCCGCACGGCTGAGGTCCGATACGCGGCGAACAACGGATTGTCCCGGCCCTGTGTCTCCAGCATGGCTGCGCCCTCGATCGCAGAACCGGCAGCCTGACGCAGCAACTCCGTGACTGATTCCTGCCGCACGAAGGGAAGATCCGCCGCCAGGACCACCACGAACGGCGCGCGTACCCAGCGCATTCCCGCAGCCAGCGCCGCGAGCGGCCCGGCATGCGGAGGCTCCTCACGCACGTGATGTACGTGGTGGACGGTGGCTCGGGGCGGGCCCACCACAACCGTCCTCCCGGCCCCCATGCATGCCTCGATCGCCCGGTTGAGCAAGGACATGCCGCCAACGGACACCATCGGCTTGTCCGCTCCGCCTAAACGCTGGGCGCGCCCTCCTGCCAGCACCACCGCGTCGTAGTACTCGCCTGTGTCTCCTCCGGGATCCTCTCCGTTGCTGTTGAGGGAACGCCTTGTCGACCGGCCGTCACAACGCATACCTGCCCCGTTCAGCCTTGCCTCTGGCAACGCAAAGGCTTGGTTGTCGTTCGGAGCTCGAAGACTCTCCTCAGGGAAGGATCGGGCCTGTGAGGTGGAGATTCCACCTGTTCCAGGCCAAGCTGGACGGCACCAGCGCAAAGGTGCACCTGGCTCCACTGTTCCGAAGCAATCGCACTCGGGGCCGCGATGGGAGTCAAACGCTCCTAGCGTCGGGGTCACGCCGGTCCCCGTGAACCGCCGCCGCACGAACTTGCCTCATGTGCCCTATAAAGCTCACACGCCTCTCACCAGCAGGTTCACGCGATAGCACTAGATAAGCGCGGAAGGGTACCTGGTCGGCCAGTTCTCGTGCGGCTCTCAGCAGGTGGCGGTACATCGCGCGGGCGATGCTGCCGCCGACCGTGACCCGCCGTACGCCGAGTTCCCGCAGGTCGTCCAGTGACAGCGTGCCGCCGGTCAGGCCCATCACCACGTTGAGCGGGCCGTCGAGTTCGCGCACCAGGATGCCGATCAACTCGGCATCGGCGGCACCCGGCACGAACGCGCAGTCCGCCCCGGCCGCCAGGTACGCGTTGGCCCGCCGGATGCACTCGTCGAGCGTGCCCCCGACTAGCAGCACATCGGTCCTGCCGACCAGTACGAAGGGTTCGGAGGCGGCGTGGTAGGCGTAGACGGTGTGGTGGTTGGGGAAGTCGTGCGGGAGGTATTTCCAGGGGATTCCGGGGGCGTGAGATGTAGAGGAGCGCGTTGAATACGTCGCGCAGGTCGACCTTGGCCGGCTGCCTGGTGGGCCTGCGATCGAACCGGGCCTTTCTCCAGGCCGTCAACGTCGGCTCGATCAGGGCCCATCGGGCGTCGGAGAGGTCACTGGGGTACGGCTTCCGCTGGCTCACGCCCTAGCGTGATCATGGATGCGGCAGTCGGTGCTGTTCCGCTGCTGCTGGGCGTTTCTGCCTGATCTTCAAATCAGACGGACTTCGTGCACGAGAACCGGAGTAAACGGGCAGCCAACTCCGCAGTTCGATGAACGCGAGGGTGCGCGCATGGGGCAAACACCTCAACCCTGACGGCCGCGAAAGCTACTTACCGGCACAGACCATCCCTAAATGCCCACAGAGGTTCTGTCCGCCTCGTTTGTAGTGATCGACGCGAGCCTGGTGCCGGAGTCGTCGGCGCCGTGTCTCACAGCCGTCAGGCCCCTTGCCGGCCCTCAGCCTCGCGGGTCTCGGCCTGTGGGGCTGCGGCTTTGGGGTGTTGGGCGATGGGGGCGAGGCGTTGGGTGGCCGTGTCGAGGAGTTCGAGGTCGGCCTTGGTGTGGGCGATCGCCCCGTCGATCAGGAGGCTGACCAGGGGATCGTCCGCTTGGGTACGCCGTAGCCGGGTCAGGCCGGCGAGTTCGGCGACGTAGGTCTGCCGTTGTGCGGTGATGAGTGTGGCGAGGGCGTCGGGACCGAGGGAGGAAGCGCCGAAGAGTTTCAGGAACAGTTCGTCCCGGAAACCGCCGGTGCGCACCCAGGCGCTGGTGGCCCAGTCCTGCAACTCCTCCTGTCCGGTGGGCGTGAGGGTGTAGCGGGTCTTGTCGGGGCGGTCCGCCTGGCTCACATGGGACGGGACGACGTAGCCGTCCCGGACCAGGCGCTCCAGTATCTGGTAGAGATGCCCGATGTTCAGGCCGCCCCATTGCGGGCCCATGGCCTTCTCGAACCGGCCCTTGAGTTCATAGCCGTGGTCCGGGCCGTCGGCCAGCAGCGCGAGCACCGCGTGGTGAAGCGGCATGGATCCTCCTGCAACGCCATTTACATGTCGTGTGCATTGTGACAATGTACCGCTGCATTGTGCCAATGCAGGAAGGGTGGAAGCTCGGTGGATGTGTCGTTACGAGGCGTGACGCGCCGGTATGCGGACCTGGTCGCGCTGGACGCCGTCGACCTGCGTATCGAGTCGGGGGCCGCCGTCGCGCTGACCGGCCCCTCGGGTTCGGGGAAGTCCACGGTGCTGCATCTGCTCGGCGGAATGGACCGGCCCAGTGAGGGAACGGTCGGGGTCGACGGCGACGAGCTCACGGCACGGCGGCTGGACGCGCACCGCCGGCGGGTCGGTTTCGTCTTCCAGCGCTTCCATCTGCTGCCGGCCCTGACCGTGCTGGACAACGTCCTGGCGCCGGTGCTGCCCCGCCGGGTGGACTTCGACCGGCAGGGGCGCGCGCGGGAACTGCTGGAGGCGGTCGGCCTGGCAGAGCGTGCCGACGCACTGCCGTCGGAGCTGTCCGGGGGCCAGCAGCAACGCGTCGCGATAGCACGGGCGTTGATCAACCGGCCCGGACTGCTGCTGGCGGACGAGCCGACCGGGAACCTGGACAGCACGACCGGGCGGGAGATAGTCGAGCTGCTGCTCTCGCTGCGCGAGCGCTACGGCACGACCACGCTGGTCGCCACGCACGACGTCGAGGTGGCCGCGAACTGCGACCGGATCGTACGGCTGCACGACGGCCGGATCGTGGCCGACGACCGGGTGACGCCGGATGACGACGTCCTCGGCCGTCTCGGAGGCCTGCGTCCGTGATCGGCATGATCCTCTCCCAGTTGCGGCGCCGACGCGGGCGGGCCCTCTCCCTGGCCCTGGGCATCCTCGTCGCGGCCACCGGCTTCACCCTGCTGACCTCCGCGGTCACCACCAGCCGCGCCCAGACCACCGGAATCGTCCGGCACAACGCCCGCTCCGCCTATGACATCCTGGTCCGCCCCTCGACCGCGCAGACCTCCGTCGAACGTCAACGGGGCCTGGTGCAGGCCAACTTCCTGTCCGGCGTGTTCGGCGGCATCACCCTCGGCCAGTACCGGCGCATCGAAAAACTGCCAGGACTCGACGTCGCCGCCCCCATAGCCAACATCGGCTATCTGATGGTGGATGGCAATCTGCGCCTCGACGTCTCGCGCTTCCTCGACTCGAAAGCCTCCGCCCAACTGCTGCGCCTGAAGCCGACGGTGAAGGCCGGCCTTGGCACATATCCGGCCGCCGACCAGTACGTCTACCTCACCCGCAACCCCATCACCGTCCGTGACGACCTCATGGCCGACACCGGACTGACCGGACTGGACCAGGAGAGGGCGGCCGGGCGCACGTACTGGGTGTGCTGGTACTACAACAGCGACAAGTCCGATACGACGACGGGCATTGACGGCAAGACCCTGACGCCCCAGGCCGAACCCGGCTACAACCCGGTACCGACGTCCGCCTTCGACCTGGACGCGCGGTCGAGGATGACCTGCCGGTCAGGACAGGGCAAGGCCTCGGCGGAGATCCCGGTCACCTTCCCGGTGCTGCTCTCCGCCGTCGACCCGGAAGCCGAAGACCGGCTGGTCGGCCTCGGCGACACGGTCACCTCCGGCCGGATGCTCACCTCGAAGGACCGCCCCGTGTGGGGCCCCGACCCCTTCGACAGCGGCCCGGCGGCAAGCCGCCAGCACGACTACCAGGTGCCGGTCATGCTCAGCAGCCACGCCCTGACCTCCACGACCCTGACGGCGAGCGTGGAACGCCTCGACGCAGGCGACCCCAGCCAACTGCCCGGCAAGCTCGGCAGTCCGGCCGCCCACCGGTTCGTCACCGCACTGCGGGGCAAGACCGTCGGCACCGTCGGCGCCGACCTCGACAGGGCCTTCCGCTCCGTCGACCGCGCGGTCAACTTCGACACCGGCGGCTACTGGACCGTCGGTCCGGTCGCCTACGGCGTCACCGCCGACGGCCTGGTGGCGCGATCCCGCCCGCAGCAGCCCGCCGACGTCTGGAAGAACAACCTCCAGGGGACCTCGGCACTGCTGTCCGACGTTCCCGAGGAAAACGCCGGCACCCAGTACCGCACGGTCGCCGACCACGCCTCCACCGACTGCGGGGGACACAAGACCTGCACCGGCGAGGACAGCGGCCGCGCCCCGATCCCGGTCATCCACCTCGTCGGCCGCTACGACACCACCCGGCTGCACGGCTTCTCCGCACTCTCCGCCGTGCCGCTGGAGACCTACCGCTCCCCACAGGTCACCGGCGCCGACGCGGCCACCCGGTCCGCGCTCGGCGGTCGATCCCTTCACCCCGACCGCAACCTGGGCGGCTACCTCAGCCCGCCGCCCACCCTGCTCACCACACTGGACTCCATCAGCGCTTTCACCAAGAGCCGCCACACGCCCACCGCCCAGGAAAAGGCGCCCGTCAGCGCCATCCGCATCCGAGTGGCCGGAGTGCGGGGCGTCGACTCCGCGTCCCGGGCCCGGGTGAACGCCGTGGCCGCGCGCATCCATGACGCGTTCCCGAACCTGCGCGTGGACGTCACCGTCGGCAGTTCGCCGGCGCCGCAGACCGTCGCCCTCGCAGCCGGCCTCAACGTCCGGGAGAACTGGACGGCCAAGGGCGTGGCACTGCGCGTCCTGCGGGCCGTGGACACCAAGAGCGCCGCACTGTTCGTACTTGTGCTGGTGGTCTGCGGGTTGTTCCTCACCCAGGCCGCGCTGGCCTCCGTGCGCTCCCGGCGAACCGAGATCGGCACTCTGCGCTGTACAGGGTGGAGCGCGGGGGAGGTCCTGCGTCTGATCCTCGGCGAACTCGCCGCGGTCGGCCTGGGCGCGGGCACGCTGGGGGCGCTGCTCGCCTACGGCCTGGGCGCCCTGCTCGGTCTCTCCCACTCGCTCGCGAAGGCCGCCCTGGTATTGCCGGTCGCGCTCCTCCTCGCACTGCTCGCGGGACTCATCCCGGCGTGGCGGGCGACCCGGATCAGTCCCCTGGACGCCGTCACCGCCCCGGTGGCGCCGGCTCGCCGGTCCGTCGCCGTGCGTTCGGTCGCCGGTCTCGCCCAACGCCACCTGCTGCGGACGCGCGGACGTACCGTGCTCGGCGCGGCCGGACTCGCCTTGGCGGTGGCGGCGTTCACCGTGCTGCTCTCGGTCACCTTCGCCTTCCGGGGGGAGGTCGCGGGCTCACTGCTGGGCGACGCGGTGGTGGCCCGGGCCCGTACGGCCGACTACCTGAGTGTCACCCTGACCCTGGTGCTCGGCGCGGCCGGCGCGGTGGACGTCCTGGTCATGTCCCAGCGAGAACGGGCAACGGACCTCGCCGTCCTGCGCGCCACCGGCTGGACGACACGCGAGCTGGCCCGGTTGACCCTCTACGAGGGCCTCGGCCTGGCCCTGCTCGGCAGCCTCACGGGCGCCGCCGCCGGACTGGCCACCGTCCTCGCACTGGGCGAAGGAGTCCTGTCGGGACACCTGCTGCCGATGGCCAGCGCCGCTGGGACGGCGATCCTCGTCTCGACCGCCCTGGTCTGCGCAGCGCTGGCCGTTCCCATCCGCACCCTGACCCGCACCGCCCCTGGGCGCGTCCTGGCCGCGGACTGAATCGGCACTGGAGGCAATCACCGCCGGCGCCGGGCCGGATACACCGCCCCTGGACCAGCTGAGGCAGCGGGAGTTGATGCGCGGTGGTTCGACAGGCCGTGCTGAACGGATCGACTCAGTTGATCATTGCGGGACAGCCTTTACGACCTCGTGCACGGTTGGCCGGGGCGCGTCGAGGTGTGTGGCGTGGTCGGTGTTCAAGCTCGAAGGCCACGGTCGAGGGCGGCGGTCTGCTGGTGTGAGAGCAGTCCGGCGAGGGCTCGCGCCGGCCAAGGTGTCGGGTCAGAGCCCGCCAGTTCTTGAGGTGCGCGATGCCGTGCTCGACACGGATGCGCCGTGAGGAGTGCGCCTTGCGCTGCTGCTCGTGCCGCTCCTCGTACCAGACAGGGGCGTTCTTCTTGAATGTGCGATGCGGCGGTGTGATCACCCGGCCGCCGGTCTGCGCTCCCATGCCCTGGTAGCCGGCATCCGCGAGGATCTCCATGAACGGTCCGTCGGCCGGGAGCTGGACCAGGCCCAGCTGCCGGGCCCGGGTGATGTCGGCGCAACTGCCCGGCCGGACCGGACTGCAGAACAGCACGCGCCCCTCGGCGTCCGTAAGGACCATGGACTTCACCGCATTCTGCTTGGTCTTTCCGGAGACGAACTTGTCACGGTCCTTGCGGCCTGCGGCTGGACATCGCACGCGGATCTCCGTGCCGTCGATGATCCCGGTCCGGCCATCGACGCCCAGGTACTCGATGGCCTCGGCGAGAGTACGCAGACGGACGTCCGGTGCGATGCTGCAGCCCCGCTGCGCGAGCAGGGACCGCACCTCGCCGATGGCGCGGGTGATGGTGGAGCGGTCCACGCCGAACCAGCAGGCCGGCCGAGGTCTACCGCGCCTTCACCAGCGGTGGCCAGATTGATCATGCTCCGCTGCGCAGGCTCGAGGCCCGGGTCCCCTGCGGTCGCGCGCTGGCCACGCAGGTCGTAGTGGCCAGCATGAACGATTGTCCTGCGGTGGAGAGCCGGCCAGCTATCACGTGGCCCACTCCTCACTCTTCCACGAACTCCCGTGCTCTCGCCGATGGTTCATCTGTGTCACAGCCGGTTCGAATCCGCGGCTGCGTCGCATCGCCTTGATCCAGGCGCGTCCGGCGCGGATGCTGGCAACCATCGCCGCGGTGCGGGTGGTGGAGCCACCGTACGATGCGGTGCCGCAATGAAGAGGCGCTGTAGTGGCATCCGGTCCATGCCCATGACGCGGCCCCCGTGCGGCTGAGTGAGACGGCCACGCCGGTCGGGGCACGGCCGGCCCCGTACAAGCGAGGAGTTGCAGGATGAAGGCACCTCACCAGGACTCGGTCCTCCCTCGTGCCGCGCGGGTCGGTGATCAACTACGCACGGATCGCCGGGCGCCTGCCGCTGTACGCCTCCTCCAGCGGCCTCGTCCTCCTGGCCCACGGCCCGGCAGACCTCAGGGAACGGCTGCTGGCAGGCCCGCTCACCGCCTACACGCCAACGACGCCGGCCACGCCGAGCCGGCTGCGGGCGGTCCTGGCCGACATCCGAAAGCAGGGGTACGACTACTGCCCCGGCTATGTCCACGAGGACGCCCTCGGTGTGGCCGCCCGGGTGCGTGGTGCGGACGGCAGGGTGCCGGCGGCGCCGTCGGTCGTCGTCCCCAATGACGCGGGCGCCCAGGCAGTCGTTCCCGTCCTGCGGACGGCCGCGCGAGGCACGTCCCGTGCACTGGGCGCGCCCACCGGACGAGAGGGGCCCGCTGAGTGACGGCAGTGTGACTTCGGTGCGAAAAAGCGTCTCCCACTCAATGGGAATGCCGTCGCACCGTGCCGGCGGCCACGCGCATCCTTCCTGCATTCCACAGGAGGGAAGCGACAACGTGGTCATGCACAACCTGCTGTCCACAATGCCCCGACCCACCCCACCTCCACCCCCTCCTTGCGGGTCCGTGCCAAGGACGTCGTCGCGGACGGCGTCGTGTCCCTCACGCTCGACCACCCCGACGGTGTCCGCCTGCCGGACTGGACGCCGGGGGCGCACATCGCTTTCGTGCTGCCGGACGGGACGACCCGGCAGTATTCCCTGTGCGGTGACCTGTGGGACCCGCACGGTTTCCGCATCGCCGTCCTGCGTGAGTCCGCCGGGCGCGGTGGGTCGGCGTACGTGCACGACCGGCTCATGCCCGGTGACCGGGTGAGCGTCGGCGGGGTGCACAACCACTTCCCCCTGGTGCCCGCCGACCGCTACCTGTTCATCTCGGGCGGCATCGCAATCACCCCGCTGCTGCCGATGATCCCGCAGGCAGAACTGGTCGGCGCGGAGTGGGAGTTGCTCTGCGGGGGCCGTAGCCGCGCCTCGATGGCGTTCCGCGCGGACCTCCCGCACGCCTACGGCGAGCGGGTGTACATCAGGCCCCCGGACAAGTGCGGGCTGCTCGATCTGGCTGCGTGGCTGGGCGAGCCGCTGCCCGGTACCAAGGTGTACTGCTGCGGACCGGCTCCTCTCCCGGCGGCCGTCCAGGAGGCGTGCGCCCACTGGCCCGACCACAGCCTGCGTACCGAGCGCTTCACCGCCGCCGACCGTTCCGAGCCCGCGCGCCGGGTGCCCTTCGAGGTGGAACTGCGGCGCACCGGCCGTACGGTCACCGTCACCCCGGACGTGACCGTGCTGCACGCCGTGCGCCGAGCCGGTGCCAGAGGTGCTGTCCTCCTGCGAGCAGGGCACGTGCGGCACCTGCCTCGTCCCGGTGCTGGAGGGCACGCCCGACCACCGGGACGCGGTGCCGGCCGACCACGAACGTGCGGCGGGCGACTGCATGCTGCCCTGCGGGTCCCGCTCGCACTCCGACCATCTCGTCCTGGACCTCTGACCGTCCGGTGACCGGTACCGAACCTGCGGTCGGACTTCCGAGCCACGTCGCCTTCAACCCCCTCGCCTCAGCCGCATCTCATGGAGCCGCCATGACCGAGACAGCCGCCGTTCCCGCGTCGCCGCCGATCAGCGACGCAGACCCGTTCGCCGCCGAGCACCTGGAACACCCCGAGCCCCTGCACCGGCAGCTGCGCCAAGCCGGTCCCGTCATCCGCCTGTCGCGTACGGCGTCCACGCCCTGACCCGCTACCAAGAGGTGTACGCCGCCCTCGTCGACTGGCAGACCTTCCAGTCTGGCGCGGGGCGCCGGGGGCTGTCTGGGAGTACCCGGAACGGCTTGTGGCTGCCCCGCGGGCGGCGCACTGCGATCGGAGCTTCTCATTCGACCCGCTATTGCACAGTTGTGACGGTGAGCGCACAGCTCCGTCATGCGCCGTGGGAAAACTCCTTCTGATCGCGAAGAGCAGCAGGCCGAGCGGACCGGTGCGGGTCCCGGGGACGGCGGGTGGCTCCCGCGAGAGTCTCGTCGCAGCGTCGTTCACATCCCCTGGGGGAACCTCGATGTCCATTCGTAACCGTCGGAGCACCGCAGCCGTCATCACGGCAGGTGTCGCCGCGCTGCTCGCCCTGAGTGGCGCGACCGCCACCGCGATGGCCGCACCGCCCTCCGGCCGCGACGCCAGGAGCAGCGCCGCGATGGTCGCCGCGTCCACGTCCGTCCACACGCTCAGCGTGCCCAGGGGTCTGACCATCAGCGACGGCACCCGCCATGTCTGGGTCAACGGCAAGTCGGTCGACTTCGGCACCGTCGTCCGTGACCTGGCCTGGAATCCTCGCGGCACCAAGGCCGCCTTCATCGACGGGCACGGCAACCTGGAGGTCTCCGACCCCGACGGCAGCCACCGCAGGACCGTCGCCGCCAACCCGGGCGGGCAGACTTGGTCCCACCCCACGTGGCAGGTCACCGCGGCCGACCGGGCGAACGGCATCCCCGCGAAGAACAACATCATCTTCTCGGCCAAGGTCCACGGCAGCACCGTCCTGGAGCGCGTCAAGGCCACCGCCGACCACGGCACGCCGGCCAGGATCAGCCTGAACAGCGACGCGGACGGCGGCAGCCTCCCGAAGACCGACAACACCTGGCCCAACGTCGGCGGGACCTACGGCACTTCCGTCTACGAGAACACCCGCACCGGCGAGGTCTACATCCGTGACGACTACCTGCGTCAGCAGGGCGGTGCGCTGACCAGGGGTTCCGAGCCCGCGCTCGCACCCGACGCGGAGGAGGTCGTCTTCGTGCGCTCCATCGGCGGGCACGACCACCTCTTCGTCGACGACCTGAGCACTGGCAGCAACGCCGTCAAGGACCTCACACCGCACGCCACCACCGACTACACCGAGCCCACCTGGTCACCCGACGGCAAGACCATCGCCTTCCGCGCTCCCACCGGCACGTACACCGTGACCAGGACCGCCCACGGCTTCGGCAAGCCCGTGAAGGTCACCCGGCACACCGGCCTGCCGGCCTACCGCGGCTGACCGCCGGCGGGCCGGCCGCCGGAGCGGGCAAGTTCGGCCCGCAGCTCTTCCAGATGCTGGTCGGCCGTGTCATGCGGCAGGTACTCGACCACATCGAGAAAGCGGAACAGGACCTGGGCCGAGGTGACGGCGAACTCGTAGTCGCCGAAGCCGACCACGGCGCCCAGCTCACCACGAACGGCACCCCGGACGACATGCGCGGTCATATCGTCCGGGTTTTCCGCTGTCAGCCCCCGCCGCGCGTTGGGACGCGCCAGATACGGGCAGACCATCGAGGCGTAGAGCATGCAGGCGCGGTGCCCCGGAGCTTCCAGCGTCGCCGCCATGTTCCGGTACGGCCGCCCGGCAGCGAGCGCCTCGCGGATCGCCGAGCTCTCCGCGGCGCCGACCACCCGCCACACCGGCCCCTTGGGCATCAGGGTGTTGCACACGGAACACAGCCGCCGTCGCGCACACTCGGCGCTGCGCCCGTAGTCGGTGAGCGCGAACTGGGGTTCGTCGCCCTCCCACGGGGTGATGGCGGGTACCGGATAGCCACGGCTGTCCCGAGGCCGGGCCTCGACGCTCGCCGGCATGGGAACGGAATCGAATCGCACACCTCATGTTCAACCACATGACCCTCGCACCGCGACGAGCAATCAGGCATGCCCACACCTGGGAAGTCCCGGGACGGCGTTGCCCAGGCGGGCTTCCGGGCGTTGCTGGGGTGGAGTCCATGCGGTCCTCTCAGCTTCCTCGCTGCCCCCGGCACAGCGCCGGGATCGCACCTCGGGCGCCTGTGGCGGGGACGAGTGGGAGCGTGCTTGCGTTGCACGCGCGTTCGTACGGGCACGGGGCTGGTCCATGGTGGCGGGGAGTTTGCCGATGCGTCGCCGCCGGACGAGAACGTCGGTGACACGGTCCGCGGTGTCCAGTTCGCGCCATTCGATGACTTGCTGGAGCAGGGCATCGGGGTCGTGTCCCGCGCGCTTCACGGGGTCGTCTCCCTGCCGTTCCTCCAGCAAAGCCAGGACCAAGGAGGCTGCCAGAACGGTCTTGCCGTTCGGCACCCCTCAGGACGCCTCCACCGCCGCTTTGATGCGCCGCCCGAACGCGGGCGCGTCCTTGCGAGCGGCGCCCACTGCGAAGCCCACCAGCAGCTTTCCGATGCCGTGACCTTCGAGGACGTTGAAGATCCTCACCCTGGTGGTGCCCGGACCGGTGGACTCCAGGTCGTAGCCGCCTTCGTCGGCCGTCACGATGTTTTTCGAGGTTTCTGCCCAGCGGATTCGGTGAGGGGCCTCGAATTCGGTGATCCGGAACTTTCGGCCCGTCTTCATGCCGGCGTCCTTGACCGTGCTCGTAAAGACCGTGCCGACTGCTGTCGGTCCCTCCGGAGTCTTCGTGATCGCCTGGACCCTCGGGCTGAACTTGGGGTCGTTCGTGCCGTCGGAAAGAAAGGCGAAGACTTCCTCGATGGGACGGTTGATCTCGGCTGTCGCCTCAAACTGACCGGCCACGATTCCTCCTGTGCTGCGGTCGCTGGAGTTGCAGCTGTGCGCACGCTGGTTTGCCGAGCACCATCAGGGTATCGCCGCGCCTCCGCCCACCGCTCGTCATGGGCGCCAGGACGGATCGGGGTCCTGTGCCGAGGCACTGACGAGGGGGGAACTGTTCAAGTTGCTGTGGGCCAGAGAATGAAGTCGGCGAACGCGCGTCGAGCGGGTTCAGGCCCGACTTCGTCCAGGGCGGCGCGCACGGCGTGCAGGTGGGCCGGGGTCATCTCCAGCGGGGGTTCGTCCGGCTGGTACGTGGTACGGATCGGGTAGTCGACGCCGGGCTCGCGGGTCATCTCGATGTGGCAGCCCAGTACGTGGGTGACGGCGCGGCGGTCGGCGAATGCGATCAGCCGGTCGATGGTCCGTGAGAAGGCCGGCCAGTCCTCGATGTACAGCCGTCCGCGGTAAACGGTGTCTCCGGTCAAGAGGAATCCGGTCCACGGGTCGTAGAAGGTGATGGCTGCGGCGTCATGGCCTGGGGTCGCGAGAGCTTCCAGCACCCGCCCGCCGAGGTCGAGGGGCCGTACCGCCTCCGGGTCGTCGGCGAACCCGAAGTACGTCCAGGACGCATCCCGATCGGCACCGACCACGATCGTGTCCGGTCGGTCGAGGAACTGGCTGTCTCCCGCGACGTGATCGCCGTGCGAGTGCGTGTGGAGTACGAGAAGGCCATAGGAGTCGCGGGGGTTGTGCGCCAGCCACGTCTCGACAAGGTCATCGACAGTCCGGCGCACCGGAAAGAATTCGGGTGACGCCGTGGCACCCGTGTCGATCAGGACCGCCTGGCGATTGCCGAACAACAAGTACAGGAACGGGGCCTCGTAGTTGATGGCCTTGTTCTGTCTGAGCAACACCGTGTGCTCGTCGGCCCAGTGCACTTGAAGATCGGGGTCGGTGTTGTGCTTGGCCGACGGTGACCCGTGAATCCAGTCCACGCCCAGGGGCTTTGCGCTGAACTTCCGGACATCTGGTTCGCCCGTACCGGACACGATGCCTCCCGCAGTGCGTCGTCTTGGCGGGCCGGGTACGTCGCACAGGTCGTCCGGGAAGACACGCGGCTTGCGGCTCCAGCAGGGACGCTATCACCGGACATTGTGTACGAGGTGTACGAGCGAGCAGCTGCCCGGTGGCGGATCAGGGCGCGGTGAACAGCGTCGGGAAGCGGGGCGCAAGCCAGGGTTTGCGCCCGCAGGCAACGACCTGTCCCCGCCCGATGGCCCGCCACGGGTTGCGGCGGCCCAGCGCGATGAGGAGGAAGGCCACGGGTTCGATCAGGATGGTGCAGTCGGGACGTCTTGGGGCCGCCGGGGTCACGTGCACGGCGCCGTCGTCCAGGCTGACGCCGAATGCCGGGCCGCCCCGGAGGCGGATGGCGTAGCGCACGCTCAGGCCGGCGATGGCGGCCGTGTCGGCGACGCGTGGCATGACTGAGAGCATGAACGGCATGCACAGTCCGACACGGTCGCGGTCGATCATGTGCGGGCGGTTCAGGGCGCGAGCGAGGTCGTAGCCGTGGCCCAGCATGTGTGTGAGCAGGTAGGACGCGAGGACGTGCCGGTCCATGGGACCCAGCGGCGTGACGAGTGCGGGGGCGCTCTCGTCGCTCGCGGCTCGATCCGCGGCCTCGAGGAACGCGGCGGCCTGCTCGACGATCATCGACGCCAGCGGTTGTGCCCGGCGCTCTGCGAACACGGTGAGGGACTGTGCGTTGGCGGCGGCCAGACTCTGCGGCGTACCGTCGCCGTAGGGTCGTGCCTGTCCGGATGCGAGGTCGGCCATCAGCTCGTTGGCCAGTGCCAGATGGGCGGCGGCCTCACCGACCGTCCACTGCGAATCCGGTACGGGAACGGTCGTGTCGGAGGCGTCTTTCAACAGCTTGGCGATGTCAGCGGCGGTCTGCCGTATCGCTCCTGCGAGCCCTTGGGGCAGTGGCCCCTGTATGTCCTGCTGCACCGTAGGCTGCACGCTGCCCGTTCCCTCCCGCCGACCGCGCCCCTCGCGTATCCGGCGCGCCGTACCCAATCAGACTGGGGGACGCACGACAAGCCGTCTTACCTGATCGGGAGTGCCGGAGCCCTGACAGCCGCTCCCCGGCGTATGCGCGGTGGCCCGCGGCTACACGGCTACGTAGCGTGCAGATGAGGCGACCGCTATGCCGGAGGACGTCCAGTGGAGACACGTGTCGATGAGATCACCGACGGCCATCCGGGTTGCGTCCAGGGAGGTGGTGTACGGGTTCGACCTGATCCGGGGGTTGCTCCGGCGTTGGTATGAGGCCCGCATAGTTGAACGGCCACCGGCTGATCTTCGAGGTGTCGAAGCCCGAAGGAGATCAGCACGATGAAGGAACACTTCCTGGCCTTCGCCGCGATCGCCGCAGCGCTCACGTGCTTCCGACGCCTCTCGCAGCAAGTCTGAGGCAGCGACACCGCCGCTACGGGACGTTCCAGGCGGCGATGAACGGCTGCCCGTCCTCGGTGGCCAGGAAGCTGAGCGTGCCTGGATGAGGATGGCCGAGCAGTCGGCCGGCGGAGGCGTCGAGGCCGAGCCAACGCACCGCGAGCACGCGGGCCAGATGACCATGCGCGACGACGGCGACATCGCCGTCCTCCAGCAGCGGCCGGATCCGGTCCAGCACCGCGTCCGTGCGCGCTGCCACCTGCTGGAGCTGCTCGCCAGGATGGTCGTCGTCGCCGGGAATGACGCCGTCCCGCCACAGGTCCCAACCCGGCTTCATCTCCTGGATCTGCGCCGAGGTCAGGCCCTCGTAGCCGCCGTAGTCCCACTCCAACAGATCGGGATCGGGCCGGACGCCGACCAGGCCCGCCAGCTCGGCCGTCCGCATGGCGCGGCTCAGCGGGCTGCTGAAAACCGCCATCAGATGGCGTCGTGCCAACCTCGGGGCGAGCCCCTTCGCCGCGGCCTCACCCGCGTCAGTCAGCGGAACGTCGGTACGGCCAGCGTGCCGGCCCGACAGGCTCCACTCAGTCTGGCCATGCCTGATCACTATCAGTTCACCCATGGCCGCGCACGATATCTGATCAAGGGACACGGCCGGCCACTCCTCGCCTCCGCCCGCGCACGGTCAATCGGCGAGGACATCACACTGCAGTGATGCCGCCACCAGCACGGGACCCCCGCCTTGGTGCCGCCGACTATGCCGATTCCCGCCCTGGCATCCGGCTCGGCCATGCTGCCCCCCATCCTGCTGCTCATGGGTTTAGGCCTGCCCCCGTCCTGCCGTTCACCGGCCGCCGGTGGTACGCGCCCACCGCTTCGTTCTGTGGTGGCTTCGATGCACGCCTGCCTCACGCTTCATGCCGGCCACTCCCGCCAACGCCGCGAGCACGGCGTCGTTGGCCTCCCGGCTGCCCACGGTGAGCCGCAGTCCCTCGCCGGGGTAGTGGCGCGCCTGGACTTGGGCAGCGGTGAGTGCCGCGGCAGCCTCGTCGACCGGATCGGGGGCGGCGAGCCAGAGGGAGTTGGCGTGGCCCGGGCGTATGTGCCAGCCGCGCTGGACGAGTTGGTGGTGGAGCCGGTTGCGTTCGGCGATGACGGTGTCCACGCGTCGGCGCAGTTCGTCGGTGGCGCGAAGCGATGCCTGCACGGCCGCCGTCGCCACCGCGTTGATCCCGAAGGGCAGTTGTTGCCGGCGGATGCGTGCCACCAGGTCGGGGGCGCCGAGTCCGTAGCCGACCCGCAGGGCGGCCAGGCCGTACGCCTTGGAGAAGGTGCGCAGGACCAGCAGGTTGGGGTGGTGGCCCAAGAGGGTCGGGGCATCCGGCAGATCGGCGTCACGGGCGAACTCCACATACGCCTCGTCGAGGAGGACGGTGACGTGCCGGGGAACCTGACGCAAGAACGCCGACAGTGCGTCGGCGGCGACCAGGGTCCCGGTGGGGTTGTGCGGATTGCACAGCACCACGACGCGGGTGCGGTGGTCGAGCGCCGCCAGCAGGGCATCCAGATCCTGGCATCCGTCGGGCGTCAGGGGTACGGGGACGGTTTGAGCACCGACCATGGCGCCCAGCAGGGGATACGCGTCAAAGCTGCGCCAGGCGAAGGCCATTGTGTCGCCAGGCTCGACCACAGCCTGCAGCAACTGAAGGGCCACTCCCACCGATCCGCTGCCGACCACGACGCGCTCAGGACTCACCTGGCACCATGCGGCGATCCGTTCGGTGAGGTCGTCGGGATAGAACTGCGGGTACCGGTGGGCCTGTGCAACGGCATGTTGCATCGCCTTGCGGACCGAGGGCAGAGGGGGGTACGGGCTCTCGTTCAGGGCCAGTCGGTGCAGCACGGGCATGTTCATCCGTCAGCCCGCCCGCCGCGCCAACGCACGGCACCGGCACCGGCGAAGTCGCCTGCATGGGCGAATCCCCCGAGAACCACCAGGTCACCGTCCGTGACCTGGTGTGACCGGATCGCGCGGTCCAGGGTGATCGGGATCGCCGCTCCGAAGAGATTGCCGTACTCGTCGAAGGTGTTCAGATGCCGTTCGGCGGGTAATTGCAGCGCTTCTCGCCAGTTCCGCAGGAAGGTGCGGTTGGGCTGGTTGGTGATGAGGACGTCGATGTCGGTGGTCGTCACGCCGAGCCGCCGACACAGGTCAGTGACCACCTCCGGGACGAGGCGATTGCCGCGTGCCAGGACCTTGGCGACGCTGGAGTCGGTGAAGCCGATGCGCAGCTGGGACTCGCCCGGCTCCCAGTACTTGCGGCCGTCGTCGACCGCGACGGTCATGTCCCCGGCGTACTCGCCGATATGCCGGGTCTCCACGTCGAGCACCGGGCTGTCGGCCGACGTCGTCACATAGCCCACGCCGCAGCCATCGCCCGGGATGGCGGCCTGGGCGAGCCGGCGTACCTCGGACTGTGTGAAGCACTGTCCCGCGGCGCTCTGCGCATTGCAGATCAGCGCGGTCTTCGCGTCGGTGGTGCTCAGGATCTGCCGCGCCAGCTTCACCATGTACACGAAGGACGCGCAGCCCGCGTTGGCCACGTCGATGAGCCACTCCGGGTTCAGGCCCAGCCTACGTGCCACCTCGGTGCCGGCGCCCACGAAAGGCAGGTCCGGCAGCTGGCTGTGCACCAACAGCACGTCCACACCTCGGATCTCGTCCCTTCCATGCCGTTCGATCAGGGGCTGCACGGCCCGTTCGATCATGTCCGCGTTGGTCTCGTCCGCTGCCACGTGGTGCCGCATCGGCGGGACCTTGAACATGGGGTGGCTGCGCAGCTTGTCCTCGGCTCCGGGATACTCGGTGTAGAAATCCGCGGGGACCGGCTCGCCGGGCAGGTAGCTTGAGACGTCGGTGAGGCTGACCGTGGTCACTGCGCCACCGCCCTCACCGGAGCCACGCTGACCGGCAGACCATTGCGGTGGCGGTGTTCCAGGATCGCCTTCAGGTTGTTCATCTCCACGGTGTGCCCCGCGTAGAAGAGGTCCCAGAAGTCGCCCACCCAGGGGCGGTCCGGGCAAGGAGCCAGGTCAGGACTCGGGTTGTCGTCGTAGTACGGGTGTCGGCAGTTGGTCCAGGTGATCACCGATCCCGGCCTGTCGAGCACCAGGCGAGCCGGCACGACGCGCATCAGGTAGATCATCCACAGCTTTTCGCCCTGGTCCCAGGAGCAGTGGTAGTCGACGGTCATGGCCTCGGGGTGGGCGACCACCTTGCAGTAGATCCTGGTGTCGTCCTCAAGCCGGTCGTATCCGACCCACAGCCCCGGTGTATCGGCAGGCGCGAAGTCCCGCAGGCTGCACGTCCACTCCTCCAGGTGGTGGCCCTGGCGCAGGTAGTCGTAGACCTGCTCCGGGGGGCAGTCGACGTACTCGTGGATGGTGCAGTACTGCCCGTAGATCTGGTGGTGGGGGTAGACGGCATGGGTGAGTTCCATGCAGTGGGCGGTCAACTCCTCCTTGCCGGGGTTCTCGATCCGCATCAGACCGGGGATGTCAGCCAACGTGGACGACGCCTCGCTCATAGGAGCTCTCCTTGCTGTCGGTGGCTTCGGTGGCTTCGAGGAAGGACTGGAAGGGGCGGAACGGAGGGATCTCACCCGGGTCGCAGTCCAGCGCGACGAACGCCGGGCCGTCGCCCGCGTTGCTGCGCAGCAGAGCACGGCGCAGGTGCGCAGCGTCGTCGGCTCCTGTGACCTCCAGGGACGGGAAGGCCGCGGCCATGCCGGCGGCGAGGTCGGTCCGGGAGAAGAGGTCGTCGCCGCGGACGCCGCCCTGGAGATACTCCTCACGCACCGCGCACATGGCGTGGGCGTTGTTGTTGAAGACGACGAAGGTCACGGGTGCGGCGTACTCCACGGCCGTGTGCACTTCCATCCCGTGCATGAAGAAGGCCCCGTCCCCGGCAAGTACATAGGTGCGTCGGCCGGTGGCGAGCGCGGCGCCGATTGCGGCACCGAAGGTGTAACCCATGCCTCCCATGCCGACCGCCAGCACGAAGCGGCCGTGGCGCGGTGCCGGGAGCAGATGGACCGCACTGGCCCCCGCGTTGCCGGCGTCCACGAAGACGTGCGCATCGTGCGGCAGTGCCGCCTCCACCGCGGCGACCGCCTGGGCGTAGGGGATGGTTCGGCCTCGGGCCTGAGCATCCGGGCTCGGCACGAGCGCGGGAAGCGGGCCGGCGTGCTGAGGGCAGGCGCGTGAGCGTGGCGGGAGCCGGCCGGTCACCGCACGCAGCGTGTCCGGCAGGTGTCCGATCAGTGCGGTACCCGGCACGAACGGTGGTTCGGGATCCAGGCATACGACCTCGGTGGCGGCCAGGGCCCGTTCAAGGCCCCCGCGTGCCAGGACCGGCAGCCGGGTACCGACCAACAGGCACACATCCGCCCGCCGCAGACAGTCTTCGACGTTGGCATGGCCCATCACGCCGGCCACACCTGCGAATCGGGAATCGCTGTTGTCGAAGACGTCCTTGGCGTCGGGGGTGACCGCGACCCACGCGCCCAAGCGCCGGGCCAGTTCGGCTACCTCCGCACGCGCGTCCGCGGCGGCGACGCCTTCACCGGCGATGACGAGGACGCGGTCGGCCCGGCGAAGGGTGTCCGCCACGGCGGTGACGGCCACCGCGTCGGGGAGCACCGTCGATGCCGTCGGCTCCGACGTCGGCATGCTCGGCGTCTGTGCCGCGCCACGGCCGGGCAACTGGATCCGTGTCTGCTGCACGTCCTTGGGCAGCAGCAGGACCGCCGGCCCTCGCGGATGGGTCTGTGCCGCCGCCACCGCCCGGGGCAGCAACTCCGTGAGCGAGTCCGCATCATCGACCCGCGCGCAGAACCGGGAGACGGGTGCGAAGACCTCCCGGGCGTCGAAGGACCCCGCCTTGCCGCTGGTGTCCTGGAACGCCCCGTGGCCCTCCTGGCCGGTCGGCGGCTGACCCACCAGGGCCAGCACGGGTACCCGGGAGGCGTACGCCTCGGCCAGGCCAGGCAGGAGATTCAAGGCACCACCGCCCGAGGTGGCGGCAACGACGCCGATGCGCCCGGTGGTACGGGCGCATCCGTCAGCCATCGTGACGGCGGAGAACTCGTGTTTGGCGACGACGCCGCGGACGGTACCGGTGCGGTGAAGTGCGTCGTACAGGTCCTCGATGTTCGCGCCGCCGACCCCGAACACGTGGGTGGCGCCGACCCGGGCGAGCTCCCCCGCCAGGTAGTCGACCAGGCGTACCCTTCCTGCCTCCGGCAAGTGCGCGGTCGTCATGGTCATACGGGGCTCCTGTCCGTCTCGTGGTGCGGGTCGATGAAGCCGGAGGGCGAGATGAGCTGAAAGCGGTGCCGGTATTCCTTCGGGGTGAGTCCGAGGGTTCGCCCGAAGGAGCGGAAGAAGGTCTCGGTGGCGCCGAATCCGCAGCGGCGCGCTACCTGGCAGATCGTCAGATCGGTGGTTTCCAGCAGTTCGCGGGCGCGGGCTATACGCGTCCGCTCGATGTACTGGCCGGGGGTCGTGCCCGCCTCACGCCTGAAAACGCGGGCGAAGTGACGCAGGCTCATGTTGGCTCGCCTGGCGATCTCGGCAACCGGTAAGGGATTGTGCAGATTCTCCAAAATCCACTCCTGCGCAGCCCGGATCGGTGGATGGTCGGCCAACTGGGCGTCGAGGACGGCGCTGAACTGCGCCTGTCCTCCGTGCCGCTTGAGGAACAGCACCAGATACCGTGCCGTCTGCAGCGCGAGCGTCGCACCGTGATCGGCCTCCACCAGAGCCAGCGCCATGTCGATCCCCGTCGACACACCCGCGGAGGTCACAAAGGGGCCGTCCCACACGAAGATCGGCTCGGCGTCCACCGTCACGTCCGGATAGCGGTGGGCCAGCGCGTCGCTGTACGCCCAGTGCGTGGTCGCGCGTCTGCCATCGAGGAGGCCGGCCTCGGCGAGCAGAAAGGAACCGCCGCATACGGAGGCAACTCTGCGGGACCGGGCCGCTGCCTGACGGATCCAGGAGACCAACGCCGTTTCCTGGAGCGCACTGCTGAGGCCCCACCCGCCCGGCACGAGGAGCGTGTCGATCGGCCCCTCCCCCGCGTCCAGCGGGGCGGCCCCCACCATCATTCCGGAACTCATCCGCACCAGTGGTGCTTCGGCGGACACGAAGTCGATCCGGTAGGGGGCTCCCCCCGGGGCGAGAAACCGGTTGGCGGTCTCGAACACTTCGATGGGTCCGGTGATGTCCAGCGCCATTGCGTCCGCGTACACCACCACCACAACACGTCGCTCAAACACGATCACAGCCTGTATCGACCCACGGACTGGCTGCAATGACAGATCAGTGACGTATCCGGCCATCGCACCGGCCCAGAGTGCGAAAAGCCGGCGCTGGCCAGGCAGTTCGGTGCGTAGGCAGACAGCAGTGGGTGAGGCAGCTCACAGGGCACGGGTTGTGCCACCACTCCCCCGGCGGATGCCAACTCAACGGTGAACGTCAGCGAAGAAGCCCTGCCGCGTAACTGCCGTAGAACAAGCAACAGTTCGACGTGCAACGGGACACTGTCAGGCTTCGAAGCATCCGGTCATATCGCGGGCCGCCGACGGGTGTTCGGTCACTCGTCCATCGCCTCGCGGGACTCATCCAGGGCGGGATCGCACCTTCCCGTACAACCCGCAAGGTCCGTTCAATTTCAGCTGAGCGGGCTGCGTTGATGGCGTCCCTTGAAGTGGTGTAGCCCGGCGGGCTCCCGGAACGCGCGGGTGTCTGCCCGGGGCGTGCATCCGCTGACCGTGAATGCTCCCTGAACAAGGGCAGGCCACCGCGCAAGTCTCCCTGGTGAACGGCCAGTTCAACCGGAGGAGCACGCGATGGCCTTGTCCCAGTCTGAGCTGATGCGGCTGCTGGAGTCACTACGTCGGGCCGATGGAGTTGAAGCAATCAGGGTGGTGTGCGAGCGCATCCTGCAGGAGCTCATCGAGGCCGAGGCCACCGACGTGATCGGCGCCGCCCCGGGCGAGCACTCCCAAACGCGCACGACCTGGCGCAACGGACACCGCGAACGACTGCTGACCACGCAGGCCGGCGACCTGGACCTGAAGATTCCCAAGGTGCGGACCGGATCGTTCTTCCCCTCACTGCTGGAGCGGCGTCGGCGGATCGACCGGGCGTTGTTCGCCGTGGTGATGGAGGCCTACGTGCAAGGGGTCTCCACCCGCTCGGTCGATGACCTGGTCAAGGCGCTCGGTGCGGACAGCGGGATCTCGAAGTCCGAGGTCTCCCGGATCTGCAGCGAACTCGACGAAGAACTCGTGGCGTTCAAGGAACGGCCGCTGGATCACACCGTCTTCCCTTACGTCTTCCTGGACGCCACCTACTGCAAGGCCCGCGTGAATCACCGGATCGCCTCCCAGGCCGTGGTCATCGCGACCGGCATCTCCGCCACCGGGCACCGCGAGATCCTCGGTGTGATGGTCGGCGACAGCGAGTCGAAGCCGTTCTGGACGAAGTTCCTGCGCTCGCTTCGGGCCCGTGGCTTGGAGCATGTCCAGCTGGTCATCTCCGACAGCCACAGCGGGCTGGTGGCCGCGATCCGCACGGTCTTCCTCGGCGCGGCCTGGCAACGCTGCCGTGTTCACTTCGTCCGGGACGTCTTTGCGGTGATCGAAAAGGGTTCCGGGGAGATGGTGGCGGCCACCATCCGCACCATCTTCGCGCAGACTACCTCCGTGGCCGTTCGCACCCAGCTGAACGTGGTAGCCGACATGCTCGGACGACAGTTCCCGCAGGTCAAGAAGATGCTCCTGGACGCCGCACCGGACATCACCGCGTTCGCCGACTTCCCGCCGGCGCACTGGAAGAAGATCTGGTCGACCAACCCGCTGGAGCGGCTGAACCGAGAGATCAAACGGCGGGCCGACGTCGTCCAGGTCTTCCCCAATCCCGCCGCCCTGGACCGGCTGGCCGCCGCTGTCCTGGCCGAACTCCACGACGAATGGCAGGTCTTCGACCGGCGCTACCTCTCCGAAGCCTCCATGGCCGAACTCTTCACCACTCAGCCAACCCCGGCCGAGCCGCAGATCACCCCACAACCGGAATCCAAACAGCTGCCGTGACTACACCACCCAGCGGGACATGACCGCTGCGTTTCCCGTCTGCGCAACGTTTCCCGCCTGCGCAACACTTTCGCCTCGGGTGCACAGCCGGTATGTACGCCGACTCGCCCACACCGCGGTCGGCGGGGCGTCCAGTCGTGATCGAGCTACAGGCCCGGCGGTTCCGCTGCCGCGAACGCACCTGCGCGCAGGCGACGTTCGCTGAGCACGTCGACGGGCAGGACCTTCCGCCACGGACGACGCAGTACTGGACTGCAAACGGTCCTGCAGCAGCTGACGGTGATGCCGGCCGGTCGTGCCGGCGCCCGCCTGGCCCACACGCTCGCCGTACAAACGAGTCGGTCAACACTCCGGCGCCTGATACGCCGCATGCCAGCGCCTTCAACCCCCACGCCGCGCGTGCCGTGGCCACGAGGTATGACAAGCTCGAGTTGGTCACCGGGCCACGCCCGCACAGTTTCTGCCCTCGGGCCAGGGGTCGGTTGCCGGTCCCTTCGGTCACGCGCCGCCCCTCTCGAAGCCGTGGCTGTGCTCGACCTTGGCGATGTGCAGGGAGTACCGCTCGTACCAATGCTCCCGCCCGTACGCCTTGGCAGCCCGGTGCTCGGTGTGGTTGCTCCATTCCTCGATCCCGGCCAGATCCCGGAAGTATGCGACGGTGGCGGAGAGCCCGCCGGGCGTGCGGGCGGAGTCCTCGCCGAGGAACCCGGGAACCTCCTCCACCAGCTCGCCCATGCGCCGGGCGGTCTCGCCGTATCCGCCGTCCGCCTCGGTACGGAGGGAGGTGAAGACGACGACGCGTAGTAGGGCGGCTCGTGACTCCTCCACCCCGTAAACGGGGTGGCTTCTCGCTAGGCGGGTTGAGCTTCGCGACGGACCAGCCCGGCCCGTAGAACGTTGATTGCTCCCACTGTGTCCGCGTGCGCGCTGTGGCCACACGAAACGCAGTGGAACTTCTCCTGTGTGGGCCGGTTCTCCTGGGCGGTGTGCCCGCATTCGGGGCACCGCCGGGAGGTGTTGCGGGGGTCCACGGCGATCACTTCCCGTCCGGCGCTTTCAGCCTTGGCGTGGAGGATTGCGAGGAACACCCCCCATCCGGCATCAGCGATCGAGCGGTTGAGCCCGGCCTTCGCGGCGGCCCCGTTGGGCAGGAACGCACCCCGGTTGTCGGGGTCGGGCTTCGGCGCGGGGGCCTTGCTCATGTTGCGGATCTTGAGGTCTTCGTGCGCAATGACATCATGCTCACGGACCAGCGTGAGGGCGGTTTTGTGCGCGTGGTCAAGCCGCTGGCGTCGCACCTTGCCATGCAGCTTGGCGACCTTCTCCACGGCACGCTGATGGTTGGCCGTACGGTCCGTGGCCTTGCGTCGCGGGTATCGGGACAGGGCCTGTTGCGCGGCTTCGAGCTTCGCGGAGGCCTTTCGTCCATACCGCGGGTTGGGAGCGAAGGAGCCGTTCGAGTCGGCGAGGAAGTTCGCGCTACCCACGTCGATGCCGACGACACTGCCGGTTGCGGGCAGCGGGTCGGGCTGTGTCTGCTCCACTGTCAGCACGACGAACCACTTACGGCCCTCGCGCTTGACGCTGACGGTCTTGACCTTGCCCGCCACCGGCCGGTGCTGGTTGACCTTGACGTGCCCGACGCCCTGGAAGCGGACGCGGGTGACCGGGGTGTGCGGTGTGCTGTCCCAGCGGCAGCCGTCCCCGTCCTTGGGGAAGTCCACCGTGTCGAACCAGTTCACACCCCGAAACCGCGGGTATCCGGGCGCCTCGCCGGCCTTGAGGCGGCGGAAGAACGCGGCGAACGCCTTGTCGAGCCGCCGCAAGGTGGCCTGCTGGCTGGAGAAGGACCAGCGGCCCTGACGTTCCGGGTCGAGGGCCCGGATGTCCTTGAGCTGCGCGGACTGCATGGCGTACATGACGCTCGTCTTCGACACGTGCCGGTAGGCGTCGCGGCGTTCCTGCAACGCGCCGTTGTAGAGGCAGCAGTGATCCCGCAGCATCTCGGACAGGGCCTGGTCCTGACGGACGGTGGGCCGCATGAGGAACTTGTACGCACGGATCATTCAGCCCACCCCCTCCGTTTGGGCCGACCGAGATTCTATCATTGGTCCATGTCACCACGCTGGGGACCAAACCCCGATGTACGGCGCGGCCGTCACGTCGTCTACAACCTGCACGCACACTTGGTGTTTGTCACCAAGTACCGGCGGACCGTCTTCAACGACGAGATGCTGACGCGCTGCGAAGAGATCATGCGAAAAGTCTGCGCGGACTTCGAGGCCGACCTGATCGAGTTCAACGGCGAAGGAGACCACGTGCACCTGCTGGTGCACTACCCGCCGAAGGTTGCCCTGTCGAACCTGGTCAACTCCCTCAAAGGAGTCTCCTCGCGCCGGTTGCGGCAGGAGTTCACCGGCCGAGTGAACCAGGCGATCATGCACGGCCGGTTCTGGTCCGGCTCCTACTTCGCCGGAAGCTGCGGCGGTGCGCCACTCCAGATGGTCAAGGACTACATCGAGAACCAGAAGCGGCCGGACTGAGCGCGGCTACCGTCGCAGAGCATTCTGGAGCGGTGCTGCCGGCGCTCCCCGCCGCAGGACTCAGGATCGGATTCCCTCCCCGCCTGAAGGCGCGGATTCCCTCCGAAGAAGAGGGATGGGCCGCGACAAGCCCGGCAACATCCTCAACCTGTGGCCGCCGCCCTTGAAGGCACTCCGGGCACTCGGAGTGGACACCGAAGACCTCGGCTCCCCCACGGACACCGAGTTCCGCAACCTCCGTGGCGTGCGCGCGCACGTCAAGCAGGACCCGGAGACCAGGCGCGCCTACGGCGGCGGGTTCATCGGACTGCTACGACCCGAACTGTACGAGCGGATGCTCGCCGCCATCCCACCGGACACCCTCCGGTTCAACCAGCACGTGACACACATCGAGCAGAATGAACAGACGGTCACCCTGCACTTCGCCGACGGCGCCACAGCGGAGCACGACGTACTGGTCGGCGCCGACGGCATCGACTCACTGGTACGACGCACGCTGTGGGGGGACACACCCAAGCGCGAACACCGACTGCACATCTTCGGCGGCTCCACCTTCACCGACGTTCCCGGCACCGAACCGAACATGAGTGTTCTGACGCACAGCAGGACGGTGCAGGGAAGCTGGACAACGATCCGGCACAAAGGCCGCGACGGATTCCAGTGGTGGGTGCTCACCGCCACCGACCCCGACGCCCCGGCGCCGTCCGACTTCAAGGCCGCAGCCACCATGCTGGCTGCCGAGTTCCCCGCGCCCCTGCCCGGGCTGATCGCACAGACAGAGCGGGACAACGTCCAACGCTGGGTGCTGCGCGACCGGCCCCGCCTGAAGCAGTGGTCCAAGGGACGGTCCACCCTCGTGGGCGACGCAGCACACCCGACCTCGCCCTACGCCGCCTACGGCACCGGAATGTCCATCGAAGACGGCTACTTCCTCGGCCGGGCCCTGCGCGGCGTGAACCTCACCGACCTCGCCGCCGTACAGAATGCGCTGCAAAGCTACGAGGACCCGCGCAAGCCTCACACCGCTCGGCAGGTCCAGCAGGCATGGATTCTCGGCAAGGTCTTCCACCACACGCCGGCACCACTGCGGCCTGTCCGGGACTTCATCCTCGATCACACCCCGCTGCTGCAGAAGGCCGCAGGCGACACCAACCCCCGCGAGATCCAGAAGCAACTGGCCCTCATCCAAGACTGACGTGCCGCCGGACAAGCACGTGCTGGCCATCAACTCCCGACCGCCGGGGCGACTCCTGTCGCCGCTGCCCGGGACACCGAGGGAGGAAGCCGCATGCGAGACACAGACCACCAACACGTAGCTGAGGCCCTGGACCTCGATGCTGACGTGCCGATGCCATGCACACCCTCGCTTCACGTGACACTGTCGACACGCCCCGTTCGGGGCCGGGTTCGTCGTGCGACCCGAGGCACGCGAGGCATCGTGTTCAGCACTGCCGCCGAATGGTGCCGTCCGGAAGTCCAGGTCAAGTTGGAGCAGGTACTGGACCGTTGGGCGAGTGATCAGGCGGCTTCTGACATCACATAGCCGTGGGCGAGGTGCCGTATCTCCTACGAGGCGGCCTGACCAGCCGCCCGCGGCCGAGGCGGCCCGTGAACTGGTGAAATGGCCCGCGGCGACGTGGCTGCCCCGGCCTGCCGGGAGCTTCGATGGTCTTTGCACGGTGCTGGATCTCGGGAAGAGCGCTGTGGTCAGCATCCGGCCATGCAAGGGCGGATGTCCAAGACCTCTTCTGCCCATGCTGATGCCCGACGGGCATCAGCATGGGTGCCTGCGGCCACTGGCGCATGCGTGATGCCTGACGGGTATCAGAGGCGCCGAAAGAGGTCTTGGACGGAGTGCCGTCGCCGGACGGAGGCTGTGGGGGCAGGACATCGAGCCACTGACAGGAGCCAAGACCATGAGGGTTTTCCTCACCGGCGGATCCGGATACATCGGCAGGGCAACCATCGGCGCACTGATCCGGCAGGGACACACCGTGGAAGCCCTGGCCCGCAGCGACCGCGCCGCCGAGACCGTCCGCACCCTCGGCGCGACACCGGTGCGGGGCGGGCTTGGGGACCTCGGCATGCTGAACGCCGCGGCTGCCCGCGCGGAGGCCGTCGTACACCTGGCACAGGCCGAGACCGGTGCCGAGGACCTGGAGGCGGCCGGTGCCATGCAGGACGGCATCGGCAGCGGCCCCTACGTGCACACGGGCGGAACCTGGGTCTACGGCGACACCCAGGGTGTGGCGGACGAGAGCGCCCCGTGGAACCCGCCGTCCTTGGTCGCCTGGCGCAAGCCCGTGGAGGACGCCGTCCTTGAACGCGCCCAGCGCGGTGGCCGCCCCGTCGTGGTACAGCCCGGCCTGCTGTACGGCGGCGAGAACCGACTGATCGACATCTTCTACACCACCCCCGGCAAGGAGGCCGGCGCCATGCCCTACATCGGCAACGGCACCAACCGCTGGGCGCTGGTGCACATCGACGACATCGCCGAGCTGTACGTCGCCGCACTCAAGGCGAAGCCGGGGTCGGTGTACGTCGGCGCCGGCGGTGTCAACCCCACCGCCAAGGAGTGCGCCCTGGCACTGAGCCGGGCCGCGGGCATCGAGGGCAAGGTCGCGTCGATCAGCCTGGAACAGGCACGCGAACAGATGGGCCCGATCGCCGACGCCTTCGCTCTGGACCAGCAGTTCTCTCCGGCCAGGGCCAGGAAGGAACTGGGCTGGATGCCCGCCCACACCGACCCTGTGGCCGTTCTCGCCCGTGGCTGAGCACGCCTGCGCACCGCCGGCCGACAGCGTCTGCGGCGGTCCACGCCCGCCCGGTAGATTGGTGATCGACTGCCATGGCCGTGCCGGAGGACGTCCTCGACGGCCATGGTCCACAACGGCTGACCGACCAGGTGCGCCGTGGCGACGAAGCAGGCGGTGATTCCCGGTGGATCTTGATCTGCGAAAGCTGCGCTATTTCGTGGCCGTGGCGAAGGAACTCCATTTCGGGCGGGCCGCGGAGCAGCTGCACATCGCCCAACCGGTGCTGTCCCGGCAGATCCGCAGCCTCGAGGAGGATCTCGGAGCAGAGGTGTTCGACCGTGGCCGCCGCGGGACGCTGCTCACTCCGGCGGGAGAACAGCTGCTGGAGGACGCCCTCCCCCTGCTCGCCTCCGCCCAGGCTCTGATGAGGCGCGTGAGATCGGCGGCCCAGGGCACACAGTCGCTGACCATCGGCTTCATGCCCGGCATCACGGTCACCCCGGCCATGGTCGCCTTCACCGCGCACCATCCGGACGTGAACGTGCGCCTGCTGCGCACCACTTGGGACGACCAGGTGGAGGTGCTGCTGGACGGCCGGGCCGACGTCAGCATCGTGCGCCTGCCCATTGACCGCAACGGTCTGCAGATGCGTCCGCTCTTCCGGGAGCCCCGCGTCGTCATGGTGCCGACGGGTCACTCCTTGGCCGGCAGGACGTCAGTGAGCATCAAGGAACTCGCTGCCGAGCACCTCCTGCAGGATCCCCAGGCCGTTCCCGAGTGGCGCGACGTGGCACTGGAACTGCAGGGCGGGCGGCGCCCCGAGGTCCCGGTGATCCACCAGGTGGAGGAGAAACTCGAACTCGTGGCCGCCGGAGCGGGTGTCTGCGTGCTCCCGCTGTCGACCGCCAACTTCTACACCCGGCCGGACGTGATCCCGCTGCGCGTGGAGGACATCGGCCCCAACGAGGTGGCCCTGGCGTGGGTGGCGGCCCGCCGCTCCCGCCTCATCCACGACTTCGCCCAGGCCGCCGCCGACACCCTCGCCGGGCCCCACACCCACGAGCCGCAGCCGTCTTCGGACTGACCGGTTTGCCCGCGGACCGGGGCTGCTCGCCTCCAGCCGAGGGCGGCGCACTCGCCGGGCGAGTTCGTCGCCGCCCAGCGGCAGCCGTGAATCCGCCAGGAGCACGGCCGCACGCCTGCGGCAGCCAGCCGAGACGGCACCTCACTCCTGTGGCCCGAGTGATCAGCCGTCGTACCGGTGGACCAGGCACAGCGACTTCCCTCTCAGGGCCCCGGCATCCCGCGTTCCGGGCAAGAAGCCCGGTCAGCTCTGGCAGCCGCATCCCGAGGCCGTCTTGGCCTCGGTCACGGTCACGGCCGGGTCCTGGGAGCTCTCGGCCGAGGTGCAGCAGGCGTTGACCCCGCAGCATGCGCCCTCCGCCTGCCCGGAAGCCGACGAGGACGTGACCGTCTGCGGTTTGATGGCGCGGACGATCGCGGAGTGCATGCCGTCAGCGACCGGATGCGTCGGGGTGATCTCGACCTCGGTGAACCCTGCGGCCTCCAGACCCGTGCGGTACTCGGTGAAGGACAGCGCACCGGCGATGCAGCCGACGTAGTCACCGCGCTCGGCGCGCTGCCCGGAGGTGAGGGCGTCGTCGGCGACGACGTCGGAGACGCCGATCCGGCCGCCGGGCCTCAGCACACGGTAGGTCTCGGCGAACACGGCCGGCTTGTCGGTGGACAGGTTGATCACGCAGTTGGAGATCACCACGTCGATGGTGTTCGCGGGCAGCGGGATCGCCTCGATGGTGCCCTTGAGGAATTCCACGTTCGCAGCGCCCGCCTTCTCGGCGTTGGCGAGGGCGAGTTCGAGCATCTCGTCGGTCATGTCCAGTCCGTACGCCTTGCCGGTCGGCCCGACGCGGCGGGCGGACAGCAGGACGTCGATGCCGCCGCCGGAGCCGAGGTCCAACACCCGCTCGCCTTCGCGCAGTTCGGCGACGGCAGTCGGATTGCCGCAGCCGAGCGAGGCGGCGACGGCCTCGGCCGGCAGTGCGTCGCGGTCGTCGGCGGCGTAGAGGGTGGAGCCGAAGTTCTCGTCGACCTCGACAGGCTCGGGTCCGCAGCAGGCGGCGGAGCCCTCGGTGACCTTCACGGCTGCGGCGGCGTACCGCTGGCGGACGGTTTCCCGCAGGTCGGTGGTGGTCTGCTCGCTCATGGCTTCACTCCTGGATGACGGGCATGGCGGTGCCCGGAACGGCTTGTATTGACGTTCATTGATGCAACCTTGCGCCTTGAATCGAAAAACGTCAACATAGAGGTATGTCGAAACAAGAGCTTGAGGTGATCGGCCAGGACGCCGCCTGCTGCCCGGGGCTGTCCGCCGCGCCCCTGGACGAGGGGCAGGCGGCGGAACTGGCGAAGGTGTTCAAGGCACTGGGTGACCCGGTGCGGCTGCGGCTGATGTCCATGATCGCCTCGCGAGGAGAAGGCGGGGAGGTCTGCGTGTGTGAGCTGACACCGGCCTTCGACCTGTCCCAGCCGACGATCTCCCATCACCTCAAGCTGCTGCGACAGGCCGGGCTCATCGACTGCGAACGCCGCGGGACTTGGGTGTACTACTGGGTGCTGCCCGGTGTCCTGGACAAACTCGCCGCGTTCCTGACCGGCACGCAGCCCGCCGGGGTCGCGGCGTGAGCGCGCCGCTCGGCCGCCGGGTTGCCGCCGAGGCGATCGGGACCGGGCTGCTGGTGGCGGTGGTGGTCGGCTCCGGCATCCAGGCCACTGAGCTGTCGCGTGATGTCGGCGTGCAGCTGCTCGCCAACTCCCTGGCCACCGTGTTCGGTCTGGGCGTGCTCATCCTGTTGTTCGGGCCCATCTCAGGCGCGCACTTCAACCCCGCCGTGACCCTGGTCGCCTGGTTCACCAGCCGTCGCACCGCGGGCGGCCTCGCCCTGCGGGACGTCGCGGCATACGTGCCCGCCCAGGTCGCGGGCGCGATCGGCGGCGCGGCCCTGGCCGACGCGATGTTCGACGAGCCGCTGGTGAAGTTCTCCACCCACGACCGGTCCGCCGGCCACCTTCTGCTGGGCGAGGCCGTCGCCACGGCGGGACTGATTCTGCTGGTCTTCGGCCTGGCCCGGATCGACCGGCCCTCGCTCGCCCCGGCCGCGGTGGCCTCCTACATCGGGGCCGCCTACTGGTTCACCTCCTCCACGTCGTTCGCGAACCCGGCGGTGACCATCGGCCGGGCCTTCACCGACACGTTCGCCGGGATCGCGCCCGCCTCCGTCGCCCCGTTCATCGCCGCGCAGCTGCTCGGCGCAGCCCTCGGCCTCGCCGCCCTGACCGCCCTCTACGGTCCGCGCACCCATGCGACCCGTCGCTCGGTCAAGGTCCCGCACAGCGAACCCGAACCCGCCACTTCCTGACCGCGCACCCCCGAGAAAGACACCCACCATGAGCACTCCCGCCCCGCGCCCGTCGGTGCTGTTCGTCTGCGTCCACAACGCCGGCCGCTCCCAGATGGGCGCCGCCTTCCTCACCCACCTCGCCGAGGACCGGGTCGAGGTCCGCTCGGCGGGCTCCGCTCCCGCCGCCTCGGTCAACCCGGCCGTCGTGCAAGCGATGAAGGAGGTCGGCATCGACATCTCCGCCCAGAGCCCGAAGGTCCTGACCACGGAGGCGGTGCAGTCCTCGGACGTGGTGATCACCATGGGCTGCGGCGACGCATGCCCCGTCTTCCCCGGCAAGCAATACCTCGACTGGCAACTCGACGACCCCGCCGGCCAGGGCGTCGACGCCGTACGGCCGATCCGGGATGAGATCGAGCAGCGTGTGCGCGGCCTGCTCGCCGAGCTCGGCATCCCTACCACGAGCTGACCAAGCGTAGTCCGAAAGCGGGGGTGCTCACCCGTTTGGTCTACACATGGCTGGGCCCATGTGCGGCGTCACCCGTTCGGGCGCACGATGAAGTTGGCCAACTCGCCAACAGTCGTGATCGCTGGCTTCCTGGGGAGGCGTCGTGATCGTGATGGCTCTGTTCATCGTGTTGGTACCGCTGCTCATGCTGTTCGGGCTGCCCGCTCTGGAAGACCGCATGTTCCCGCCGCCATCGCCCCTGCCTGAGCGGGTGAAATCGGAGCAGGCTGAGTGCGAGTGACGCTCGGCGCACGGCCACCTGCGCCGGAGTGGCTGGTCGAGCCCGGCTTTCCGGGCGGGAGGCCGTGGCGTGCATGCGGGCGACTGCTGGGGCGCGGGCAAGCGCGCAGTGAGGTCACCCGGCAGCCGCCATGCCTTTGTCGACTGTCCGACGGAGGGACGGAAACGCAACGGTCATGCCAAGCCAGTGGCGTCCGACGTTCGGGACTGCTCGCCCATCGACCCGTCGCAGCGCAGCCTTGAGGTGTGGCCGCCGCTTCCTTGTTCACCGTGCTGCAAGTGGGAGACGAGCAGGCCGCCGTCGAGGCCAAGCCGAGTGAGCTGACTCCCGCCACAGGCTCGCATTGGGGCGGCCTCCTGCGCGGTGTGCCGGAACGACTCGCCGCCGCGATGCGACAGGGCGAAGAAGCCTGGTTGCGTTGGCCTGACGGACAACAACGTGGCATGCAGCTGGCAGGAGTGCCACACATCGACGCCCGGGGCACTGCTCACGGCCCTCCTGGGCGAGGAAGCTGTCCCTGCCGGGTGATGCCGCGAACAGACTCAGGAGGAAGGGGGCGCCGATCGAGGCTGGGCGCGCCTCTGTTGGGATGAGGGTGTGGCTCCCGCGGGCAGCGTTGTCACGAAGCCTGCCGTGACCGGCACGAAACCGAGGTGGGCAATGCCGTCGTGCCTGACGTGTCGTCGCGGGTCGGGGCGAGCCGTAGGTGAGCGGTGATCTCTTTGCCTGCCCCGCAAGGGGTGACGACGACGTGGTCGCTCACCGCATGCACCAGGTGTAGGCCGTGCCCGCCGATGCGGCGGTTGTCGGGGGGCTTGACCACCGGCGTGTCCGGGGAGGTGTCGAACAGGCTGATCGCCAAGTGGGTGCCGGTCAGCTGCAGCGTCAGTACACAGGGCCCGGGGGCGTGGCGCAGGACGTTAGTGATGAGTTCGCTGACGACGAGTTCAGCGTCCATCACCCGGGCTTCGGGTACCGGTGGGCGGCCGCCGCACGGGACGTGGGTGAGCACGGTGCGCACATCCCGGCGCGCCCGGACGGCGCGGATGGCGTTCGGACCCCACGCTGCGGCATAGCGCAGCGCGGCGTGCTTGTCCCTGCCCCGCTCGTCTGCCGCCTGCTTCATAAGCGGGATGCCCATGTGGAGCTCTTTCTGTTGACCACTCCCGGTCGATTAGCCGTTTGTGCGGCTACCCGGGCAGCGGACGCCTACACGGCCCGTACCCGGGCGCCCGTGCACACCGTCCCTCGCCCGCCCGGTGAGATCGGCCGCCATCGCCTGGTCGCCATCGCCTGTGACCTTTGCGGCACACGGTGCGCTGTAACCGTTCGCCAGTGATAATGGCCCGGCGCCCCGCTTCCCCCGTGCGGGTCATCGCCCACGGGGTCAGGCAGGTACACATCCCCCGTCGCCTGCCCGGCCCGTGGCCCGCCCCCGCGCGCAGCCCCAGGACCGCGTGCGGTCTGCCGTCGGCTCATCCAAGAAGCGGCTGCCGGGCGATCACTTCTCGCCGCGGTCGGCGCGGACGCGTTGGGCGACGTCGCGCAGCTTGATGTTGTGGTGCTGGGAGATGCGGCGCAGCACGTCGAAGGCGTCGTCCTCGCTCAGCTTGTGGCGTTCCATGAGGATGCCCATCGCCTCGCCGATAGCGTGCCGGGTCTTCATGGCGTCCTCGAGCTGGTCGATGGTGCGGGCGTCGGCCAGGGCCACGGCGGCGTGCGAGGCCAGCAGCCAGCCGGCGGTCTCGATGTCCTTGCCGAAGGCGCCGGGTCGGCGGGAGTACAGGTTCAGCGCGCCGAAGTCCTCGTCAAGTGTGTAGAGCAGCACCCCGGTCATACTGCCGATGCCGAGATCACGGGCCGCCGCGGCGAACCGCGGCCAGGTCGGCTGCGGTCCGGTGAGATCCGCGATGCGGAACACCCGCTCCCCGTCCGCGCCCTTCGCGCGCCGGGCCAGGTCGAAGCACGGCCCCTCGGCCAGCTCGCCCTGCAGCCGGTCGGACGCCTCGACCATCTCGCCACACGAGGACAGCGTGACCGCCCGGCCCTTGCGGATCGCCAGGATCCCGGCCGCATCGCAGCCCTCCACCAGCCGCACCGCCGAGGACGTGATCTCGTCCAGCGTCCCCTGCACCGAATCCTGCGCGAGCAGATTCCGGGCGAGCTGGGCCATCGCCTCGGCGAATTCCCGCCACTCCACCGCCATCACCCACCACGATCATCCACCCGATCACCGGTGCAGCCACCCTACCGCCGGCCCGCTCCGCCCCCACCGTGCCTACCGGCCACGACAGCGATGCGGGCCGTCGTGCGACGCCGGCCATCCGCGGCCCAGACCGACCGTGCCTCTCCCGGGTGGCGACGGTCTTGCCTTGGACCGCCGCCGTGTGAAGGGGATGTGACCGTGTTGCTGACCGTGACGTTGATCCGCCACCGTGGGGTAAGCGACCGTTCCCAGCCTCACGTCAAGGCGGTCGTATGCCTTCACCCCGCCCGTCCCGCTCCGTCCACCTGCTTGCGGCGGCTGCCGCAACCGAGCTGCCCCAGGCAGAACACGTCCAACTCCGTTGTGCGCTGGCCGCGCAGTCCACCATCCACATGGCTGAAGGTGCGCTGGCCGTACTCGGATCCGTACCGTTCGAGGATGCGAGACGGGTTTTGGCGCGCCTCGCCCGCACCCTCGGCCTGGACGTGTACACCGTGGCAGAACACGTGCTGACCCTGGCCCAGGCCGGCCCCGTACCCCAGACCGTGATCGATGAAATGCACCGGGTGCTGGCGCGATACCGGACGTGAGACGGCCGGCCGAGGTCCACCCGAAGCCTGAAGGCCGTTGCCCCCGTGCTCAAGCCCAAGACACTGGGTCCATGGAAAGCAGCGCCGGGAAGGCGCCTGGCAGCAGGTTGCGTATCTCCAGCACGATGACGCACGGCCGAGTGATCGTTCCGGCGGCAGGCGAGGTGGATCACACGACAGCGCCGCAGCTGAGCGCGGAGCTGGTCTCCACCGTGATCAGCCGCTTACTGGTAGCAAGGGGCCCGCTCAGCACGGTGACGCTGCCGCTGTCGCCGGCCGTGAAAGTGGTGGCCGCGGGGTCTTGCCGGTCTCCCAGGGCATGGGTGCGGCCATGGCCTGGAGGGCAAGGAAGGTGAAGGCGGCAGTGATCACGAACACGGCGGCAGCTGCCCGCTCGCGCGGGACGGTGGCGAGGTGGAGCGGGCTGACGTGGTCGGGGATCACGTTGGTTACGGCGCTCTGCCGGGAGTGGTGTCAGCGCAGGATGAGCAACGGTTGGTCGCGTGTGGTGTGGAGCTGCCACAATCGCCGGGCGACGTCGTCCGGTTCGGGTCTGGCGCCGGGCCCGATGGGGCCGACGACGGCATCTGCGCGGCGTACACACCGTCGTCGGCGAGCGCGTTGTGCAGCATACGGACGTACGCCGACTCGGCCGCGTAGGCGATTCCCGAGACCGCGCGGTCGGGGTGCGGTTCGACGGCGGCGCCACCGGTCGTGAACAGCAACGTGCCGCGTTTGTGGTGACGTAAGTCCGGCAGGACCGCGCGAACGGCCGCGATGGTGGCGATGACGCTCAGTGCCAGTGCATTTTCGGCGTCGGCGGGTGCGGTCTCGAGTACGGGCTTGATCCACTCAAGGCTCGGCCGCGGGCTGAACAGCATCGCCTCGATGGGACCCAGCCGCTCGCGCAGTCCGTCGACGGCCGCGGCGAGCGCCTGCTCGCCGGTGCCGTCCGCGGCTTCGATCGCTGTCGTCAGGCCTTGGGAGGCCAGGTCGGCGGCCATCATGTCCAGGTGTTCGGCGCTGCGCGCGATCAGCCCGACCGGATGTCCCTCGTGGCCGAATCGGCGGGCGGCCGCAGCACCCAGCCCGGGCCCGGCACCGATCACGACGAACGCGCCCAGGCTGCTCACACCCTCTCCAGGTCCGCGCTCTTGGTCAGCGCCTCGTTGGCGTCGATCTCGCCTCGCAGGCGTTCCAGGCGGGCGCGCGCTCCGGCGAGCGCGTCGGAGCCGAGCAGCAGCCGCAGGGGCGGTGCGTCGGCGTCCACGACCGCGGCGATGGCTGCGGCGGCCCGGGCCGGGTCGCCGGGCTGGCGGCCGGAGACGTCCAGCGTGGCCTGACGGCGCTTGCCCGCGGTCTGCTCGTAGTCGTCCAGGCGCGTCGGTGACTGCTGCATCGACGTCCCCGCCCACTGGGTGCGCAGGCCGCCGGGCTCGGCGATCGTCACCGTGATGCCGAGCGGCGCGAGTTCCGCCGCCAGCGACTCCGAGAGGCCCTCGAGTGCGAACTTCGTGGCGTGGTAGTAGCCGGTCGCGGCGAAGGCGGCCAGTCCACCGAAGGAGGAAACGTTGACGATGCGCCCCGAGCGGCGGGCCCGCATGCCGGGCAGCACGGCCTTGAGGACAGTCACCACGCCGTGCACGTTGGTGTCGTACAGGGCACGGACCGCGGAGTCCTCGCCCTCCTCGATGGCGGCCAGGTAGCCGTGACCCGCGTTGTTGACCAGTACGTCGATGCGCCCGAACTCTGCCTCGCAAGTCCGGACGGCCGCGTTCACCGACTCGAGGTCGGTCACGTCCAGCCGCAGAGCCAGCGCACGGTCGCCGTACCTGGCGGCGAGATCTGTCACGGAGGCGGCGTTGCGGGCGGTGACAGCCACCCGGTCACCACGCTCGAGAGCGTGCTCGGCCAGGGCGCGGCCCAGACCGCTGGAGCAGCCGGTGATCAGCCATACTGACGGTTCGTTGGTGTGGTTCGACATGCCTTCCATGGCAACAGCAAGCCGACTGTCGTGCCACGCCCCCTTGAGGCAGGCTCTCGCAGGGTCAGTTCCAGCTGCGGCGCAGCCGGGGTCCGGTCCCTGAGCGGCGATAAGCTTTCCGAATGGCCCGCGACGACAACCAACTCGGTTCCTTCCTGCGCAGCCGCCGGGAAAAGATCGACGCAGCCTCTGCGGGAGTCGTTGACAACACACGACGGCGGGTCAAGGGACTGCGCCGGGAGGAGCTGGCGCTGCTGGCCGGGGTCAGCCCTTCCTACTACGCCCGGCTCGAACAGGGCCGTGACCGGAATCCCTCCCGCGAGATCCTTGAGGCACTGGCCGGTGTCCTGCGTCTGGACGACACCGAGCGTGCCTACCTGTGGTCCCTGGCCATGCCGTCACCGACCCCCGTCGGCAAAGGCACCCTGCCTGCCCACACAGTGCGGCCAGGAGTCCTCCATCTGCTGGAGCGTTGGGCTGACCTGCCCGCATTCGTCGTCGCCCCCAACCGCGACGTACTGGCCGGCACCGCGCTGGCGGCCCGAGTGAACCCGGCATGGAGCCCGGGACACAACCTGATCGAGTTCACCTTCCTCGACCCGCGTGCGCAGGCTGTCTACCCCGACTGGGAGGAGATCGCCCTACAAGCGGTCGCGGGTCTGCGCGCCGCCGCGGCCTCGCGCGGCACAGAACTCGACGGCTTCGTGTCACACATGCGGGAGCGCAGCGAAACATTTCGGGCCCTGTGGGACTCCCACGACGTGTACGAGCGTGTGACGGGTGAGAAGCGGCTCGCCGTCGATACCGTCGGTATCCTCCGCCTCAACTTTGAGAGCTTCGCGCTCACCGGACCCGAGGGGCACGTCCTGTATGTGTACTTCCCGCGGCCCGGCAGCCCGGACGACGAAGCCCTGCGCGACCTTGCCTGACAGGCGGGTCTTCTCCCAGTGCAGACCCGTGCTTCGGCACGGGTCACACCTATTTTGAGATGGTCCTCACCCCCAGCGTGAACGCCGGAGCACTGGCCAAGATCAAAGGTAGATTTCGCGTGCGACGTATCGCTTCAGGCACCCTGTGGATCCCCGGCGGATCTTGCCCTCCGCGAGGCCTCGCCGCACGGACTCTCCGTCCGGACCTGCGGACCGCCCGCCGATGCCGACCAGCACGCGGGCGCCGGGCAGAGCCGGAGGGACCGAGGAGAAGTTGCCGTCGAACGGCACCAGGCCCTGCGCGGTAACCGTCCGCTCGACGACCAGCTCAGCCGGGAACGGCAACGCGGGAACCTCCAACAGCGGCTCAGCAGCAGCCAGTTCACCAACCGTGGCCTTCGTGCCGTCGAGGGTGCGACGACGTTCGTCCATCCGTACGGCGAGCTTGTCGATCCCGCTCTGGGCCTGCTCGACGCCCAGCCCCTCAGCGACGGAGCGCCACCACGGCTGGGCCGCCGAGTGATTGGCCTTCTCCGGCACGCCCTTGCGGTTGCCGCAGTGGGCGGGACAGATGTGGACCGAGACCTCGTATTCTCTGAACTTACTGCCGAGCCTTACTCGTGGTCACGATGTCGATGGCGACTCGGAGCGGTGTCTCCGCATTCCCCAGTAGTGCCCGGGTGATTGCGATCGACTGGATGACGCTCATGCCGCGCTCGGCCAGGAGGGCCTGGACAGCCTCCATTCCACCGCTCTCAAGGACTGGCCGGGACTCCTCGACAAGTGCGGCCCAGCGTGCGGCTTCCTCGGGGCGTACTCCGATCACGTGGTCAAACACGACTGCTTCCTTCCCGTGTTGAGCCGATGGGTTGGACTCACGCCTCGTCGGAGCTGACTGCTGTGCTCAGGGCCTTCACGGCGTCCTCGTATTGGTGGCGGTCGAAATGGAACGGACCGAACCCGGAGTAATCGCGCGTCTTGCGGTGGGGCTGTTCGAAGGAGTCCCAGGTCACGTGGTCAGGAGTCACAGTGATGTCGGCCATCAGCGGCCAGCATCCCCACTCACCGCATTCACAGCCGAGCAGCGGCGTCTTGGGCCCCATTGCTCCAGAGGATCGTCCGTGGAAATGGTCTTCCATCGGGCCGAACCGGAAGAACCGCGGGATAAGGCCCCCATAGGCGTTTCCGGCTGGTTGCATCCCAGCGTCCGTCTCGAACTGGTCGATCAAGTCCGTGAGTGGTGTTCCGTCGATGCACGGGACGACTTCGAGCACGCCACGATCAACATGGCGTCGACAGTCGAAGCGGATCTCCTGGCTGGACATGTGCTGATTGTCGCAGCTCGCTCCTTCCCTGTTCCTCCTGACTATGGCGGACAGTCATGGCCGGGCCCTTGGGCTGTGGAGGCCGGCTTCGGGGTGGGGATCGACGAGCCGGTAGGCCTCCCACGGATCGTTCGTGGCTACCAGCTCGCCGGCCAAAGGCACGGACAGGGCCGACAGGTCTCTCGATGACTCCACGGCCAGCCCAACGACGATCCCATCAAAGGGTCACTGACCTGCTAAGACGTCCCCAGTGGTTCAGCCAACGGATAGTACTTCGCGACCGGCGCGAGGACCGCCGCTGATCTGCCAGTTGAAGGGGTGACAGGGAACTTCGAGTCATTGGTCCAGCAACTGCTGCAGGCTTGCGGGGCCGGTGCGCGTCGCGGACGGTCTGGGCGCTGGTGAGCAGGGAGCGCACGTGTCCTTGAAGGACGCGGCCGTGACGCCGACGGCCACGGCCGGGCGATGAGGAATGAAGTGGCAGAGCAGTTCGCCGGGGTGACCGTCCTGATACCCGGCGCCGCAGGTGGCCAACCGGCTTGCCTCACGTGGCGCAGGACACGTTCATGACAGGATTGCAATGGGGAAGATTCAGGGCAGTCATGGGGCGCCATGACTGCCGTGAAGGGATCACTCGTGACGTCCACTGCGCCTCCCCCCATACCCCGGGCCGCAGGATCGTTTCCGCTCATCGGCCACGCGCTGAAGATGCGCGACAACCTCGGCTTCATCGACTCGCTGCGCGAGACACGGGAGCCACTCGTCGAGATCGTCCTGCAACCCGGGACCCGCACCATCGTGGTCCAGGACCCGGCCCTGATCCACCAGATGCTCAAACCCCTGGCCCCCAGCCTCGACAAGGGCCGGCTCTACGAGAAGCTGGGCCAGCTGCTGGGCGACAGCGTCGTCACCGCCACCGGCCGCGACCACGTGCGCAGGCGCCGCCAGCTTCAGCCCGCGTTCGCCCACACCGAGATCAGCCGGTACGTCGACCTCATGCGCGCCGAGGTGACGGCCACCGTCGCCGCCTGGGAGCGCGGGCAGCCCCTCGACGTACACGAGGCGATGGTCGGGCTCAGTCTCGACATGCTCGCCAAGACGGTGTTCGCCGGCAGCCTCGATGACGCCGTCTTCCGCCGGCTGCGCAGCAACGTGTCGGTGGTGATGAGTGGTGTCGGTCTGCGCATGATGCTGCCCGACTGGGCCGAGCGCCTGCCGCTGCCCTTCAACCGCCGATTCGACCAGGCCCGGGACGCGGTGCGCGCCACCATCAGCACCGCCGTCGACGAACTGCATGCCTCCGGGCACGACACCGGGGACATGCTCTCCATGCTGCTGCGCACCATCGACGAGGAGACCGGCGAGCCGCTGACCGCACATCAGATCTGCTCCGAGATCTTCCTCCTGGCCGTGGCGGGCACCGAGACGACCGCGTCCTTGCTGTCCTGGGCCCTGTACGAGCTCGCCCGCAACCCCGCCATAGAGGCCCGGGTCCTGGCAGAGCTGGACGAGGTCCTCGGCGAACGGCCCGTCACCTTCGACGACATGAGCCGACTGCCGTACCTGGACCGGGTGATCACGGAGACCCTGCGGCTGCACCACCCCGGCTGGCTGGTCACCCGCCGCACCACCGAGGAGACCCGGCTCGGCGAGTGGACACTGCCCGCCGGCACCGAGCTGGCCTACTGCCAGCACGCCCTGCACCGCGACCCCGAGCGCTTCCCCGACCCGCTCACTTTCGACCCGGACCGGTGGACCGACCCCGCTCAGGAGCCTCCGCCGGGCGCGTTCGTGCCCTTCGGGGACGGCAAGCACAAGTGCATGGGGGACCGTTTCTCCCTCACCGAGATGGTCACGGCACTCGCGACGATGCTGCGCTCCGTACAGCTGGAACTCGCCGAGGGCCAGATCATCCGCCAGGTCGCCCGGCTCACCGTACGGCCGCGCAACCTGCGGATGACCGTCCGCCCCCGAGCCAGGGTCGGCCTCTACTGACCTTGTTGGGGTGATGTCGTGAGGGTCGACACGTTGTGGTTGGCGCAGTAGGCCGGTCACATGAGGTATCCGCAAGGGGGAGGGCTG
>NZ_JBIAUY010000033.1:0-71709 GCF_042893475.1 Streptomyces sp. NPDC001604 | reverse complement strand
GAAGACGGCAATCTCCACTACGCCCGGAGGTCCCTCCATGATCAACAACCGGTAGCGGGCGTGTCACCAACCTCCCGGCCGAGTACAGCTAGCGCTCCCCGCCCGGCACCCACAGCACATCGCCGACGTCCTTGTTGGCGGTGCGGGCCAGGATGAACAGGAGGTCCGACAGACGGTTCAGGTAGGTCGCGGTGAGGGGATTCATCACCTCACCGTGCACCTCAAGCGCCGCCCACGTCGAGCGCTCCGCCCGCCGTACGACCGTGCAGGCCTGGTGCAGCAGGGCCGCGCCCGGGGTGCCGCCCGGGAGGATGAAGGACCGCAGTTTCTCCAGCCGCTCGTTGAAGCGGTCGCAGTCCGCCTCCAGCTTGTCGACGTAGAACTGCTCGACACGGAGGGGCGGGAACTCCGGGTTCTCGACGACCGGCGTGGACAGGTCCGCCCCGACGTCGAACAGGTCGTTCTGGACGCGGGTGAGGACCTTGACGATCTCCTCCTCAAGACCGCCCAGCGCGATCGCCGTACCGATCACCGCGTTCGCCTCGTTGGCGTCCGCGTACGCGGAGATCCGCAGATCGGTCTTGGCGACCCGGCTCATGTCGCCGAGGGCGGTGCTGCCCTGGTCGCCGGTCCTGGTGTAGATGCGCGTCAGATTGACCATGCGACCAGCGTAGTTACGCTCCGGCCGTCCGGAACACGCGTGTGCCCACTGTCACGGCGAGCGCCGCGAGACCGAGGGCGACCAGGACGCCGTACAGCATGTGATCCGTCGCGTACGCGCCGACGTATGCGTCCCGCACCGCGTCCACCAGATAGCGGAACGGCATGAAGTGCGAGAGCACGTTCAGCCAGGCCGGGGCCAGGGACATGGGCAGCATCAGACCGGACAGCAGCATCGACGGCATGGTCATGGCGTTGATCAGCGGACCGAACTCCTGCGGGGTGCGGACCTTCATCGCCAGCGCGTACGACAGCGAGCCGAGCGAGACCGTGAGCAGGGCGACGAACCCGAAGCCGATCAGGACCCCGGCGAGCGGCGCCCGCAGCCCCATCACCACGGCCGCGACCACCAGCAGCACCGCCTGGAAGACGAACACCGTGGCATCGCGCAGCACCCGGCCCAGCAGGAGCGCGAGGCGGCTGACGGGCGTCACCCGCATCCGCTCCACCACCCCCTGGCCCTGCTCGATGATGATCGAGAACCCGGCGAACGACGCCCCGAACAGACCGAGTTGAAGCAGCAGCCCCGGCACGAGCAGCTGCCAGGAACTGCCCCGCCCGCCGAGCGGCAGCCCCGTCAGCAGCGGTCCGAAGAAGAGGAGGTAGAGGAGCGGCATCAGCACGCCGAAGAGCAGCGCGAACCGGGAGCGCAGGGACTGGCGCAGATAGCGGCCGTAGATCAGCGCGGTGTCGTGGAGCAGCATCGGATTCCTATACGGCTACGGGGGCGGCGTCGGCGGGGGAGGGACCGCGGCCGGTGATGGCGAGGAACGTGTCCTGGAGGCTCGCGTCGATCGAGCCGCCGTAACGGAGCTTGAGCGCGGTGGGCGTGCCCTCCGCCACGACCACTCCCTTGTCGACGATCACCAGGCGGTCGGAGAGGGCGTCGGCCTCGTCCAGGTAGTGGGTGGTCAGGAAGACCGTGGTGCCGTGCTCGTCGCGCAGACGGCGGATCAGGTCCCACAGGTCGGCCCGGCTGCCGGGGTCGAGGCCGGTCGTCGGTTCGTCGAGGAACAGCACCTTCGGGCGGTGGGTGAGGGCCATCGCGATGTCGAGGCGGCGCCGCTGGCCGCCGGAGAGTGCGGACGTCCTGCGGTCGAGGAGGTCGGTGAGGCCCAGGTCACGGGCCAACTCGTCGGTGCGCGCGATCGCCTGGGGCTTTGTCAGGCGGTAGAGGCGGCCCTGGGTGACGAGTTCCTCCCGCACGCTGATCTGCGCGTCGACCCCGCCCGACTGGGCGACGTAACCGCAGGCCCTCCGTACGCCCGCGGGGTCGGTGGCGAGGTCGTGGCCTGCGACGGTGGCCGCGCCGCCGGTGGGGGCGAGCAAGGTCGTGAGCATGCGCAGGGTGGTGGTCTTGCCGGCCCCGTTAGGCCCGAGGAAGCCGAGGATCTCGCCCTCGCGGACGGTGAGGTCGATGCCGCGGACGGCCTCCACCGGGCCGCGTTTGGTCTGGAAGGTGCGGGCCAGTCCGGCCGCGCTGATGACTGCCATGCTCCACAGAAAAACAGAGACTCCCTAATTTTGCAATGACTCCAAGTTTTCAGTGGGCCCAGCGAAAGCTAGGATTCGGACATGGCAGAGGGGCTCAGGGAGCGGAAGAAGCGGCAGACCCGGCAGTACATCTCGGACGTCGCCACGGGCCTGTTCATCGAGCGCGGCTTCGACGCGGTGACGGTCGCGGAGATCGCCGAGGCCGCCGACGTCTCCGTCAACACCGTCTACAACTACTTCCCGGCGAAGGAGGACCTCTTCTTCGACCGCTCCGTCGGCATGGTCGACCGGATGGCCCGCTGGGTCCGGGGCCGTAACAAGGGGGAGTCCGCCGCTGCCGCCGTTCTGCGGGAGCTGCGCGAGGAAGTGGAGGCGGTCTCGCCGAGGGTCGGGCTGATCCCGGGGTACGCCGCCTTCATGCGCGTCATCGAGAACGCTCCCGCCCTGCGCTCCCGGTTGTGGGCGATCGGGCAGGAGGTTCAGGCCAATCTCGAACAGGCCCTGCGCGAGGACACCGGCGCGGCCGACGACGACCCGATGCCGCATCTGATCGCCGGTCAGCTCGGCTGGGTGCACAGCTGTGTGATGGGGGTCGTCGGCCGTGAGATGGTCAAGGGGCGCAACCCGGGCGAAGTGTCACGAGAGGTGCTGGTCCTCCTGGACGACATCGAGGAGCTGTTGGGCGAGAAGGTGCTCAACTACGCCGTCCGAGGCACGGAATGACCCGCCTCGGTGTGATGTCCGTCAGATGAGACGTGACGCGCATTACTTACCGGTCACACAGCACCTCACGAGCGCTAGGGTCCGCCGAAGAGGCAGACATAAACAGTGTGTAAGGCGTTTCAAAGGGGAGTCGCAAACGTGGCACGGAAGCTTGCCGTCATCGGCGCCGGCTTGATGGGTTCCGGCATCGCCCAGGTCTCCGCTCAGGCGGGCTGGGACGTGGTCCTTCGCGACGTCACCGACGAAGCGCTGAAGCGTGGCACCGACGGCATCAAGGCCTCGTACGACAAGTTCGTCAGCAAGGGCAAGCTGGAGGCGCACGACGCCGACGCCGCCCTCGGCCGCATCACCGCGACCACCGACCTGGACGCCGCCGCCGACGCGGACGTCGTCGTCGAGGCCGTCTTCGAGAAGCTGGAGGTCAAGCACGAGATCTTCCGGGCGCTCGACAAGATCGTCCGCCCGGACACCGTGCTCGCCTCCAACACCTCCGCGATCCCGATCACCAAGATCGCGGCGGCCACCGAGCACCCCGAGCGGGTCGTCGGCGTCCACTTCTTCTCGCCGGTGCCGATGATGCAGCTCGTCGAGCTCGTCCGCGGCTACAAGACGAGCGACGAAGCCCTCGCCACCGCGCGGGAGTTCGCCGAGTCCGTCGGCAAGACCTGCATCGTCGTCAACCGGGACGTCGCCGGCTTCGTGACGACCCGTCTCATCTCCGCCCTCGTCGTCGAGGCGACCAAGCTCTACGAGTCGGGCGTGGCGAGCGCCGAGGACATCGACCTCGCCTGCAAGCTGGGCTTCGGCCACGCGATGGGACCGCTCGCCACGGCGGACCTGACCGGGGTCGACATCCTGCTGCACGCCACCAGCAACATCTACACCGAGTCGCAGGACGAGAAGTTCGCACCGCCGGAGCTGATGCGCCGGATGGTTGACGCCGGTGACATCGGGCGCAAGAGCGGGCAGGGCTTCTACACGTACTGACACATCAGTACGTACAGCCACTGAAACCGCACAGGCCCCGCGGGTATCACCCGCGGGGGTGAATTCGGTATCGGTTCGCTTACAGACGGCAACCTCGTCGCCGCTGAAGCAGTCAGACGTTGCACAGCCACCGTCACGGAGTACGTCACCGCACTCTCGGGGAGCGCATATGTACATCAGGGGCGACCACGCCGAGCTGGTCGTCGGGGGCCGCCTCGACGTCCGCAGCGCGGCGGACGCCCGTACGGTCCTGCACTCGGCCGTCGACGACGGAGTCGGCGACCTGGTGCTGGACCTGTCCGAACTGGACTCCTGGGACGCCACCGGACTCGGGGTGATCATGGGCGTCCACCGGCGGGCCGGCCGCTGCGGCCGGCGCCTGGTGCTGCGCGACGTTCCGCCGCAGATGCAGCGCCTGCTGGTGGCCACCCGGCTGCACCGGATCCTGGCGATCGAGGGCGGCATCGGGGTGGAGTCACTGCCCCGCGTGTGACCCATCGGTGTGATCCTCGCAAGACTGTGACGTCTCGCACGGCGCGGTACTCCGGACTGTCGTAGATACTGAGCGAAGGTTTAGGGTTCGGTCGCCCGCTGCCTGACATCCCTGCAAGCGGGTCCGGACCAGAAGCGACAGCGCGGTGTGCAGCAAGGCCGGGAGGGGCTCGAGGCACACACGACGCTTTTGGGGGGCTTGAACCTATGGACCCGAACACGCGGGGACCCGAGGAGTACGGCCATGAAGGCGACGGCAGCGCGCCGCGCCAGCGCCCGCCCAGGGACTCCCTCACCACGGACTTCGGACAGCACACGCCCGCGCTCGCACGCACGGTGCAGCTCGTCACGGGCGACTACCTGCTCACCGTCAATCCCGTCGACGGCAGCGAGATAGAGGCCTGCCCGCCGGGCGAGCGCCCTGGACGGCCCGAGAAGTTCACGGCGGCCGAGCGTGCCGAGGTGAACCGCGCGGCCAAGCCGCCCGTCCCGCCGGGACCGGCCCGGCCCTCGCTGCACCTCCTGGAACGCCAGGAGGACCGCGAGCGCCTGGTCCGGCTGCTGGCCCGCGGTCGTTCCGTGCGCCTCACAGGCCCCGCGGGCTCCGGCCGCACCGCCCTCCTCGACCTGGTCGCCGAGGACTGCGCGGACCTGGCCCCCGACGGCGTGGTCCGCCTCAGCGGCTTCCACCGCACGCCGAGCGACCTGCTCTACGACCTCTTCTACGCCGTCTACAACGCGCCCCTGCACCGCCCGGAACGGGACGAACTGCTCGAACTGGTCCGGGAGATCGGCGCGGTCGTCGTCCTCGACGACGTCGAGTTCGGCGGCGCCGGTCTCGACGAGCTGCTGGACGCGACACCCGAGTGCGCCTTCGTGATCGGCGCGACGCCCGAGGTGCCCGCGCCCTCCGCCGCCTCCACCCTCGAAGAGGTCTTCCTCGGCGGTCTCGACCGCGCGGGCGGCGTGGAGCTCATCGAGCGCGCCGTCGGCCGGGTGCTGACGGAGGAGGAGGCCAACTGGGCCGGCGATCTCTGGTTCGAGTCCGAGGGCCTGCCGCTGCGCTTCGTCCAGGCCGGCGCCCTGCTGCGCCAGCGCGACCAGCAGCGTGCGGGGACCAGCGCCGTCGAGGCGTTCGGCGTCTTCGAGGACGCGATCCCCGCGGACGCCTCTCTCGACGCCTCCCTCGACCCCGAGGACGGCGACGACGTGCCCCTGCCGTCGCTCGGCGAGGCCGCCGCGCCGGCACCGCTGCTGGCCTCGCGGCTCAGCGCCTCGGCGCGGGCCACGCTGCGGTTCGCCGTCGCGCTCGGCGGCGAGGTGCCGCACCAGGCGCATCTGCCCGCGCTGGTCGGCGACACCCATGCGGACGCCGCCCTCGGCGAACTGGCCGCCTGCGGACTGGTCTCCGCGGTCGGCTCCCGCTACCGGCTCGCCGCCGGAGTCCTCGCCCAGCTCGAGGCCGCCGGATACGGCGACGACATCGAGACGCAGGCCCTGGCCGCCGCCCAGCACTACGCCTGGTGGGCGGGGCACCCCTCGGTCACCCCGGAGCGGGTGTGCGCCGAAGCCGACGCCCTGCTCGCCGCGCTCGGCGTCCTGGTGCCGGGCACGACCGCGCCGGCCGAGGACGAGGAGAGCATCACCGTCCGGCTGGCCCGCACGGCGGCACCCGCGTTCGCCGCCGGCCTGCACTGGGGCGCCTGGGAGCGGGCGCTGCGGTCCGGTTCCGAGGCCGCCCGCCTGGCCGGCGAGGTGTCCGAACAGGCCTACTTCCACCACGAGCTGGGCATCCTCGCGCTCTGCGGCGGACAGCTCGACCGGGCCCGCGCCGAGCTGGAGTCCTCCATCGGGCTGCGCGGCGCGCTCGCCGACAAGCGCGGCACGGTCGCGGGCCGCCGCGCCCTCGCGCTGGTCTCCGACCGCTCCGGCACCACGCCGGGCCTCGGCTCGACGGCGGGCCTCGGCTCGACCGCGGGCGAGGAGGTCCCGGACGCGCGCTACGAGGAGTCCCAGTCGCCGCCCGGCGGAGTGCCGGCCGCCTTCCCGGCGAGCCCGCCGCCCTCGTCCGGCGACACCTCGACCATCGTCGTCAACCGGGCCCTGTCCGGCCCGCCGCCCAAGGCCCACCGCGGTGGCATCCGCGGCCTCGCCCGGCGCAACCTCGTCGCGGCCGGTGCGGGCGCACTACTCGCCGCCGTGCTCGGCACGGTCGTGACGCTCGGCGCCACGTCCAACAACGACGCCAACAACCCGTCCGACAAGGTCGGCGTCAACCCGTCCGCAAGCCAGGGCACCGACGACGGCAGCCTGGGCGCCGACACCCCGAAGAACGACTCCGGCAAGGGCGACACGGGCACCGCGACCAGCCGCCCGACGAACCCGGGCCCCGACGGCACCTACGGCACCTCGGACGATCCGAAGCCGCCGTCGAGCACGGGGCAGCCGTCGGACAACCCGAGCGGTACGAAGGGGTCGGGGGGCAGTACGTCGAGCTCGCCCACGAAGCCGCCGTCGACGTCCTCCACCCCAAAGCCCTCGACGTCGCCCAGCAAGCCGAGCACGTCGCCGTCGACTTCGCCGACCGGCAGCCCGACGCCGACCCCCACGGCGACACCGACGCAGTCCCCGACCACATCCACCTCGGCCAGCGGCCCGGCGTCCAGTGCCCCTGCCACCTCCAGCGCCCCGGCCTCGACGACCAGTTCGGCGAGCACACCGCAGAGCAGCAGCTCCAGCCCGGTGATGTGAGGTCAGTTGCACACAAGAGGGCCGGGTCCGTCCGACGGACCCGGCCCTCTCGGCCGTAGCAGCCGTGGCGAACGGAGGTCAGAACAACCGCAACTTGTCGTCCTCGATGCCCCTGAGGGCGTCGTAGTCCAGCACCGCGCAGCCGATCCCGCGGTCCGTGGCGAGGACCCTGGCCTGCGGCTTGATCTCCTGGGCCGCGAAGATGCCGCGGACCGGGGCGAGATGGGGGTCGCGGTTCAGCAGCTCGAGGTAGCGGGTGAGCTGCTCCACGCCGTCGATCTCGCCGCGCCGCTTGATCTCGACCGCGACGGTCTGACCCTCGGCGTCCCGGCACAGGATGTCGACCGGGCCGATGGCCGTCATGTACTCGCGGCGGATGAGCGTGTAGCCGTCGCCGAGCGTCTCGATGCGGTCGGCGAGCAGCTCCTGGAGGTGTGCTTCCACGCCGTCCTTGATCAGGCCGGGATCCACGCCCAGTTCGTGCGATGAGTCGTGGAGGATCTCCTCCATCGTGATGATGAGCTTCTCGCCCGCCTTGTTGATGACGGTCCAGACGCCCTCCTCGTCGCCCGCGCCCTCCTTCAGGGTGCAGGGCGGGGACATCCAGTTGAGGGGCTTGTAGGCGCGGTCGTCCGCGTGGATGGAGACGCTGCCGTCGGCCTTCACCAGGATCAGGCGGGGCGCCGAAGGGAGATGGGCGGTGAGCCGGCCCGCGTAGTCCACGGAGCATCGGGCAATGACGAGACGCATGGTCGGCAACGCTACTCGACGGGTGCGGGTCCACGCGATTCTCCCACCCGTCTCCCACCACCACCCCAATCGAGAACCTATGGTTCGCCCCTTTTGATCCAGCGTCTCCCACCACCACCCTCGAACGAGGCCCTGCGGGCCGCCCTTGTTGTCCTGGAAGACCCGAGACAACCCATGTTCATTCGTGGCTGATTGTGTGCCTAAAGAGAGCTCCCCATGTACGCATTTTCCTGGTGCCGTCACCGCCCGTTGCTTACCGTAGTAAACGGGAGGTCGCGAGACGAGTACTCAGCGTGTTCGGTATCGCGAACTCCCTTATCTGTCCGGCAACCCCTGTCGACCACGGGGGTGCGAGAGGAGAACCCATGTCGCTCGACGTCTCACCGGCCCTACTCGAGAAGGCCGAGCGAGGCGAGGTCGACGAAGCGGAATTCGTCGACTGCGTCCGGACCTCCCTGCCTTACGCATGGGAGATGATCAGCTCCCTGGTGGCCCAGCTGAAGGTGGACGGCGGCAACTTCGCCGACAACCAGACGCCCCCGCCGGACGAGCAGGCACGCGGACAGCTGCTGCGTGCGCTCGCGAGTGACGCGATACGCGGCGCGCTGCAGAGGCATTTCGGTGTCCGGCTGGCCTTCCAGAACTGCCACCGGGTGGCGGTGTTCCCATTGGACGCCTCGGTCGACGAGACGCTGGCCCGCTTCACCTCGGTCCGCAGCCAGGTACTCAACCAGTCCCCGGAGTTCCGGGACTGCTGAGGAGCATGCCGCTTGCTTGCCGCTCCGTACGCGGGAGGTGCATTCAGTACTGGGGCGGCAAGCTCCGCAGCCGGAGCGGCACGTTTCGCAGCCGGGCAGGCCCGATCAACGGAGGTGCGGGAGCACCTCCGCGCCCAGCCTCCGTACGTTCTCCTCGGTGGCCGCCAGGTCTCCCGAGCCCTCCACGAGCAGGGCGAAGCGGGAGATGCCGGTCCGCTCGCTGGTTGCCGCGAGCCGGTCGGCGCACAGGCGCGGGGTGCCCACCGGGTGCAGTCCGCAGAGCAGTTCGGTGTACGCCAGCGGGTCTCGCATCTGCCGGGTGCGGCCGTCCACCGTGACATGTGCCTCCAGCCCCTGCTTCAGCCAGCCCGGCATCGCCTTCGTCAGCGCCTCCACGGCGTCCGTACGCCGGTCCGCGATCTGGCAGACGCCGGCCGAGACATGGGCCGCGCCCCGGACCGTCTCCGCGGAGTGTCCCGCGGCGCGCGCGAGCTGCCGCCACAGGGCGACCATCTCGGCCTTCTCCTCGTCACCCACATGCATGCCCAGCAGCATCGGCAGTCCCCGCTCGGCGGCCTGCCGCACACTCGACGGCGAGGTGCACGCGACGACGACCTCGGGGCCCTCGACCTCCGACAGCGACTCAGACGGCCTTGGCACGACGGGCACTTCACGGAAACCGAAGCGCTCGCCCGCTGCCCCGACCGACGGCTCGCGCAGCCAGCGCAGCAGCAGATCGAGTGATTCGGGGAAGCCCTCCTCGTACGCCTTGATGCCGGAGCCGAACACCTCCAGGTCGACCCACGGTCCGCCGCGGCCCACGCCCAGCGAGAAGCGCCCGCCGGAGGTGAGGTGCAGCAGCGCGGCCTGCTCGCCGACCGCCACCGGGTGGGCGGTCGGCAGTACGGTGACCGCCGTGCCGACCCGGATCCTGCGGGTCCGGCCGAGGAGTAAGGCCGCCAGGGTGATCGCCGACGGGCAGGTCCCGTACGGCACGAAGTGGTGCTCGGCCAGCCAGACCGAGTCGAGGCCCGCTTCCTCGGCGACCTCGGCCGAGCGGACTGCGCGGTGCAGCGCCTCCCCCTGGCCCTGCCCCGGGAACTGGGCCGCCAACACGAAACTTCCAACGCGCATTGCTTTTCCTGCTTCCTTGGCTCCGACGCGGAGCTCCCCCACCCGCATAACCGTCTGACACGTGCCGAGGACACGGCCTGGCGAAGAGATTTGCGGATTGTCTGCAGAATGGGAGGTCGCGGCGGGGACGGGGCCGGCCGGTGGACTACGCGTACCCCGGTCCGCGCCCCGTAGGCTGGACACGGCCCGTGCTTCCTGTATAGCCCCGTGAGGTGTCCCGTGTCTCCGCGTCGCAACCGACCCAAGGGTGCCGACCCGTCGGGCACGTCCGGCCGGAGCGGCGAGGACGACCGGCCCGGCCGCTACGGCGGCTGGCAGTCCACCGAGAGCTGGCAGGGGGAGGAGTGGAGCGTGCGGCACGTGGCGGGTGCCAGCGCGCAGGGCAAGACGTACCGCTGCCCCGGCTGCGACCAGATGATCCCCTCCGGTGTTCCGCACGTGGTGGCCTGGCCCGAGCACTCGGGCGTCGACGAGCGCCGCCACTGGCACAAGGCGTGCTGGAACGCGAAGGACCGCCGCACCACGCGGGTGCAGCGGTCCCGTAACGCGCCGAGGTTCTGAAGCCCGGTTACACGTCGCGCTTCTGCAGCAGCGCGACCGCGCCGGCGAACGCGGCGGCCGTCACGCCGAGGGCGATCCACACCGGGTCCCAGCCGGTCGGGCCGGTGTCGCTCAGGGTGTTGGTGTAGAAGGCGCTGAGCTGGTTCGGGATCGAGTAGTCGAACAGGGCCTGGCGCACCTTCTCCAGGGCCGACGAGAACATGAACAGCGCGATCACCAGCGGCGCCAGCACCAGGGCGATCATGATGGTGATGGCGCCCGCCGAGTGCCGGATGATCGAGCCGACGAGGAGCGAGAGCAGCCCGAGCAGCGCGATGTAGAGCGAGATGCCGAACGTGCCCTTCAGCCACTCGCCGCCGGACGGGTCCTTGGCGCCCTTCAGCATGGCGACGTCCACGACGGCCACGAGGAGCACCGAGGTGAACGTGACGGTGAACGCCACCGCGAAGAACACGATCGCCTTCGCCGCCAGCACGCGCGCGCGTGACGGGCACGCGGTCATCGTGGTGCGGATCATGCCGGTGCCGTACTCCGAGGCCGTGGTCAGCACGCCGAGCGTGATGATGCACATGCTGCCGAGGAGCAGCCCGAACACGCCGAAGGACAACGGGTTCTGGCCCCTCAGGCTGTCCTCGCCCTGGTTGGCGGCGACCAGTACGGCGACCAGCATTCCGATGCCGACGACGAGCAGCAGGAACACACCGAGCGTCCACATCGTGGAGCGCACCGATCTGATCTTCGTCCACTCCGAGGAGATCGCGTGCCCGAGATGGGTGCGCACCACGGGGATCGGCGAGGTGTAGGTGGGGTACGGCGAACCGGACGCCGCCGCCTGCCAGTCGGGTGCGGCGGCCTGCGGCATCGGGGGCTGCGGGGTGCTCATCGGGCGTCCTCGGGCTTGGTCAGGTCGGCGGGGGCGGCGGAGGCGGGGCGCTGGGGCGGCGCGGCCGGTGCCTGGGGCGGCGCGGCCGGTGCCTGGGGCGCCGCGGGCGCCGGCTGGGCGTACGGGTTGGGTTGGCCCGCGCCGGGGGCGCCGGGAGCGGCGTACGGGCCCGGCTGTCCCTGCGGCATCGCGAACGGCTGCCCGCCCTCCTGGGGCGACGGCGGGGCGTACCAGTTGGGCTGGCCCTGCCCGGGCACCGGCATCGGCGGCTGCACACCGGGCGGCAGCGGCTGCTGCAGCCCCGCCTTCTGGTCGATGGTCGAGCGGTAGTCCACGGCCCCCTGCGTCATCCGCATGTACGCCTCCTCCAGGGAGGCCTGGTGCGGCGACAGCTCCCACAGGCGTACGTCGGCGTCGTGCGCGATGTCGCTGATCCGGGGGAGCGCCAGTCCCGTGACCCTCAGGGCGCCGTCCTGCTCGGGCAGCACGTGGCCGCCCGCCTCGGTGAGCGCGGACGTCAGCTTCTCGCGGAGCTGCGGCTCGGTGTCCGGCGTACGCACACGCGCGAAGTCGGCGGAGTTCGCCGAGATGAAGTCCTTGACGCTCATGTCGGCCAGCAGCTGTCCGCGTCCGATCACGATGAGGTGGTCGGCGGTCAGTGCCATCTCGCTCATCAGATGGGAGGAGACGAAGACCGTACGGCCCTCCGCCGCGAGCGCCTTCATGAGGTTGCGCACCCAGAGGATGCCCTCGGGGTCGAGGCCGTTGACCGGCTCGTCGAAGAGCAGCACCTGGGGGTCGCCGAGCAGTGCGGCGGCGATGCCGAGCCGCTGCCCCATGCCGAGGGAGAAGCCCTTGGAGCGCTTCCTGGCCACCTCCTGGAGGCCGACCACGCCCAGCACCTCGTCGACCCGGCGGGCCGGGATCCCGGACAGCTGGGCCAGGCAGAGCAGATGGCTGCGGGCCGAACGGCCGCCGTGCACGGCCTTGGCGTCGAGCAGGGCGCCCACCTGGCGGGGGGCGTTGGGCAGCTTCGGGTACGGGTAGCCGCCGATCGTCACCTGCCCCGCGGTGGGGTTGTCCAGGCCGAGGATCATGCGCATCGTCGTCGACTTGCCGGAGCCGTTCGGGCCCAGGAAGCCGGTGACGGCACCCGGCCGCACCTGGAAGGAAAGGTTGTACACGGCGGTCTTGTCGCCGTAGCGCTTGGTCAGGCCTACAGCCTCGATCATGCTCCGCACCCATCGAAAGGTTCAGGACAGCGGGGCACACGCCCCCGTAAGGGTTAGGAGGATATCGAGGAGCTGACGGTTCCGCTCAAATGGAAGTAAAGCAATGTGACTCCGCTTCCCGGCGGAGCGGTGCCCCGGCGGAGCGCTACGCGTCCCGCCTCTTCAGCAGCACATAGCCGCCCGCGAGGGCCGCGAGCACCCACAGCACCATGATCCCGAGACCGCCCCAGGGCCCGTACGAGGTGTCCTCGTCGATCCGCGGGACCACCTGCATGATCTTGCTGCCGGCCTGGTCCGGCAGGAACCGGCCGATCTTCTTCGTCGCGTCGACATTGCCCAGGATGTTGGAGATCAGGAAGAAGAACGGCATCAGGATGCCCAGCGACAGCATCGGCGAGCGGAGCATCGCGGCGACGCCCATCGAGAACACCGCGATGAGGGTCATGTAGATGCCGCCGCCGATCACCGCGCGCAGCACGTGCGGGTCGCCGATCGAGGCGCGGTGCGCGCCGAGCACGGCCTGCCCGAGGAAGAAGGCCACGAAGCTGGTCGCCAGGGCGACGACGAGCGCGAGGCCGGTCGCCACGGCGATCTTGCTGAAGAGGAAGGTGCCGCGCTGCGGTACGGCGGCCAGCGAGGTGCGGATCATGCCGGTGCTGTACTCGTTCGAGACGACCAGCACCCCGAACACGATCATCGCGAGCTGACCGAGGCTCATGCCCGCGAAACTGATGAAGGTCGGGTCGAAGGTCAGCCGGTCCTGCCGGCTCATCTTGTCGAACTCGCGGCTGGAGAGCGCCGAGATCAGCATGCCGAGGGCGATGGTGACGACCACGGCGAGAGAGAGTGTCCACACCGTGGATGCCACCGACCGGATCTTGGTCCACTCGGACCGTACGACCTGCATCGCCGCCATGCTCATCTCCTCTTCCAGTCCTCGCCCCAGTGCTGCCGCTGCGGGGGCGTCTCGAAGCGGGTTTCGAAGGGCGTCTCGAAGGGCGCGTCGAGGGGGGTGTCGGCGTGTGCGTGGTACTCCACCGCCCCCGCGGTCAGCTGCATGAACGCCTCTTCCAGGGAGGCCTGCTGGGGGCTCAGCTCATGCAGCACGATCTGGTGCTGGGCGGCCAGTTCGCCGATCTGTTCGATCTTGCCGCCGTCCACCTCGAGCGCCCCGCTGCCGGACTCGATGACGGTGACACCCTCCTCGTGCAGCACGTCGAGCAGGCGTTCGCGCTGCGGGGAGCGGATCCGGATGTACGAACGGGAGTTCCGCTCGATGAAGTCGGCCATGGAGGTGTCGGCGAGCAGCCGGCCCTGTCCGATGACGACGAGGTGGTCGGCGGTCAGCGCCATCTCGCTCATCAGGTGGGAGGAGACGAAGACCGTACGTCCCTGGGCGGCCAGGGACTTCATCAGATTGCGGATCCAGTGGATGCCCTCGGGGTCGAGGCCGTTGACCGGCTCGTCGAACATCAGGATCCGTGGGTCGCCGAGCAGCGCACCCGCGATCCCGAGCCGCTGCCCCATGCCCAGCGAGAATCCCTTGGCCTTCTTCCTCGCGACCGCCGTGAGGCCCACCGTGTCGAGGACCTCGGCCACCCGCCGTCTCGGGATGGCGTTGCTCTGCGCGAGACACAGCAGATGGTTGAAGGCGCTGCGGCCGCCGTGCACGGCCTTGGCGTCCAGCAGGGCGCCGATGTACCGCAGCGGGTCCTTGAGGTGGTCGTAGTGCCTGCCGTCGATCCGGACGTCCCCCGCGGTGGGCCGGTCGAGCCCCAGCATCATCCGCATCGTCGTCGACTTGCCGGCCCCGTTCGGCCCGAGGAACCCTGTCACCATGCCGGGTCTGACGGTGAAGGTGAGGTTGTTGACCGCCAGTTTCTCGCCGTACCGTTTGGTCAGGCCCTCGAGCTCGATCATGAAGTCACGCTAAGACGGGGGTTCGGGGGCTGCCACTTGAGCGCGCTCGGCGGGCCACGGGGCCGCACCCCACGACGAAGGCCCGTACCTCCGGGGGAGACGGTACGGGCCTTCGAACGTGCTACTGACTAGCGGGTCTGCTGCGCCGGAACCCCACGGGAGATCGGCTCGTCCTCGGCCGGCGAACCGGCGGCGGCCACCGCGGCACCCGTGAGCGTCGCGAGCATCTCGCGGACGTTCGTCAGCTGGGCGTTGATGCTGTCGCGGCGGTTGGTGAGGGCGGCCAGCTCGCGCTCGGATTCCGAACGGATCCGGTCGGCCTTGGCGTTCGCGTCGGCCACGATGTCCTCGGCCTGGCGCTGGGCCGTCTCCACCGTCTGGCGGGCGCGGCGCTCGGCGTCCGTGCGCAGCTTCTCGGCCTCCAGGCGGAGCTGCTCCGCACGGTGCTCGATCTCCGCGAGGCGCTTCTCGGCCTTGGCCTGACGGGACGCCAGGTCGCGCTCGGACTGCTCGCGGCGCTTGGCGAGGTTCGTCTCGAAGTCGGCGGCGGCCTGCGCGGCCTTGGCGCGGGTCTCCTCGAAGAGGGCGTCGGCCTCCTCGCGCTTCGACTGCGCGTCCTTCTGCGCCTCGGAACGCAGCTGCGAGGCGTCACTCTTGGCCTTCTCGACGATCCGGACGCCCTCGTCCTCGGCCTTGGCCTTGCGCTCCGCAGCGAACGATTCTGCGTCGTTGCGGACCTGCTGGGCCGCCGACTCCGCAAGCTCGCGGTGCTGCTCGGCCGCGCGACGGGCCTCCTCGCGCAGATCCTTGGCCTCTTCCTCGGCGAGGCGGAGGATCTTCTCGACACGCGCGCCGAGACCGGCGTACGACGGCTCCGCGTCGGTTACCTGGGCCTGGGCGTTCTGCGTCTCGAGGTGGAGCTCCTCGATGCGCTTTTCCAGAGCGGTGATGCGGGCGAGAGCGCTGTCACGGTCGGAGACGAGCTTGGAGATTCGTTCGTCCACCTGAGCGCGGTCGTACCCACGCCGCACAAGCTCGAAGCCGTAGGGGGAAGTGTCGCTCATGGGGTTCCTGTCAAATGAGACCGGTGAGGTGATAGGGGGAATCCTAGGGGCCGAAGCGGTGTGTCATCGAGCGGATACGTGTTTGATCTGGAGAATGAGACCCCTTTTGGGTGGCTAACCCTCGGACCACTTGCCAAAAAATTGGTCAAAGGCCCCAGACGGCGCCGCATTTGACCCTGTCGATCAGCTGTCCGACGGCTTACCCGAACGGGGGGCGCCGACCGTGGCCCCCGCCTTGACGCCACCGTCCTTGCCCGCAGTCGGGGCCTCGAAAGACTCCAACGCCTCCAGGACGTCCTGGACACGGGAGATCTCGGCGTTGATGTCCTCGCGCCGGCGCACCAGGATCTCCAGCTCGCGCTTTCCTTCCTCGACCGTGCGCTTGGCCTCGCGGATCGCCTCGGCCTTGAGCTCCTCGGCCTCCTTCACGAGCGCCGCCTTCTTCTGCTCGGCCTCCTTCAGGAGCCCCTCGGCCTTCTTCACGGCGGCGATACGGACCTTGCCCGCCTCGGAGTTCGCCTCCGAGACCAGCTCCTTGGCCTTCGCCTGCGCCTTGGCCAGCTGCTCCTCGGCGGCCTTGATCAGCGCGTCGCAGCGGTCACCGGTGGTCTTCATCGTCTCCGCGGACTCGCGGCGGGCCCGCTCGTGCAGCGCCTCGATCTCAGCGGTGATGCGCTCGCGCAGCTCCTCCGCACGCTCGCGGATGGAGGTGGCGTCCCGGCGGGCGCCGACGAGCAGTTCGTCCGCGTCGGCACGGGCCTTCTCCACCCGCGCGTTGCCCTCGACCGTCGCCTCCGCGACCAGACGCTCGGCCTCCTTGCGGGCCGCGCCCACCATGGTGTCGGCCTGCGCCTCGGCGTCGGCGGTGGTCTTGTGGGCCTGCTGCTGCGCCTCGGAGAGCAGCTTGTCGGCCTCGGCGGTGGTCTCCGTGATGAGGGTGTCGACCTGCTCGGCCACGTCCTGGCGCCGCTTGTTGGCGTCCTTGCGGGCCTCGTCGAGGGTGCGTTCGGCCTCCTCGCGCGCGGCGTTGACCAGCCGCTCGGCCTCCGCCGCCGCCTCCGCCTTGACCCGCTCCGACTCGCTGCGGATCCGCTCGGCGTGCTGCTGTGCCGCCCCGACCGTGTCGGCGGCCTCGGCGCGCAGCCGCTCCGCGTCCCCGGTGGCGTCCGAGATGAGCTTCTCCGCCTTGGCGACCGCCTCGACGCGCACCCGCTCGGCCTCCGCGACCGTCTCGGTGCGCAGTTGGTCGGTGTCCCGGACCGTCTCCGTGGTGAGCCGCTCGGCCTCGGCCCGCGCCTCGGTGATGAGGGCGTCCGCCTGCGCCGCCGCGTCCGAACGGATGCGGCTCGCGTCCTCGCTGGCCCGCTCCCGCTCGGCGTAGGCGTCGGAGCGGACCCGGTCCGCCTCCTCCTGCGCCTCACGCCGGGTACGGTCCGCCGCGTGCTCGGCGGCGCTGCGCAGCCCGGTGATCTCCTCCTGGGCCTGCTCGTGCAGCCCGGCCACCGAGTCCCGTACCTGCTGGGCGTGCTGCTCGGCGCCCGACACCATCTCGGTCGCGCGCCGGTCGGCCTCCTCGACCAGCCGCACGGCCTCGGCCTGCGCCTCCTCCACGCGGTTGCGCGCCGAGGCCAGCAGCTCCTCGCTCTGCTCGCGCGCCCGCTCGCGCTCCTGGTCGGCCTCGGTGCGCGCCGCGCCGAGGGTCTCCTCGGCCTCGCGACGGCGCCGGTTGGCCTCCTCCTGCGCGGCGGCCAGCGTCTCGGACGCCTCGGTGCCGAGCCGCTCGGCAGCGGCCAGCGCCTCCGCCCGCAGCCGGTCGGCGCTCTCCTGCGCCTCCGACTTCAGCCGCTCCGCCTCCGCGGCCGCCTCGGACCGCAGGCGTACGGCGATGGCCTCGCCCTCGGCCCGGGACGCGGACGCGTCCGACGCGGCCTCGTTGCGCAGCCGGTCGGCCTCCGCCTCGGCCTGCGCCTGCAGGGTGCGGATCCGCTCGGCGGCCTCGGCGCGCAGCCGCTCGCTCTCCTCGGCGGCCTCGCGGCGGATCCGCGAGGCCTCCTCGCGGGCCTCGGTCAGGGCCTGCTCGGCGGCGGCGAGGCGCTCCTCGGCCTCCGTGTGCAGCCGCGTCAGCTCCTCGGCCGCCTCGGCGCGGCGGGCCTCCATGGCCCGCTCGGTCTCCTCCTGCAGCTCCCGCGCGGCCCGCTCGGCCTCGGCTTTGATGCCCTCGGACTGCTCGACGACCTCCTCGCGGTGCCGCTCCGCCTCCTGACGGGTGCGCTGGAGGGTCTCCTCGGCCTGCCGGCGCAGGGTGGTCGCCCGCTCGATGGCCTCCGTACGGACCTTCTCGCTGTCCGCGGTGGCCTTCTGGCGCAGCTCGTCCGCGTCCTGCCGGGACTTCGCGAGCAGCTCCTCGGCGGTCTTGGCCGCCTCCTCGATCTGCTGGACGGCCTCCTTGCGGGCCTCCGCGCGGATCTTCTCGCCCTCGGCGACCGCGTCGGCACGCAGCTGCTCGGCCTCGCCGCGCAGCCGGCGCGCCTCCTCCTGCAGCTCGACCGTCTTGGCGCGGTACTCCTTGGTGTCGTCCTTGGCCGCGCCCTTGAGCTGCTCGGCCAGGTCGTGCGCCTCGGCGCGCAGCCGGTCCGCCTCGGCCTCGGCCTCGGAGCGGATCCGCTCGGCCTCCTCGGCGGCGGCCTTGGTGGTGTTCTTCGCGTCCTCCTGCGCCCTGTTGAGGACGTCCTCGGCCGTCTTGGCCGCCTTGGACAGCTGGGTCGCGCTCTCCTCGGCCGTGATCGTACGGGCCTTCTCGGAGGCCTCGGCGACGATCCGCTCGGCCTCGGAACGGGCGTCCGCGACGATCTGCTCGGCGTCCGACTTGGTGGCCTCGGCCTCCTTGGTGGCCTCCTCGACCAGCCGGGCGACCTGCTCCTTCGCCGTACGGGTGCGCTGCTCGTTGGTCGACTCGGCGCTGGCGAGGGCCTTCTCGGCGGCCGCGGTGGCCTCGGTGACCAGCTTGTCGGCCTCGGCCTGCGCCTTGCGCAGCGCCTCCTCGGCCTGCGCCATGCGCTGCTCGGCGGCCCGGCTCAGCTCCTGCGCCTGGCGGCGGGCGGAGTCCGACTCGGTGGCGGAGGAGTTGCGCAGCTGCTCGGCGTGGTCGGTGGCCTCCTGGGCCTGGGTGGAGGCGGCGTTCAGCAGCCGCTCGGCGTCCGCACGTGCCCGGCGCAGCAGCTGGTCGGCCTCCGCGCGGGCCTCCTCGGCCTCGCTCTGCAGCCGCTGCCTGGCCTCGTTGGCGAGCCGCTCGGCCTCCGCACGGGCGGCGGCCAGGGCCTGCTCGGCCTCGGCACGGGACTCGTCGAGCAGCCGGCGCGCCTGGGACTCGGTACGGGCGCGCAGCTGCTCCGCCCAGGCCACGTTCTCGTTGACGTGCGACTCGACGGTCTGCCGGCGCTCGGCCAGCTCCTGGTCCAGCTGCTGGCGGCGGGTGACCGCCTCCTGGTGCAGCTCGGCCTGCAGCCGGGCGGCCTGCTCCGCGTGCTCCTGGAGGATGCGCTGGGTCTGGGCACGGGCCTGGCTGAGCTCGCGCTCGGCGTCCATTCGCAGCTGGTCGGCCTGGATCTGCGCGTTCCGCAGCAGCTGCTCGGCCTGGTAGCCGATGTCACCGCCGTCGAAGGCGGGCCGGGACATGATGGTGCGGCGCGCCTCGTGCAGCTTGGCGCGCAGCACCTCGACCTGGTAGCCGAGGTCCTCGGCGTGCTGGATCGCCTTTTCCCGCTCGGTCTTCAGCCGCTCCATCTCGGCCTCGAACCGAGAGAGGTGGTCGACGTCAGCCGCCGGCTCTCGCTCCTGGCGTTCGTAGCCCCGCACTGCGCGGTCCCATCCGTCCCCTGGTCGCAAGTCTGGCCAAACGAGCTCCGTCCATCCGCCGAACGGGGCCCCCGGGGAATGGTGTCAGATCAACGGCGGAGCATGGGCTGCTGCCCCGACGCTCGACCCCCGAAACACGGTCCCCGGCGTGCGGTCACCCCCCACAGAGACGGCGACCGCCCCCAACCCTACCGGCCCATATGTACGGGGGTCAGTGCTCAGGTGACTCAACAGGCGCGGAAGTGACCAGTTCTGTCAGAACGCCGTGGCAGTCCTTGGGGTGCAGGAACGTGATTCGTGACCCCATGGAGCCGATCCGGGGCTCTTCGTACAGAACGCGTACGCCCTTTTCCCTGATGTCGGCCGCGTCGGCGTCCACATCCGCCGTACCGAAAGCGATGTGGTGGACACCCTCGCCGTTCTTGTCGAGCCACTTGGCGACGGTCGAGTCCGGCCGCGTCGGCTCCAGAAGCTGCAGGTAGGAGGCTCCGCCGTCGGAGGTCTCGTTGATCTTGAGCATGGCCTCGCGGACGCCCTGCTCCTCGTTGACCTCGGAGTGGAACACCTCGAAGCCGTATGTGGCCCGGTAGAACTCGACGGTCTTGTCGAGATCGAAACAGGCGATTCCGATGTGGTCGATTCGCGTCAGCATGTTTGTCAGTGCAGCGCTCTTCGGATGGTTACGCAACGTGCCAGCGATCACACCGACCGCCGGGTGACGGCACGGAGTGCCACTCAGTACCTTGGAAGTAAACCCTCGTTCACTCCTCGGCAGTGCAGCCGGTAAGGGGATCGCAGCTCATGTCTGGATCGAACAGCACGACCTCGGTGATCGTCGCGGGCGCACGTACGCCCATGGGACGGCTGCTGGGCTCCCTCAAGTCCTTCTCCGGAGCCGACCTCGGCGGCTTCGCGATCAAGGCCGCCCTCGACCGTGCGGGGATCGGTGGCGACCAGGTGCAGTACGTGATCATGGGCCAGGTGCTGCAGGCCGGGGCGGGGCAGATCCCGGCACGCCAGGCCGCCGTCAAGGCGGGCATCCCGATGAACGTCCCGGCGCTGACCGTCAACAAGGTGTGTCTCTCCGGCCTCGACGCCATCGCGCTCGCCGACCAGCTGATCCGCGCCGGCGAGTTCGACGTGATCGTCGCGGGCGGCCAGGAGTCCATGACCAACGCGCCCCACCTGCTGCCGAAGTCCCGCGAGGGCTTCAAGTACGGCGCGATCGAGATGCTCGACGCGATGGCGTACGACGGCCTGACCGACGCCTTCGAGAACATCGCCATGGGCGAGTCCACGGAGAAGCACAACACGCGCCTCGGCATCCAGCGCCCCGAGCAGGACGAGATCGCCGCCCTGTCCCACCAGCGGGCGGCCGCAGCGCAGAAGAACGGCATCTTCGAGGCCGAGATCACCCCGGTGGAGATCCCGCAGCGCAAGGGCGAGCCGGTCCTCTTCAGCAAGGACGAGGGCATCCGCGGCGACACGACGGCGGAGTCCCTGGGCAAGCTGCGCCCGGCGTTCACCAGGGACGGCACGATCACGGCCGGTTCCTCCTCGCAGATCTCGGACGGTGCGGCGGCCGTGGTCGTGATGAGCAAGGCCAAGGCGCAGGAGCTGGGCCTGGACTGGATCGCCGAGATCGGCGCCCACGGCAATGTGGCGGGCCCGGACAACTCGCTCCAGTCGCAGCCGTCCAACGCGATCCTGCACGCCCTGAAGAAGGAGGGCCTGGGGGTCGAGGACCTCGACCTCATCGAGATCAACGAGGCCTTCGCCGCCGTGGCGGTGCAGTCAATGAAGGACCTCGGAGTTTCAACGGAAAAGGTGAATGTCAACGGCGGCGCCATTGCCCTGGGCCACCCCATCGGCATGTCCGGCGCCCGGCTCGTCCTGCATCTGGCCCTGGAGCTCAAGCGCCGGGGCGGCGGTGTCGGTGCGGCCGCGCTGTGCGGTGGCGGCGGTCAGGGTGACGCGCTGATCGTGCGGGTACCCAAGGCCTGAGCCCTCTCTCCACGTACTTCTCTGAACGGAGCTGTGATGCAGGACGTCTCCACACTCGTCGCCCAGGCGAGGGAAGGCCGGCCGCGGGCCGTGGCCCGGCTGATCTCCCTGGTGGAGGGGGCGTCCCCACAGCTCAGGGAGGTCATGGAGACGCTCGCTCCGCTGACCGGCAATGCGTATGTGGTGGGTCTGACCGGCTCGCCGGGCGTCGGCAAGTCGACCTCCACCTCCGCGCTCGTCACGGCGTACCGCAAGCAGGGCAGACGGGTCGGTGTCCTGGCCGTCGACCCGTCGTCGCCCTTCTCCGGCGGCGCCCTCCTCGGTGACCGGGTGCGGATGTCGGAGCACGCCTCCGACCCGGGGGTGTACATCCGCTCGATGGCGACCCGCGGCCACCTGGGCGGCCTGGCGTGGGCCGCCCCGCAGGCGATCCGGGTGCTGGACGCGGCGGGCTGCGACGTGATCCTGGTCGAGACGGTGGGCGTCGGCCAGTCGGAGGTCGAGATCGCCTCCCAGGCGGACACGAGCGTCGTCCTGCTCGCTCCGGGGATGGGCGACGGCATCCAGGCGGCGAAGGCGGGCATCCTCGAGATCGGTGACGTCTACGTCGTCAACAAGGCGGACCGGGACGGCGCGGACGCCACGGCCCGAGAGCTGAACCACATGCTGGGCCTGGGCGAGTCCCGCAGCCCGGGCGACTGGCGCCCGCCGATCGTCAAGACGGTCGCCGCCCGCGCCGAGGGCGTCGACGAGGTCGTCGAGGCTCTGGAGAAGCACCGCGCATGGATGGAGGAGCGGGGCGTGCTGGCGGAACGCCGCCTGGCCCGCGCCTCCCGTGAGGTCGAGACCATCGCCGTGACGGCCCTGCGCGAACGCATCGGCGACCTGCACGGCGACCGCCGGCTGAGCGCACTCGCGGAACGGATCGTGGCCGGGGACCTGGACCCCTACCGTGCGGCGGACGAGCTGGTGGCGGGGCTGACGCAGGGCTGAGGCGGGTTGCCGCGTGGCCGACTCCAGGCCCGCGCTGTTACGTTGATTCCCATGTACCTCCTCTTGGCATAGGGCACGCCCGAGCCCGCGTACGGAGAGCGGCGGTCGACCGACGACCGACTGACCGACCGCTCGGCCGACGCGGCGCTCAGGCGTCCCCCTTTCCGCCTCGAGTCGAGGAACTCCCGTGTCTTCCACGCCAGTGGGACGGCCGTCGTATGCCGCCGTCCTCCGCATCCCGCATGTCCGCCGCACCTTCGGCGCCGCCCTGCTCGGCAGGCTGTCGTACGGCATCGTCCCCCTGTCGGTGATGCTCGCCGTGAACCGCGCCTGCGGGTCGTACACGGTGGCGGGCACCGTCATGGCGCTGTTCGGCGCCACCAGCGTCTTCCTGTCGCCCGCCAGGGCCGCCCTGATCGACCGGCACGGGCCGCACCGCACGCTCGTCCCCATGGTCACGGCGTACGCGGCCCTGCTCGGGCTGCTCACGCTGCTCGTCCGGCGCCCCGGTGCCGTCTCACCGCTCGTCCTGGGCGCCGTGACCGCGGCGGCGGGTGCCTGCACCCCTCCACTGGGCCCGACGATGCGCGCCGTATGGGGCAGGCTCGCCCCGGACCGCGCCCTGCTGCAGCGCGCCTACAGCCTCGACGGCGTCGCCGAGGAACTCCTCTTCGTCTCGGGCCCGCTCCTGGTCGGCATCCTCACCCGCTTCGCCCCACCGACGGCCGGCATCGTCCTCGGAACCTTCCTGATCGTGGCAGGCACGACCGGCTTCACCACATCACCGGCCGTCGGAGCGACGAGGCCCACCGAGGCGGGCACGGAGCAGCAGGGAGGCAGGTGGGACGGGGGCGCGCGGGGGTGGCTGCGCGGGCTTGTCCGTGGAGCAGGTAGTGCGCGGCTCAGTGCGCTGCGGCGAGTCCGCGCCGGCCGGGGAGTGTTGTGGGGGATTCTGCAGCCCGTTGTCGCTGCCGGTGGGGTCGGGCTGACGCTGGGGGTGGTTGATCTGGTGGTGGTGGCCTTTGCGGAGCAGCGGCATCACGGGGACGGGGCTGCGGCCTGGGCACTGGCCGCGTTGTCGGCCGGGAGCGCCGTCGGCGGTCTGGTCAACGGGGCTGTCCGCTGGCGTGTCCCGGCCCCGGTGCGGCTGCCCCTGGCGGCGGCGGGCCTGGGGGTGGCGTTGCTGGGCGCCGGGTTCGCCCCCGGGCTCGGCACGCTCGCCGTCGAGTTGGCGGCCGCGGGTTTCTTCGTCTCGCCGGCGCTGACGACCGCCTATCTGATCGCCGATGACGCGGCGGCGCCGGAGGCACGGGTCCGTGCCGGTGCCTGGGTCAACACGGGTGTCAACGCGGGCAGCACGGCAGGCGCGGCCGTCGCGGGGCCCCTGGTGGGCGCGATGCCGACCGCGCTGTGCTTCGCGGCGGCCGGCACGGCAGCCCTGCTGACGGCCCTGGCGACGGTGCGGCGCAGCCGTGCGAGGAGCACTCTTCGGGCCGTGCCGGAGCGGAACGGCGCGGAGAGCGTCCCCGCCGCCTGACGGGCCGTCGGCCGGAAGTGGCCGGATCGCCAGGGCCGTTGGGGCGAGTGCTCGCCAATTCCCGGCAGCACAGGCACGGCCTCCGGGACGCACCGGCAGGTGGGGCCCGTTCGGGCTCCGCCTGCCGGCTGCGCCGCAGGACCGCTAGGGACGCCCCCGCTGCCCGCGCAGGTGCTCCGCGATGGGCTTCAGGGCCTTGTCGAGTTCCGCCATGGCCTCGGGGGACAGCAGGTCGATGAAGTGCCTGCGCACGGACGCCACATGGTGCGGGGCGACCTTCTTCATCGTCTCCATGCCGTGCTCCGTGAGGACCGCGTAGAGCCCGCGGCGGTCGGACTCGCAGTTCTCACGGCGGACCAGGTTCGCGTTCTCCATCCGGGTGATCTGGTGGGAGAGGCGGCTCTTGGACTGGAGGGTGGCGGACGCGAGGTCGCTCATCCGCATCCGTACGTCCTCCGACTCGGAGAGGTTCACCAGGATCTCGTAGTCGTTCATCGTCAGTCCGAACGGCTGCAGGTCCCTCTCGAGCTGGTACGTCAACAGCCTGTTGACCTCCAGGTGGGTGCGCCAGGCGCACTGCTCCGCATCGGTCAGCCAGCGCGTGGCCGTCTCGGTCTCCATGAATGAAGTCTACCTAAAATGTTGAAAGGCGAACTAGTGAGGGTGGTGTGGTGTCGGCGCGCACACGTTCGACGTCACACTCCGCAGACTACCGCTCACAGCCCGAAGCGACGCTGGAGGTCTCCCAGCTGTCCGGGAAGGCGCGGTGTGCCGGCTTGCTGTGAAGGGCCCATGTGTGCCCCGCCGCCACCGGGCACGCCGGGCTCCGGTGGAACCGCCCCCGTGGCCTGCTCGGCCATGAGGGTTTCCGAGGACTGGAGCAGGACGGTGCCGGCCCCTACGAACTCGAACTGATGCTCCTCCCCGGAGGCCCCGCCGAGGCCCGTCATCGCACGTAGACCGCCCATTACGCCCGTCAGGTAACCATGGTCGTAGTGGTGGCACGGCGACGGGCAGTCGGCCCAGCCGACGAGCGCCTGCGGGTCCACCCGGATCGGCGGTTCCATGAACACCACCGGACCGTTAGATGCGGCCACGAACTTTCCGGTTCCGATGAGTGTCAGAAAACCCGGCACAATCGATTGCTTGAGCGCGAGACTTGGCTGAAAAGCGAGCAGATTGCCGGAGCGAATGGTCAGATTGCCGTCGTCCAGGTCGTACGAGTTCACATCGAAGGCCCGGTCGGCGAGGAGCATCTTGCCCGAGCCCTCCGCCACGACCCAGTCGCTCGCATGCAGTGGCGAATGAAAGGACGTACGGACCAGGCGGTCGAGCCGGCCGTGCCCGATGCCGTTGAAGTCCATCGAGCCGTAGTAGGCGATCATCTTCCCCTTCTGCAGGAACCACTGGCTCCCCTTGAGCTCCACGCAGAAGGTGTACTTGTTGACGTTGTCGTCCACCGGCAGCGTCATCGGGTCGAAGACCGTCGGGCCGCCCGGAGTCCCGTACGCGCTCACAGCTTCTCCTCCGAGGCCTGGACGTACACCGTGCCGTTGCCGCTGAGCTCCAGCTGGAAGGCCTCGCCGGAGCCGCGGCCCACCATGTCGCGCCAGCCCAGCGCCGTGGACAGCTTGTTGCGGACGTCGCCGTGGTGGGCGACGTACGCCTGCGGGTCGACGTGCACGGGCCGTTGTGGGGTGATCGGGATCTCGAAGACTCCGCCGTGGGCCATCACGGCCACCGAGCCGTGCCCCTTGAGGGTGGTCGTGAACAGCCCCTGGCCGGTGACCTGGCCGCGGACCATGCCCATGACCCCGCCCTGCGAGCCCATGAACATCGTGCCCTGCTGGAGCGTGCCCTCGAAGGCGAGCAGCCGGTCCGCCTCCACATAGAGGGTGTCGCCGGTGAGGTTGATCACGTGGACGTGGTGACCGCCGTGCCCGAACATCACCGTGCCGTTGCCCTCGACGCTCATCAGGGGCGTGGCCTCGTTCGCGACCCGGCGCCCGATCATCGACATGATCCCGCCCTGGCCGCCCTGGATGTTGGGGGTGAAGGACACCTCGCCCTTGTAGGCGAGCATCGCGCCGCGCTGACTGAACAGCCGCTGGCCGGGCAGCACCGTCGCCTCGACCATCTTGGAGTTGATCTCACGGAAGGGCATGTCACACATCACCCGCGATCGTGTTCCGCTCGCTCGGCTGTACGTACACCAGCCCGTCCCCCTCGAACCGGATCTGGAAGGCCTCGCCGCCGCCCTCCCCGAAGAACGTGCGGAACGTCACACCGGACTGGAAGGACTGCCGCAGATTCCCCTGGTGCGCGATGTAGGCACCGGGGTCGACCGTCAGCGGGTACTGCGCGCTCACCCGCAGCACCACCGCCGGGCCGTCCGACATGATCGCGGCCTGGCCGTGGCCCTCGACGGTCGTCGTGAACAGCCCGTTGCCCTGGGAGGCGCCGCGCAGGCCGGTGAAGGTCGTGCCGGTCCTCAGGCCGGCGTCGGTCGCGAGCAGATTGCTCGACTCCACATACAGCTTGTCCCCCTGGAGACTCACGAGGTTGATCTCGGAGGCCCGGTCCGCGAACCAGCACGTCCCGTGCCCCTTCACCTCCATCACCGTCATCTGCTCACCGGTGAGCCGCCGGGTCACCATGCCCCGGATGCCCTCACCGCCCCCGCTCAGCTTCTTGAAGGCCATCTGCCCGTCGTACGCGACCATCGAGCCGTTCTTCGCCTTCACGGCGTCCCCGGTCATGTCGACGGCGAGCACCTTGCTTCCTTGAAGTCGGAACATCGCCACGCTGGGAAGGTAGCCGCCCGCGGGGTGCGGCGCACAGGGCCCGTGGGTGGAGAAGCACCCTGAGCGCACCCGTAGGGGAACCGTTTGTCACAATGGGCGGACGCTTGTGCTTCCGTTCACAAAGAGCGATCCGTCTCCCACCGAAGGTGACCCGTGGACATCAAGACCGCCACCGCCCTCCGCCGCCTGCGCCTCGTCTCGGCTCCCGAGGCCGTGTCCTTCCTCCTCCTGCTGGTCTGCTCCGTGCTGAAGCGGACCACGGACTTCAACGCGGTGCCGGTCATGGGCATGGTGCACGGTGTCCTGTTCATCCTGTATGTGATCTTCTGGGCCGACGCCTGGAACCGTACGAAGTGGGACAAGAAGACCGCGGGGCTCTACTTCCTGCTCTCCGTGCTGCCCACCGGCGGCTTCTTCGCCGAGCGCAAGCTCAAGCGCGCCGCCGAGGACGCCGTCATCGCCTCCCGCGCCCGCCAGGAAGGAATCGTGAACGCATGATCGTCGCCTTCTCCGTGACACCCCTGGGCGTCGGCGACGACGTGGGGGAGTACGTCGCCGATGCCGTCCGCGTCGTCCGCGAGTCCGGTCTGCCCAACCGCACCGACGCGATGTTCACGAGCATCGAGGGCGAGTGGGACCAGGTCATGGAGGTCGTCAAGCGCGCCGTCGCCGCCGTCGAGGAGCGGGCGCCGCGGGTCTCCCTGGTTCTCAAGGCGGACATCCGCCCCGGAGTGACGGACGGTCTCACCGCCAAGGTGGAGACGGTGGAGCGGTACCTCGCCGACTAGGGCCGCCGGGGCTCCGCCGCGTCGGCCCGGCGCACGAACTGCTCATGGTGGGGCGGGAGATGCGGCCGCCCCACCCGCCTGGACGTCTCCAGGTCGCCCTGCCCCCGAAACTCCAGTTGTGTAGGGGGTGATCGGTACTCCTCTGCCGATCACACCTCACTCACTGGAGGGCGCCGTGCAGTCGGAGGGCTACGCATACGACACCCACAGCCGACTGGCCGGACCTCTCACCGAGCCGAGCGACGCCTCGTACCAGGTGCAGTACACCTCGCTGCTGTCCAGTGAGCCGCGCCGAATACAGGCCGTCCTGCTGATGACCCTCGCGCCGGTGCTCACCGGCACGCTGCTCGTCTACCTCGTCTGGCCCACGCACTGGGTGGAGCGCGACGGAGGGGAGAGCTGGCTGGTCGGGCTCGATGTCACGATGCTCATATCCATCGGGCTCATCGAGCTGTTCATGGTGGTCAACGTCGCCTCCGTCGCCCATGCCACGCTGGTCGCCCGTGACCCCGTCCCGGTCGTCCCCGAAGCCGGTACCCGCGTCGCGTTCCTCACCACGTACGTCCCCGGCAAGGAACCCCTCTCGATGGTCCGCGCCACCCTGGAGGGAGCCGTCCGGATCACCCACGCCGGGCCCGGCAGCGTCCTCGACGTCTGGCTCCTCGACGAGGGCGACGACGAGCAGGCGAAGGCCCTGTGCGCGGAACTCGGGGTCCGGCACTTCACCCGGCGCGGCGTTCCGCAGTGGAACCAGGCCCACGGCCCCCACAAGGCCCTGACCAAGCACGGCAACTACAACGCCTGGATCGCCAGGCACGGCGACGAGTACGACTTCTTCGCCTCCGTCGACACCGACCACGTCCCGCGCCCCAACTTCCTCGAACGGATGATGGGCTACTTCCGGGACCCCGATGTCGCCTTCGTGGTCGGACCCCAGGTGTACGGGAACTACGCCGACCATCCCGTCACCAAGGCCGCCGAGTCGCAGCAGTTCCTCTTCCATGCGCTGATCCAGCGGGCCGGGAACCGGTATCGCTCGCCCATGTTCGTCGGTACGAACAACGTGGTGCGGATCGCCGCCGTGAAGCAGATAGGCGGGCTGTACGACTCCATCACCGAGGACATGGCCACCGGGTTCGAGATACACCAGCGCCGCAATCCCGTCACCGGCAATCACTGGCGGTCCGTGTACACACCGGACGTACTCGCCGTCGGAGAGGGGCCCGCCTCCTGGACCGACTTCTTCACGCAGCAGATGCGCTGGTCGCGGGGGACCTACGAGACGCTGCTCAAGCAGTACGGAAGGGCGCTGTTCAGGATGCCTCCGGGACGGCTGTTCTCGTACACCCTGATGCTCGTCTACTACCCGATGACTGCCGTCAACTGGCTGCTCGGCATCCTCAGTTGTGTCCTCTTCCTCTGGTTCGGGGCCTCCGGGACGCAGGTCGCCTCCTCGGTGTGGCTGATGCTCTACAGCGACGCCGCCGCCCTGCAGATCGGGCTGTATCTGTGGAACCGGCGGCACAACATCTCGCCCCACGAGCCGGAGGGCTCCGGCGGGCTCGCGGGCATGGCGATGTCGGCCCTGGCCGCGCCGATCTACCTCAAGTCCTTCGGTGAGGCCCTCCTCCGCCGGCCCAGCAGGTTCGTCGTGACCCCCAAGGGCGCGGACGCCAGTGCCGACCGGCTGCTCACCTTCCGTATCCACCTCTTCTGGGCGATCCTCCTCGCGACCTCCCTGGCCGCCTCGGTCGTCCTGGACCACACCCATGCGGCCATGCGCACCTGGGCGGTCCTGGCCATGGTCATCGCCCTCGCACCGGTCGCGGTGTGGTGCTCCACGCTCCTCAGGGAGCGGCGGGAGCGGCAGGCACCGCACCGGCCCACACGTGCCGTCGACGGCACGGAGCCCGCCCTCGCCACCAGCGGCGCGGTCTCCCCGGTCTCCGGAACCACGACAGGAGGCAGCTAGCACCATGGCCCGGAACGCTGAGAACAAGTACCGCAAGAGCCCGGGGAACAGGACGACCAGAAGGGCCGTCCTCGGGGTCGGGGGCATCATGGTCCTGGCCGGTCTCAACGCCCCCGCCGCGGTCGAGTTCGCGGGTGAGGAGTACCACGAGTACAAGATCGCCCAGCCCGAGTACCAGGCGAAGTACGGCTCCTGGCAGCGGGTCGACATCCCCGCGAAGTACCGCACCAACGCCATCCACGCGGCGCTCCTGCACACCGGCAAGGTGCTGATCGTCGCCGGGTCGGGCAACGAGCAGAAGAAATTCAACGCCGGGTCCTTCGACACCGTCCTGTGGGACCCGAAGGCGAACACCTTCAAGAAGATCCCCACACCGGCCGACTTCTTCTGCTCCGGCCACACCCAGCTCCCGGACGGGCGGCTCCTCGTGGCCGGCGGCACCGCCCGCTACGAACTGCTCGACGGCGAGGTCAAACGGGCCGGCGGCGGTATGCGGGTCAAGAACGAGAACCCCCTCAAGTCGGTCTTCCTGAAGAAGGGCACCCGCTTCCGCTCGCCCGCGGGCGTCGAGTACGTCAGCAGCTTCGACGTCACCGTCCCGAAGGCCAGGCCCGCCGCGGGCGCGGCAGCCGGGCCGGTCGGCGCGGCGCGGCCCGGGCAGGCCCCGGCCCCGGCGCCGGTGGTGGCGGGCGAGGCCCGGGTCTTCGTCGAGGCCGTGGAGGCCGGTCCGCTGTCCGTCACCGAGAAGCAGGCGCAGTACGACATCGTCGGGCTGACCGGCAAGGACGCGGCCAACACCTACGGGCTGAGCGAGAAGATCACCCTCGACAAGCAGGACTTCCAGGGCATCCGTGCCGCCTACGAGTTCGATCCCGTGGCCGAGCGGTATGTGCCGGTCGACCCGATGCAGAAGGCCCGCTGGTACCCGACGCTGGTCGGGCTCGACGACGGGCGGGTGCTCGCCGTCTCGGGCCTGGACGACGTCGGCCAGATCGACCCCGGGGACAACGAGATCTATAACCCGAGGACCAAGAAGTGGTCCCCCGGCCCGAAGCGGTACTTCCCCACCTACCCCGCACTCTTCCTGACCAAGGGCGGCAAGCTCTTCTACACGTCCTCCAACGCCGGCTACGGGCCCGCCGACCAGGGGCGGGAGCCGGGGCTGTGGGACCTGAAGACCAACACCTTCCGCAAGGTTCCGGGGCTGCGCGACCCCGACGAGACGGAGACCTCCTCCTCCGTGCTGCTGCCGCCGGCGCAGGACCAGAAGGTGATGATTCTCGGCGGTGGAGGCGTCGGCGAGTCCAGGAGGTCGACCCCGCGCACGGCCGTCGTCGATCTGAAGCAGGACAACCCGGTCTTCAAGGACGGACCCGACCTCCCGCAGGGCACGCGGTACCTGAACAGCGTGATCATGCCGGACGACTCGGTGTTCACCACCAACGGCTCCGAGGACTACCGCGGCCGCAGCGCCAGCAACATCTTCAAGGCGCAGTTCTACGACCCGAAGAGCAACACCTTCCGCGAGGCGGCCGCGCCCACCGTCGGCCGCAACTACCACTCCGAGGCGCTGCTGCTGCCCGACGGCCGGGTCGCCACCTTCGGCTCCGACCCGCTCTTCGACGACCAGCAGAACACCAAGCTCGGCCACTTCGAGCAGCGCATGGAGGTCTTCACCCCGCCCGCGCTGCACCGGAACGGCGAGCACCGCCCCGTGCTGGAGGGCGGCCCGCAGGCTCTCGGCAAGGACCGCCGTGCGACCTACCGCACCGACCACCCCGAAAGGGTCGCGAAGGCCCGGCTCATGCGGCCCAGCGCGGTCACCCACACCACTGACGTCGAGCAGCGCTCCATCGAGCTGGGCCTGACCAAGGACGGGCACTCGGTGACGGTCACCGTGCCGGACGACCCGGCCCTGGTACCGCCCGGCTGGTACATGCTGTTCGTGACGGACGCGCAGGGCACGCCCTCCGAGGCCAGGTGGATCCAGGTGAAGTGACGGCCGGACCCGATGCCCCGAACGGCGGCTACGGCTTGGAGTTGCGTGCCAGCTCCAGGGCGTACTCCGGCCACCACTTCCCCGCGGCCGGCCCGCTCCCGCAGGTCCCGTCGGACTCCCCGGGCCGCTTGATCCACAGGTAGGCGTCGAGGAGGGGATCGCCGGTGTCGGTCGTGGGGCGGGTGCCCAGCGCACGGCCCGGCGGGTTGCACCAGGCGCCGGGCAGCGGGCCGTTGCCGTTGCGGCTGGTGTCGACGACGAAGTGCTTGCCGCCGAGGTCGGCGGAGAGCTCCAGGCCGTACGCCTTGGTGAGCTCGTCCGTCTGGAAGTTGGAGACGTTGAGGGAGAACCCGTCGGCCTTCTCGATGCCGGCCTGCTTCAGCGGGTCGACCAGCTTCCACGGATCACGGATCCAGGCCGGGTTGCCCGCGTCCAGGTACACCTTGGTGTTCGGCTGCTGTTTCAGGCGGACGACCGCCTCGTTCAGCAGCTGCTCGCGCTCGTCGTGGTAGCCGGCCGGTGTGCAGCCGTCCACGATGTGGGCGACCGCGTCCGGCTCGAGGACGACCAGGGCCTTGCCGTCCCCGAGGGCGTCCGCGAACTTCCCGATCCACTCCCGGTAGGCGTCCGCGTCGGCCGCGCCGCCCGCGGAGTGCTGGCCGCAGTCGCGGTGCGGGATGTCGTACGCCACGAAGAGCGCCGTGCGGTTCTCCTCGGCCGCGGACTCGATGGCCGCCTTCACGATGGGGCCCGGATCGATCTCGCCCGCCGGCCACAGCGCCTGCGGTTCGTCCGCGATCCGCTTGAGCAGGTGCGCGTCCTGGGCGCGGCCCGCCCGCCGCCACTCCTTGATCTGCTTGGCGGCCGGGCTGTCCGGGTCGACCCAGAAGTCCAAGGCGCCCGCGCGGGCCGCCTTCTTCGAGGCGCTGCCCGCCGCGGCGGCCGTGTCGATGCCGGACGGGGACGAGCAGCCCGCCGCAAGCCCGAGGACCGCGACGGCCGCGAAGATGTGGATCAGCCGGGACATGCAGCTCCCTGGGGCGAAGGTGACATTTACTGATGATTCGTCAGCAATCGTTGCACAAGGGATTTCAGCCTGCAGGGTTAGACATGGCAGCCGTGGGACGGGCCGGGCGTCCGTCGACGCCTCTCGGGGCGGGAGCGCTGGGCGCGGTGTGCTGTGTACCGCTCGCCCTGGACGCCCGGCGGCCCGAAAGGCGAGACGGGGCTGACCACCATGTGACCGGCCGGTAAGGTCGGTTCTGTGCCGAAGCCGCTCAGTCTTCCTTTCGACCCGATCGCCCGCGCCGACGAGCTCTGGAAGCAGCGCTGGGGGAACGTGCCGTCCATGGCCGCCATCACCTCGATCATGCGCGCGCACCAGATCCTGCTCGCCGAGGTCGACGCGGTGGTCAAGCCGTACGGACTGACGTTCGCACGGTACGAGGCGCTGGTGCTGCTCACCTTCTCGAAGGAGGGCGAGCTGACCATGTCGAAGATCGGCGAGCGGCTCATGGTGCACCCCACCTCGGTGACGAACACCGTCGACCGCCTGGTGAAGTCGGGCCTGGTGGCCAAGCGCCCCAACCCCAACGACGGGCGCGGCACCCTCGCCTCCATCACCGACAAGGGCCGCGAGGTCGTCGAGGCGGCCACCCGCGACCTGATGGCGATGGACTTCGGCCTCGGTGCGTACGACGCCGAGGAGTGCGCGGAGATCTTCGCGATGCTCCGGCCGCTGCGGGTGGCGGCGAACGACTTCGCCGAGGACTGACCCGGCCCAAGATCTCCCGGAACGGGCGGTTACGCTCGACGCCATGAAGAAGAGCGTGCTGACCCGCTACCGGGTCATGGCCTACGTCACTGGTGTGCTGCTGGTTGCGCTGACCCTGGGTGTGATCGCCAAGTACGGGCTGCATGTGGACGGCGCGGACAAGTTCACCACGGTCGTGGGGTTCGCGCACGGCTGGCTCTACGTGGTGTACCTGGTCTTCGCCTTCGACCTGGGGAACAAGGCGAAGTGGCCGGTCGGCAAGCTGCTGTGGGTACTGCTTGCGGGAACGGTTCCGACGGCCGCCTTCTTCGTCGAGCGCAAGGTCACCCACGAGCTGGAGCCGAAGTTCACCGAGGGCTCGCCCGCGGTCGCGAAGGTCTGACGATCACTGCCGTGACGGCCGCCGGGCCGCCGTGGACGAGGCCCTTGTAGGTCACCGTCCGTGACGGCCCCGGCACGTTCGCGAGCGCAGGGCTTTTCCGGGAGGGTGCCGGCCGTCGTGGCTCGGGTGGCTGCCCTCTGGCTCCCCTCGACATTTAGTAGGACGTCCTAGTAAATTCGAGGTATGGACGCTGACGCCATCGAGGAGGGCCGCCGTCGCTGGCAGGCCCGGTACGACGCTTCGCGCAAGCGTGAGGCCGACTTCACCACGCTCTCCGGGGATCCCGTGGAGCCGGTGTACGGGCCCCGGCCCGGGGACACGTACGACGGCTTCGAGCGGATCGGCTGGCCCGGGGAGTACCCCTTCACGCGCGGGCTGTACCCGACCGGCTATCGAGGGCGTACGTGGACCATCCGGCAGTTCGCCGGGTTCGGGAACGCCGAGCAGACCAACGAGCGCTACAAGATGATCCTCGCCAACGGCGGGGGCGGTCTGTCCGTCGCCTTCGACATGCCGACCCTCATGGGGCGCGACTCCGACGACCCGCGCTCGCTCGGCGAGGTCGGGCACTGCGGGGTCGCCATCGACTCCGCCGCCGACATGGAGGTCCTGTTCAAGGACATCCCGCTGGGGGACGTGACCACGTCCATGACCATCAGCGGGCCCGCCGTGCCCGTGTTCTGCATGTATCTCGTCGCCGCCGAGCGGCAGGGCGTCGATCCGCGGGTGCTCAACGGCACGCTCCAGACCGACATCTTCAAGGAGTACATCGCCCAGAAGGAGTGGCTCTTCCAGCCGGAGCCCCATCTGCGGCTGATCGGCGACCTGATGGAGTACTGCGCCGCCGGCATCCCCGCCTACAAGCCGCTGTCCGTCTCCGGCTACCACATCCGCGAGGCCGGGGCGACGGCCGCACAGGAGCTGGCGTACACGCTGGCCGACGGGTTCGGGTACGTGGAGCTGGGACTCTCCCGCGGGCTGGACGTGGACGTCTTCGCGCCCGGGCTGTCCTTCTTCTTCGACGCGCACGTCGACTTCTTCGAGGAGATCGCCAAGTTCCGCGCGGCGCGGCGCATCTGGGCCCGCTGGATGCGGGACGTGTACGGGGCGAAGTCCGAGAAGGCGCAGTGGCTGCGCTTCCACACGCAGACCGCCGGTGTCTCCCTGACCGCCCAGCAGCCGTACAACAACGTCGTCCGTACGGCCGTGGAGGCGCTCGCCGCGGTGCTCGGCGGGACCAACTCGCTGCACACCAACGCCCTGGACGAGACCCTCGCGCTGCCGAGCGAACAGGCGGCGGAGATCGCGCTGCGCACGCAGCAGGTGCTGATGGAGGAGACCGGGGTCGCCAACGTGGCCGATCCGCTGGGCGGTTCGTGGTTCGTCGAGCAGCTGACGGACCGGATCGAGGCGGACGCGGAGAAGATCTTCGAGCAGATAAAGGAGCGGGGGCTGCGGGCACATCCGGACGGGCAGCACCCGATCGGGCCGATCACCTCCGGGATTCTGCGCGGGATCGAGGACGGCTGGTTCACCGGCGAGATCGCCGAGTCGGCCTTCCGGTACCAGCAGGCCCTGGAGAAGGGCGACAAGCGGGTCGTCGGGGTGAACGTCCACCACGGGTCCGTCACCGGGGATCTGGAGATCCTGCGGGTCAGCCACGAGGTGGAGCGGGAGCAGGTGCGGGTGCTGGGCGGCCGCAGGGCCGCGCGGGACGAGGCCGGGGTGCGGGCGGCCCTGGACGCCATGCTCGCCGCCGCCCGTTCGGGCGCCAACATGATCGAGCCCATGCTGGACGCCGTACGCGCCGAGGCGACCCTGGGCGAGATCTGCGGGGTGCTGCGGGACGAGTGGGGGGTGTACACCGAGCCGGCGGGGTTCTGACCGCCTACCCCGCAGAAGCGTTTATAAAAATGTGACCTGCCTCCTTTTCCGCGATCGTTCCCGTGCATAGCATCGGCCCGTCGAGTCCGCCGATATCCAGGGGAACTGACGGTGCGTAGGTTTTTCAGGCCCAGAGTGGTACGGACCGCAGTCGCGATCGCGGTGGCCATGCTGCCGTGCGCCGCGCTCGTGCCGGTCGCGTCCGCACATTCCGTCGCGCCGCCGGTGAACCCGGTGGCGCAACGGCTGGACGCCTACTGGAACCCGGCCCGGCTGACGGCCGCGCTGCCCGTCGACACCGGCCTGGACAAGGACTCCGTCTACTCCACCGCCCCGGACACCGGCGCCGCCGCCTCCTCCGCGGTGGACGGCCCCATGCCCGGCGAGTTCATCCCGCCCAGCCACAGCTTCGACGGCATCCCCCAGACCGGCACCTTCTTCTGGACCGACCCCAGTGGCACCGGGCGCACCTGCACCGGCTCCGTGGTGCGCAGCCCGGGCCACGACCTGGTGCTGAGCGCCGGCCACTGTCTGCGGGGGTACTCCGGCACCTCCCCGCGCCGCAATCTGGCCTTCGTGCCGCAGTACCACGACGGACTCAAGCCGTTCGGCGTGTTCCCGGTCCGGGTCAACGGCGTCTACGTCCCGCAGCAGTACTACGACCTGAAGGAGCACGCCGGCGCCCAGTACGACTACGGCTTCGCCGTCACCGAGCCCAACCAGGACGGCAGGCTGCTGCAGGACGCGGCCGGCGCGGTGCAGTTGCTCACCGACACGGGGTACCACCACGCCCCGGTGCGGATGATCGGCTACCCGGGAGGCGCGGACAAGCCGCTGGAGTGCTGGAGCCGCACCACCCGCTACGACAGCGACGACCCCGACGAGCCCGGCAGCTATCCGCGCATCGCCTGCGACGCCTTCGTGGACGGCACCAGCGGCGGACCGATGCTGGTGCCGTGGAAGGGCGGCTGGGCGGTGGTGGGCGTCATCGGCGGCTACCACACCGGCGGTTACACCCCGCAGATCTCCTACAGCGCCTACTTCGGCAAGAGCGTCGGCCAGCTCTACGGCGACGCGGTCACCGGCGCCCCGCCGGCCGGCCCGTCGTCGTAGACCTCGTAGCAGCAGACCTCGTCGCAGCTGACCTCGTACCGGCGGGAGCGGCTACGGCTCCTGGGTGCCCGCTCCCAGGCCGCCCAGGAGCAGGGTCGTGAACGCGCGCACCCACTCCTCGTCCGCCGGGTGCCCGCTCACCAGGGTGCGGTGCACCACCGCGCCCGCGACCACGTCGAAGATCAGGTCGACCGTGCGGGCCGCCTCGGCGGGGTCGGTCTCGGGGGGCAGCTCGCCGCGGCACTGGGCGCGTTCCCGGCCCTCCAGGACCAGTCGCTTCTGGCGCCGCACGATCGAGTCGCTGATGCGCTCGCGCAGCGCATCGTCGCGGGTGGACTCCGCGACCACCGCCATCAGGCCGCTCTTGGCCTCCGGGCGGGCCAGGATGGCCGCGAACTGCAGGACCACGCCCTCGATGTCGGCCGCCAGGGTGCCGCGGTCGGGAAGGACGAGTTCGTCGAAGAGCTCGGCCACCGCGTCGACCACGAGTTCGTTCTTGCCCGCCCAGCGGCGGTACAGGGTCGTCTTTGCAACCCCCGCCCGGGTCGCCACGTCTCCCAGGGTGAGCTTCGACCAGCCCAGCTCCACCAGGGCCTCCCGGGTGGCCGCGAGGATCGCGGCGTCCGCCTCGGCGCTGCGCGGGCGTCCTGAGGCGCGGGTGGCGGGAGTGCGGCTCTGCATCCCACGACCATAACCGGCGGTTCGTGTGAGGCCGTGAGGGAGATCACCGGGGGGTGGTACCGGTGAGGCACTCGGTGCCATTACGCTACGACTCGTAGCGAAAGCTCGTGGGTGCCTCCACGGGCGGCAACCACTGACGTGGGGTGGGGACCCGGCGTCGAACAGAACGCAACAGGACCGGCTTTCTCAACGCTTTTCTCTCATGCGCGGGAACGGGGGAGGATAGACGCATGCAGCCACGGAACATGTCCATGAGCGGAGTCGTCGACCTCGCCGCGGTGAAGGCGGCCCAGGAGGCCAAGGCGAAGGCGGAGCAGGCGCGCGCCGAAGCGGCCCGCCAGGGCGGCGGCCCGGGAGCCGTCTCCCCGGCCGATCTCGTCATCGACGTCGACGAGGCCGCCTTCGAGCGCGAGGTCCTGCAGCGGTCCACCGAGGTGCCCGTCGTCATCGACTTCTGGGCCGAGTGGTGCGAGCCCTGCAAGCAGCTGAGCCCGGTCCTGGAGCGGCTCGCCGTCGAGTACAACGGCCGCTTCCTGCTTGCCAAGATCGACGTCGACGCCAACCAGATGCTGATGCAGCAGTTCGGGATCCAGGGGATCCCGGCCGTCTTCGCCGTGGTGGCGGGGCAGGCGCTGCCGCTCTTCCAGGGAGCCGCCGGCGAACAGCAGATCCGCCAGACCCTCGACCAGCTCGTGCAGGTGGCCGAACAGCGCTTCGGCCTGACCGGTCTGACCGTCGACCCCGACGCCGAGCCGGGCGGCGACCGGGCCGCGGCCGAGGCGGCGCCGGCCGGACCGTACGACGCGCTGCTCGAGGCGGCCGTACGGGCGCTGGACTCGGGGGACTTCGGCGGTGCGGTGCAGGCGTACAAGAACGTGCTGAGCGAGGACCCGGGCAACCCGGAGGCCAAACTGGGCCTCGCCCAGGCCGAGTTGCTGCAGCGCGTGGGCGGCCTCGACCCGCAGCAGGTGCGCAAGGACGCCGCCGAGAAGCCCGCCGACGTGCAGGCGCAGATCGCAGCGGCCGATCTGGATCTGGTCGGCGGTCATGTGGAGGACGCCTTCGGGCGGCTCATCGAGACCGTCCGGCGTACGGCGGGTGACGACCGGGACACGGTACGTCTGCGACTGCTGGAGCTCTTCGAGGTCGTCGGGGCGGACGATCCGAGGGTGGCGGCGGCCCGCAGGGCGCTCGCCCGGGCGCTGTTCTGACCAGTCGCTAAACACCAGGGCATGTGATGCCCGAGTGAAAGATTTGCCGAAGGAACGTCAGTGCGGCCGCGCTTTACCAAATCTTGGTAAACGCGGCCGCTGTTACTGGGAGTAAGTTCCGGCCGTTGATCTGTCGGTTTCTGTCCAACGATCAATAGTTTTGTCCGGGCCCCCGGCTGCACCCTCTGTCGCCACCCGAGACCTGTGGGTCGTCCTTCGGTTATCCCGCCGTTACTACCCAGTAACGAAGCCCCTTGTGCGGGCGGCGAGAATGCACCACGATCGGCGACGCTCGGTCCTTTCCCGTACCCCGACAGCCGGTTGGGTCGCGGGAGTTCCTGGGTCCCCACCGAGCAGAGCCTGTGCCACTGGCACCGGCTCTTGGGCAGGGGGGTCTTCGCCGGCTCGGCGAAGCCTGTCCAGCAAGGTTGTGCGTGATGTGTGTCAGGCGCGACCAGTGGTTGTCGCTCGGGGGTGATCGCCGGTGATCGGTGCGCGGTTTGCGCCTCCGAGTGCGGGCGCTCTCCTTCCCGAGGACGTAGCACTTCTCCCATCCCTGCCCGGCTGAGGCGCCGACAGGCAGCAGTCAGGGCCAGGAGATGTACGTCCGAGAAGGAGGAAATATGGAGTCCCAGGTGCGTGGCGGGACCAGATGGAAGCGGTTCGCTGTGGTCATGGTGCCCAGCGTCGCCGCTACGGCCGCGATAGGTGTCGCCCTCGCGCAGGGCGCTCTCGCCGCGTCGTTCAGCGTGTCCGGCCAGCAGTTCAAGGTGCGGGCCGCCACGCTGGAAGGTACAGGTTTCGAGCAGTACGGGGCCCTTGACTCGGGGTACACCCTCGACGGCCAGAAGGCCGCCCGCCCGGTGGCGGTCTCGGCGTTCGATCACGCGACCATCACCCATCTGTGCCAGTCGGTGGTCACCCCGAACATCCCGGTGCTGGGCAGCATCAGCCTGATCCTGCATGCAGGTGACGGCAAGGATGCGGTCGAGGCCGACAAGCTGTACATCGACCTCGACAAGCTGGACGCCACCGATGCGACGTTCCACAACATCGACATCGGTGTGGCCGCGGGCAACACAGGCCAGGACAAGGGCGGCAAGGGTCCGGGCATGAAGGGTGGCGGCGAGGCCGCCAACCCGTTCGGATTCGCACAGCAGGCCGAGAAAGCGGAGCTGACCGACGTGAAGCAGACGGCGTGGGCGACCACTGCCGGAACCTTCAAGCTCAGCGGTCTGAGCATGTCCGTGCAGGCGGGCACCCACGAGTGCTACTAGGCGCTTGGTGACGGGCGGGGGAGCCTATGGCGCCCCCGCCCGTCCACCTTCCACCACATTCTTCACACGTACTGCAACTCACCACCACAGCACCATCACCACAGCAAAGCCGCACCAGGGAGCTGTTTTCCATGAGCGCCGAGACTCCTGCCGTACCCTCCGGCCAGTTCAGTCGCCGGAGGGCGCAGTTCCGCACCTGGCGGGGCACGCGGCCGTTCTGGGCCGGCCTGTTCGTCATGCTCGGCGGACTCCCCATCGCCTACTTCCCGTACGCCCACCTGCAGGTGGGGCATCTGACGCTGGCGATGTCCACCACTGCCGGTGCCGGATCCCTGATCATCGGCGTGCTGCTGATCGTCCTGGGCTTCAGCCTCTGGTTCCAGAAGCACGTGCGTACCTTCGCGGGCGTCGCGGCGATCCTGCTGGGGCTGGTGTCCATCCCCGTGTCCAACCTCGGCGGCTTCCTGATGGGCTTCCTGCTCGCCCTGGTCGGTGGGGCGATGGCCGTGGCCTGGGCGCCGAATGAGCCGCCGGCCGAGGCGGCGCAGGGGGACGCGCCGGGAACGGGCGGTGCCCCGCAGGCACTGGACCCGGACACCACCATCCTCAAGCCCGTGGTGGGCGAGCCGATCGATCTGTCAGGAACGAGCCCGGCGAACGGGGCGAACGGGAGGCACAGTGCCGGCTGACGAGGTGACCCACGGGACTGATGTGGACAAGTCCCGTGTGAGAACCGGGCCGCGCCACGCGGCACCCAAGAAGCCGCTGTTCACCAGGTTCCACATGCCGGCGGGCAAGGCGATAGCCACGGTGGCGATGCCGACCGCGGTCCTCATGGGAATGGGGTTCACGTCCTCGCTCGCGCTCGCCGACAGCAGCGGCTCCACGTCGCCGTCGTCGAAGAGCCTGACCGCGGACGAGTACAAGGACTGCGTGGCCGCGCTGGGCGACAACGCGTCGGCCTCGCCGTCGCCGTCCGCCTCGGCGAGCTCCGCTGACACGGCCGACAAGGCGACGCCCTCGCCCTCGTCCTCCGCCGGCACGTCCAAGGACTCCTCGGACTCGACGTCGGGCAAGACCGGTTCGTCGGATTCAGGTTCCGGCGACAAGGCCACGCCCGAGCCGTCCGCCTCGGACAGCGCGGGCAAGGACACGTCGGGCGGCGGCACCGCCACGCCGAGCCCCTCGGCGTCCGCGAGCAGCGGCGGCGGTCTGCTGGACGACCTGGGCAACGCGATCGGCAGCATCTTCACCGGCGGCAGCTCCACGTCGAGCGCGAGCCCGACGCCCACGCCGTCCGCCTCGGCGAGCACCAGCAAGGACACCGCGTCCTCGGGCTCTTCGGGCACGAGCGCCTCGGACACCGTCAAGGACACGACCAAGAAGGTCACCGACACTGTCGACAAGACCGTGAAGGACACGACCGACACGGCGACCAAGGCGGCCGAGGAGGCCACCAAGGCGGCCCAGAAGACGGCCGATTCGGCCACTTCTGCCAGCCCCTCGCCGAGTTCGTCCACGGACGCGGCGAACTGCCCGGCCGCCACGGACGACACGGGCGGCGTCGACAACAAGGTGCCGGTGGCGGACGACCCCTGGTACCTGAGCGCCAGTGTGCTGAAGCTGCATCACGCCGACTACCAGGGCGTCGTCAAGGTGAGGACGGCCAACGGCACCATCAAGAGGGTGCTGAAGTACGTCATCTCCGGCGGCACCGAGATCGGCGACCTGCATCAGACGGTCAAGGACCACGGCATCAACAAGACCTACCACGTGCAGGCCGGGCGGGGTACGACGTCCGAGATCACCGGCGGCCCGACGACGATGTACACGGAGTCCATCTCCGGGAACCTGCTCGGCCTGATCCCGCTGACGTTCACTCCGGACAGCCCGCCTCCGCTGAACCTGCCGGAGATCCTCTTCACCAACGTGAAGGTCGTCCAGGCCGCGCAGTTCGGCGGCACCTTGAACGTGCCCGGCATGCGCATCTACACGACCGACGGAACCGGCTGAGCGCCGTCACAGGCCCGTTCGGGAGCCGCAACAGGGCTGTGCCCCGCCGAGTGTCGACTCGGCGGGGCACAGTTGCGTTTCTGAAGGGTCAGTCGACCTCGTCGTCCTCATGGGCAAAGCGTGGCAGGACCTCGGTGTCCATGCCGTACTTGCCGAAGAGGTCGACCAGGGCCCTGGTCATGGCGTCCAGGCCGCCTTCACGGACGATCACGAGGTCGGGGATCCGCAGGTACAGGCCGCCGGCGCACTCGCCGGTGGCGGACCGGTGGTTCATCACCTCGGCGATCTTCCGAGGGGTCATGAAGGTCGCGGTCCACCCTTTGCCGTCACGGGCGCGGATGACAGCGTCGACGTCCTCGACGCTGTCGGCGTCGTCATCCAGGGCGAGTACATAGGTGACGGAGAAGTCGGCCGTCTCCACGGTCACCAGCGGCTCATGAACCATAGATCTTCAGCAGCTCCTTGATGACGTTCGGTTCGTTCGGCTTGTCGGACTTGCCGATGATCTCGAAGCCGCCTTCGACCTCGCGGAAGAAGAGCCGTGCGCCGGCGTCGCCCCGAAGGTACCGGATGCCGTGCGACAGTGCCCTGGAGCCCTTGCCCGGCTGATCGTTGCCGTCAAGAAGCTTGTTGATGAGCTGATTCATCTCGCGCTGAACGGCCTCGTTCTTCGTGGACTTCTCGGCGAGCTTGGCGAGCCTGCTGTTCTTGCCGAGCGCCGAGGTCACGCAGATCTTCGGCTTGCCGGCGGCGGCCTTCGCGGAGGCACCGTGGAACGCGGCCCGCTGGGCGGCGGCGCCTGCCACGGTCGAAGCGAGGCACTCGAGGGCGCTCTGGCCCTTCTTGACCCGGTCCAGGACCGTGCGGAGCCGGTCCAGGGTGTCCTTGGCCTTGTCCAGCTTCTCCCAGAAGGAGCTGATGCCCTTGCTGACCCGGTAGATCGCCTTGCTCACGGCCGGAATCTTGGTGACGGCCGCGCCGACCAGGATGACGTTGACGAGCGTCCACAGGCAGCCCTCGACGTCGCGCTGGGTGAAGCACTTCTTGGCGTCGGTGTAGCCCAGCTCGTCGAGGAGGATCTGGCCGCCGTTGTCGACCACCCAGTCGATGACGTCCCCGGCCAGGATCTGCCTGGCCTCGCGGAAGTCGTCCACGCAGGACTGGCCGCACTGGGCGAGGAGCAGTGACTCCTCGTCCTTGCTGAGGTCCGCCCCGGTGTCGGGCTTGGGGCCCTCCATCGCGGCCTTGCGGGCTTCCTCCTGCTCCTTGCGGAACTCCTCCTCCGCGCGGTCGGCCGCCCCGTCCGCCGCCTTCGCGTCCTCGTTGGAGTTGGCAGCCGACTTCTCCGCGTCGTCGGCGTCCTTCTCCGACCGGGTGGCCGCCGAGTCCGCTGCGCCGGCGTCGCGGGTGGCGGCATCGGCGGAGGCACGGGCGTTCGTGGCGCTCTTCTCGGCCTCGGTGGCCTCGTTGTTCGCCGCGGTCGCCTCGCTCGAGGCGTCGGTGGCGGCGCTGTTGGCGTAGAACCAGTCGGTGCCCGCCTGCGTGACGTACTCGCTGGTCCTGGTGTCGGCCTTCTTCGCCGCCTCGGCGGCCTTGGCGGCTTCCGCAGCCGAAGCCCGGGCCGCGGCCGCGGACTTGAGGGCGGCCGCCGCGTCGGCTGCGGCTGCCGCTGCCGCCTGCGCGGCGAGCTTGGCGTCTCCGGCGGCCTTCTCGGCCAGCTTCTTGGCGTCGGCGGCGGCCTTGGCAGCCTCCTTGGCCTTGGCGGCGGCAGCAGCGGCCTGCTGCTCGGACACGGACAGGGAGGTCTGGCCGATCAGGACGGCGAAGGCGGCCGCGGAGTCGGACTCCCGGTACGGGGTGCCCGCGGCGATGGCGGTGTTGGCGGGCTTGATCACCTCGGCCGCCGAATCACGGGCCGCGGTGGCCGCCTGGCCTGCCGCGTAGGCGTGTCCGGCCGCCACGGCGGCCCACTCCTTGGTCTTGGCGGCCTCGTCGCGGGCGGCTGCGGCCTCCTGGTGCGCCTTGAGAGAGGCGGCCTGGGCCTTCTTGGCCTCCTGCTCGGCCTCGGCGGCCTTCGCCGACGCGGCCTTGGAGGCGTCGATGGCCTCCGCGGCCGCGGCGTGCGCTTCCGCACCCGCGGCGGCGGCTGTCTGGTAGGCCGACCACGCCTTGTCGGCGGCCGCGCGGGAGCGCTTCGCCGCGGCATCGGAACGGGTGGCGGCGGCGCGGGCGTTCTGCGCCGCAGTGCTCGCGTCGTCGGCGGCGGCCCGCGCCCGGGTGGCTGCGCCGGCCGCTTCGCCGGCGGCGGCACGGGCCTCGGTGGCCGCCTCGCGGGTCTCGCCCGCTGCGCTGGTGCCGACGGCCGCGGCGGCGGCCGACTCCAGGGCGGCGGCCCGCGCGGCGGTGGCCTTCTTCTCGCGCTCGGCGTCCTCGGCCTTCTCGCGCGCGGCGGCGGCCCTGCCCTCGGCGAGGAGCGCCGTGGTGAGCTGCTCGTCGGCCGTATCGGCGGCGTCCTCCGCCTTGGTACGGGCGGTCCCGGCCGTCTCGCGCTCGGTGGCCGCGCGCTTCTCGGCCGCCTGTGCCGTGGCGCGTTCGGCGGCCGCGGTCTTGCGCTCCTCGGCGGCGACGGCCTTTTCCTGCTCGGCCTTGGCGCGCTGCGCCTTGGCGGTCTCCGCCGCCACGCGGGCCGTCTCCTGCGCCCGCTCGGCGGTGGCCTGTGCGTTCTTCGCCTTGGTGGCGTTCGCGGCGGCCTCCTTGGCCAGCGCGTCCGCGGACACGGCGGCCGCCTTCGCCTGGGCCGCAGCCTCCTGCGCGGCGATCCGCCGGAACTCCGTGTTGACGGCGTGGGCCTGGGTCTGGGAGAGCGCGAAGAGCGCCTTGCTGTCGGCCACCGTGGCCTTGGCGGCGTTCACCGTGGTCTGGGTGGCCTTCGCGGCCGCCTGGGCCGCGGCGTACGAGGCCTTGGCGACCTGCACCGACTGCTGTGCGTACAACAGCCCGCGGCCACGCGGCGCCTTGGCCGCGTCGGCGATGGCGTACGCGTCGTTCTGCGCGCTGTCGGCCTGTTCCGAGGCCGTCTTGGCGGCGGCCACGGCCTTGTTGGCCAGCACCAGTTGATCGGCGGTCTTCTTCTGGGCGGCTGCCAGGTCCGTCTTGGCCTGGGTGAAGACCGCGGGCTTGGGCCGGTGGATGTTGTCCTTGGGCTGGTCGGCCCAGTACTTCTGCCAGAGGAGGATCTGCTCGGCGAGCCACGCCTGCCCGATGGACTCGATCATCGCCTCGGTGGCCTTGCGGGCCTCCGCGGACGCGTTCGTCTCGGCGCTCATGATGGTGGCGCGGGGCTTGGCCTGGGCGGCGTACTCCTGCTCCCACTCCTGGTGGGCCGTCAGGACGACGGGGGAGAGGACCCGCCGGGCGTCCACGGGGTTGAAGCTGTCGCAGTCGCCCCAGGCGACCTTGAGGGCCTCGACCTCCATGCGGTCCTCGGCGGAGCCCTCCTCCAGCGGCTTGGTGACGAAGCCGCCGTGCCGCAGGAAGGAGGCGACGTCGCCGGCGGTGGTGCTGTTCCACGGGCCCCGGACGTCGGTGTCCCCGAACATGGTGCTCGCCGCGAGGTCGTTCCAGTCGTCCTGGCCCTTGATCTCGGCGGCGACCTTCTTCGCCTGTTCGACCGAGTCCTTGGTGGGCACGCTGCGGCCGTCCTGACCGAGCCGGCCCAGCAGGTCGTTCTGGGGGCCGAGCGTGAAGGCCACGACGTCCGCGTCGAACTCGGGGGCGTGGAGGCTGGTGCCGGAGTCCCAGCCGGTCTGCGCGTAGACCTTGTTGGCCGCCTCCCAGCGCGCCTTGCGGTCTCTGGACTGATCGAGGTACGCGATGACGGCGTCCTGGTCCTTGCGGCGGGCGTCGCCGAGGGTGCCGAGCCCCGATCGAGCGCCTTCGAGGGCGGCGGTGAGGTCGGCGGCCGTACCGTTCAGGGCCTTGGCGGCCGCGGTTTTGAGGGCAGGGCCACCGATGTGCAGCGCCACCCCGGCGATGCAGCGGTCGATCCGGGCGTCCTCTCCGAGGCTGATCCGGAGCCGCCCGGCATCCGGGTCCTCGGCCGGTTCATCGGCGCGAGCGGGTACCGCGTGCACCAGTCCTGTCAGTAGTGCCGAGGCCGCCAGCAGAGCGGTCCCGGTCACTCCCCCTGAGCGCAGGGCTCTTCGCATGTGATTCGCCTGTCTACGGGTCGAATGGTCGGCCCAGGAAAGAGGCAGGCGGGCATGGCTGTGCGGCGAACGTGGTCGTACTGCGGACGCGCGACGTCCACCAAGAGCCGTTCATGCGCTGGTCTGAGCGCTGTGTGCTGGTCAGGCACACGCCCCCCACGCCCTCTCCCCAAGGGCGCCTCAAGATTTACATATGAAAGGTAAAACCGGTAGGGGGTTCTCAGTGTCGGTGGTCACTGCACATGCGTGAGGGCGCCCCCTGTCCGCAGGGGGCGCCCTCAGCGCCGTACAAGAGCCTTTGAGGTTGTGTCAGTTGGCGCCGCCGCCCGCGATGTGGTGCACGCGGAGCATGTTGGTGGTGCCGGGGACGCCGGGGGGCGAGCCGGCCGTGATGATGACGATCTCGCCCGGGTTGAAGCGGTTGATCTTGGCGATCTCCTGGTCGACCATGTCGACCATCTCGTCCGTGGTGTTCACGAACGGCACCACGTGCGACTCCACGCCCCAGCTGAGGGTGAGCTGGTTGCGGGTGTTCTCGTCGGTGGTGAAGGCGATGATCGGCTGCTGGGCGCGGTAGCGCGACAGACGGCGGGCCGTGTCACCGGACTGCGTGAAGGCCACCAGGCCCCGGCCGCCCAGGAAGTCCGCGATCTCGCACGCGGCGCGCGCGACCGAACCGCCCTGCGTACGCGGCTTCTTGCCGGGGACGAGGGGCTGCAGGCCCTTGCTCAGCAGCTCCTGCTCGGCCGCGGCGACGATCTTCGACATCGTCTTCACGGTCTCGACCGGATAGGCGCCCACGCTGGACTCCGCGGACAGCATGACCGCGTCCGCGCCGTCCAGGATCGCGTTGGCCACGTCCGAGGCCTCGGCGCGGGTGGGACGGGAGTTGGTGATCATCGACTCCATCATCTGGGTCGCCACGATCACCGGCTTGGCGTTGCGGCGGCACAGCTCGATGAGCCGCTTCTGCACCATCGGGACCTTCTCGAGCGGGTATTCGACGGCGAGGTCACCGCGGGCGACCATCACGGCGTCGAACGCCATCACGACGGCCTCCATGTTGTCGACCGCCTGCGGCTTCTCCACCTTGGCGATGACGGGGACGCGACGGCCCTCCTCGTCCATCACCCGGTGGACGTCGTCCACGTCCTTGGCGTCCCGCACGAAGGACAGCGCGACCATGTCGCAGCCCATGCGCAGCGCGAAGCGGAGGTCCTCGACGTCCTTCTCGGACAGCGCCGGCACGTTGACGGCCGCGCCGGGCAGGTTGATGCCCTTGTGGTCGGAGACGACACCGCCCTCGATGACGATCGTCTTGACCCGCGGGCCCTCGACGTCCAGGACCTTCAGCTCGACGTTGCCGTCGTTGATCAGGATCTGGTCGCCCCGGTCGACGTCACCGGGCAGGCCCTTGTACGTCGTACCGCAGATGGACTTGTCGCCCGGGACGTCCTCGGTGGTGATGACGAACTCGTCACCGCGCTCGAGCTCGACCGGGCCTTCGGCGAAGGTCTCCAGACGGATCTTCGGACCCTGCAGGTCGGCCAGGACACCGATGGCACGGCCGGTCTCCTTGGACGCGGCCCGGACGCGGTCGTACCGCGCCTGGTGCTCGGCGTGGGTGCCGTGGCTGAAGTTGAACCTGGCCACGTTCATTCCGGCCTCGATCATCGAGACCAGCATTTCGTGGGAGTCGACCGCGGGGCCGAGAGTACAGACGATTTTCGAACGGCGCATGGGGCGATCCTATCGGTTTGTTTCGCCGCGGAATATTCCGTCTGGCGGAAGATACAAATGGGCGGGTCCGCGCTCAGGCGTGTTACTGCGGTGTATTCCTCGGGGTTCTTCAGCCGGTCATGCGGCGAAGCCGCATTCGTTACTGCCCGACCAGCGCATAGGTCTGTGTGGCGATCTCCAGTTCCTCGTCGGTCGGCACCACGGCTACCGCCACGCGCGCCTGCGCGGGCGAGATCAGCCGCGGTTCGTCACTGCGTACGGCGTTCAGCTCGCTGTCCACCGCCAGGCCCAGCTCCTGAAGGCCCGCCAGGGCAGCCTCCCGCACCGGGCTCGCGTTCTCCCCGACTCCCGCCGTGAAGGCGACCGCGTCCACCCGGCCGAGTACGGCGTAATAGGCGCCGATGTACTTCTTCAGCCGGTGAATGTAGATGTCGAAGGCGAGCTGCGCCTCTTCGTCACCTTCGTCGATCCGGCGACGGATCTCCCGCATGTCGTTGTCACCGCACAGCCCGATCAACCCGCTCTTCTTGTTGAGAAGAGTGTCGATCTCGTCGGTGGACATTCCGCCAACCCGCATCAAATGGAAGATGACGGCCGGATCCATGTCCCCGGATCGCGTACCCATCACGAGCCCCTCCAAAGGCGTCAGCCCCATGGAGGTGTCCACGCACCTCCCGCCCCGCACGGCGGAGGCGGACGCCCCGTTTCCGAGGTGCAGCACGATGACGTTGACCTCCTCGGGCGCCTTCCCGAGCAGCTCGGCGGTGGCCCGGGACACATACGCGTGCGAGGTCCCGTGGAAGCCGTAGCGCCGGATCCGGTGCTCGTCGGCGGTCTTCACGTCGATCGCGTAGCGGGCGGCCGACTCCGGCATCGTGGTGTGGAAGGCGGTGTCGAAGACGGCGACCTGCGGCAGGTCGGGCCGCAGCGCCTGCGCGGTGCGGATGCCGGTCAGGTTGGCCGGGTTGTGCAGGGGTGCCACCGGTATCAGCCGCTCGATCTCGGCGAGCACGGCGTCGTCGATCACGGTCGGCTCGGTGAAGGACTGCCCGCCGTGCACGACCCGGTGCCCGATCGCCGCGAGCTCGGGGGAGTCCAGCCCCAGCCCGTCCTTCGCCAGCTCCTCCGCCACGGCCTTCAGGGCCGCCTCGTGGTCGGCGATGGTCCTGCTCCACTCACGGGTCCCGCCGCCCGTCCCGAGCGGGGTGTGCCTGAGCCGCGAGGTCTCCTCGCCGATCCGCTCGACGAGACCCGCGGCGAGCCGGCTGCCGTCCCGCATGTCGAGCAGCTGGTACTTCACCGACGAGGAGCCGGAGTTGAGGACGAGGACACGGGTCGGGCTCACTGGGCGGACGCCTTCTCGTTCGGGTGCTGGGCCTGTATGGCGGTGATGGCGACGGTGTTGACGATGTCCGAGACGAGAGCGCCCCGGGACAGGTCGTTGACGGGCTTGCGCAGGCCCTGGAGCACCGGCCCGACGGCGATCGCGCCGGCCGAACGCTGCACGGCCTTGTAGGTGTTGTTACCTGTATTGAGGTCAGGGAAGATCAGAACCGTTGCCTGCCCGGCGACTTCGGATTCCGGCAGCTTGGTCGCCGCGACCGTCGGCTCCACCGCGGCGTCGTACTGGATCGGCCCCTCGATCTTCAGGTCGGGGCGCCTCTCCCGGACCAGTTCGGTCGCCTCGCGCACCTTGTCGACGTCGGCGCCCGAGCCGGACGTACCCGTCGAGTACGACAGCATCGCGATCCGCGGCTCCACACCGAACTGCTCGGCGGTGGCGGCCGACTGGATGGCGATGTCCGCGAGCTGCTTCGCGTCCGGGTCGGGGTTCACGGCGCAGTCGCCGTAGACGAGGACCTTGTCGGCGAGGCACATGAAGAAGACGGACGAGACGATGTCGGCGTCCGGCTTGGTCTTGATGATCTCGAAGGCGGGGCGGATGGTCGCGGCCGTGGAGTGCACCGAGCCCGACACCATGCCGTCCGCGAGCCCCTCCTGGACCATCAGCGTGCCGAAGTAGTTGACGTCCGCGACGACGTCGTACGCCAGCTCCACGGTGACGCCCTTGTGGGCGCGGAACTGCGCGTACTTCTCCGCGAAGGAGTCGCGCAGCTCGCTGGTGGCCGGGTCGATCAGCTGGCAGTCGCCCAGGTCGATGCCCAGGTCGGCGGCCTTCTTGCGGATCTGCTCGACCGGGCCGAGCAGGGTGAGGTCGCAGACCCCGCGGCGCAGGAGCACCTCGGCGGCGTGCAGGACGCGCTCCTCGGTGCCTTCCGGGAGAACGACCCGGCGCTTGTCGGAGCGGGCCTGTTCGAGCAGCTTGTGCTCGAACATCATCGGGGTGAGGCGGTCGCTGCTGGGCGCGGAGACCCGCTTGTTGAGGTCGCCGGTGTCGACGTAACGCTCGAAGAGGCCGAGCGCGGTCTCCGCCTTGCGCGGTGTCGCCGCGTTCAACTTCCCCTCCAGGGCGAAGAGTTCCGCGGCCGTCGGGAAGCTGTTGCCGGACACCGAGAGCACCGGGGTGCCCGGGGCGAGGCGGGCGGCGAGGGTGAGGATCTCGTCGCTCGGCACCTCGTTCAGGGTGAGCAGCACCCCGGCTATCGGCGGGGTACCGGCGCTGTGCGCGGCCAGCGAGCCGACGACCAGGTCGGCGCGGTCGCCCGGGGTCACCACCAGACAGCCCGGGGTCAGGGCGGGCAGGAAGTTGGGCAGCATCGCCCCGCCGAACACGAAGTCCAGGGCGTCGCGCGCCAGCCCCGAGTCGTCGCCGAGGACGACCTTCGCGCCGAGCGCCTGGCCGATCTGGGAGACGGTGGGGGCGGCGAGGGCGGGGTCGTCCGGGACGACGTAGCACGGCACGGGCAGGCGGGAGCCGAGCTTCTGCGCGATCTCCTCCCGGTCCTCGCGCGCGACCCGGTTGGTCACCATGGCGAGGACGTCGCAGCCCAGGCCCTCGTACGCGCGGAAGGCGTTGCGCGTCTCGGCGAGCACGGACTCGGTGGGCTGCCCACGGCCGCCCACGACCGGGAGCACGGACGCGCCGAACTCGTTCGCCAGCCGGGCGTTGAGGGAGAGCTCGTCGGGGAGCTGCGTGTCGGCGAAGTCCGTGCCCAGGACGAGGACGACCTCGTAGTCGCGTGCGACCACGAGGAAGCGTTCCACGAGGGTGGACACCAGTTCGTCCGTCCCCCGCTCCGCCTGCAGGGCGGAGGCCTCGTGGTAGTCCATGCCGTAGACCGTGGCCGGGTCCTGGGAGAGCCGGTAGCGGGCGCGGAGCAGCTCGAACAGGCGGTCGGGCTGGTGGTGGACGAGCGGCCGGAACACCCCGACCCGGTCGACCTGCCGGGTCAGGAGCTCCATGACCCCCAGCTCCACCACCTGTCGGCCGTCGCCTCGGTCGATCCCGGTCACGTACACGCTGCGCGTCACGCGTGCTCGCCCCTTCCTTGCGCCGTTATAAAAATCGCCCACCGAGGTGAGCAGAACCCTCTTGACAATACCCCTGGCGCTGGATAAGGCGCCCGTCAGGACCGGGGCCGGGGCCTATGACCCGATAGGGCCAATCGGGTCATAGCTGACAGAAGGGATATCGTCCTGTCGGGCATGAAACAATCGGACCGGCTCACCGGAAACCACCGGGCTGGCTCACCGGTAACGACAGCGAGCAGGAGACACAGCACGATGCGCATCGGAGTTCTCACCGCAGGCGGCGACTGCCCCGGCCTGAACGCCGTGATCCGGTCGGTCGTGCACCGAGCGGTCGCCCAGTACGGCGACGAGGTCATCGGCTTCGAGGACGGCTACGCCGGTCTGCTCGACGGCCGTTACCGCACCCTGGATCTCGATGACGTCGGCGGCATCCTGGCCCGCGGCGGCACCATCCTCGGCTCCTCCCGGCTGGAGCGTGACCGCCTGCGCGAGGCCTGCGAGAGCGCGGCCGACATCGCCCGTGACTTCGGCATCGACGCACTCATCCCGATCGGCGGCGAGGGCACGCTGACCGCGGCCCGGATGCTCAGCGACGCGGGACTGCCGGTGGTCGGCGTACCGAAGACGATCGACAACGACATCTCCTCCACCGACCGGACCTTCGGTTTCGACACCGCGGTCGGGGTCGCCACGGAGGCGATGGACCGCCTGAAGACCACGGCCGAGTCCCACCAGCGCGTGATGGTCGTCGAGGTCATGGGCCGGCACGCGGGCTGGATCGCCCTGGAGTCCGGCATGGCGGCCGGCGCGCACGGCATCTGCCTGCCCGAGCGCCCCTTCGACCCGGCCGACCTGGTCAAGATGGTCGAGGAGCGCTTCGCCCGCGGAAAGAAGTTCGCGGTCGTGTGCGTGGCGGAGGGCGCCCATCCCGCCGAGGGCACCATGGACTACGGCAAGGGCGAGATCGACCAGTACGGCCACGAGCGCTTCCAGGGCATCGGTACGGCACTGGCGTACGAGCTGGAGCGGCGGCTCGGCAAGGAGGCCAAGCCGGTCATCCTCGGCCATGTGCAGCGCGGTGGCGTCCCCACCGCCTACGACCGCGTCCTCGCCACCCGCTTCGGCTGGCATGCGGTGGAGGCGGCGCACCGGGGCGAGTTCGGCCGGATGACGGCCCTGCGCGGCACGGACATCGTGATGGTGCCGCTGGCGGAGGCGGTGACCGAGCTGAAGACGGTCCCGAAGGACCGGATGGACGAGGCGGAGTCTGTGTTCTAGGACTTCTGGGACTTCTGGGACTTCCCTGGAGGCTGCCGCCCCCAGACCGCCGCTTCGGCCTGAACGGCCTCGTCCTCAGACGGCGGACGGGCTGAAAACATCATCCGGTGTTGTCCTGGACCGCCGCCCAGAAGTGGTCGACGATGCGGTCCAGGAACTCGCGGCCGGCGTCGCTCGACTCGCTGGCCGCGTTTCCGGCGCCCCAGCTCAGCGAGGCGGCCATCTGCCCCTGGTAGTCCTGGTGCAGCGTCTGGAGGGCGTCCTGAAGGAGGTGCCGGTCCAGGGGTACGGTTCTGGCCACCGGGCGGACGTACGCCTGCCAGCGTGTGGTCACCGCACTGCACAGCAGCTCGGTCAGCTTCGGTTCGCGTCCCGTGACGGTGACGAAGTCCGGGAGCGAGAGGTCGAGCACGTCGGCGAGGACGGCCGACTGGCGCTCGTTGCCGCGCCAGGCGTTGTGCTCCTCCATGTGCATATAGGCGGGGAACTCCAGTCCGACGGTGCGGGCGACGTCCTCCGGGGCGAGGCCGCGGGCGATGCGGTGCTCGCGCAGGGTGCGGGGCGGCCCGGTGATCTCGCCGGGGGAGCACCACAACACGCCTGCGAGAGCGGTGAGTTCGGGGCTGGAAGGGGCGACGGAACCGCGCTCCCAGGCGAGGACGAGATCCGGGGAGACATACGGCAGCCCGTATGAGGCACGCAGGCCGTAGGCGACATGTTCGGGGCCCATGTTGAGGGCCGTGCGGAGCCGGCGGGCGGCGGGGGCGTTGAAGGGCGGGGCGGGCTGGTTCGAGCGGGCGGGACGATGGCGCACGGGCCACAACGTAGGCGGCCCGTGACGCGATGACTACGGTCTGTTCGGCCAGGATCACGGATTGTAGGAACGTACGGATTCGGCCACCCGTGCGGATTGGACGGGGGTGGCCGAAGATCGTCTGTCGTCGTGGCGGGTGTGCTGGCGACGATGGCGCGAAGCCGTCCGGGCGGGCGGCCCGAGGGGCGGTGACTTTGTGAACGTCAAGCTCGAGGGGCATATTCGCGAGCGTCTGCTGGCGCCGAACTTCTGGCATCTCGCCACGGTGGGCGCGGACGGGATGCCGCACGTCTCGCCCATGTGGGCGGACATCGAAGACGAGTACGCCATGGTCAATACGTCGATCGGCCGCGTGAAGATCGACAACCTGCGGCTCAATCCCAACGTCTCGCTGTCCCACCACGACGCCGGCAACCCGTACGACCGCGCCGAGATCCGGGGGCGGGTCGTCCGGTTCGTGGAGGGGGAGGAGGCGGAGCGGGGCATGGACCGGCTGGCCCGGAAGTACATCGGCGAGGACCGGTACCCGTGGCTGCTGCCCGGTGAGCGGCGGGTGATGCTGCTGATCGAGCCGGTGCGGGTGCGGAGGGTTGTGGGGGTGGAGCCGTTTCGGGCGGGGGTGTTGCCGGAGGCCTGAGCGGGGTTCCCGGACAGGTTCACCCCTTGACCGCCCCGCCCAGCGCGAACCCGCCGCCCAGCCGCCGGGCGATCAGCACGTACAGCAGGATCACCGGCGTCGAGTAGACGATCGAGAACGCGGCCAGCTGCCCGTACGCCACCATGCCCCGGTTGCCGAAGAACTCGTTGATGCTCACCGAGGCCGGCATCTGGTCGGGGGTCAGCAGCAGCATGAAGGGGACGAAGAAGTTCCCCCACATGACCACGAACGAGAACACCGTCACCACCGCCACCCCCGGACCCATCAGCGGCAGCACGATCCGCACCAGCGACTGCATCGACGACGCCCCGTCGGTCCACGCCGCCTCCTCCAGCTCCTTCGGCACGCCGTCCATGAAGTTCTTCATCAGCCAGATGGCGAAGGGGAGTTGGGAGGCGGCGAAGAAGAGGATCGTGCCCTGCACGGTGTCGATCAGGTTCACCTGAACGAACAGCGCGTACACCGGCACCATGATCGCCGTGATGGGCAGACTCGTCGCGAAGAGGATGGTCAGGAGGAACGGGCGGTTCAGCCGGGACCGGAAACGGGAGAGCGGATACGCCGCCAGGGCTGCGCACACCACCGTCAGCAGCGTCGCGCCGCCGCACAGGATCAGGCTGTTGAGGAGGGGTGTGAAGGTGATGTCCGAGGTCAGGATCGCGTCGAAGTTGGACCAGGTGAAACCGTCGGGGGCCTTCACCTGCAAGTTCGCATGCGGGTCCACCGACGACAGCAGCACCCAGGCGAGCGGCAGTGCGAAGGCGGCGGCCACCACCAGCAGTCCGGCGTCGGCGGCCAGCCGGCGGCTGCGGCGGCGGGAGGCGAGTGTGCGGGCCATGGTGAGGGTCAGACCTCCGTCCGCAGCAGGCGCAGGTACACCAGGGAGAACAGCGAGCCGACCAGGAGCAGCAGCAGGGCGACGGCGGTGCCGTAGCCGATCATGCTGTTCTGGAAGGCCTGCTCGTACATGAAGAGCGGGAGGGTCTGGCTCTTGTCGCCCGGGCCGCCTCTCGTCATCACCCAGATCAGGCCGAAGACGGACAGGGTCTGGAGGGTGTTCAGCATCAGGTTCGTGCCGATGGAGCGGCGGATCATCGGAAGGGTGATGTGCCACATACGGCGCCAGCCGCCCGCGCCGTCGACCTCGGCGGCCTCCGTGATCTCCTTCGGGATCTCGCCCAGCGCAGCCGAGTAGACCAGCATCGAGAAGGCCGTACCCCGCCAGACGTTCGCGAAGGACACGGCCAGGATCGGGAGGGTGAACAGCCAGTTCTGGGAGGGGAGATGGAGCCGGTCCAGGATGGCGTTCAGGGTGCCCTCGCGGCGGAAGAAGGCGTAGAGGAGGAACCCGGCGACGACCTCCGGAAGGACCCATGCCGTGACCACGATGCCGCCCGTCAGCGTGCGGACCGGCTTCGACGCGCGCTGCATCAGCGCCGCCAGCGCCAGCCCGAGGGTGTTCTGGCCGAGCAGCGACGACACGACCGTGAACACCAGCGTCAGCCAGACGGCGTTGAGGAACTCCTCGTCCCCGAAGGCCTTGCGGAAGTTCGCGAGGCCGACGAAGGACGAGTGGGCCTGGCCGGTGAGCTGGAGGTCGGTGAAGGCGATGTAGGCGCAGTAGGCGATCGGACCGGCGAGGAACAGGAGCAGGAGCGCGACGGCGGGGGAAAGCGGAAGCAGGCGGGCGAGGGCGCGGGGGAGCGTCCGGCGGGGCCGGCGCTCGGACGGGGCGGGCGGGCGTGAGGGCGACTTGGCCGCCTCCACGCCTGCCGTGTGCGGGGTCGCGGCGGTCATGCGTGGCCGCCGGTCACTTCTTGACGACCTGGTTGTCGGTGGCGTCCTTGAGCGCGTCGTCGTAGCCGCTCGCCGCCTTGTCCACGGACATGTCGCCCGTCGTGACGCCCTCCATGGCCTCCTGGACGGCCGTGGAGACCTTGGGATACGCCGGGTACGCGGGCCGGTAGTGGGTGCTCGCGACCAGGTCCGTGAAGAACTTGATGCCGGGTTGGGCGCTTGTGTACGAGGGGTCGCGCGCCACGTCGTTGCGGACCGAGATACCGGAGTTGGCGATGTACCACTTCTCCGCGTTCGCCTTCGTCTGCATCGTCCTGATGAAGTCGAAGGCGAGGTCGGGGTTGCCCGCCTTGGAGGGGATCGCCCAGGTCCAGCCGCCGGACATGCTCACCTTGCCGGGGGCCTGGCCGTGCTGGGTCGGCATGTACGCCAGGCCCAACTCGCTGGACCACTCCGGCCATTCGTGGCCGCTGCCCTTCAGCCAGGCCTGCGGCAGCCACGAGCCGTCGAGGGCGATGCCCAGCTTGCCCTTCGGCAGCAGGTCGCCGGCCACGATGGTCTGGATGTTGGGATCAAGGGCGTCGGAGACGTCCGGGCCGAGCTTCTCCTTGTAGACCGTCTCGACGAACCGGAGGCTGTCCTTGAAGCCCTGGCTCCCGGCGATCCACTTCTTGGCCGACTTGTCGTAGAGGGGGTCGGTGGTTCCGTCGCCGGTGCCGTAGAGCAGCATCTCGAAGGTCTGCATGGTGGCGGCCTCACCGGCGGGTTTGCCGGTGTAGACGTTGATGGGGGTGACCCCGGGAACCTTCTTCTTGATGGCGCGGGCGGCGCCGAGCACGTCGTCCCAGGTCTTCGGCTGCCAGTTCGCCGGCAGACCGGCCTTCTTGAAGATGCCCTTGTCGAACCAGAGCCCGCGGGTGTCGGTGCCGTCCGGGACGCCGTACGTCCTCCCGTCCTCGGCCCTGGCCGCGGTCTTCGCCGTGCCGATGAACTGCTTCCAGTCCGGCCACTTGTCGAGATACGGGTCCAGCGGCTTCAAGTACCCGCTGGTGATGTCGGAGTTGATGAGGAAGGTGTCCTCGTAGACGAGATCCGGGGCCGTCTTGGGGGAGCGGAGCATCTGCTGGAGCTTGGTGTAGTACTCCGAGTCCGGGGCCTTGATCGGGACGAGTTCGACCTTCTTGCCGGGGTACTTCTTCTCGAACTGCTTCTTGATGTCGGCGAGGAAGCCGTCCATCACCTTGATGGAGTTGTCCGTCGACTGCTTGAAGGAGACCTTGAGGGTGTTCGGACTGCTGCCGGAGCCGTTGCCGCAGGCTGTGAGGGTGGTTGCGGCGAGGGCGGTGGTGAGGAGGACGGGGAGGAGGGGGAAGGCGGCGGTGGGGCGCACGGGCATGACCTCCTGCGGGCTCAACGTCGTTGTCGGCCGAGATGGTTGCCCGGTGAAGGTAGGAGGAGTGGTCTAGTCAGGTCAATGACCGTGCGGCGACCTAACGTCCCCGATCTGCTTCCCCCTTCTCGTTCCGCACCCACCGGTACTGCAACTCCGGCCGCCCCACCGTCCCGTACTGCGGAGCCCGCGCCGCCCGTCCCGCGTCCACCAGGTGCTCCAGATACCGCCGAGCGGTGATCCGCGATATCCCCACCGCCTCCGCCAGCCCCGCCGCGGTCAGCCCCTCCCCGCAGTCCCGCAGCGCCACCGTCACGCGCTCCAGCGTCGGCGCGCTCAGCCCCTTGGGCAGCGCCGCCGGCGAAGGCGCCCGCAGCGTGGCCAGCGCCCGGTCCACCTCGTCCTGCCCGCTCGCCTCGCCGACCGCCGCGTGGAACTCGGCATACCGCACCAGCCGGTCCCGCAGGGTCGCGAAGGTGAACGGCTTCAGTACGTACTGCACGACCCCCAGCGACACCCCCTCCCGCACCACGGTCAGGTCCCGCGCCGACGTCACCGCGATCACGTCCGTGTGGTGACCGGCCGCCCGCAGCGAGCGGGCGAGCTGCAGCCCGTGCACATCCGGCAGATGCAGATCCAGCAGCAGCAGGTCCACCGGTGTGCGGTCCAGCAGCCGGCGGGCCTCCGCGCCCGTGTGTGCCTTGCCGACGGCCACGAAGCCCGGAACCCGGCCGACGTACATGACGTGCGCGTCGGCGGCCACCGGGTCGTCCTCCACGACCAGGACGCGGATGGGCTGGGTCGTCATGCGTCACCTCTCGTGGCGGCGTCCACGACGAGGATGTGGATGGGCTGCCGGGTCGTCATGCGTCACCTCTCGTGGCGGCCTGCCCGGTCGCTCCGGTGGGCCGGGCGGCTGCGTCCGGAGGCAGTCGTGCTTCGAACGCGGCGCCGCGTTGCTGCCTTTGCGCCGCGGGCCGTGTGTGCCGGTCGCGGTGGCCGGCGGTGTCCGGCACCCGGACGGTGTGCGGGTCCGGCGCTACGGGGGCGTCCACGACCAGGACCCGGATGCGCTGCAGGGTCGTCATGCGTCACCTCTCACCGTGGCGCGCCCGGTCGCCGCGGCCGGAGTGACGCCCGGGTCCAGAGGCAGCCGTACCTCGAACACCGCACCGCCCTCCTCGCTCTCGGCCACCGTCAACGTGCCCTCCTGCCGGGTGACCGCCTGCCGTACCAGGGCCAGCCCGAGGCCCCGCCCGCCCGGACCGGCCGGCTTCGTCGAGAACCCCCGTTGGAATACCAGCTCGGCATGGGCGGGATCCACCCCCGTGCCGGTGTCCGCGACCCGCATCACCAGCTCCGTGCCCTCCGCGTACGCCGTCACCGTCACCCGGGCGCCGATGCTGCCCTGGGCCGCGTCCACCGCGTTGTCGATCAGATTGCCGAGGATCGTCACCAGGTCGCGGGCCGGGAGGGTCGGCGGGAGCAGGCCGTCGTCGAGGCGGCTGTCCTCCGACACCACCAGCTCCACGCCCCGCTCGTTCGCCTGAGCCGTCTTTCCCAGCAGCAGAGCCGCCAGCACCGGCTCGCTCACCGCCGCCACCACCTGGTCGGTCAGCGCCTGGGCCAGCTCCAGTTCGGCCGTCGCGAAGTCCACCGCCTCCTCCGCGCGACCGAGTTCGATGAGCGACACGACCGTGTGGAGGCGGTTCGCCGCCTCGTGGGCCTGCGAGCGCAGGGCCTGCGTGAAGCCCCGCTCGGAGTCCAACTCGCCCATCAGGGACTGGAGTTCGGTCACGTCGCGGAGGGTGACCACGGTGCCTCGGCGCTCGCCGCCCGACACCGGGGAGGTGTTGACGACGAGGACGCGGTCCGCGGTCAGATGCACCTCGTCCACCCGTGGCTCGGACGCCAGCAGCGCCCCGGTCAGCGGGCCGGGCAGCCCGAGGTCAGCCACCGACCTCCCGACCACCTCCCCCTCCGGGCCGACGCCCAGCAACTCCCGGCCGCCGTCGTTGATCAGGGCCACCCTGTACTGCCCGTCCAGCATCAGCAGCCCCTCCCGCACCGCGTGCAGCGCCGCCTGGTGGTAGTCGTGCATCCGGCTGAGCTGGGTCGCGTTCATGCCGTGGGTGTGCCGGCGCAGCCGGGCGTTGACGACGTACGTACCGATCGCCCCCAGGGCGAGGGCGCCGGCGGCGACGCTGAGCAGGGCCGAGACCTGGCCCTGCACCCGTTCGCTGATCGCCTTGACCTTGATGCCCGCGCTGACCAGGCCGACGACCCGCTTGTCGGCGTCCTCGATGGGGGTCACCGCGCGGACCGACAGGCCGAGGGTGCCCTTGTATCTCTCGGTGATGGTCTCGCCGTGCTGGGACTGCTCGATGTTGCCGAGGAAGTGCTTGCCGATCTCGTCCTTGTGGGGGTGGGTCCAGCGGATGCCCTGGGGGTCCATGATCGTGACGAAGTCGACGTCGGCGTCGCGCATCACCCGCAGCGCGTACGGCTGGAGCTGCGCGCTGGGGTCGGCGGTGCGGGTCGCCGCCAGGACGGACGGGGCGTCCGCGATCGAGCGGGCCACCGCCAGGGCCTGCCGGCGTGCCGCGTCCTCGGCCTGCTGCTTGTCGCTGACGTAGGTGAACAGTGCGTATCCGGCCACGAGCACCGCTATGAGCACGGCCTGCATGGCGAAGAGCTGGGTGGCCAGGCTGCGGGGGCGCGGGACGGGGATGCGCATGTCGTCAGTGTGCCTCGCAGGTTAAGCATGAACTAAATGAACGGAAGGGTGACCGCCCTCACAGGCGCAGGGGATAGTCACGGCATCGAGGAAGCAGTGGAAGCGGGACATACGGTTCCAGCCACCGCCTCCCGTGCAGTGAACCGCACCCCCATCCCCATCCCCCGGACGTGAGCCGCACGCCGGTGATGCCGACGAAGACGTCAAGGAGGGCAGCCGTGGCCGCCAGCACCCCCGATACGGCACCTGCCGCACCCGCTGGGAAGCGGGACCGCACCCACTATCTCTACATCGCCGTCATCGCAGCGGTGGCCCTCGGTATCGCCGTGGGTCTGATCTGGCCGAGCGTGGGCGTCGAGCTCAAGCCGCTCGGTACGGGCTTTGTGAACCTGATCAAGATGATGATCTCCCCGATCATCTTCTGCACGATCGTGATCGGCATCGGCTCCGTACGGAAGGCCGCCAAGGTCGGCGCCGTCGGCGGTATCGCGCTCGGCTACTTCGTGGCGATGTCGCTGGTCGCCCTGACCATCGGCCTGGTCGTCGGCAACGTCCTGCACCCGGGCGACGGGCTGCACATCACCGATGCGATCAAGGCCACCGGGCACGACCAGGTGGACAGTGAGGCGCTGTCGCCGGTCGACTTCGTACTGTCGATCATCCCGACGACCTTCATCTCGGCCTTCACCCAGCAGCAGGTGCTGCAGACCCTGCTGGTCGCCCTGCTCACCGGTTTCGCCCTGCAGGCCATGGGCTCGGCCGGGCAGCCGATCCTGCGCGGCGTGGAGCACCTCCAGAAGCTCGTCTTCCGCATCCTCGGCATGGTGATGTGGGCCGCCCCCGTCGGTGCCTTCGGCGCCATCGCCGCCGTCACCGGGTCCGCGGGCTTCGACGCGCTGAAGCAGCTGGCCATCCTGATGCTCGGCTTCTACGTCACCTGTTTCCTCTTCGTCTTCATCGTGCTCGGTGCCCTGCTGCGGATCGTCGCCGGACTCAACATCTTCACGTTCTTCAAGTACCTGGCCCGTGAGTTCCTGCTGATCCTCTCGACCTCCTCCTCCGAGTCGGCGCTGCCGCGCCTCATCGCGAAGATGGAGCACCTCGGGGTCAGCAAGTCGGTCGTCGGCATCACCGTCCCGACCGGCTACTCCTTCAACCTCGACGGCACCATGATCTACATGACCATGGCCTCGCTGTTCATCGCCGACGCCATGGGTACGCCGATGGCGATCGGCGAGCAGATCCCGCTGCTGCTCTTCCTGCTGCTCGCCTCCAAGGGCGCGGCGGGTGTCAGCGGCGCCGGCCTCGCGACCCTGGCCGGTGGTCTGCAGTCGCACAAGCCCGCCCTGGTGGACGGCGTCGGCCTGATCGTCGGCATCGACCGCTTCATGAGCGAGGCCCGCGCCCTGACGAACTTCGCGGGCAACTCCGTGGCCACGGTCCTGATCGGCACCTGGACCAAGGAGATCGACAAGGAGCGCGTGGGCCGCGTGCTCGCCGGTGAGCTGCCCTTCGACGAGACGACCCTCCTGGACGACGAGGAGGTCCGGCCGCTCGCCGAGGTGCCGGAGCAGGGCGGCGAGAAGGAGCTGGCGAAGGCCTGAGCCCCGCCGGGACTCCGGGCGGCTGAACTCTCCCCCGTGGATCAGCGGCCCGGCACAGAAGCCGAGCGGTCGGGTTCCTCCCCCGTGGACCCGACCGCTCGGCTTCGTCGTTTCCTCCGGAACTCCTCCGACCTGGAAAGACGCCCGGCGATCCTCACCGATCTCTTACCGAAGTCCACTAGCGTTCGGCGCCGGTCCAGTACACGCGCGGCGCGTTCGCCGGTTGGTTGGAGGCACGGGGGATGAAGATCGACTGGGATCGGCGCACATGTGCCCGCAAGGGGCACGTGACGTATGCACCGGACGAGCCGGGGCTCAAGGAGCGGCTGCACGCGCAGACCGCTCTCGGGGACGTCTGGCGCTGTCTGCGCTGCGGCGACTTCGTGCTCGGCGAGCCGCACGGCTCGGGACCGGCGGACCACGCGCCCCTCGTGCCGCGCGGCAAGGTCCTGCGGGACCTGTTCATCCTGCGCTTCCTGGCGATCGAGCGGGCCGTGCGCGGCGTCTTCATCGTGCTGGTGGCGCTCGCCGTGTGGAAGTTCAGCAACAGCCAGGACTCGGTGCGCCGGCTCTTCGACGAGTACCTCGACGTCTTCCGGCCCGTCTTCCGGCACTTCCACTACGACCTCGACCACTCGCCGATCGTCGGCACGATACAGAAGACCTTCGGCTACAAGCACTCCACGCTGCTGCTGGTGGCCGCACTGCTGCTGGCGTACGCCCTGATCGAGCTCGTCGAGGCGGTCGGCCTCTGGTACGCCAAGCGCTGGGCGGAGTACCTCACGGTGGTCGCCACCGCCGCCTTCCTCCCCCTGGAGATCTACGAGCTCACCGAGCACATCAGCTGGCTGAAGATCGGCACTCTCGTCCTCAACGTCCTCGCCGTCCTCTACATCGCCCTCGCCAAGCGGCTGTTCGGCCTCAGGGGCGGCCGCAAGGCGTTCGAGGAGGAGCGCGAGAGCGCCTCGCTGCTGGAGGTCGAGGAGTCGGCCGGGGTGCCGGCCCACACCGCGCCGGCTGTCTGAACCGTCCGGGCCGTTCCGGGCGGCCGGGCCTCCTAGGCCCAGGGGTCCGTGATCTCCCGCAGTGCCGTCAGCGCCTCGCGCAGCTGCTTCATGCGGCGTTTGCCGAGGTGGGCCTCCCATTCCTGCTCCACTTCGGCGACCACGCCGTCGGCGATCTCCTTGGCCGCCCAGGCCCGCTCCGCCAGGCACACCAGCCGGGCCCGCCTGTCGGTCGGGTCCGGGGTGCGCCGTACATAGCCGGTCTTTTCCATCTGGTCGACCAGGAAGCCGGCCGTCTGCTTGGTGACCTGAGCCTGTTCCGCGAGCTCGGTCAGCCGGGTGCCGTCCGGGCCGACGCGTTGCAGCACCCGGGCCTGGGCCGGCGTGATGTCGTCGTACCCGGCCTCGGCGAGGGTGGCGAAGATACGGTTCTCCAGGGCCCGATAGGGGAGGAACAGAAGCACTCCCGTATTGAGCTCGCTCTCCGCCGCCATCGTCGACGCTCCTTCCCCGCACCCTTGACACTGGTCAGAGTCTCTGACTAATTTGGTCAGAGAAGCTTACCACTTGAGTGGGCGGTGATCCCTGTGGGCGTGGCTCTGGAGACGGACGAGCTCTGGCGGGTCGTGGACCGGGAGCGGGCAGATCTGGCCGATCTGCTGGAGCGGCTCGGTCCCACGGAGTGGGATACGCCGACCCGCTGCGGGGACTGGCGGATCCGGGACGTCGCCGCGCATCTGACGTTGGGGGCGCGCTCCGACTACCGTTGGGTGCTACGGGAACTGGTCCGGGCCCGCGGCAACATGGACCGGATGATCCACGACGCCTCTGTCCGGGCGGGGGCGGCGCCGGTCGAGGAGATCCTCGCCGACCTGCGCTCGCTCGTCGGCTCGCGCCGCATGGCACCGCTCACCACGCCCCGTGAGTCCCTGCTCGACGTCCTCGTCCACGGCCAGGACATCGCCCTCGCCCTCGGCCGGATGCGTGAGATGCCCCGCGCGGCCGCCCGTGACGCCGCCGACCGTGTGTGGACGATGCGGGTGCCACCCCGGCCCTGGCCCCTCCCGCACGCCCGGCTCGTCGCCACCGACATCGAGTGGGCGCGGGGGGAGGCCGGAGAGGAGATCCGCGGACCGGTCGCCGCCCTCCTCCTGCTGCTCACGGGGCGACCGGAGGCGGCCCGTGCCTGGTTCGAGCGCGCCGGGGCCGGTGAGGCGGAGGAGCCGCCCTGGACGACGGCGCAGCACCGGCCGGCATGCGAGCCACCGGTGTTCCGCCCGGCCGCCACCGCGCACGAGCAGTGAGGCGGGGAACCACGGAGGACCGACCGACGGGGGAATCACGGGGGAGCGAAGCGGCGGGTCCGGAGGCGGGCCCGCCGCTTCGAACGTTTGCCGGCCTTGCCCTGACGTCGGCGTCAAGGATTACGTTCGTACGCATGCGAATCGGCGAGCTGGCCGAACGGGCCGGGACCACGACGCGGACGCTCAGGTACTACGAGTCGCGCGGGCTGCTGCCCGCGCGGCGCGGTGGGAACGGCTACCGCACCTACGACGAGAGCGACCTGAAGCTGCTCCGGCAGATCCGGACGCTGCAGGACTTCGGGTTCGACCTGGAGGAGACGCGGCCGTTCGTGGAATGTCTGCGGGCCGGGCACCCGGAGGGCGACTCCTGCCCGGCCTCGCTCGCGGTCTACCGGCGCAAGCTGGACGAACTCGACGCGCTGATCGGCGAGCTGCAGGCCGTGCGGGCGCGGATCGCGGTGCGGCTGGCCGTGGCCGACGGGGAACCACCGTTGTGCGAAATGGGAGGGCAGGAACTGTGATCGACGTGACGGACGAGGATTTCGCGGCGCAGGTGATCGGGTCCGAGTTGCCGGTGCTGGTTGAGTTCACGGCGGACTGGTGCCCGCCGTGCCGGCAGATGGGTCCGGTGCTGCACGCCCTGGCCGCCGAGGAGGCCGGCCGTCTCAAGGTGGTGCAGCTGAACGTGGACCGCAATCCGGAGACCACGAACGCCTACAAGGTGCTCTCGATGCCCACGTTCATGGTCTTCCGCGACGGTGAGCCGATCAAGGCGATGGTGGGGGCCAGGCCCAAGCGGCGGCTGCTGGCCGAGCTGGCGGACGTCCTCTGACCGCACGCAGTACAGAAGAAATCCCCCGGGCAATTGCGCCCGGGGGATTTCTCTGTGTAAGTTTAATGATTCGCGACTTCAAGGGGATTGGGTCGCAAAGAAGTTCACTGGCGTCATTGTATCGGCCCGGGAGTGGAATTGTCAAACAGCGATGAAATTCGCAGGGAACAGGAATTCATCGACGCCCTGTACGCGCGCGTGGACGCCCTGCGCGGCCACACCGAAGCGGGCGTCACGGATGCGCTCGCCCAGGGGAACACGCCCATGCAGGCCCGGCTGGAGCGGGACATCCTGGTCGCCGAGCGGTCCGGGCTGCTCGCCGCGCTGAACGCCGTCGACGGTTCGCTCTGCTTCGGCCGTATCGACTTCACCTCGGGCACCCGGCACCACATCGGCCGTATCGGGCTGCGCACCGACGACGCCGAGCGCACTCCGGTCCTCATCGACTGGCGTGCCGACGTCGCCCGCCCCTTCTACCTGGCCACCGGCCACACCCCGATGGGCCTGCGCCGCCGCCGGCACCTCACCACCGAGGGGCGCCGGGTCACCGCCCTGCACGACGAGATCCTCGACCTCGGGGACCAGGAGCGGACCGGCCACGAGGACCCCACCGGCGACGCGGTGCTGCTCGCCGCACTCGACGCCGCGCGCACCGGCCGTATGCACGACATCGTGCAGACCATCCAGGCCGAGCAGGACGAGATCATCCGGGCGCCGCACCGGGGCGTGCTGGTGGTCGAGGGCGGTCCGGGCACCGGCAAGACGGCCGTCGCCCTGCACCGGGCCGCGTATCTGCTCTACGAGCACCGGGAACTGCTCGCCAAGCGTGCCGTGCTCATCGTCGGCCCCAACCCCGCCTTCCTCGGCTACATCGGCGAGGTGCTGCCCTCGCTCGGCGAGACGGGCGTGCTGCTCGCGACGGTCGGGGAGCTGTTCCCCGGGGTGAAGGCGACGGCGAGCGACAGCCGTGCGGCGGCCGCGGTGAAGGGCCGCGCCGACATGGCGGACGTCCTCGCCGAGGCCGTACGCGACTGGCAGGCGCTGCCCGACCCGGTGATCGCGATCGAGCACGACCGGGAGATCCTGATGCTCGACGACGGCCTGGTGAAGGTGGCCCGCGAGCGCACCCGTGCCGCCCGGCTGCCGCACAACGTGGCCCGGGAGCACTTCGAGGGGCACATCCTCAACACGCTCACCGAGATGTACGCCGAGCGGGTCGGGACAGACCCCTTCGACGGCACGAGCCTGCTGGACCCGAGCGACATCACGCAGATCCGCGACGAGATCGCCGAGAACCCCGAAGTGTGGGCCGCCATCGACCAGTTGTGGCCGCGGCTGACCCCGCAGCGCCTGGTCGCGGACTTCCTCGCCGATCCCGTCGGTTACCTCCCCGACGAGGACGCGGCCGCGATCCGCCGTCCGGTGACGCGGGCGTGGACGGTGGCGGACGTACCGCTCCTCGACGAGGCGGCCGAACTGCTCGGCGTGGACGAGCGGGTGGCGCGGGCGCGGGCGGAGCGGGAGCGGGAGACGCAGGTCGCGTATGCGCAGGGCGTGCTGGACGTCTCGTACGCCTCGCGGACCTACGAGTTCGAGGACAAGGACGAGGAGGACTCCGAGGTCCTGTCCGCGCACGACATCATCGACGCCGAGCGGTTCGCCGAGCGGCAGGAGGAGGACGACCACCGCAGCGCCGCCGAGCGGGCGGCGGCCGACCGGACCTGGACGTTCGGGCACATCATCGTCGACGAGGCGCAGGAGCTGTCGCCGATGGCGTGGCGGCTGCTGATGCGGCGCTGCCCGACGCGGTCGATGACGCTGGTGGGGGATCCGGCGCAGACGGCGGAGGCGGCGGGGGTCGGTTCCTGGGCGGGGATTCTCGAGCCGTATGTCGAGGACCGCTGGGAGCACGCCCGGCTCGGCGTCAACTACCGTACGCCTGCCGAGATCATGGAGGTCGCGGCGGCGGTGGTGCGGGCCGAGCAGCCGGGCTTTGAACCGCCGAGTTCCGTGCGGGCCACTGGCGTTCGGCCTTGGGCGCGGGCGGTGGATGATCTGCCGGACGCGGTGGCGAAGGCGGTGGAGGAACTTACGCCCGCGGAGGGGCGGCTGGCTGTTATTGCACCGCGGCATCTGCACGGGAAGCTGGCCGCTCGGCTGGACGGGGTGGTGGCGGGGGAGGCGCCGGATCTGACGCGGAGGGTTGTGCTGCTGGATCCGCGGGGGGCCAAGGGGCTGGAGTTCGACTCGGTGCTGGTGGTCGAGCCGGGGCTGTACGGCACGAGTGATCTGTATGTGGCGTTGACCCGGGCCACGCAGCGGTTGGGGGTGCTGCACAGCAGGGCGTTGCCTGCGGCTTTGGCCGCGGCGCTGGGGTAACGGCTGATTTCGCCCCCGCCGCCCCTCCCCGTCCCGACCCGGGGGCCGGCCCCCGGACCCCCGCTCCTCAAACGCCGGAGAGGCTAAATAGCCCCTCCGGCGCTTGAGGACGAGGCCCCCGGGCTAGGCCGGGCGGAGCCACACCGTCGCCAGTGGGGGCAGGGTCAGCCTGATGCTTGCCGGGCGGCCCTGGTGGCCGTGGGGTTCCGGCTTGATGATGTCCGGGTTCGTCACGTCGCTGCCGCCGTATTTTGCGATGTCCGTGTTGAGGGTCTCGTGCCAGGCAGGGACGTCGTCGGGTACGCCCAGACGGTAGTCGTGGCGGACCACGGGGGACAGGTTGGCGACCGCCAGGAGCGGGGTGCCGTCCGCGGCGAGGCGCAGGAACGCGAAGACGTTGTCCTCGGCCGCGTCGCCGACGATCCACTGGAAGCCGGACGGATCGGTGTCCCGCTGCCACAGGGCGGGGGTGTGGCGGTAGACGATGTTCAGGTCGCGGACCAGGTCACGGACCCCGCGGTGGTCGGCCTCGGCACCGTACGCCGGGTCCAGCAGCCACCAGTCCGGACCGTGCGCCTCCGACCACTCCGCGCCCTGCGCGAACTCCTGCCCCATGAAGAGGAGCTGCTTGCCGGGGTGGGCCCACATGAAGCCCAGATAGGCGCGGAGATTGGCCCGCTGCTGCCACCAGTCGCCCGGCATCTTCGAGACCAGTGAGCGTTTGCCGTGGACCACCTCGTCGTGCGAGATGGGCAGCACGTAGTTCTCGCTGTACGCGTACACCATCGAGAAGGTCATCTCGTTGTGGTGGTACTTGCGGTGGATCGGCTCGTGGCTCATGTAGTCGAGGGAGTCGTGCATCCAGCCCATGTTCCATTTGAGGCCGAAGCCGAGCCCGCCGAAGCCGCCAGGCCCCCGGTGGTGCGTGGCCCGGGTGACGCCGTCCCAGGCCGTGGACTCCTCGGCGATCGTGACCACGCCCGGCACCCGCCGGTACACCGTCGCGTTCATCTCCTGCAGGAACGCCACCGCGTCCAGGTTCTCCCGGCCGCCGTGCTCGTTCGGGGTCCACTGGCCGGGCTCGCGCGAGTAGTCGAGGTAGAGCATGGAGGCGACCGCGTCGACACGCAGGCCGTCGATGTGGAACTCCTCGCACCAGTAGATGGCGTTCGCGACCAGGAAGTTGCGCACCTCGCGACGGCCGTAGTCGAACTCCAGGGTGCCCCAGTCGGGGTGTGCGGCGCGGAGCGGGTCCTCGTGCTCGTACAGGGGCCGGCCGTCGAATTCCGCCAGGGCCCAGTCGTCGCGCGGGAAGTGTGCCGGCACCCAGTCCATGAGGACGCCGATGCCCGCCTGGTGCAGTGCGTCGACCAGGTACCTGAAGTCGTCGGGGGTGCCCAGGCGGGCCGTGGGGGCGTAGAAGCCGGTGACCTGGTAGCCCCAGGAGCCGCCGAAGGGGTGCTCCGCGATCGGCATCAGTTCGACGTGCGTGAAGCCCAGGTCCTTGACGTAGGCGGGGAGCTGCTCCGCCAGTTGACGGTACGTCAGGCCCGGTCGCCAGGAGGGGAGGTGGACCTCGTAGACCGAGAACGGGGCCTCGTGCGCGGGCACGTTCGCACGCTGCTCCAGCCACTGCGCGTCCTGCCACTCGTGGTGGGAGGCGGTGACGATCGACGACGTGTTCGGCGGGGCCTCGGTGCGCCGGGCCAGCGGGTCGGCGCGGAGGGTCTTGGAACCGTCGGGCCGGGTGATCTCGAACTTGTACAGCTCGCCCTCGCCGATCCCCGGCGCGAACAGCTCCCAGACACCGGAGGAGCCGAGCGAGCGCATCGGGTGACCGGTGCCGTCCCAGAAGTTGAAGGTGCCGGCCACATGCACACCGCGCGCGTTCGGCGCCCACACGGAGAAACGGGTGCCGGGCACGCCCTGGTGCGTCATCGGGTGCGCGCCGAGCACCTGCCACAGATACTCGTGCCGTCCCTCGCCGATCAGGTGCAGGTCGAGCTCGCCCAGCGTGGGCAGGAAGCGGTACGCGTCCTCGGTCTCCAGGACCGTCTCCTCGTACCGCACGAGGAGCCGGTACTCGGGGACCTCGGTCAGGGACAGCAGGGCGGAGAAGAACCCGTCCCCGTCGTCGTGCAGCTCGGCCCGCAGGTCCGCGGCGACGACGGTCACGGACAGCGCGTACGGCCGGAAGGCCCGGAAGGCGACCCCGCCGGGCACCGGGTGGGCACCCAGCACGGTGTGCGGGTCGTGATGCGTACCGGCGAGCAGCCGCTCGCGGTCCCCGGCGGGCACCTCCGGCGAGGCAACCGGAGCCGGTGCGGTGATCTTCTTCGCGGCGGTGACGGTCTTCTTGGCGGGAGTCTTCGTGGCCGTCGTCTTCTTGGCGGCTGGCTTCTTGGCGACTGCCTTCTTGGTGGCCGGCTTCTTGGCTGCTGTCTTGACCGTCGTCTGCTTCGTCGTGGTCTGTTCGGCGGCCGTCTTCTTCGCAGTCGTCTTCTTCGCCGTGCTTTTCTTCGCCGGGCTCTTCTTCGCTGTCGTCTTGGCCGCCGTCGTCTTCGCCGCGACGGCCTTTTTCGTGACTGCCTTCTCGGCGGTGGTCTTCGCCGCCGCCTTCTTCACCGATTTCCTGGGCTCGGTCGCCTTGTCCGCGGCCTTCGCGGCCTTCTTCTTCGGATCCGAACCGCTGGGCGTGGGGCGGGGGGTCACGGGCGGCGCCTCCTCGGCGAAGGTGAGGTCGGGTCAGTGAGGGTCGGATGCGGCGTAACGCTCTATCGCCGCCATGGGAACGGGGAGCCAGTCGGGGCGGTGACGGGCCTCGTAGACGACTTCATAGATCGCCTTGTCTGTTTCGTACGCGCGCAGCAGTACCGGGTCCGTGCGCGGATCCCGGCCGCTGACCTCGGCGTATCCGGAACAGTAGGCGGCCCGGCAGGCCTCGGCCCAGCCCTCTGCCTGAGATGCGGCCGAGTGGGCCGCGTAGTCGAAGGACCGCAGCATCCCTGCGATGTCCCGCACCGGCGGCTGCGGCATCCGCCGTTCCGCCAGCGGCTTGGACGGCTCGCCCTCGAAGTCGATCAGCCACCACTGACCGGCCGGCGAGCGCAGGCACTGCCCCAGGTGCAGGTCACCGTGGATGCGCTGCGCGGTCCAGGTGCGGCCCTCCGAGGCCAGGTCGGCGAGCGCGGTGAACGCGGAGCGCAGGGCGGGGGCGTACGGCCGTAGCGTGGGCACCGCCTGCGCGGCCACGTCGAGGCGCTCGATCATGCCGTCGACCAGCGGCTGCAGCTGGGTGTGACCCAGGGTGACGGTCGGCAGGGCGCGGGCGAGTGCCGTGTGCACCTCGGCCGTGGCGCGGCCCAGCGCGCGCGCCTCGGCGCCGAAGTCCTCGCCCTTGGCCAGCTCGCGCAGCGCCAGCTCCCAGCCGTCCGTCGCACCCTGCAGAAACGGCTGGAGCACACCGAGCACATACGACTCCCCGGCCAGCTCCGCCCGCAGCCACGCCGTCGGCGCGGGCACTCGTGGGCAGCCTTCGCGGGCCAGCGCCAGCGGCAGTTCCAGGTCGGGGTTGACGCCGGGCACGACCCGGCGCAACAGCTTGAGGATGAACGTATCTCCGTAGACGACCGACGAGTTCGACTGCTCGGCCGTCACCAGCCGCGGGACCAGCCCGGTCCGGATCTCCTGCCCTGGCTCCCGCTCGAAGCGCAGCCCGCCGATGTGGGCCTGGGTGCGCAGCGCCTCCAGGAGCACCTCGGCGGGCCGGGAGTCGTACAGGGCGTCGTACACCGTGCGTCCGGTGAGCGGGCCCTGGTCCACGTGTCCGATCAGCGCGGGCGCCAGCCGGGGCGGCAGCGCCTCGCGCACGCCTATCAGCAGCTGGTAGCAGTCGCCGGGGTGGGGCTCGGCGCCGAGTGTGAGCGGCTGGTGGGCGCGCACCAGGAGATGGAACAGGCCGAGCCTGCCGTCGGCCCGCAACAGTTCGGTGGCCGCGACCAGCGAGAACCCGGTGACCGGTCGTCCCTTGCCGGCGAACCAGCGCTGCCGCGGCAGCCATTCCCGAAGGAGGGGATCGAGGGACGCGAGCAGGCCAGGACTTGTCTTGCCGGAAAGTGTGACAGTTTCCGCCATGGTGTCACATTCCTTTCCCCGGGTGGGCGGGGTGTTACTGATGCGTGCCCCGGGTGGGACAGGAGAAACCGCCCCACCCCGGGTTCTGCGAGACGCTGCGCGGCACTACGCGGGGTCCTTGCGGAGCCGGAACCAGTAGAAGCCGTGCCCCGCCAGCGTCAGCAGGTACGGCAGCTCCCCGATGGCCGGAAAACGCACCCCGCCGAACAGCTCGACCGGATGCCGCCCGTTGAAGATACGCAGATCCAGCTCCGTCGGCTGTGCGAAGCGCGAGAAGTTGTGCACGCACAGCACCAGGTCGTCCTCGTACTCCCGCAGGAAGGCCAGTACCGCCGGGTTGGAGGACTGGAGTTCCGTGTAGGACCCGAGGCCGAAGGCCGGGTTCTGCTTGCGGATCTCGATCATCCGGCGGGTCCAGTGCAGCAGCGACGAGGGCGACGACATCGACGCCTCGACGTTGGTGACCTGGTAGCCGTAGACGGGGTCCATGATGGTCGGCAGGAACAGCCGCCCGGGGTCACAGGACGAAAAACCTGCGTTGCGATCCGGTGTCCACTGCATCGGGGTGCGTACGGCGTCCCGGTCGCCGAGCCAGATGTTGTCGCCCATGCCGATCTCGTCGCCGTAGTAGAGGATCGGCGA
>NZ_JBIAUY010000032.1:0-75010 GCF_042893475.1 Streptomyces sp. NPDC001604 | reverse complement strand
GGCGAGGGTGGCCATGGAGACGTCTCCGGGCGTGGTCATGACCAGGGCGCCGTGGGCGGTGCCGTAGGCGAGGGCGCGTTCCAGGGAGTGACCGGCGAGCAGGCCATGGATCAGTCCGGCGGCGAAGGCGTCGCCTGAGCCGATGCGGTCCAGGACGTGCAGGCCGGGCATCCGCGGACCGTTGACGAAGCCCGTTTCGGCGGACCAGGCGGCCGAGGACCAGTCGTTGACGCCGGCCGAGGGCACCTCACGCAGGGTCGTCGCCAGTACCTTCGCATCGGGCAGCAGGCCGGCCACCTCGGCGAGCGCGTCCTCAACCTCGTCGGCACCGACGCGCGTCTGTCCTGGGTGTGCCCCGGCCAGGCCCAGTGCGCCCACGACCACATCGGCGTGCCGGGCGAGCCGGAGGTCGACCTCGCGGGCCCGCTCAGGTCCGCCGCGGCCGGCCCAGAGGCTGGGGCGGTGGTTGGGGTCGTAGGAGACGGTGACGCCGTGCCGGCGCGCGGCCGCCATCGCCTCGTCGGCCACGTCGACCGTGGTGTCGGACAGGCCCGCGAAGATGCCGCCGGTGTGGAACCAGCGCACCCCGGTAGAGAACACCGTGTCCCAGTCGACGTCGCCCTTGCGCAGTTGGGAGACGGCGGTGTGGGCGCGGTCGCTGACGCCCATTGCGCCGCGGATGCCGTAGCCGCGTTCGACGAAGTTCAGGCCGTTGCGGGCACTGCGGCCGATACCGTCGTCGGGCACCCAGCGGATCATCGAGGTGTCGACTCCGCCCTGCAGGATCAGGTCCTCGACGAGGCGTCCGACCGCGTTGTCGGCGAGCGCTGTGACCACGGCGGTGCGCAGGCCGAAGCAGCGGCGCAGGCCGCGGACGACGTTGTACTCGCCGCCGCCCTCCCAGACCTGGAAGCTGCGGGCGGTGCTGATCCTTCCCTCACCCGGATCGAAGCGCAGCATGACCTCCCCGAGGGCCACCACGTCGGTCACGTCCTGCTCCTTTCGACCGCATCGGCGGTCAGCCGGCGGATCTCCTCGTAGTCGCCCCGCCGAAGATGGTCGGCGGTGGCCATCCAGCTGCCGCCGACCGCGAGCACCGCCGGGTCGGCCAGGTAGGCGGCCATGCGGTACGCGTCGATCCCGCCCGTCGGCACGAAGCTCATCCCGGGAAAGGGCGCAGCCAGCGCCCGCAACGTCCGCAGGCCGCCGAGGGGTTCGGCGGGGAAGAGCTTGACGGTGTCGAGGCCGGCCCGCAGGGCGCGCATCAACTCGGTCGCGGTGGCGATGCCGGGGACCACGGGCACGCCCAGCTCCCGGCACTTGGTCACGACTTCTCCGTCGAAGCCGGGGGAGACGACGAAGCGGGCCCCGGCCGCGACGGCCCGCTCCGCCTGTTCGGGAGTGAGTACCGTGCCGGCGCCGACGGTGAGGCCGCCGTGGGCGGCCATCGCCTTCACGACCTGCTCGGCGTCCGGGGTGCGGAAGGTGACCTCCGCGCAGCGCGCACCGCCCGCCGCGAGCGCCTCGGCCAGCGGGCCGGCACTCGCGGCGGACGGCACGGTCAGCACCGGCAGGAGACGGGCTCCGGCCAGAACCGAGGACAGGTCGGCGCTCATCGGCCCAGCCATCCGCCGTCGACGGGCAGGACGGTGCCGTGGATGTAGGCGGCCGCGTCCGAGGCCAGGAACACCGTGGCCCCGGCGAGGTCGTCCGCCTTCCCCCAGCGCCCGGCCGGGATCCGGTCCAGGATCGCCTTGCTGCGCACCGGATCGTCCTGCAGCGCCTGGGTGTTGTCGGTGGCGATGTAGCCCGGCGCCAGCGCGTTGACATTCACCCCGTGCGGCGCCCACTCGTTGGCCAGCGCCTTGGTCAGACCCGCGATACCGTGCTTGGCGGCCGTGTAGCCGGGCACCGTGATACCGCCCTGGAAACTGAGCAGCGACGCGGTGAAGATGACCTTCCCCCGGCCCCGCGCCACCATCTGTGCGCCCACCGCCCGGGCCAGCGCGAACTGCGCGCTCAGATTGACCTGGAGCACCAAATCCCAGTCCGCGTCCGCGTGTTCGGCGGCCGCAGCGCGGCGGATCGTGCCCGCGTTGTTGACCAGGATGTCCACCGGCCGCTCCCGCCCGGCCAGGTCCGCGCCCAGCGCCCGCACCGCCTCCGGGTCGGCGAAGTCGGTGCGGATCGCCTCGAAACTGCGCCCGGCCGCGGTGACATCCTTCTCCACCGCGCTGCCAGAAGACTCCAGCGAGGCGCTCACGCCGATGATGTCGGCGCCAGCCTCGGCGAGCGCGCGGGCCATGGCCCGGCCGATCCCGCGCCGGGCCCCGGTGACCACGGCGAGCCGTCCGGTCAGGTCGAAGGCGGTCATACGGCGGCCTCCCGGGCCTCGTCGGTGCAGTCCACCAGGATCTTCATCACGTCACCGCCGCCCTCCAGCGCCCCGAACGCGGCCGGTGCCTGGGTGAGCGGCACGACCTTGCTGATCAGCCGCTCGGCCGGCACGGTCCCCTCCGCGACCAGGGCGACCGCCTTCTCGAAGTCGGAGCGGTCGTACAACCGGGCCCCGACCAGGGTGAGTTCACGCCAGAAGAAGCGGTGCAGGTTCACCTCACGCGGCTTGGGGTGGATCGCGACCAGACACAGCCGGCCCCGCACCCCCAGCACCTCGACCGCAATCTCCACGCCGCCCGCCGCGCCGGAGACCTCGAAGGCGACGTCCGCGCCCGCCTCCCCGGTCCACTCCCGCACCAGCTCGGCCACGTCCTCGGCGGCCGGGTCCCACACGCTCAGCCCCAGCTCCCCGGCCAGCAGCCGCCGGTGGGCACTCAGCTCCACCACCCGCACCTCCGCCCCCGCGGCCCGCGCCACCAGCGCGATCAAAACGCCGACCGGGCCGCCCCCGACCACCACCACCTTCTCGCCCTCGCGCACCCCGGCCCGGCCCACGTCGTGCACGGCGACCGCGGTGGGCTCCACCAGCGCGGCCCGGTCCAGGGGCAGGGTGGCGGGCAGCCGTATCAGGGTGGCGGCGGGCACCGTCCAGCGCTGCTGCATCGCGCCCGGCGAGTCGATGCCGATGAAGTCCAGGTGCTGGCAGATGTGCTGGTGGCCCTTGCGGCAGGCCGGGCAGGTGTCGTCCCAGCGCAGCGGCATCACGGTCACCGCGTCACCGGGCTGCCAGCCCTCCACGCCCGGCCCGACGCGCACGACCCGGCCGGACATCTCATGGCCCAGGACGGCCGGCGCGGCCACCCGGGCATCCATGTCACCGTGGAAGATGTGCAGATCGGTACCGCAGATACCGACGTAGGCGGGGGCCAGTTCCACCTCACCGGGTCCCGGCGGCGCCGTGGCAGCGGGCGCCGTGTCCAGAGTGCGGGCGGACAGGTAACGGACGGCTAGTGTCATCGTGCGATCAGGGTCCCTTCAGCGCGGACGCCGATGGTCAGCAGCAGGTTGGCGTAGGTGCGGGTGTCGGCGGTGACGATCGCCAGTGCCAGGTCGGGTGAGCGGGCGGCGTCGTAGAACTCGAAGCGGCCGAGCGTGTCGACCGGGACGGGCGCCAGTTTCGAGCGGTACTCGGCGATGGCGGGCGGCTCCGGTTCGCCCTCGGGCGGCACCATCACGTGGGCCGCCTCGACGGGCAGGGCTCGCAGCAGGACGTCGAGCACGGTGGTGACGTCGAGCAGGCCGGGGGCGAGGTTGAGGTGGACGGTTCTGGCGCGTTCGCCGGTGGCGGTGCTCGCCGGGTAGTGGCCGTCGGCGAGCAGCACGCGGGCGCCGTGGCCGGCTCCGGCGAGGGATTCGAGGATGCCGGGGTGCAGCAGTTCGGTCAGGAGCACGGCGTACCCGCGTTCGTCGGAGTAGGGGTGGGGGTCAGGTGGTAGAAGGTGGTCGCGGTGCCTGCGAGTACCGCCTCGGTCTCCGCGCCGGAGCAGTCGTGCAGGAGTTCCTCGACGGTGGCGGCCCAGCGGTTCCAGCCGCCGGCGAGGACGCAGACGGGCCAGTCCGAGCCGAACATCAGCCGCCCGGGGCCGAAGGCGGAGAGCAGGACGTCCCACACCGGGCGGATGTCCTCGACGGTCCACTTCTCGTGGTCGGCCTCCGTGGCCAGTCCCGACACCTTGCAGTGGACCTGGGGATGCCGGGCCAGCAGCCGCAACTGCCTTTCCCAGTCGGCCAGTTCATTCCGCGCGACGGCTGGCTTGCCCGCGTGGTCCAGGACGAGCGGCAGCTCCGGCAGCCGTTCCGCGAGGCGGATCGCCTGCGGGAGCTGGTGGCTGCGGACCAGAACGTCGTACCCGAGGCCCCGCTCCCCCACCGCTCGCAACCCCCTTTCCACGTCCGGACGTTGGAGCCAGTGCGGATCGGACTCGGCCTGCACGACGTGCCGTACGGCCCGCAGGTACCGGCCCGCATGCCCGGCCCGCAGCTCGTCGAGCACGTCGCCGATCGCGGGGGACGTCAGGTCCGCCCAGCCGACCACGGCGCCGATCAGCGGATCGCTTTCGGCCAGGGCGAGGAGGTCACGGGTCTCGGGCACGGAGGCGATGCACTGGACGACCACCGTGCTCGTCAGCCGCCGTCCGGCGATCGGCCGGGTCGCGGCCGATCGCAGGGCGTGCGAACTGAAGTTGCGGCGGATCGCCTCGTGACCGGGCTCCTCCAGCCAGGGCTGCGGCCGGACGTCCAGGTCCCACACGTGGTGGTGGGCGTCGACGAGGGGCTGGGCGTCAGACACGAGCGGTCCAGACGGGGCCGTCGGGGTAGGCGTACTCCTTGAGGGACTCGGGGTGCATCTGCGCGCTCAGCCCCGGCAGCGTGGGCGCCAGGTAGTGGCCGTCGGCGATGCGCACCGGGTCGACGAAGTGCTCGTGCAGGTGGTCGACGTACTCGATGACACGGTCCTCGGTGGTGCCGGACACGGCGACGTAGTCGAACATCGACAGGTGCTGCACCATCTCGCACAGGCCCACGCCGCCCGCGTGCGGGCAGACCGGCACCCCGAACTTCGCGGCGAGCAGCAGGATGGCGAGGTTCTCGTTGACTCCGCCGACCCGCGCGGAGTCGATCTGCACGATGTCGACCGCGCCGGCCTGCAGGAGCTGCTTGAAGACGACCCGGTTGGCGATGTGCTCGCCCGTGGCGACCTTGATGGGGGCGAGCGCCTTGCGGACCGCGGCATGGCCGAGGATGTCGTCCGGGGAGGTGGGCTCCTCGATCCAGTACGGGTCGTACGGGGCCAGGGCCTGCATCCAGTCGATGGCGGGCTGGACGTCCCATCGCTGGTTGGCGTCGACGGCGATGCGGATGTCCGGGCCGACGGTCTCGCGGGCGACGCGCATGCGCCGTATGTCGTCCTGAAGGTCCGCGCCGACCTTCAGCTTGATCTGGGTGAAGCCGTCGGCGACGGCCTCGCGGGCCAGGCGGCCCAGCTTCTCGTCCGAGTAGCCGAGCCAGCCGGGCGTGGTGGTGTAGGCGGGGTAGCCGCGGTCGAGCAGGTGGCCGATGCGCTGGGCGCGGCCGGGCTCGGCGCGGCGCAGGATCTCCAGGGCCTCCTCGGGGGTGAGGGCGTCGGAGAGCCAGCGGAAGTCGACCTGCGCGACCAGCTCCTCCGGCGACATTTCGCCGAGGAGGCGCCACACGGGCTTGCCGGCGCGCTTGGCGGCCAGGTCCCAGGCGGCGTTGACGACCGCGCCGGTGGCCATGTGGATGGCGCCCTTCTCCGGGCCCAGCCAGCGCAGTTGGGGATCGTGGACCAGGGAGCGGGAGAACGCGCCGAGGTCGCCGCAGACCTGCTCGACGGACAGGCCGACCACGTGCGGGGCGAGAGCCGCGATGGCGGCGGCCTGGACATCGTTGCCGCGGCCGGTGGTGAAGGCCAGCGCGTGGCCCTCCAGACCGTCGGGGGCGTCGGTGCGCAGGACGACGTAGGCGGCGGAGTAGTCGGGTTCGGGGTTCATCGCGTCCGACCCGTCCAGATGCTCGGACGTCGGGAAACGCACGTCCAGCACGTCCAGGGCGGTGATACGGGCAGCGGCCGGGGAAGCGGACGGGGCGGATGACATGGCGGCAACTCCTGTGAGAGCAGGGGCGATACGGCCCCTTGCGACGAGATGGCGGTGGGGCGGAGGGTGCCGGGCGGCCGGGAGGGCCGCCCGGTTCACTCCTGGACCTTGCCGCCGGTGATGCGTGAGATGGCGAGGGCGACCAGGATGATCAGGCCGTTGAGAGCGCCGATCCACTGCGCGGGGACACCCGCAAGGGTGAGCACGTTCTGGATCATGAAGAGCAGCAGGATGCCGCAGAAGGCGCCGAACATGGTGCCCTTGCCGCCGTTGAGGCTGATCCCGCCGATGACGGCGGCGGCGAACACGGTGAAGATGTAGCCGTTGCCCTGCGCGGAGGCGACCGAGGCCAGCCGTCCGGAGAGCATCAGCCCGGCGAGTGCGGCGAGCAGGCTGCCGGTGACGATGACGATCCACAGCACCCGGTCGGTGCGGATGCCGGCGGCCTTCGCCGCGTCGACGTTGCCGCCGATGGCGTACAACGAGCGGCCGAAGCTGGTCCAGCCGAGCACCACGATCGCGACGGCGAAGAGCAGCAGGCAGACCCAGATGGACGCGGGCATCCCGAACCATTCGGTGGTGCCGAGGTAGAGCATCGACGGCGGCAGCTGGAAGAAGGTCTGGCCGCCGGAGATGCCGGTGAGGACACCGCGCAGCACGATCAGCATGCCGAGGGTGACGATGAAGCCGTTGAGGCCGAAGCGGATGATCAGCAGGGCGTTGATCACGCCGATCAGCAGACCGGTGGCGAGCGTGACGGGGATGGCCCAGGCGCCGGGGAGGAGGCCCAGTCCGTGGCCCGCGCCGGCCGGTACGACCAGCCAGGCCGCGACGCCGGGTGCGAGTCCCATGGTGGACTCGAGCGACAGGTCCATTTTCTTGACGATCAGGATCATCGTCTGGGCGAGGACCAGCAGGGCCATCTCGGACATGGTCTGCAGGACGTTGATGAGGTTGTCGGCCTGCAGGAAGACCGGGTTGACGATCTGTCCGACGATCGCGATGACGACGATGGCCGGGACGAGCGCGAGGTCGCGCAGCCGGGCCAGCGGTATCCGGCCGCCGAGCAGCGCGGTCCGCTTCGCCGCGGGCTCCGGTGCGCCCGCCGCGGCGGTGTCCGCGAGGACGGTTTCAGGCATGGAGGTCCACTCCTTCCATCGCGGCCACGAGGTCGTGGTCGTGCCAGCCGCGGGCGATCTCTGAGGTCACACGGCCCTGGAACATCACCAGGACCCGGTCGCACATGCGCAGGTCGTCCAGTTCGTCGGAGGCGATGAGCACTCCGGTGCCGGTCTGCGCGGTCTCCTCGACCTTGCCGAGGAGGAATTCCTTGGAGCGCACGTCCACGCCCGCGGTCGGGTTGATCAGGACCAGCAGCCGGGGGTCGTCGGCCAGGGCGCGGGCCATGACGACCTTCTGCTGGTTGCCGCCGGAGAGCGCGGAGACGGGCAGGTCGGGTCCGGGAGTCTTGATCGCCAGCTTCTCGATCATGCCCTCGGCGAGCCGATCCCGGCGGGTGCGGCTCAGGAACCCGTTCGGACCGAGCCGCTTCGGCACGGACAGCGTGGCGTTGTCGGCGATGGACATGTCGGGCACGAAGCCCTGATGGTGGCGGTCCTGCGGGACGAACCCGGCGCCTGCGGCGAGCGCCGCGGGCACGCTGCCCGGCCGTGGCCGCTTCCCTGCGATCTCCACCTCCCCCGCCGCTGCCGCCCGCAGTCCTACGACGGTCTCGGCGACCTCGGTACGACCGCTGCCGGCGGCCCCCGCGAGGCCGACGATCTCGCCGGCCCCGATCCGGAAGCTGACGTCGTCGTACCCCTCGCCCTGCAGCGCGCGCACGTTCAGTGCGGGCGTGGCGCCTGCGTCGAGGGTGACGGCCCGTTCCGCGCGCCGGTCGGCGGCCGCCTCGCCGGTCATGGCGGCGACGAGCTCGGCGCGGGGCAGGTCCGCGACCGGGGCGGTGACGATGTGCCGGGCGTCGCGGAACACGGTCACCATGTCGCAGATCTCGTAGACCTCCTGGAGGTGGTGGCTGATGAACAGGAAGGTCACGCCCTGGCGTTGCAGGTCACGGATGCGGTCGAAGAGCCGGTTGATGGCCGCCCCGTCGAGCTGGGCGGTCGGCTCGTCGAGGATGATGAACCGGGCCCCGAAGGAGAGCGCGCGGGCGATCTCCACGAACTGCCGCTGCTCGACGCTCAGTTCGGCGGCCGGGCTCTGCGGGTCGACGTTCACGGACCAGGCCGACAGGAGCTCCTGTGCGCGGCGGCGGGTGGCCTGCCAGCTGATGAGACGGCTCGATCCGTGGTCGTGCCGGTTCAGGAAGAGGTTCTCGGCGACGGTCAGCGTGGGGATGATCGTCGACTTCTGGTAGACGCAGGCCACGCGCCGGCGCCAGGCGTCACGGTCCCCGAGCTTGGGGGCCGGTTCGCCGCCGAAGGTCACGGTTCCCTCGTCGGGGGCCTGAAGGCCGGTGAGGACCGACACCAGGGTCGATTTGCCGGCTCCGTTGCGGCCGACGAGCGCATGGGTCTCGCCGGGCCTGATGGTGATCCGGGCGCCGTTCAGGGCCACCGTCGGACCGAATCGTTTGACGATGCCCGTCGCCTCGACGACGGGCGGGGCTGCGGGGGCCCGCCCGTCGTCCGCCGGGGCGGGCGCGGGGGTGACTGCTCGCTCCCCGTCGCTCATCTCAACCGCCTTGTTCTCGTGGGCCGTTGTGTTCCGGGGGAAGGATCAGCCGAGGTTGTTGCCCCACAGCGACTTGTCGTCGCTCTTGACGCTGGGCACGCCGCCGTAGGTGGCGCCGTCGGCGGTGACGAGCGGGGCGGAGAGCTGGTCCTCGAGCACACCGTCGCGGACCTTGATGATGGTGCTGTCGTGGTCGGTCTTGCCGGGCTTGAACGTCTTTCCGTCGATCGCGGCCTTCAGGTAGTACAGGGCGTACTTGGCGTACAGGTCGGCCGGCTGGGAGACGGTGGCGTCGATCTTGCCCGCGGCGATGGACTTGAGCTCCTCGGGGATGCCGTCGTTGGACACGATGAAGACGTGCTTCTTGTCCTTCGGGTCCACCAACAGGCCCTTCTGCTTGAGCACCTGGAGCGTGCCGGACAGGGCGAAGCTGGACTCCATGTAGACGCCCTTGATGTCCGGGTTGGCCGTCAGGTCGGTCTGGAGCTTCTGCGCCGCGACCGCGCCGTCCCAGTTGGTGGCCTCGCCGAGCACCTTGATACCGGGGTAGTTCTTCTTCATGCAGTCGTTGAACGCCTCGGTGCGGTCGCGGCCGTTGATGGAGTCCAGACCGCCCTCCAGCATCACGACCTTGCCCTTGCCGCCCAGCTTGGTGCCCAGGTACTGGCAGGCCTTCTCGCCGTAGGCGCGGTTGTCGGCGCGTACGACCATGAACACCTTGCCGCTGTCGGGGCGGGTGTCGACGGTGACGACCGGGATCTTCTTCGCCTCCAGCTGCGCGAGGGTGGGCGCGATGGCGGCGGTGTCCTGCGGGGCCATCGCGATGCCCTTGACGCCCTGGCTGATGAAGGTCTGCGCGTTGGCGGTCAGCTTGGCGACGTCGTTCTGCGAGTTGGTGGTCTTCAGGTCCAGCCCCAGCTCCTTGCCGTACTGGGGCGTGTACTTGATGTAGGAGTTCCAGAAGTCGGTGTCGGAGCGCGGGTAGTCCACGCCGACCAGCGGCTTGTCGCCCGACGACGCCGACGTGGTGGAGCTGCTGCTGCACGCACTGAGCAGCGCCACTGCGGACACGGCGGAGACGGCTGAACAGAGGGCGGTCCTGAGTCTCATCGATGCTTCCTCGCGCTCGTCCCTGGGCGGGAGATGTTTCGCCTCGACGACATCTGCGTATCGCCGTGCGGTAGAGATGGGATGTTTATAGGCGTGAGTTCGAACCGCTGTCTAGACCCTTGTCGAACTCGAATTGAATCAGCAGGTCACAGCCGTCTGGCCGATACGACTGGCGTCCCCGAGACTGAAGATGCATCCCATCAATCTGCAGCGGCGGGTCAGCGTGGTTCGACCGCGAGACCTCGACAGACATGCCATGTTTGCGTGATACCAAAACGGCCTAAACACGGTGCAAGCAGGTCTAATCGCCAAGCAGTGCAGCGCTTTTCATCCCTGCACGCTGGTTGACATCCCAGGGAGACATGGCCGACCTTCATCCGTAACAAGCGGCCCGCTGCAACTCCCCTGTCCCCTTCTGAACCAGGGATGTTCCATGTCCAGTTCGCTCAGCAGACGCCACTTCCTGGCCGGCGCCACCTGCGTGGCCGCTGCCGCCGTCGCCGGAGGTGTGTTCGGCGTCGGCACCGCCCAGGCGGCGCCCAGCACGTACACGCCCGACTGGAACTCGGTCGACCAGCACCCGCCGGCGCCGGAGTGGTTCCAGGACGCGAAGTTCGGGATCTACTTCCACTGGGGCGTCTTCAGCGTTCCCGCGTACGAAAGCGAGTGGTACCCGCGCAACATGTACAACGCGGGCAGCAACGCCAACCAGCACCACATCGCGACCTACGGCCAGCCGTCGGCGTGGCCGTACCACAACTTCATCAACGGAGCGCAGGACCTCGCGGGCAACTTCGTGAAGTTCGCGCCGAAGCTGAAGTCGGCGGGCGGGAACTTCGACCCCGACGAGTGGGCGCAACTGTTCGTCGACGCGGGCGCCAGGTTCGCCGGCCCGGTCGCCGAGCACCATGACGGCTTCTCCATGTGGGACAGCCAGGTCAACGAGTGGAACTCGGTGAACAAGGGCCCAGGGCTGAACCTCCTGAAGCTGTTCTCCACGGCCATCCGCGCCAAGGGCCTCAAGCTGCTGGTCGCCATGCACCACGCCTACCACTACAACGGCTTCTACGAATACGTCCCCGCCCAGACGGACCCCAGCCTCAAGAAGCTCTACGGGCAGCTGGGCTCGGCCGCGGAGAACCAGCTCTGGTACGACAAGCTCAAGGAGGTCATCGACCGCGCCCAGCCCGACATCCTGTGGCAGGACTTCAAGCTGGACGCCGTCGACGAGACCCAGCGCCTGAACTTCCTGTCGTACTACTACAACCAGGCCAACAGCTGGGGCCGTGAGGTGGTCGCCACCTACAAGGACGGATTCGACAACAAGGGCGAGGTCTTCGACTACGAGCGCGGTGGTCCGGCCGACATCACCACGCCGTACTGGCTGACCGACGACAGCATCTCCAGCTCCAGCTGGTGCTACACGCAGGGCATCGGTTACTACAGCGTCCAGCAGATGCTGCACTCGTTCATCGACCGGGTCAGCAAGAACGGCAACATGCTGCTGAACATCGCGCCGATGGCCGACGGCACCATCCCCCAGGCGCAGAAGGACGTCCTGCTCGGCATAGGCGACCACCTGAAGCGTTTCGGCGAGTCGATCTACTCGACGCGCGCGTGGAGCGTGTACGGCGAGGGCCCGACGAAGATGGGCGGCGGCGCCTTCACCAATCCGACGGCCGGCACGGCGCAGGACATCCGCTTCACCCGCAACAAGGACAACAACGTCCTGTACGTCACCGTCCTGGGCTGGCCGGGCAGTTCGCTGACGATCAAGACACTCGGCTCGGGCAGCATCAACCTGTCGTCACTGACCTCGGTGAAGCTTCTCGGCTCCACCGCCGGCACCTACATCGACCTGCCGACGCCTACCCAGAGCGCCTCCGGCCTCACGGTCACCCTGCCGTCCTCCGCGCCGTACAGCGCCAACGCCTATGTCCTGAAGCTCTCCTTCTCCGGCACCATCCCGGCCGTGACGCCGCTCGCCGGGGCCGTCGCCTTCACGGACGTCAACTACACGGGCAGCTCCGCCACGTTCGCCCTCGGCGACTACACCGCGGCCGACCTGACCGCGGCGGGAGTGGGCGCGCGCAGCATCTCCTCCCTCCGTCCGGCCCAGGGCTACCAGGTGATCGGCTACTCCGGTGACAACTTCACCGGCACCGCCTGGACGTTCACCGCCGACAACCCCGATCTGCGGGTCACCGGCAACAACGATCAGATCACCTCGCTGAGGGTCCAGTTCAACCCGGCGTCGTACTTCCGGATCACCAACGTCACCGACGGACTCGCCCTGGACAGCGGCGGTAATGTGGCCTCCGGGTCCAACCTCAAGCAGTGGACCTGGAACGGCAGTTCCAACCTCCAGTGGCAGGCGGTCGACGTGGGCGGCGGCTACTACAAGCTGGTCAACCGCACCAACGGCATGGTCGCCGACGGCTGGGGCGCCACCGCCGACGGCTCCGCGGCCCGACAGGCCGCCTGGAACGGCGGCACCAACCAGCAGTGGAAGATCACCAGCCGGGGCGGCGGCAGCTACTCGATCGCCAACCGCACCACCGGCCTGGTCCTCGACGGCGGCGGCAACGTCGCCTCGGGCTCCCTCACCAAGCAGTGGACGTACGGCAGCAGTACGAACCTGCTGTGGACCTTCACGGCCCTCTGATCCCGGGAGCCTGCGAGCGGCTGCGGTGGCGTACCCCTGGTGCGCCACCGCAGCCGCCGTCCGGCCGGAAGACCGGAACGGCCAGTGCCACACCGAGAAAAAGGTCGGCAACCTTTTCGCGGCCGGCGGCAACTGAGCAGTGCACCATCGGTTCCATCTTCCGAACGGACAGGTATGAAGACAGCGAGGCAGGCCGCGCGGGAGCGCAGGCACAGACGCCGACTCCTGCTGGGCACCACATTGGCACTGGCCGCCGCAGGCATTCTCGCCTACATGGTCATGGGGGCTTTCCCCGGCGGCGGGGCGAAGGCAGAGTCAGCCGCGGGCACCCCCTCCGCCACCACCCAGATGAGCGCCGCCGGCTCGGCCGAGGCGCACGCCGCGGCCACGTCGGCGTCCCCGACCACGACCGGCACGGCGACGCCGAAGGCCACCGCGACCAGGCCGTCAGCCCGTCCGTCGGCCAAAGTCACCCCGCGCTCCGGGCGGACGGCGTCCACCACGGCAGTAGCGGCAGGGCGGATCCGGCCCAACACCACCTACACAGGGGTTGCCACCGCCTACGCGGCCGGTGACGGAAACGGCGCCTGTCTGTTCGGACCCAGCGACGACCTCATGATCGCCGCGATGAACACCACCGACTACGAGACGTCCAGGGCGTGCGGTGCGTACGTGCTCGTCCACGCGGCCAACGGTGCCTCCGTCACCGTACGGATCACCAACGAATGCCCCCTGCCCTGCGCACCCGGTCAACTGGACCTCAGCCAGCAGGCCTTCGCCAAGCTCGCCGACCTCAAGGTCGGCCGGCTGCCGATCACCTGGCGGCTGGTGAGCCCCGGCACGGTCGGCACGATGTCGATCAGGTACAAGACCGGGTCCAGCCCGTACTGGTGCGGCATCCAGGTGATCGGCCACCGGAACCCGGTGGCGCGGCTGGAGGTCCGCACCTCGGGCGGCTGGCGGCAGTTGCCGCGCACCGACTACAACTACTTCATTTCCGCCAACGGCGCCGGATGCGGCGGCTCGATCAGAGTCACGGACCTGTACGGGGAGCAGTTGACCGTCAGCGGGATCGCCCTGCGGCCGGACGTCGTGCAGCCGACCCGGGTCCAGTTCGCGCGACACTGATCTCGCCGACCGCCCACAACTTTCGTCGGGCATTACGAAAACCAGGGTGCAGCGAGTACCAGGCCGACGATCGAGCACGTCAGTCCTTCCGTCGAAGCAGCTTCACCTCCCAGCTACCTGGCAGGTGAAGGTTCCGAAACTTTCGATGTCGACATCGAATCATGCGAGAGGGATTGACGTGCCTTGGCGCGTCCCTATCATCCGAACTGCTCGGCAAGCCGACTGACATTCGAAATTCCGCACAAAACCAGCAGCTCTGGATGTCATGAACACATCAATCCGAGGAGAAGAATGAACACGCTGAAGCAACTCGGCCGTCGCCGAGTCCCCCTCTTAGGCCTGCTCGCCTTGGCCGCCCTGGTGGTACCCGGCACCGCGTCCGGCGCGCCCGGCCCCACGATCCAGGCATCCACACTGGGCGCCCAGGCGGCCCAGTCCGGACGGTACTTCGGGACCGCCGTGGCCGCCGGGCGGCTCGGCGACAGCACGTACGGCAGGATCCTGGACCGCGAGTTCAACGCGATCACACCCGAGAACGAGATGAAGTGGGACACGACCGAGCCGTCCCGCGGCAACTTCAACTTCGGCCCGGGCGACCAGATCGTCAGCCACGCCACGGCGCACGGTCAGCGGATGCGCGGCCACACCCTGGTCTGGCACTCCCAACTGCCCGGCTGGGTCGGCTCCATCAGGGACGCGAACACCCTGCGCAGCGTGATGAACAACCACATCACCACCGTCATGAACCACTACAAGGGCAAGATCTACGCCTGGGACGTGGTCAACGAGGCCTTCGCCGACGGCGGCAGCGGCCAGCACCGCTCCTCGGTGTTCCAGAACCTGCTGGGCGACGGCTTCATCGAGCAGGCCTTCCGCACCGCACGGTCGGCCGACCCGGCGGCCAAGCTCTGCTACAACGACTACAACATCGAGAACTGGTCGGACGCCAAGACCCAGGGCGTCTACCGCATGGTGCGCGACTTCAAGTCCCGCGGTGTGCCCATCGACTGCGTCGGCTTCCAGTCCCACTTCGGCACCGGCGGTCCGCCCGCGAGCTTCCAGACCACACTGTCGAACTTCGCCGCCCTCGGTGTGGACGTCCAGATCACCGAGCTGGACATCGCGCAGGCCTCGCCGACGGCGTACGCGAACACCGTCCGGGCCTGCCTGAACGTGCCGCGCTGCAACGGCATCACCGTGTGGGGCATCCGCGACAGCGACTCCTGGCGCAGCGGGGACAACCCCCTGCTGTTCGACCGCAACGGCAACAAGAAGCCGGCGTACAACGCGACGCTGTCGGCGATGGGCGGCACGCCCGCCACCAGCCGCAGCACTGCCGGTGACGCCGCCCTGCCCGCCCGTTACTCATGGAGCTCCAGCGGCCCGCTGATCGCGCCCAAACCGGACGCCACGCACAACATCGCCGGGATCAAGGATCCGACGGTCGTCTACTACAACGGCAAGTACCACGTGTTCGCCAGCGTGGCCAGTTCCTCCGGGTACAGCCTGGTGTACCTGAACTTCAGTGACTGGTCCCAGGCCGGCTCGGCCACGCACCACTATCTGGACCGCACCGCCATCGGCACCGGCTACCGGGCCGCGCCGCAGGTGTTCTACTACGCGCCGCAGCGCCTGTGGTACCTCGTCTACCAGACCGGCAACGCCTCGTACTCCACCAACTCCGACATCAGCAATCCCAACGGGTGGAGCGCGCCGCGCAACTTCTACTCGTCGATGCCGGACATCATCCGGCAGCACATCGGAGGCGGCAACTGGGTCGACATGTGGGTGATCTGCGACAGCGCCAACTGCTATCTGTTCTCCTCCGACGACAACGGGCACCTCTACCGTTCGCAGACGACCGTCGGCCAGTTCCCGAACGGCTTCACCAACACCGTGATCGCGGCCCAGGACTCCAACAAGTACGCCCTGTTCGAAGCGAGCAACGTGTACAAGGTGCAGGGCAGCAACCAGTACCTCCTGCTCGTCGAGGCCGTCGGCTCGGACGGCCGACGCTACTTCCGCTCCTGGACCGCGAGCAGCCTGGCCGGCTCGTGGTCGCCGCTGGCCGCGTCCGAGAGCAACCCGTTCGCCAGGGCGAGCAACGTGACGTTCCCCGCCGGTACCTGGAGCCGGGACATCAGCCACGGCGAGATGATCCGCGCGGGCTACGACCAGACGCTCACGATCCCGGCCTGCAAGCTGCAGTACCTGTACCAGGGCAAGGACCCCAACGCCGGCGGTGACTACAACAGCCTGCCGTGGCGGCTGGGCCTGCTCACCCAGACCAGTTCCACCTGCTGACCCTGTGGGCCCCGCCACTCGTGCGGGGCCCTTCTGCATGGGCACATGCCAGGCACTATTGGGCGTATGGAGCACGCCGGCGGCGAGGGGCCGAGACCGGGCGCCCCGGGGCCGGAGTCCCGTGAGGCCGCCGGGCTGCGAGTCGGTGTTCTCGGTGCGTTGACCGTGACACTTGGCGGACGGGTCCTGAGCCTCGGCGGGCCCCGGCCGCGTGCGCTGTTCGTGCTGCTGGTGCTGGCCCGGGGCGGTGCGGTCACCTGTGACCGGCTGGTCGACGCCATGTGGGGCGAGGAGCCGCCGCCGAGCGCGGTCGGTGCTCTGCAGGCATACGTCTCGCGGCTGCGGCGCGAGCTGGAACCGGCCCGCACGACCGGTTCCCGCAGCAGCGTCCTCGTACGGGAGGGCTCCGGTTACGCGATCCGTCTCGCCCCCGAGGAGGTCGACGCCTGGCGGTTCGAAGCGCTCCTCGAACAGGCCGGCCGGCCCGCGACTTCGGTGACGGAGAAGGCCGGCCTGCTCACCGAGGCGCTCGCCCTCTGGAGAGGCCCGGCCTTCGCGGGGTTCGAGGACGCGCCCTGGGCACGGGCGGAGGCGGCGCGCCTCGCGGAGCTGCGTGAGGTGGTACGGGAGCGATTGCTGGCGGCCCGCCTGGAGCGCGGGGAGAACGGCGAGGTGTTGCTCGACGAGGCCGAGGACCTCGTCGCCGAACAGCCCCTGCGCGAGGAGCGCTGGTCCCTGCTGGCCCTCGCCTGCTACCGAGCCCGTGGCCAGGCCGAGGCCCTGGCCGTACTGCGTCGCGCCCGCCGCACTCTTGCCGACCGGTTGGGCATTGATCCAGGTCCGGCCCTGCGCGGCGTAGAGGCCGAGGTCCTTTCCCAAGCACCGCGCCTCGCCCTGCCGGTGCCGGCTGCTGCGCCGGCCCCCACACCCACCTCCGGCCGACTCGTCGAGCGGGCACACGAGTTGGCCGAGCTGCAGGAGTGTCTGTCGGACGCGGTCGCGGGCCGCGGCGGACTGGTGTGTGTGCAGGGTCCCGCCGGTATCGGCCGGAGCGCACTGCTGGCGGAGGCGGCCCGGTCGGGCCGGGAGTCGGGCGTACGGGTACACGGTGCGCACGCTTCCTCGCTCACGCGCCCGGGTGAACCCTACGACGTCGTACGCCAGTTGCTCGGCCCGGAAGCCACCGAGCAGGCCGGCCTGCTGTCGGCCGCTTCCATGCCGGTTGCCGACGGGCCGGACGGCTTCGACGGTCTGCACGCGCTGTACCGGCTCACCGAGCGCCTGGTCACCGCCGACGACCCGGCGCGGCGGCCCCTGCTCCTCCTCGTGGACGATCTACAGGCGTGCGATACGGCGTCCCTGCGCTTCCTTGCCCATCTGCTGCCGCGCATCCAGACCCTGCCGATACTCGTGGTCACCGCCCTGCGCACCGGGGACCTCGCTGCCCTGGACGAGAACGAGCAGGTCCTGGCCGACCTCGTGCAGGACCCGACGGTGGTGCACATCCGGCCGGAGCCGCTCGGCGCGGCAGGTGTCGAGCGTCTCGTACGGCAACGGCTCGGCGCCCTGGTGCATGAGGACGTCGTCCAGGCCTGCCACCGGGTGTCGGCGGGGCTGCCGCTGCTGCTGACACACGTGCTCGGGACCTTGGAGACGGCGGGAGAGGGGACAGATCCGCGCCTCGTGGAGGAGGCCGGCATCCGTGCCGTCTCCGGCCTCTTGCTCCCCCGTCTGGACCGGCTGCCGTCCGCCACCGCTGACGTCGTCCGGGCGATCGCGGCCCTCGGCGGCGGGGCCTCGCTGCCGGCGGTCGCCGCCTTCGCGGAGCTGCCCGAGCAGGACGTGGCCGCGGCGACGGCGGCCCTGGTGCGGGCCGACGTGGTCCGTGACCGGTACCCGTTGGACTTCGTCCATCCCCTGACCGGCGAGGCCGTGCTGCGGAGGGTGTCCCAGCGGGAGCGCCCCGCGCTGCATGAAAGGGCGGCACGGGTGCTCGACCGTGCCGGGGCGGCTCCCGAGCGGATCGCCGCGCATCTGCTCCTGGTCCCCTACCGCGGCGACCCCTGGGTGGTCGACGTCCTGCGCACCGCGGCGGCACGCGCGCGTGCCCGAGGCGCCAACGACGCCGCCGCCACCCTGCTCACGCGGGCGCTGCTCGAACCGCCCGCGCGGGACGTCCGGCCCACGGTGCTGCTGGAACTCGGCCGGGCGGAAGCCCTCGTGGACGGGCCGGCGGCGGCCCGGCATCTGCGGGAGGCGTACGAGGCGTCGCCGTCGGCCGCGGGGGCCGCTCGTCTGCTCGCGCAGACGCTGATCTACACCGGCAGGCCCGGTGAGGCGGCCGAGTTCGCGGCGCGGGCGGCGGCGCAATTGCCGCCCGCCGGGCGAGCCGCTGCGGACGGCACCGCCGACGAGTGGCAGGCACTGGTGGCTGTGGCCCGGTTCGGCGCCTTCGCGCACGGGCTCCGGACCGCGGGCGCCGACGGCACGGACGGTCAGCTGCCACCTCCCCTGGGCGAGGGGCCCGGCGCCCGTATGCTCGCCGCCGAGGCGGCGAGGGAGGCCACCGTACGGGAACTCGACCGTGCCGCGGCCGTCGCCTCCGCCCGCTTCGCGCTGACCGAACGGGTACTGCTGCACAGCGGCGAGATCCTCTCCTGGTGCACCGCGGGCGTGGTGCTGCATCTGGCCGGCGAGGACGTGAGGCGGCTGTGGGACGAGACGCTGACGTACGCCGGGCAGCGGGGGTCGCTGGTCGGGGCGCTCTCGGCGCATCTGTGGCAGGGGTTCACCCGGTGGCGGCACGGCGAGTCGGACCGGGCGCGCCGGTCGCTGGAGGCGGCCCTCGAGCAGTTCGGCGCGTGGGGCGTCACACCTGGCGCCCCGCAGTGCCGGGCGTTTCTGACGGGTGTGCTGCTCGACCTCGGGGACGTCGCCGCGGCCCGTGCCTGTATGGAGCGGATGCGGCAGCGGAGCGCGGGCGTCGAAGGGGCGCGGTTGCGTGGGGAGAGCGAGGCTCGGGTGCTGATCGCGGAGGGCCGGTACGCGCAGGCGCTGGCCGCACTGGACGGCGTACGGCATCTCCAGCCCCAGGTGGTGAATCCGGTGTGGTGGGACGGGGAACTGCTGCGGGTGCGGGCGCTGACCGGGCTGGGTGAGCGGGACCGGGCCGAACGGCTCGCACGGGAGCAGTTGTCGTTGGCCCGCCGGTGGGGTGCACCCGGGGCGGTCGCCCGGGTGCTGCGGCTGCTCGGTGAGGTGCGCGGGCCCGACGGCGCGACCGAACTCCGGGAGGCGCTCGCCCTTGCGGCCGACGGCCCGGCTCGTCTGGAGCACATGCGTGCCCGGCGGTCCCTGCATGCCGTGACCTGCCAGGACACCTCCAAGGACGGCGTCGTACGCCGATTCCCCCCTGTGTGACCGGCGTACGACAGGCCGTCGGGAGGAGAATCCGACGCCCGACTTGCGATCGGCTTGCAAGCGGTTCGCAAGACCGGTGGTGCATCGTCCATGTCCCAGAGGAAGCAGACGCATCACGAGGCAGACGCACCGCAAGAGCACGAACGGGGGCGGTCCGGGGGACGGGCCGGATGCACAGGACATGAGCGAAGCGATACGCGGCGGGGGGCCGTGGGCGGTCCCCGGCTACACACAGAACAAGGAGCTGGGCTCGGGGGCCAGCGGCCGGGTGGTCCTGGCCACGCACGACACCACCGGCACCCATGTGGCGATCAAGTACCTCGCCGAACAGCTCTGTGACGACCCCGCCTTCCGTGAGGTCTTCCGCGCCGAGGCCCGGCTGCTGGGCGAACTCCGCTCCCCCCATGTCGTGGCGCTGTACGAGTACGTGGAGAGTCCGCGCGGGGCCGCCATCGTCATGGAGCTGGTGGACGGCGTGCCGCTGCGCAAGCTGCTGCGCGAGCACGGCGCCACGACGCCCGAGGCCGCGCTCGTCGTGCTCAAGGGGTCGCTGCTCGGCCTCGCGGCCGCGCACGCGGAAGGGGTCGTGCACCGCGACTACAAGCCGGACAACGTCCTGGTCGCCGCCGACGGTTCCTCCAAACTGGTGGACTTCGGCATCGCCGTGCCGAGCGGGGTGGCCGCCAGTGCCTCGGGGACCCCGACCTATATGGCGCCCGAGCAGTGGACCGGCGGTGCGGCCGGACCGGCCACCGACGTGTACGCGGCGACCGCGACCTTCTTCGAGTGCCTGACCGGGATGAAGCCCTACCCGGGCCGGACGCTGGCCGAGCTGGCCGTCCAGCACATCGAGGCACCGATCCCGGCCGAGCTGGCTCCCGAACCGGTGCGCCCGCTGATCCGCAGGGGCCTCGCCAAGACGCCCGAGGAGCGCCCGGAGAGCGCGGCGGCGTTCGTCGAGGAACTCGAGGCCGTCGCAGCGGGCGCGTACGGAGAGGACTGGGAGGAGAACGGCCGACGCGAACTCGCCGCCCTCGCCGCCCTGTTCCTCCTGCTTTTCCCGCTCTCGGACGGTACGGCCTCGGGCACGACCGCCCTGGCCACGACCACCCTCGGGCCGGGCGCCCGTCGGCTGCCCGGCAGAAGGGGGAAGATCCTGGCCGGACTGGCGGCGGGGGTCGTGCTGGTGGTGGGCGGGGTCGCCGTGACGGCGGTCGCCACGGGTGGCGGCGGTGGGCACCGCACGACGAACGGCGCCGGGTCCGGTGACTCCGGCGACGGGACCGGTCCGAGTGGGTCGGCCGACTCCCCCGACGGCAGCCCCTCGGCATCGGACAGCTCTGCGTCGCCGTCCGGGAGCGGCTCTCCGTCCCCGTCGGCGTCCGGGCAGGACGGCGCCTCACCCAGCGCCGACGGAACGGCCGGCGGCACGGGCGGCGGGTCGTCGGGCGCAGGTGGGACGACGTCCACGACGGGCGGCGGGACGAGCAGCACGGGCGGCGGGGGGACCACCACCGGCGGCGGTACGACCACGAGCAGCGGTGGCTCCACCAGCGGAGGCGGGGCCACGACGAGCGGTGGCCCCACGAGCGGGAGCGGCACCCCCACGCCCCCGCCCACCCTCGACGTCACCTCGGCGCAGATCAACGCGGTGGGCCCTACCTCGGCCACCTGCACCATCGTGGCCTCGGTGAGTGTGACGACAGACGGCGCCGCCGACGGCACGCTCTACCTCAGCTGGTACGTCAGTGACTCGGCGGACGCCGTGGGCACCGTCGTCGCCACCGACCCGGTCGCGCTGCCCAAGGGGAAGACCCAGATCTCGGGCCGCTACACCCACGCCTTCCCCGTTCCCACCCGCTCCAGCTACCTCGGCGTCAGGATCACCACCGATCCCGCCGCCGACTCCGGCAACGGTTCCTTCCAGTCCACTGCGGCTCCCGTCGATTGCGACCCGCCCCGATGAGCGCACCCTCCGAGGACCCCCGACTGCGGTTCGCCCGCACCGACCCGGCGTCCCAGCCCGGCGACCCCGACCTCACCGCCACCCTCCCGCCGACGGATCCGGCCGCGACCCTGCACCTTCCGCCCTCGGAAGCGGCCGAGGACGAGACCCGTTTCGGGCCCGGCGTGCCCGGTGCGCCGGGCACAGCCGACAACCGTGCGACGGGCATCTGGCGGGGCACGGTCACCCCGGAGGTCGCGTCCGGCGTGACGGCCCGGCGCCCCCGGCCGTGGTGGCGACGCGAACTGCGGTACCTGCTGGTGGTGGTCGCGGTCGTGGTGGCCGTCGTACTGGCCATGCGCTCCTGCACGGCTGCCGGACCGCCGCTGAACGTGCTGGACGCCACGGTCACGGCGCCCGAGGTCGGCCACTGCGCGAAGACGGTCGTCGTCACCGGAGTCCTCAAGACGGACGGCCGTGCCGGCACCGTCGAATATCGCTGGAAGCGCAGCGACGGCACGGCGTCGGCCGTCCTCCACCAGGAGGTCGGCAGGAACGTCACCAGCTCAAAGGTCGTGCTGCGCTGGAGCTTCGACGGCCGCGGCACCATGAAGGCCACCGCCACCCTCGAAGTGCTCGCGCCGGAGCGGGTGACGGCCTCGACCAGCTTCACCTACGCCTGTTAGGCCGTGCTCCGCGAGCCCCACGGCCCCGCACTCCCGCGCGATGCCCCGCCCCCGGCTCAGCAAGGAGCGGGACTCGTCCTCCGGGGCGAGTGCGGTCAGCGCAAGCAGTGCGCGGGCGTACTCCAGGCGTGCCGGGCCGTGCTCCAAGAGGGTGACCGCCTCGCGTAGTTGGGGCTCGCCCTCGGGCCCGCGCAGCTGTCCGACGATCCGCAGCACCCGCCCCAGCGTGCTGGGGGCTCCCCACCCGCGGGCGACCGTCAGCTGCTCCTCGGCCAGGGCCAGCGCCTCGGCCCGGCGGCCGAGGCCCGCGAGCGCGCGCACCCGCAGCAACGACCACGGCCACCAGGCCGGGTTGGCCATCGCGGGCTGGAGGTGCCGCACGCCGTCGAGGGCGGCCAGCGCCTCCTCGTAGCGGCCTTCCGCGTGCAGCACGCCTGCTTCGCTCTCCCCCAGCAGCCGCTGCCCTTCCGTTCCCCGGATCCAGCCGCGCATCCGCTCCAGACAGGCGCGGGCCCCCGCGGTGTCGCCGAGGTCCAGCAGGACGGCGGTCAGGAAGGTGCGGCCCTGCGGGGCGCCCGGCGCGAGACCCCAGATCTCCGACTGTCCGACCGCGGTCTCCAGCGACTTCCGTGCCGCGTTCAGGTCTCCGTGGTGCCACTGGGTGAAGCCGCGCCAGAGGTGGGTGGCGAGCACGGAGAACAGTGAGCCACGCTCGACGGCGCGGGCCACCGCCGCCTCCCACAGCTCGCCGACCTCCTCGTCGGCGAGGTGCAGCACGACGGCGGCGGTGTACCAGAGCATTTCCTCCCCGGCGGCCTGGAGCACCCCGTCGGCGACGGCGAAGCGAGCCAGTTCGACGGCCCGGGTCCGGTTGCTGCCGTCCGAGGCGGCCTCCCGGGCGAGGTTGGCGGCGAGCATCCGGGCGCCGGGGCCCTCGCCCTGAACGACGGGGTCCTCGACGGTGCGCCACAGCCGCTGGTCCAGGCCGTGCATGAAGCCGCTGATGCGCTCCAGCGCCAGCAGCCCCTGCCGTTCGTCGCTCAGCTCGGCGGGCAGTTCAGCCGCCGCCCGGCGGGCGAACTCGGTGGCCTGGCCATGGCCGCCGGCGAAGACCAGGATCCGGGCGAGCAGCAGGGCGGCGACCGCTCTGCGCTGCGGGTCGGTGAGGGTGTCGTAGGCCTGGCGCAGGTGGTCGACGGCGGCCGGGCCGTTGCCGAGCATCTCGGCGCGCCCGAGTTCGAGGAGCACCTCGGGGCGGCGTTCCGGGGCGGGCGGTTCGTCGAGAACGCGGGTGAGGTAGGTGGCGGCGGCGTCGGGGGCGCCCCGGCCGGCGGCCTCACGGGCGGCCGCGCAGAGGATGTCCACCACAGCCGGGTCGCCCCGGTTCGGGGCGAGCAGCAGCTGGGCCGCCGTGCGCTCCGGTGGTGCGCCCGCGGCGGACAGCGCACGGGCCGCCCGCTCATGGCTCAACTGCCGCTCACCGGGAGGCAGTTCGCGGTAGACGGCGTCCCCGACGAGGGGGTGGACGAAGGCGTAGGGCCGGCCGTCGCGCAGGATGTCCGCCTGCACGAGCGGCACGATCGCCTGCGCCACCTCCGTCTCCGGCCGCTCCATGAGCGCGGCGACCTCGGCGAGGGTCGCCGCCCCGTCTCCCAGCACGGCGACGGCCTGCGCGGCGGCCCGTGCGCCTTCGGGCAGCCGCGCGATCCGGCCGAGGACCAGCCCGGACACCGCGCGCGCCCCGGTCTCGGCGACCTCCCCGCTGTGCGCGGCGTCGGGCCGTGTCCCGCGCGCGTGCAGCGCCCGCAGCAACTGCCGCAGCAACAGCGGGTTTCCGGCCGTGGCGCGATGGCAGGCCGCCGTGAACTCCTCGTGGGGCTCCTCACCGAGCGTTCGGCGTACGAGTCCGGCGACCCCACTCGCCGTCAAGGGTGTGGGCCTGATCCGCACCACCGGGGGATCCGTCGTCAGCGCCCCCGGCAGCTCGTCGCCCTGTTGCTGCTCCCCCGTCCGCAGGGTGAGGGCGAGGAGCACCGGCAGGCCTTCGAGCCGGCCCGCCAGATACGCCAGGAACCGCAGCGAACCGCTGTCGCACCACTGCACGTCGTCCACGGCGAACACCAGCGGCCCACGGTCCTGCCCCAGCTTCCGCGTCAGTTCGCACAGACCGTTGAGCACGGCGAAACTCTGCGGCTGCTGTCCCCGTGCCCCTCCGAAGACCGCGCCCGCCGCGACGGCGGCCCCGGCGAGGAGGGACTCCTCACTGCCGCTCACCACCCGCTCGAACAACTGGCGTACGACCCCGTAGCCGTAGTCCTTCTCCCGCTGGCTGCCCCTGGCGGTGAGGGTCAGGACCCGTTCACCGGCGGCCAGTTCGGCGACCTCGCCGAGCAGGCGGCTCTTGCCGATGCCGGCCGGGCCCTCGATGAGCACGACGCCGGGTCTGCCGTCCGTCGCCGCGCGCAGGCTGTCGCGCAGCTCGGCGATCTGCAGATCCCGCTCCACGAGTACGTCGGTGCGTGGGGCGGGGCGTGGGACGAACCCCGAAGGGGCATCCAGCGCGGGAGACTGGGCGAGAATCCTGGCTTCCAGGTCGCCCAGGGCCGTCCCTGGCGCGCAGGACCCGGCCGGCAGCAGCTTCCTCCCGCGGCGCAGGGTATCCAGGGCGTCGGCCTGGCGGTGGGAGCGGTACAGGGCCAGGGCGAGAAGACGGCGGCGTTCCTCACGGAGCGGGTCCTCGGCGACCAGGGATTCGAGCTCGGGGACAAGAACGGCGTCCTCGCCGCGGGCGAGTCGGGCGGCGAGCAGGCGCTCACGGGCCAGCTCGCGCAGTTCGGTGAGGCGCACCGCCTCCGGGCGGGCCCAGGACTCGGCGGCGTACTCCGCGTAGGCGGGGCCCCGCCACAGGGCGAGCCCGGATTCCAGGACGGACACCGCCTGAGAGAGCCGGTCCTGGTCGGAGTGCACGGCGGCGGACCGCAGCGCCGCCTCGAACCGCCAGGCGTCCACCGCGTCCTCCGGCAGCCGCAAGGCGTAGCCCGGCCCCTCGCTGACGATGACCCCGGCGCGCGCCCTGGCCTCCCGCTCCGGTTCGAGGCAGCGCCTGAGGTGGGAGACGTGGGCGTGCAGCGAGGCGGCGGCACTGGGCGGCGGTGTGCCGCCCCAGACCCGTTCGACCAGCCGGTCACGGGAGACGACCGAGCCGCGGGCGACGATCAGCAGGGCGAGCACGGCACGCTGCCGCCGCCCGCCCAGCTCCAGCGGCCGACCCCGGAACCCGGCACCGACCTCGCCGAGCACCGTCATGCGCAGTTCGTGCAGCGACACGTGGGGCATCAAACCAGAACACCGCCACACTGCTCCACAGCAGTCTCACAACAAAGACACGACTTCGCCCCCGCACAGTTCAGGCGCGTTCTTCCCAGGGCAGCGACGGCTGACCACACTGCTCGACAAGTCGCCAGACCTCTTCGGGCGTCTCGCGGGTGAGGGCGACGGCGGCCAGGGAGGCGCAGGTGTCGTGGCGCAGGCGGCGGATGCGGGACCGGACCTCGTCGAGGGCGGCGGGGCCGACCGAGAGGCCGTCGCAGCCGAGGCCGATGAGGAGAGGCGCCACCAGGGGGTGTGCGGCGGCGTCGCCGCAGACGGAGACCTGGCGGTCGTGGCGGTGGGCGGCGGCAACGACGCGGGCGATGGCGTCGAGTACGGCGGGGTGTGCCGCCATGGCAGGGGTGGCGGCGGGGTCGCGCCGGTCCAGGCCCAGGATCTGGCAGGTGAGGTCGTTGCTGCCGATGGAGAAGAAGGCGGCTTCGCGGGCGAGGTCGTCGGCGGCGGCGACCGCTTCGGGCAGTTCCACCATGATGCCCAGGGGTGGCACGGGAACGCCGGCTTCGGTAGCCGCGGCCTCCAGGAGGCGTCGGCAGGCGCGGAGTTCGTCGACGCCCGCGACCATGGGGATCATGATGCGCAGATCGGTGTCGGCTCCGGCGCCGAGGAGGCTGCGGAACTGGTCGGCGAAGGCGTCCGGTTGGGCGAGCATGAGGGGCAGACCGCGCCCGAGCCGCCCGTCCTCGCGGCTTTCGGCGAGGAACGGCGGCAGCTTGTCGTCGGCGAAGTCGAGCGTGCGCGCCGTGACCACCTGCCCGGTGAGAGCGCGCAGGACGGGGACGAGGGTCGCCGCGTGCTGAGCGCGGGTGGGCCAGGCGCGATGGTTGAGGAAGGGGAGTTCGGTGCGGAGCAGGCCGACGCCTTCGGCGCCCGTGGCCAGCGCGGCGCGGGCCTCGGCCGGGGTGGCCACGTTCGCGCGCAGCACGATGCGGTGACCGTCGAGTGTCTCGGCGGGCAGGTCACGCTCCTCGGCGAGGGCGAGCCTGCGGGTCCGGGCGGTCTCCATCGCCCGTAGCGCCCTGGTGCGTTCCTCGTCTTCGGGGTGGGCGACAGCAGTGCCCTGACCGGCGTCGAGCAGGATCTCCTGCCCGTCCGGCAGTTCGAGCAGCCGCGGGTCGACGGCCAGGAGGAAGGGGATGCCCAGCGAGCGGGCGACGATGGCGGCATGCGAGTTCGGACCGCCGGTCACGGAGATGGCGGCTGTCACCGTCCGGCCGGGTTCCAGCAGGTCGGCGGCGCCGATTTCCTGGGCGACCAGGACGAGGGGCTGGTCCGGGGCGGGACCCGGGTCGCCGTGCAGGTGCGCGAGGACGCGGCGGCCGACCTGCCGGACGTCCGCGGCGCGTTCGGCGAGGGTGGGGTCGTCCAGTGCGGCGATGGTTCCGGCGTAGGCGTCGACGGCCTGCCGGACGGCGACGGGTACCGGCCGGCCGTCCTTCGCTCCCTTGACGGCCTGGTCGCGTAGATCCTGGTCCTGGGCGATGTAGCTGTTGACCTCCATGATGTCGGCCTGTTCGTCCTTGCCCTGCGCGCGCAGCGAGGTCGACAGTTCGAGCAGGCGGGCGGCTACGGCGTCGAAGGCTTCCGTGATCTGTTGCGTGGGATCGCCGCCGGCGCGATGGGGCAACGCCCCTCTCGTGAAGGGACGGTCGGTGCGGTGGAGGACTCCGAGGGCCGTGCCGGGTGCGGCGGTCTGCCCGGTGAAGGTGTGGCGGTCGGTCACCGGGCCCCCAGTGTCTCGGCCAGGGCGCGGAAGACCAGGGCGGTGGAGGTGGCCCCCGGGTCCTGGTGTCCGATGCTGCGGGCGCCGAGGTAGGAGGCGCGGCCCTTGCGGGCCTGCATCGGGGCGGTGGCGCGCATGCCCTCCTCGGCGGCGTCGGCGGCGGCCGCGGCCGCGGCGCCCAAGTCCGCCCCGGTGTCGGCCTGTTGCTGGAAGGCGGCCAGTGCGGGGGCGTAGGCGTCGATCATGGTCTTGTCGCCGGGTGCGGCCGCTCCGAGCTTCTCGATGCTCGCGAGGCCGGCGGCCAGTGCTGCGGCGAGCTGCTGCGGGTCGGCGGTGGCGGTGTCCAGGGCCTTGCCGATGGCGCGGAAGGCCCCGCCGTAGAGCGGTCCGGAGGCGCCGCCGACGGTGGAGATGAGGGTGGTGCCGGTTTTGACCAGTACGGCCCCCACGGTGTCCGGCTCGTAGTCGGCCAGGGCCGTGACGGCGGCGGAGAAGCCGCGGTGCATGTTGGTGCCGTGGTCGGCGTCGCCGATGGCCGAGTCGAGTTGGGTGAGGTGGTCCTTGTGCTGGTCCACGGCGGCTGCGATGGCCTGCACCCAGGTGCGGGCGAGGTCGGTGTCCACGGGGTCTCCGATCGGGGTCGGTACGGGGTTGGCGGGTGCTGTGGTGAGCCGGGGGCGGGGGCGGCGGCGCGCGGGGTGCGGTCCGGGCGCGTCGGCAGCGGGAAGGCACCGGCCCGGCCCGCGCGGATGGCGCGGCCCGCCCCCGGCTCGGCTCAGACGCCCCAGCGCAGAGCCGGGGTGTTCACGGGTGCGTCCCACAGGGACAGCATGTCGGCATCGGCCTTGCACACGGTGAGGGAAACACCCGCCATGTCCAGGCTGGTGACGTAGTTGCCGACGAGGTTACGGGCGATGACCACGCCCTTGTCCGCGAGTGCGGCGGCGACCTCGTTGAAGACCACGTACAACTCGATGAGCGGGGTGCCGCCGAGACCGTTGACCATGACGATGGTCTCGTCGCCCGCGTCGAGAGGCTGGTCGCCGAGGATGGCGTCCAGGCCGGTGGCCACGATCTCCCTGGCCGGTCGGAGCTTCTCGCGACGCCGTCCGGGTTCACCGTGGATGCCGACGCCGACCTCCATCTCGTCCTCGGGCAGTTCGAAGCCGGGCTTGCCGGAGGCGGGCGTGGTGCACGCGGTCAGTGCCACGGCGAAGGACCGGGAGGAGGCGTTGACCCGCTTGGCCATCTCGGCGACGGCGGCGAGGTCGGCGCCCTGCTCGGCGAGCGCCCCGGCGATCTTCTCGACGAAAACGGTGGCCCCGGTGCCCCGGCGGCCGGCCGTATAGGTGGAGTCCTGGACCGCGACGTCGTCGTCGACCAGCACGGTCTCCACGGCGATGCCTTCCTCGACGGCCAGTTCGGCGGCCATCTGGAAGTTGAGGACGTCGCCCGTGTAGTTCTTCACGATGAACACCACGCCCGCGCCGCCGTCGACGGCCTGGGCCGCGGTGAGCATCTGACCGGGCACGGGCGAGGTGAACACCTCACCGGCGCAGGCCGCGTCCAGCATGCCCCGTCCCACGAAGCCGCCGTGCAGGGGCTCGTGCCCCGAACCGCCGCCGGATACGAGGGCGACCTTGCCCGGCCTGGTGCCCGAGGCCCGGGCGACCACCCTGTTCTCCGCGTCGACCTTCAGTGCGGGGTGCGCGGCGGCGATCCCGGACAGGGCGTCGGCCAGTACCGCTTCAGGTGCGTTGATCAACTTCTTCATGACAGGGCTCCTTCGGCGGCTGCAACGGGCTCGGGGGCCGGCTCGGTGGCGGTGGTGATACCTCGGCGGGCGTTCAGGGCGACGTAGAGGAAACCGGCGGCGACCGCGCCCACGACCTCGGCGATCAGGTAGACGGGCAGCTGGTTCCAGTGGACCGTGCCGTTGAACAACTGGCCGATCAGCATGGGCCCGATCGTGCGGGCGGGGTTGATGGAAGCGCTGGTGGCGGGCGCGACCACCATGATGACGGCGAACACGGCCAGGCCGATGGCGAGTCCGGCGAAACCGCCGGCCGAGCGGCGGTCGATGGCGCCGAAGACGACGAAGGCGAGGACGGCCGTGCCGACGGCTTCGGCGAAGAAAGCCTGGCCGGCGCCGACTTGAGGGCCGTAGGAGGCGATGCCCAGGCCGACGGTGACGGCCTTGTGGCCGAGCACCCCGATGATCGCGAGGGCTCCCAGTACCGCGCCTGCGACCTGGGCGGCTATGTAACCGGGGACGTCCCGCCAGGGCATCTTCCCCGTCGCGGCGAGCGCGAGGGTGATGGCCGGGTTGATCTGACAGCCGGAGATGTGGCCGATCGCGTAGATCATCGCGATGACGACCGTGGCGAACGCCAGCGAGATCATGCCGAGGTCGGCGAAGGTGAACGGGGCCTTGCCGTTGACGATGAGCGTTGCGGGAACCGAGCCGACGCCGATGAACACCAGCATCGCGGTGCCCAGAACCTCGGCCAGCAGCTTCTGTGGGTAGGTGTTTTCTTCCATGAAAGGCGCCCAGCGCCGAACGGCGGCTCGGGCGTCTCACCTCCTCCGCGGGGAGCGGGCTGTGAAGGGAGGGGGAAGCCGGGCGGCTTGAAGCCTCCGACTGCAGATCGTTCACCATGGATGAACGTTGTTCCGGAAATTAAGCCCACGTTTCCGGCCTGTCAAGAGGTTCGACAACCCTCGCGTTCATTGACGGGCAGACCGATACGGAAAAGGCCCCACGGCGGCGCGCCGTGGGGCCTGGATCAGGCGGGGGTCAGCTCAACGTGGTGCGGGCGGCCGCGCCGCGGGGGGCGCCCAGGTCGCGGGAGAGGTTGCGGGCGGTCTCCCTGACGGCGACCGCAAGCTCCTGACGCGCGGATTCGGCGAGAATCCGCTCGACGGGGCCGACGATGCCGAGAGAGCCGACCACCTCGCCGGAGCGGTCGAAGACGGGAGAGGCGATACCGGCGTCCCCGATGGCGGACTCCTGGTCCTCGATCGCATAGCCCGTCCTGAGGACCTCCTTCAACTGCCCGGCCAGTTCCTCGGGGGCGGTGATGCTGGCACCGGTGAGCACCGCCGGCTCACCCGCGAGCAGCCGCTCACGCTCGCCGGCCGGCAGGAACGCCACGATCGCCTTGCCCAGGGCGCACGTGTTCCACGGGATGCTGGCGCCCACCTCGAGGATCTGCACGGCGCCCTCAGGCCGGAAGGCATGGTGCACCACCAGGACGTGATCACCGGTGAGCACGGCCACCCAGACCGCCTCGTTCGTCCGGTTCGCGAGCTGGTCCGCCCAGGCCAACGAGCGGGTCCGCAGCTCCTGGGTGTCCAGGTAGGCGTTGCCCAGCTGCACCAGTTCCGGCCCGAGCTGGTACTTCGAACTGTCCCGGTCCTGCACCACAAGACCCTCGGCCTCCAGCGTGCGCAGCAGCGCGTGCACGGTCGGCTTGGCCACGCCCAGGCGGTCGGCCAGCTCGGTCACCCCGAGCCGCGGACCGGTGGACGCGAGCTCCCGCAGTATCTGCACCGCTCGCTGCACCGCCTGCACCATCGAAAAATTCTCCTCGGTTCACTATTGCTGAACGCTGTTCCGGCATCTACGTTAGCTGTTCATGAGCGCATCTGTCGGCATCGTACTCGTGTCCCACAGCGCCGAGCTCGCCGCGGGCCTTCGCCTGCTGGTGGAGCAGATCGGCTCCGACACGGTCCCCCTCGCGACGGCCGGAGGCACCGACGACGGCCGGATCGGCACCAGTTACGACCTCGTCCTCGACGCCATCCGCGGTGTCGACCGCGGTCAGGGTGTCGTCGTCCTGCCCGACCTCGGCAGCTCCGTGCTGACCGCCCGCACCGTCCTGGAAGACCATCCGCACCCCGACGTGCTGATCGTCGACGCCCCCTTCGTCGAAGGAGCCGTCGCAGCCGTCGTCACCGCCGCATCCGGCGCCGACCTGAAGACCGTCGCCGACGCCGCCAAGGAGGCCCGTCATGTCCACAAGCTCTGAGTCCACCACCACGACCGCGACGACCCCGTCCAGGCATGAGGCGGCCGTGGTCCTGCCCGCCCATCTCCACGCCCGTCCCGCGGGTCAACTCGCCCGGGCCGCGGCCACCTTCACCAGTGCCATACGGCTGGAGTACGGCGACCGGACGGTGAATCCGACCGGCGTGCTCGCGGTCATGGGCCTGGGGGCCACCCTCGGAACCACCGTGACCGTCCACGCCGAAGGCCCCGACGCCGAACAGGCCGTCACGACCTTGGCCCAGATCCTCGCCACCGCCGAGTGACCCGAACGCCACCGGCGGCACGAGCCCGCTGCCGCCCGGCGCAACGAGAAGCAGAGACCAGTGGAGGCGACCGAGGTGAGCACCCCCGCCACGCACCCGCCCGACGCCGAGACAGAGCCGCCCTCGCGGATCGAGGACCTCCGGGTGCCGCACATCCCCGAGGCCGTTTCCGCCGTACGGCGACGGGCACGCACCGTTCTCACCCGGTGGCTGGTGCCCCCGTCGACGGCCGACGACGCCCTCCTGGTGATCTCGGAGCTGACCACCAACGCGATCGTCCATGCGCAGCCGCCGGCTGTGCTGCGGCTGTCCATGCCGGAGGACGGGCACCGCGGCGGGCTCCGTATCGAGGTCACCGACGCGGGGCCCGTATGTCGACGACGGCCCTCGCACCCCGGCCCCCACCCGGCCGATCACCATGAGAACGGCCGCGGGACCGGCATCGTCGCAGCCCTCTCCACCCGGCACGGAATCTCCCGTCACCCCGGGAGGACCACCAGATGGGCCGTTCTGCACGTCACTGCTTGAACTGACCGGCATGCCGTCAACGCGACGGCGGCCACAGGGCGCCGAGGATCACCTGCACCTGGTCGATGAGGTGCGGAAGGTCGAATCTGCCGGGATCCGTGAGCGCGATGCGACCGAAGTGCTCCGCGCAGGCGACGAGGGCGTGGGCGAGGACCTGCGGGTCGAGTGCCGGGCCACTCCTGTCGGCCAGGACGATGGAGATCCACTCCTCGACCTGGAGCCGGAACCGTTCGCGGTCCGCCTCGATGCGGTCGCGGACGACGGTGGGCATGTTGCCCGGAGTCAGCAGGATCAGCCGCCAGGTGTCCGGATCCTCGCGGAGCATCGCGGACATCCGGCGCACCGCTTCGGCGGCGAACGCGGCGGGGTCGCGCAGGTCCTGCGTGCTGGGGATCGACTCGAGGAGCCGCCCGAAAGCGCGTGCCTGCTGCCGGTCCAGCAGTGCGGTCAGGAGGGCGTCCAGGTTCTCGAAGGCGCCGTAGACCACCGACCGGGCGACATCGGCCTTCTTGGCGATGGCGTCGATGGAGACCCGGTCGTAGCCGTCGCTCACGATCACGGCGAGGGCCGCGTCGAGCAGCTGCTCGCGGCGCTCCGCGATCGGCACGCGCGGCGCGTAGGGACGTCGCTTGCGGGGCCTGTCGTCCGAGGGTGCGGCTGCTGACACCTTGGCATCTTACGACATCCGTGTCTTAATTTAAGACAGTAGTGTCGTAATCGACGGGCGGCGTACGCCGCGGACGCATGAGGAGCGGCTCCATGGCGAAGTCGAAATCGAAGTGGAGTGAGGTCGAGCCGCACGAGGACTACGGCTTCTTCGGTCCGGGTTCGGTGGTGTGGAAGGTCTGGAGCCATCCGACGGCGCCGACGGTCGGTTTCCAGCGGGCCGTGGTGGTGGAGGAACTCGACCCGCCGCTGGTGGCCGCCGTCCACGCGACCCAGGGCATCTACCGGCGCTCCCGAACCCGTTACGACCGCACCCTGCGCTACTTCGCGATGGTGGCGTTCGCCGGCTCGCGGGAGGTGTGCAAGGCCGCGGACGTCCTGGTCAAGGTCCACTCCAAGGCGATCGGCGAACTGCCCTACGGCGGCGGGACCTACGACGCCAACGACCCTGACTCGCAGCTGTGGATCCAGCTCACGGGCTGGCACTCGATCCTCTACGCATACGAGAGGTACGGCCCCGGCAAGCTCACCGCGCAGGAGGAGCAGGAGTACTGGGAGGCCTGCGCGGTCGCCGCGGAACTGCAGACCTGCTCCCCCGAAGACATCCCCCGCAGCCGTGAAGGCGTCCGGGCGTACTTCGAGCACATGCGCCCGCGGCTGTCCGCCAGCCCGATCGCCCGGCAGGCCATGAACCACCTGCTCAGGAGCGAGCTCGTGCTGCCGCCGACGCCGTGGTGGGCGAAGCCGGCGAGCCTGGCTGTCGCGAGGGCACAGCGGATCGCCACGATCGCCACCATGCCGCGCTGGATGCGCGAGCTGGCCGGGATCCGGCAGACACGCCTCCTCGACGCACTCATCGTGCCCGTCATGAGAACGGCCTTCGCGCTCGCGCACCTCAGTCCCAGGGCCGAACTGCGCCTGCTGGGTCTGATCTCACCCTCCACGGTCCCGGTGGTCGCGCCGGTCAAGCTCGGCATCCCGCCCCGCAAGGAGGAAGTGCTGACGCCCGCGGAGGCCCGCGCCCGCCACGGCTACGCCAAGCCCGCCGAGGCCCATCTCGAATTCCGGGCCCGGCAGGCCGCCCGCGTCTTCGACGACGGCAAGGCACCCAGCGACCAAGGGCTCATCGAGTCCCAGGAAATCCTCGGACCGCTGTCGTGACGCCGTCCTCAAATGTACTGCGCCAGCTGAACATTTGGGTAAGTGACCGAACAGGGAACCATATTTGGGACATCGCGGATGGAGGTGTAACGCGGCGACGTCGGCAGGGCGCTGAAGAGCAGAGGCGTGGGAAAACCTCGGACTGAATTCAGACGCCCCGGGCGACCGTGCCACCACGACAACTCGTCAGATCGGAAATTCTCGTGAGCAACACAGACCCGGTTTCCGGATACCAGATGTACAACCAGCCCCCGGGGCCGGACCGCTCCGCGCAACGCCAGGCCGCCGGCCGACGGGCGGCACTGACGATCTGCACGATCGCCGACACGGCGGCCGGACTGCTGGTCCTGTGGATTCTGCTGTTCCTGCTCGACGCGAACCAGGCGAATGTGTTCGTCAAGTTCGTGCACGGAATGGCGGACTGGCTTGCCGGATGGTCGCAGGACATTTTCACGATGGACACCGAGGGTCTGCGCATCATCCTCAATTACGGTCTTCCGGCGGTTCTGTATTTGCTGATCGGTCACGGAATCGCCGCACGGCTCAACCGGGCCTGACCTCCTCGTCGCGCAGCCGGCCCGCCAGGGACGTCAGCGGCTCGGTCTCCTCCGTGTGGCCCAGTGCGGTCAGCTGGGAGATCGCCGCGTCGAGGCGGGTGAGGGCGGGGGCCGGGCGTTCCAGGTAGAGGCCCTCGACGGCAGCCGCGAGGCGGGTGCACTCGGCCCACTCGCCGGCGCGGTCGTTGTCCGTTCCCGGTTCGCCGAGCAGCGCCAGGGCCTTGTCCAGGGCGGTCAGGGCGTCCTCGTACTCGCCGGCGTAGGCGTTGACCCTTCCGTGTTCGTAGGCCAGGGCGGTGTCCAGGGAGCGGCCGTGGGCCTCGTATTCGGCGGTGCGGGCCTCGTCGGCGATCCGGCCGGCGTCGGCGAGGAAGGCGAGGGCCTCGGTCAGGCCGTCGGGGCCCTGCTGCTGGGCCTGGAGACGGGCGAGTTCGCGAAGGCAGTTGCTGAGCTGCTCGTAGCGCGGGGCCCGGGCGTGGGCGGCGAGTGCCTGGTCCGCGGCCTCGCGGGCCCGGCCGAACTCGCCGGCTTCACCCAGGAGCACGGCCGTCTCGGCGGCGATCATGGCATGGCTTCCCGGGTCGTCGTCCCAGCCGGCCGACTCGGCCGCGAGGGCGACGAACTCCGCTGTGGCGGCCTTGAGGTCCTCCCCCTCGTGCAGCGCGCGGGCGCGGGTCAGGCGCAGCTGGGCGACGAGCCGGTCGTCCACCTCCCCGGCGGCGATGTCGGGTTCGGCCAGCAGGGAGTCGAGGAGGGCGATGCAGTCCTCGACACGACCCAGGTCGAGGCTGAGCCGGGCCGCGTTGCTGTAGGTGCAGTACGCGTCCGTGCGGCTGCCGTGGCGCAGGTCCAGCTCCGCGGAGCGCGTCAGGTGCCGCAGCGCCTCGTCGGGGCGGCCCAGGTGCATGCAGGCCTCGGCCAGGTCACCGTGGAGGCGGGTGGTGTCGACGGCGTCGGCCGGCCACTCGGCGGCCAGGCGCAGGCCCTCGCTGAGGTCCGCGTGCGCGGCCTTCGCGTCCCGCAGGCCGAGCTGGAGGCGGCCGCGCAGGCCGAGCGCGCGGGGCAGGTGCCAGGCGGGGCCGTGGGCCTTCAGCTGCTCGAGGAGAGCGTCGGTCTGGGCGACCGCGGCGGGCAGATGGCCGGAGATGGCGTACGTGCTGGCCCGCAGCTGCAGGGCGCCGGAGATCTGCCCGACGATGTCGTGCCGGGTGGCGAAGTCGTGCAGCAGCTCCACCTCGGCGAGGACCGGCGCGACGTGCTCGTCGCTCCGTGACGTCTGCAGGCGCAGGGCGAGCGCGGTCGCCCGCAGTCGCAGCAGGCGGGCCTCCTGGTACGGCGCCAGTCCGGACGTCTCCTCGTGCAGGCGGACCATGGCCGTGTGGGCGGCGGTCAGCGCGGCGGCCTTCGCACCGGTGTCGTCTGCTTGGTCCGTGGCGTCGTCCGCGGGGATCTCTGCGGTGGCCAGCAGAGCGCAGGCACGGGCCAGCGCCGCGTCACCCGGCTGTCCCACGGCGTCGTACAGGGCCGCGGCCTCCTCGTGGAGCTCGGCGGCCGCGGCGAACTCGTCCTTGTTGCCCGCCCGGTTCGCCTCGTCGGCCAGCAGATCGGCGCGCAGTCGGGCCGGCGGGCCCACGGCCGGGTCTTCCGGGTGGGTGTAGTCGCCGGCGGCGACGAGCGTGCGCAGCCGCGCCCAGCAGGCCTGTGCGTCGGGGTGTCCCTGCTCGTCCAACTTCCTTGCCCGGGCGATGAGTTCGGGCAGCGAGTCGGGGACGGCGGCCGTACGGGCGGCGGGTGCGGCGACCGGGACGGCCGGGGCCGTGTCGTCGAGGCTGCGGGGACGCAGGGTCAGTTCCAGTGCGTCCAGGAGCGGGGCACGGTCGAGGCGGGCGCGGCGGCGGTCGGTGTGGGCCGTGGTGCCGTTGCGGGCGTCGAAGCGGGCGGCGAGGTCGTCGGCGCGGCCGCGCACCTCGGCGCGCAGGCCGGCCACCGTCCAGGTGCGGCCCGGGTACCCGGCGGCGGGCTGTTCGCCGTGGCCGAGGAGCTCGACGCGCTGGAGGAGGACCTCCACGCCGGTGAGGAAGCCGAGCTGGTCCAGCGGCGAGTCGACCTCGTCGAACAGGTTCCGGTTCTCGGCGAGCAGTTCCAGTCCGCGTGCCTCGTTGCCGGTCAGCGCGCAGAACTCCAGGTGCCGGCCGACCTCTTCGGACATCGAGGGGTTGCGGCGACAGCTGCGGTAGCCGGCGAGGTGCAGTTCGCGGGCCCGGTCGGCGCGGCCGGTGCGCAGCAGGGGCAGCAGCGCGTACGAGGCGGAGCGGGCCGGTTCCTCCTTGCAGGACTCCTTACCGGCCAGGACGGGCTCCCAGGCGCGCAGGGCCCGCTCGTCGTCGCCGGCCCCGAGGTGGTGCAGGGCGCGCTGGCAGATCTCGCAGGCCTCGCAGTCGCTGAGCCTGGTGCGGGTGCGGCCCGCCCACAGCTCGTAGGCGAGGCTGGTGTCCTCGCCCACGTGGGCGGCGAGCTGGTACGCCTGTCCGTAGTACGGCTGGAGGCCGAGGCCGGCCTTCTCGTACCGGTCGCGCATCTCCGTCAGCCACTGGCGCAGGCTGGCCAGCGGTACCTCGGGCAGCTGACGCAGGGCGTGGGCCACCCACTTGAACCGCCAGAACAGCTGGTGGCGCAGGCGGTCGTCGAAGAGGTCGGGCTGCTCGTCGAAGAGGGTGAGCAGACGGGCGAAGACGACGGGCGACTTACGGGGTTCGGAGCCGTAGGTGTACGCCTCCTGCAGTTCGAGGAGTGCGTGGACCAGCGGGAGCGGCTCCGCGAACTGCTCGGCGGCGTCGACGAGTTCCTCGGCGGTGACGGTGCGGGTGCGGCCGTAGGGGCGCTGGTCGTTCTCCTGGAGCGCCTGGTACAGCTCGTCGGTGTTCTGGGGTGCGGTCGGCATCGTCAGCTGTCCTTGCGGAGGGCGTGGGCGAGAAGGTCGAGGAAGGAGCGGTTGATGAGGCTCGACTCGGCGGGCCTGAGCGGGCGCCTCGACAGCATCGCGGCCTGCCCGTAGAGGGCTTCGGCGCTGGTGCGGGCCAGTTCGGGCTCGTCGATGGTGACAGCGGTGCGCACCAGCGGATTGAGCTGGTTGAGGATCAGCTGGGCGCGCGGGGCCTCCTGGCGCAGGGCGCCGAGGATGTCGCCCCAGATGCCGCCCTGCTGCTCGCGGGCGAGCTGGGAGCGGGTGCGCTCGTGCCGGGCCTCGCGGCTGTCGAGGAGGAGGGCGGGCGCGGAGGCGGGCTGGAAGGTGCGCAGCGCCACGTCGCAGTCGAAGACGGCGAGGGCGTCGCGGGCCTGGGCGAGGTAGGCCGCGGCGGCCAGTTCCGTCTCCCGGTCGACGGGGTCGAGGTGGGCGGTCAGGGTCGCCGGGTCGAGGTCGGCGACGCTGACCTCGGGCCTGATCTCCGGCAGCCGGTGGACCAGTTCACGGTCGTAGGTGTAGCCGCCGTTGACGACACCGAGCCCGGCGGCCGAGGCGATCGCCGCGACCTGCCGGAACTCCTCCACGCTGGACGTCACGAGCACGGTGCGGTGGCTGCGCGCGAACTCGTCCAGCGTGGCGTGCCCGTCGGTGGTCTCGAACGGCAGCCAGAGCAGCAGCATCCGCAGGATCTCGTCGTCGTGCACCGCGAGCGACTTCACGGCCAGGTGGTGCACCTGCAGGAAGCGGCCGAGCAGGTCCGGGTCGCTGGCGGCGGCGCGGGCGATCCAGGCGCGCAGCCGCTCGGCGAGGGCGTCGCGGACCGCGGCGAGGGTGTCGTCCTCGTACAGGGACTCGCGGGACGCCGTCGGGCGCAGGCTCTCCGCGTCGACGACGCAGCGGACGAAGAACGCCCACTCGGGCAGGATCTCCTCGGCCTGCTCGGACAGCAGCATGCCCTTGACGTGCACCCGGTGGCCGTGACGGCGTCCGGCGGGCACCGCCTCGGGCAGGATGCACGCGATGCCCTTGAGGCCCACGGCCGGCAGGTCCAGCTCGATGGTGTCCAGCGGCTTGAAGCCGAAGACCTCCTCACCGTACGCGGCCAGCGCACGCGAACGGGCTCCCGGTGTGGGGTGGGTGCGCGACCAGGGCGCGGGCTCGGGATTGACGGGTGCGCCGGGGCCGCCCGTGCCGTCGTCGAAGGTCACCGGATGGCGCAGCAGCGAGCCGAAGTGCCGGGCCAGGGCGTGCACCTGGGCCGGGCGGGTCCACTCGCCGGCGTCGGCGCGCGGGGTCAGGGTGACGGTGGTGCCGGGCCGGGGACGGGCCGAGGCGGGCAGGGTGCGGACGGTGTAGCTGCCGTCGCCGCGTCCCCGCCACTCCACGGCGGGCGCGTCGGGGGTGCGGGCGGAGCGGCTCAGGACGTGGATCTCGTCCGCGACCAGGAAGCAGGAGAGCAGGCCGATGCCGAACTGGCCGATGAAGTCCGCACGTTGCTCGGCAATGCGCTCCGCGCGCTTGCTGCTGCGGCCGATGGTGGCGAGGAAGGTGTGCACGTCGGCCTCGGTGAGCCCGACACCGTCGTCCTCGACGCGTACCACGGAACCGTCGGCGTACAGGCGGATGCCGAAGGCGTCGGCGGGGGCGCCCGGTGCAAGGCCGTGCCGCGCGGTCAGCGCGTCCACCGCGTTCTGCAGGAGCTCACGCAGGTAGACGCGGGGGCTGGAGTAGAGGTGATGGGAAAGGAGGTCGACGAGGCCGCGCAGATCCACCTGGAAGGTGCGGTCGGCGCCGGCCGGTTCGACGGTGGTGTCGGGCAGAGTCATCAGGCAGTCCGGGGTGTGGTGAGCGACGAGCAGTGGGCGGGGTGGGGGTCAGGCGTTGCGCCGGGCGCGGGCGTACATCTCTTCCGGCTTCGCCATGTACTTCCAGGGCCACGGGGTGTAGGCGCCGTCCAGCTCGCGGAAGACGCGCGGCAGCGCGATGCGTTCGGAGGCCAGCGACAGAGCCATGGCGAAGATGTTGAAGTCCTCCTGCCAGCCCGGGCGTCGCTCGTGGGCGGGGTGCAGGATGCTGTGCTCGGCCGCCTCCAGCAGCTCGTCCTGGATCTCCGGGGTGACGAGGCAGTTCTTGTCGTCGGACTCGACCCAGTCCTCGATGTGCGCCATGGCGACGACACAGCCGATGCGGTGGCCCTCGGGCGCGCCGGCGAACGCCTCACGGGCGAACTCCAGGGCCTCGCCCGCCTCGCCGCTCCACCGGGGCTGGAGCTGCGAGACCCACTCGATGTGGGTCTCCAGGTCCAACGGGTCGCGGCGCAGGGCGGCGTCGAGCCGGGTCTCGTTGACGGCACGGTCCAGTGACATCCCGCGGCCGGAGGTGAGCAGGCGGCGCCACGGCGTGAGCCAGTCGGGCCGCAACTCGGCGGCCTCCAGCAGCTGTTCCTCGGCGACGTGCAGCCGCTCGTAGAAGACCCGCCACTGCTCCTGGCTCACGTTCACGGCACGGGCGGAGGTGCGCGCCTCCCAGCCCCAGATGATGTGGCGCGCTCCCGATATCAGCAGGGCCGTCGCCCGGTGCTCCTTGTCCTGCTCGACGGCCCGGCCGATCCAGTCCTGCACACCGTCCAAGTCGGCGAGCTCGCCCAGGACTTGGTGGTCACGTCCGAGATCGAAGGGGGCAAGCGCCGCCTTGACCGCCTCCCAGTCGGCCGTCTTCGCGGCCTCGACCAGGGCCAGCACCCGCGCGTCCCCCAGCGCGTGCAGCGTGTACATCCCGTTCTTCTTCCGGCGCGGAAGGGCGTGCGGATCCGCCACCGGTCTCTCCGCACCCCTGCCGAACAGCCTCCCCAACATGCCGCACCCTCCCCTGGTCCCCGCGTGATCGTCCGGTGCAGCATAAACGGCACCACTGACACCGCTTCCACAGGGTTTTCACGGGCACTTCACGGTGCGCGGCGGCGTGTTCGGTGCTGGGCAGCCCACGGCGGCATCCAGCCGATCTCCCCGAGCGTCTGTCTCAACGCCGCAACCAAGCACCGTACTTGTCAGTCGTCCCCCATGATGACGCTCAGCGCTCTTCGCCCTCGGCCAACCCCCCACTGTCCGCGAATGAGGCCGCATGCTCCGTATCCATTTCACCACCCAGGACTTACAGAACATCCGAATCTCACGTCGGCCCGACCCCCTGTGGGAACTCGTCTGCGCCACCTGCCGCTTGGTCACACACCAGGGGCCGCTCGAGTTCGGGTCATGGCGTCGCTCCGTGCGCGAGCGGCTCGCCACGGACCCGGTGGCCGGACGTGCCCTGCACACGCTGCAGACCCTCGTCCCGCCCGTCGGGTACATCCCCGACTTCCTCACCCCGACCGTCCTCGAAGGCGGTCTGCCCGCGGCACTGCAGGAGATACAGGCCACTCCTCCCGGCCGGCTGCGGCACGAGCTGGGCAGGCTCGCTGCCGCGCGGCCCCTGCCCGCCTGGACCACGGCACTCGGCCGGCCCGGGGACCGCGGCATGCGATCTCTGGCGAAGGCCCTGGAAATCTCCGCCACGACACTGCTCGAACCGCGCTGGGCCCACGCCCGCAGAGCCGTCCGTGACGAGGTCGACCTGCGTTCTCGTGTCCTCCTCGACGGCGGCGTCCTGGCCCTGCTGGAGAGCCTGCGACCGCTCGCCCGGTGGCGGGCACCCGTCCTGGAAGTGGAGTATCCGACGCACCGCGACCTCCATCTGGAGGGCCGCGGGCTGCTGCTGCTCCCGTCCTACTTCTGCTGGCGCAGGCCCACCGCCCTTGCCGATCCCGCCCTCGGCCCGGTCCTGGTCTACCCGGTCAGCGCACGGCCGCTCGACTCGATCACCCTCAACGGCAAGGGACTCGACCGTCTACTGGGCCGCACCAGGGCCTCGGTCCTCACCGAGGTGGCCCGCGGCGGCCCCCGGACCACCTCCGAAGTGGCGACGGCTGTCGGCATCGCCCTGCCCAGCGCCAGCTACCAGCTCGCCGTCCTCCGGGACGGAGGACTGGTGGCGAGCAGACGGGAGGGGCAGTACGTACGGCACTCGGTGACGCTCATGGGCCACCGGCTCCTCGACGGAGAGGAGGGACAATTGCAGCAGACGGGTCGGTCGAACCACCCATGATTCGACCACCTTCGAAATGCTTCCCGGCCACCCCGCGCAGGGGCGAACATCCTCGGCGGGGCGTGGCCGCTAAGCACCGCGACGACCGCCCGCACCGCACCACTCGACCCAACGGGGGAATCATGGAACTGCTGCGCAATCACCGCACCCGTCGCGCCGCGACCGCGGGCGTCACCCTTCTGCTGGCGGGCGTCCTCGGGACCGCCGGAGCCACCGCCTCCAACGCCCGGACCGCGGCACCCCAGACCCAGCAGATCGCCTCGTCCGTCCTCGGCAGCGACTACAAGATCACGCTCACCGCGCTGCGATCGACTCAGGACGAGTACGCCGCCTCGGTGCGGCTGCAGGTCTACACGCACGACAGCGGCAAGTGGAAGGAGTCCGACCGGGTCACGGTGGGCGAGGTCGACGGATGGTTCTGGTACCCGCTCACGGGCAGCCACGCCGTCTGCGAGTTCTCGACCGCGAGCACGGAGCCCGCACCCCTCGCCGTCAGCCTGATGATCACCCCGTCCATCGGCTGCTCCCAGCCGGCGCACTACGTCGTCAAGCAGGGCAGGGTCTACGCCGGCTGAACGGCCGATGAGGGTGCTCCGGTAGGTCCGGGGGCGGTCGCCGTCCGGCCGGTCCCGTACGGCGACCGGGTCGGCGGCACCGTCGGCGGTCAGCCGCCCGTCGACTCCCGGATCACGGCATGCCGAGCCGCACCCGACCGCCGAGGACGGTGACGGAGTGCGACCGGGAAGGCGGCCGCAGCCGTTGTGTCAGGCCAGCGGGGCGCTGACCGTGACGAACGAGTGCGGCGGCAGTGTCAGAGCGAGCCCCTGGTCGGTGGCTTTGAGGCCGTCGAAGGGGCGCGGGGCGACCGTCTGAGGCATGCCGGGCGTGTTGTGGTCCTGCGGCCGGTCGGCCGTCAGGATGCGGGCGTTCGGCTCGCCGACGGCACGGCCGCGCAGGTCGAGCGTCACCTCCGCGGGTTCCTCCGCGTCCAGGTTGGACAGCGAGATCAGCACCGCCCCGTCCTTGACGCTGGCCGAGGCGGACAGGGTCTCCAGCTCCGTGTCGCCGACCGTGCGCCGCAGGGCGTCGCCGCGCAGATGGACGGCGAGTGAAGTGGCGTCCTGGTGGCCCTTGTTCATCTCGAAGACGTGGTAGGTCGGGGTCAGTACCAGGCTGTCGCCGTCGGTGAGGAGCATGGCCTGCAGGACGTTGACCGTCTGCGCGATGTTGGCCATGTACAGACGGGCGGCGTGCCGGTGGAAGACGTCGAAGTGGGTGGCGGCCACCAGCGCGTCCCGCAGGGTGTTCTGCTGGAACAGGAAGCCCGGGTTGGTGCCCGGCTCGACGTCCCACCAGGTGCCCCACTCGTCCAGGACCAGCCCGACCGTGCGGCCCGGGTCGTAGACGTCCATCACGGTGGAGTGCCCGGTCAGGATGCGGTCGATGCGGCGGGCCGCGACCATGGTGCGGTAGTAGTCGTCGGTGTCGAAGACGGTCGCACTGCCCTTCGCCTCCCACGGGCCGGCCAGCGTGTAGTAGTGCACGGACAGGCCCTGGAAGAAGTTCTTCGGGGTGGCCTCGCAGCCGAAGCAGCTGATCTGCTGCATCAGCGTCTCGGTCCACTTGTAGTCGGCGTCCGAGGCGCCCGACGCGATGCGGTAGAGCTTGTTGTCGCCGTGGTCACGGCAGTACGTGGCGTACTGGCGTGCCAGGTCGGCGGAGTACTCGGCGCGCATGTTGCCGCCGCAGCCCCAGGTCTCGTTGCCGATGCCCCAGAACTTCACCCGCCAGGGCTCCTCGCGGCCGTTGGCCTTGCGCAGCCGCACCATGGGGCTGTCGCCGTCACGGGTGAGGTACTCCACCCACTCGCTCATCTCGCGCACGGTGCCGGAGCCGACGTTGCCGCTGATGTACGGCTCGGCGCCGAGCAGCTCGCACAGCGCCATGAACTCGTGGGTGCCGAAGTGGTTGTTCTCCTCGACGTCGCCCCAGTGCGTGTTGACCATGCTCGGCCGCTGCTCGCGAGGGCCGATGCCGTCACGCCAGTGGTACTCGTCGGCGAAACAGCCGCCCGGCCAGCGCAGGTTGGGGATGTCCAGGGCACGCAAGGCCTGGACGACGTCGAGGCGGATACCGCCCTCGTTCGGGATCGGCGAGTCCTCCCCGACCCAGAAACCGCCGTAGATGCAGCGGCCGAGATGCTCGGCGAAGTGACCGTAGAGGTGACGGCTGATCCTCGGGCCCTCGATGTCGAGGTTGATGACCGCGGTGGCGTCGGGCACGGACGTACTCCTGTGTCGGGTCGAGGACGTGGGCTGATCGCTACACAGCAACCGCTTTCTCGTAGCGATGCAAACGTACTTGCCGTGGCCCTGCCTCGGCCATGCCCGCAGCGCTCAGGGCTGCGTGACTTCGCGGTCGTGGTCGGCTGCGTACGCGGCGAAGACCTCCGTCGTGGTGCCGTCCAGGTGCAGGAAGCGCTGGTCGAGAATGGTGGCGAGGTCGTCAAGGGCGCCGGCGAACAGGTCCCCGGTCAGTCGCACGTCCGGTCGCCGGGCCGCCTGCCCCTGCCGGGCAAGGGCGACGGCATAGCCGAGGACGGCCGCAAGGGAGGAATGGTCCTCGCCGTCGTGGAAGTAGTAGGCCTCGGCGTACTGGGTGAAGTCGATACGGACTCGTACGACCTCGGTGGCGAGGCTGTCCAGCAGCGCCGCTCCGGCCACGGTGTCGATGTGCTCGGTCGCCGGAGCCGAGCGGTGCAGCAGCGCCAGCCGGATGGCCAGGACCCTTCTGCGGGTCAGCGCGGGGTAGATCTCCAGGACCCAGGAGACCGTCGCCGTCAGGAGGGCGAAGCCGACGAGGGCCTCCAACGGCGAGGCCAGACGGAGCCAGCCTTCGCCGGGCGTGATGTCCCCCAGCCCGAGGGTGGCGACGGTGACCAGGGACAGGTAGACCGAGTCGAGCAGCGCGGGCTGCTGTGCCGCTCTGGAACCAGGCGTGATCGTGAAGGCGCCCGGCATATGGGGCCAGTAGATGATCGCCCAGCCCAGGATGATGATGACGGCCCAGAGTCCCACCACCGTCACCATGGCCAGCGGCCCGACGAGGCCGACCATACGGGTACGGAGCCGGGAGCGGCGGGCCAGTCGCCACATACTCGTCATGACGAATCGGCTGATGCCTCCGTGACGGGTGGGATGCCAGAGCGTATGGAAGAGATCCCGCAGGACAGCCAGGACCAGTCCGACGCCGACCAGCGAGACCAGCCACTCCATCCACGTCTCCCACGGGCCTGTTCCGGACGCCGTTCGCGCCCGGCGGGGTCGCGGCGTGAAGCGCCTCGACGACCCCGGACGCCGGGGAGCCTTGCACTTCCCGCCCGATTTTGCCCTGGTTTCTACCGCTATGCCAAGGGTGACTGAGGCCAGTGCGTCCGCCTCGCCGCATACGGCCCGCTCGCTGTCCGGGCCGCCGCGAGCAGAGCTTCTCCTCTTCGACGGGATCTCCGACGGCCTGCCGAAGGTCTCAGCCGGTGAGGATGGCGAGTTGCTGCGTCGCTCGGGTCATGGCGACATAGCGGTCGACGGCTCCTTCGATGCCCGTGCCGTACGCCTCCGGGTCGACGAGGACGACCAGGTCGAACTCGAGCCCCTTGGACAGTTCCGGGGTCAGCGACCGGACCCGGGATGTGGCCGGGAATGTGGGATCGCCGATGACACAGGCGATCCCCTCGGCATGCGCGGCCAGCCAGGTGTCCAGGATCGAGTCCAGCTCCGAGACGGCGCCGTGTACGACCGGGATGCCGCTGCTGCGGATGGAGGTCGGCACGTTGGCATCCGGGAGTACGGCCCGGATGACCGGCTCGGCTTCCGTCATCACCTCCTGCGGGGTGCGGTAGTTGATGCTCAGGGAGGCCACCTCGACCCGGTCGAGCCCGATCCGTTCGAGCCGTTCCTGCCATGTCTCCGTGAATCCGTGCCGGGCCTGGGCGCGGTCACCGACGATGGTGAAGCTGCGGGACGGGCAGCGCAGCAGGAGCATCTGCCATTCCGCGTCGGTGAGTTCCTGGGCCTCGTCCACGACGATGTGCGCGAACGGGCCGGCCAGCAGATCCGGTTCGACGACGGTCAGTTCGGCTTCGTCGACCAGGCTGACCTTGGCGTCCTGGCCGCGCAACATCCTCACCAGGCCTTCGCCGTCGTCACCGTCGGCGCCGGAATCGGCCGCCGCGTCGATGAGGTTGTCCACGACCTGCGCCATGCGCTCGCGCTGGGCGGCCAGGACGGCCGCGTGCCGGCGCTTGCGCAGGGCGGTCTGCGGGTCGCCGAGCCGCTGCCGGGCGGCGTCCAGCAGCGGCAGGTCGGACACCGTCCAGGCCTGGGCATCCGCCCGCTGCAGCCTGTGGACGTCCTCGCGGCTCAGCCAGGGCGCGCACATCCGCAGATAGGCCGGCACCGTCCAGAGGTCCGAGACCAGGTCGGCCGCTTCGAGCAGCGGCCATGCCCGGTTGAGGGTCCCGACGAGCTCCTTGTCCTGCCGCAGCGCCCTGCGGAACTGCTCCGGCGGCAGGTCGTCGCCGTCGTATCGGTCCTCCAGGATCGTGACCAGCTTGTCCCAGATCTGCTCACGCGCTTCGTTGTGCGGGGTGCCGGGTTCCGGTGCGTCGAACGCCTCGGCCCAGTCGTCGGCGGTCAGCCGGATGTCGGTCCAGTCGACGGTGACCGTCATCGCCCCGGTGGGCGGCTCCTCGTAGAACCGAACGGCCTTCTCGATCGCCTTCACCATCTGCGCGGACGACTTCAGTCGGGCCACCTCGGGGTCGGTCTCGACGCCCGCGTCGGCTCCCTCGTCGACGAGGTCCCGCAGGATGCAGGTCTGCACGCCCTCCTCGCCCAGGCTCGGCAGGACGTCGGCGACATAGTCCAGGTAGGGCCGGTGCGGGCCGACGAACAGTACGCCGCCCCGACGGTGACCGAGACGGGGGTCGGAGTAGAGGAGGTGGGCGGAGCGGTGCAGGGCGACCACGGTCTTGCCGGTGCCGGGGCCGCCGTCGACGACGAGAGCACCGCGGGAACCCGCCCGGATGATGGCGTCCTGGTCGGCCTGGATGGTGGCGAGCACGTCCCGCATGCGGGCCGAACGGTTGCTGCCCAGGCTGGCGATGAACGCGGACTGGTCGTCGAGCGCGGCGCGCCCTTCCAGGCCGTCGGCGGTGAACACCTCGTCCCAGTAGTCGCTGATCCGGCCGCGGGTCCAGCGATAGCGTCGGCGGCTGGCGAGGCCCATCGGGTTGGCGTGGGTGGCCGCGAAGAACGGCTCGGCCGCGGGCGAGCGCCAGTCGAGGAGCAGGCGACGGCCTGTGCTGTCGGTCAGTCCGAGTCGTCCGATGTAGACGGGCTCAGGGTCGTCCGCGCTGACGATGTGTCCGAGGCACAGGTCCAGGCCGAAGCGGCGCAGGGCGCGCAGTCGGCCGGTCAGCCGGTGCACCTCCATGTCCCGGTCCATCGCCTGCCGTCCGAGGCCACCGGGTCCCTTGAGCTCGGTCTCGAGGCGGGCGGACAGTTCGGCGATCGTCTGCTCGAGGCTCTCCGCGATCGCGGCGAAGTGCTGCTCGTCGCCGGCGATCAGGGTCGGGTCGGCCTTGTGGGCGAGTCGGTCGGGAAGGTCGAACGCACGGGTGGTCAGGGGGGTCGTGTCACCGGACAGAACATGCACGTCGAGAACTCCCGTTTCCGCAGCTTGTGGCCTCGGCGTGCGATTGTGCGGCACGACCGGGGCCTTGCCGCAAGCCCCCCGGTGCGCTATAAGTTGAGAGTGGCAAGGAGTGACTGACCTCCTTGCCTTTGTTTTTTGAGCGGGGCTGCTCAGGGTTGCGGGGCTGCTCAGGCTTTTGAGGCCGGTGCTCAGGCCAGTTCGCCGCGCAGGATGCTGTAGCGCACTCCGTCACGCCACTGTCCGTCGCGGAAGGCGATGCTGCGCAGGACGCCCTCGCGGGTGAACCCGGCCTTTTCCAGGGCTCGTTGTTCGGCGAGGTTGTCCGCTTCGGTGTCCGCCTCGATGCGTACGACCGTGGTGTGCGCGAAGAGGTACTGGACCAACTGCCGTTGCGCCTCGGTTCCGACGCCCTGTCCGCGGGCCTCCGGGAGCAGGTTGATGCCCATGTTCCAGTAGGTGGTGGTCCGGGTGAGCCTGACCTGGCGCCAGGCGACGAACCCCAGCCGCTCCGCGCCGCGCACCACCATCAGATACCCTCCGTCGTCGCCCAGCAGGCCGTTCTCCGCCCACTGGCGCCGCCAGCGCCCGGTGTCCGACCAGCCCCACCACTGGAACGGCACAACGGTCTGCGGATCGATGAGGAAGCGTTCCATGACAGGCAGGTCGGGCTCGGCCACCGGGCGCAGCGCAACACCGTCGATGCTCATGTCCGCCACCCTACGGCGCGACTCGGCGGTTGTCGGCGCTCCATGGAGAGCGTCAACTTCCTTGCTCGGCCCAGCCGGTGAGGGCGACGACCTCGCGCGCGATGTCGCCGACGGTGCGTCCGTCCGTCATGACACGCACCGCCTCCGCGGGGGCCCGCCGGTCCAGGAGCCGGGCCTTGCGTGCGCTGCCCTCGAGTTCCCTTTGCAGTTCCGAGCCGATTTCCCGCCGGACGAGCCGCTCTCGGGCGGTGGCGTCGGAGGCGGTGAGCAGGACCCGTACGGCCCGCACCTCCGCTCCCATGGCGCGCTCGAACATGCCCGCCGCCTCGGGGAGCACACTCCCCGTGTTCGTGTAGATCAGACGGCGATATCCGCGCCGGGCGAAGTTCGCCCATACCGCGGTCAGATTGCTCTCGGTGATCTCCGCGCGATGCGGATCGCCGTCCGGGGCCGGGTGCACCTGCCCCATGAAGTCACCGTCGATGATCGCGTGAGCGACCGCCGCGGACCGCAGCAGCGCCGACACCTCCCACCCGACCGTCGTCTTGCCGACCCCGGCCCGTCCTCCGATGAGCAGCACCTCGGCGCGATCCATGGGACGCAGCGTGCCAGTTCCCGGTCGGCTCATGCCATCCGGTATCCATGGCTCTCCAGGGCTCTCCGGTCACTCGGCCGGGTCCAGCCCCGTCATCAGTTCCGCGAACGCGCGGGCCGCGGTGGGTGAGGTGAGCAGGCGGTCCAGGCGGGCGCGGGCCAGGTTGCGGTGGAAGGGGCCGGAGTCGGTGGAGTCGCCCGCGTCGTGGAGGGTGCGGGTGAGCCAGTGGGAGAACTCCTGGTCGTTCCAGACCCGGCGCAGGCATCGCTGCGAGTAGCTCCGCAAGGCTGTCTCGTCGTGGTCGCGGACGGAGTCCCGGACGGCTCGGGCGAAGACGTCGGCGTCGTAGAGGGCGAGGTTCATGCCCTTGCCGCCCATGGGCGAGACGATGTGGGCGGCGTCGCCGACGAGGTGGAGGCGGCCGTACTGCATGGGGTCGTGGACGAGGCTGCGGAGGCGGAAGATCTCGCGGTCGGTGATCGGGCCTGCGGGGAGGGCGGGGTCGGCGAGCCGGGTGCGCAGAGCGTCCCAGATGCGGGTGTCGGGCCAGGCGTCGGGGTGGTCGTCGGGCGGGCACTGGAGGTAGTAGCGGCTGGTCTGCGGTCCGCGGGGGAAGTGGGCGGCGAAGCCGTGCGGGCTGACGGCGAGGAGCGGATGGGCCGGGGGCGGGGCGTCGGCGAGGACGGTGAGCCAGCCGATGCCGTGGTCCTGGGAGTACGCGGTGAGGGCGCCGACGGGGACGGCGGCGCGGCTGATGCCGTGGTCACCGTCGCAGCCGGCGACGAAGACGCAGGTGATGCTGCGGAGGGTGCCGTCGGCGGTGCGGTAGCGGACGGTCGGGCGGTCGCCGGTCAGGTCGTGCAGGGAGACGTCGGCGGCCTCGAAGCGCAGATCGCCGCCGTCGTCGAGGTATGCGGCGGTCAGCTTCTGGACCAGTACCTGCTGGGGGCAGAGGCGGGCCCGGGGCCCTTCGGAGCCGTCGTTGTCCGACACCAGGTGGCTCTCGCCGTCCACCCGGAGCTCCAGGATGCCGTCGTACGGGATCCCCCCGAGGACGCGGTCGGCCAGCCCCCAGGAGTCGAACATCCGCACCGCGCGGGTTTCGACGATGCCGGCCCGCTGGCGCTGCGCCACGTACGCGCGGCTGCGGCGTTCCAGGACGATGCAGTCGATTCCGCTGTGCCGCAGCAGATTGGCGACCGTCAGACCGGCCGGGCCTGCGCCGATCACGACGACGGTCGTGGATTCCGGTGGGTCCGTCAACTCCCCTGCGTTTTCCGCCACTTGACCACCTCCGCCGTCAGACTAGCGGAGTGGTTCCGATCCCCGAGGCGGTAGCGTCAGGGACATGTCGTGGGAGTCTGCCCGGCACGAGCAGTCTCCTCGGAAAGAACTGAGTGACCGCTGGCGAGATCCGCCAACGGTCACTCAGCCGCTTCGTCAGTTCACGGAGAACTGGCTGAACTTCGCGGTGCCGGGTGCTCCGCCGTGAGCCGTGAAGAACACCCCCGCGTCCTCGGTGCTGTTGGCACCGGTCACCGTCGCGGTGCCCACCGTGGTCCAGGTGGTGCCGTTGGCGGAGTAGGAGCCGGTGACCGAGTTGCCGCTCCTGACCAGGCGGAGCCAGACGGGGGCGACGGCGGTTGCGCCGGTATTGGTGATGTTGGAGTCGAGGTAGCCGTCACTGTTGGAGTCCGACGACAAGGAGACGCCCTGGCCCGGCGTGGCGACGAGGACGACGTACCCGGTGGAGGAGCCGGTGCCGGTGATGTCGTTGCGCAGCATCAGGCCGGCCTTGCCCCAGGTGTTGGTGTTGTCCTGGCTGTCGACATGGACGGTGACGGTCGACGACGTTCCCGCCACGCCCGACTGGTAGGCGGCGGAGTACTCGTCGTCGTGTTGCGCGCTCGTGGCCCAGACGTCGATGCCCGCGTTGGTCAGGGAGGTCACTCCCTGGCTCTGGCTCACCGCGGCCGGGACGGAGCCGTAGGCCTTGAAGGGCGAGGTGACGATCCGCAGGTTGCTGAAGGTCGCGCTGCCGGCTGTGGTGCTGTGGGCGGTGTGGATGACACCGGCGTCCTGGGTGGCGGCCATGGACGGCAGGGTCACCGTCGAGCCGATCTGGGTGAAGGTGGATCCGTCGGTGGAGTAGTAGCCGGACACCTGGGTCGCGGTGCGGGTCAGCCGCACCCAGATCGGTGCCTTGACCGAGGTGGCCGTGGAGGTCAGCTGGTCGAGGTAGCCGTCGCCGTTGGAGTCCCACTGGAAGCTGACGCCGTTGGCCGGGGTCGCCACCACGGTCGCGTAGCCGGGTGAGGAGCCGCTGCCGGTGAGGTTGTTGCGCAGCACGACACCGGCCTTGGCCCAGGCGTTGGTGTTGTCGACGTTGTCGACCCGGGCGGTCACGGAGGTGCCGTTGACGGCGGCGCCTGACTGGTAGACGGTGCCGTAGGTGTCGTCGTGCTGGCCGCCGGCGCCCCAGATGTCGGCTCCCGCATCGGTGACGGTGAAGTAGCCGCCGCTCTGGCCGGTCAGGGCGGGAGTGGAGGAATAGCCGCTGTAAGGGGCTGTGACGGGGTCTGTGGTCAGGGGCCGGTACTGCGGCTGGATGCCCGCGTTGTTCATGACCGTGCGGGCGCCGGAGGGCCAGTTGCCGTCGGAGACGACCACCGTGCCGCTCACGACATTGCCGCGGCTACCGTCGGATATGTCGGTCGAGGAGTTGCTCGTCCAGTTGTTCTGGACGGTCAGGGCACCGGTGTTGTTGGTGGAGTTGGCGTTCTCGTGGGCCCACTCGCCCACGTTGCGGAAGACGTTGTTGGTGTCCGTGAAGTGCCGGGATCCCTCGTCGTGGTAGAAGCCGAAGTAGTTGTTGTTGGTGTGGCAGTAGTTGCGTTCGAAGGTGCTGCCGGGCGAATCCGACAGGGTGTACAGACAGCCGCCGTCGTTCATCTGCTGCATGATGTCGTGGAGGTAGTTGTCGGTGACGTGGTTGTTCGCGGCGGTGGTGGCGGTCTGGTAGACGGGCTGGTAGTTGTACAGGCCGCGGTTCACGTAGTCCTGGCTGCCGCCCGGGTCGTTGACGCCCCAGCCGTAACCGATGGTCAGCCCCGAGTAGGGCAGGTTGTACACCTCGTTGTGCGAGACGGTCGCGCCGTTGACGTAGGTGGTCAGGATGGCCGACATGTCCCGGTAGTCGATCGCCACGTCGTGGATGAGGTTGTTGCTCAGGGTGATGTTCTTGTTGGTCATCCGACTGTCACTCGGGTGGTGCGCGTCCGCCTGGAGCCCGCCGACGACGATGCCGCCGCCCGCGTCCTGGGTGAAGACGTTGCCGGTGGCGGTGATGGTGTCGGCACCGAGGCCGACCCCGGCGGCGTGGGCGTTGGCGTCCTGGCCGATGCCGAGGGCGAGCTGCCCGAGCTGGGTGAACCGGTCGCCGGTGAAGGTGATGTGGTCGGCGGCCGAGACCTGGACGGCGCCCGGCATCTGGTCCCAGTGCGGACGCGTCGCCTCGAACAGCTGGCAGCCGCTCTGGCAGGAGGTCAGCGCGTCGGAGGGACGGTTCCAGGTACCGGTGAGGTACGCGCCGGTCTGCTGGCTGGCGTAGCCCTTGGTGCTGGGGTCCAGCCAGCTGGTGCCAGAGAACTGCAGACCCGAGAACGTGATGTGGGTGGCAGGGGAGGCATAGCTTCCCCCGACGTCGATGAGTGACTGGAGCTTCGGCACCTCGACGTCCGCGGTGCTCATGTTCTGCCCGGCAAGCGGCTTGTAGTAGAGGGTGCCGGTGCCGGTGTCGAGGTACCACTCGCCGGCTGCGTCGAGGAACTCGTAGGCGTTCTCGATGTAGAGCGGTGCCGCCCGGAAGGGCTTGGTCAGGGTGTCGTAGCCGAAGGTGTTGTCGTCCCAGGCCGGCTGATCCATGGTGATGGTGCCGTTGCTGATGCCGGACACCGGGGAGTAGCGGTCGGTGAAGGAGCCGATGCCGTGGATCTCGGTCCGGCCGGCGTTCGCAAGGCTGTTGAGGTAGCTCAGCGCGCTGCTGGTGAAGGTGTAGCCGCTGCTGGTCGCGGTCAGGTCGGCGCGGTTGATCGAGGAGCGGGCCCTGGTCGCCAGGACGCCGTCGACGTACAGCTGCCGGGTGTCGAACCCGGTCCCGACGTTGGCCTTCCAGATGTTCTTCGCCGAGTCCTGCAGCGTCCAGCCCGTGGCCCGCTGCGCGCCGGTGATGACCGGGCGGGCGCCCGGCGCGGCCTTCCAGATCACCGAGAAACCGCCGGTGCCGGAGTCCGCCGCGGTGAAGGTGAGGGGGGCCGTCAGCCGGTACGTGCCGTCGGCGACCTCCACGACGATGTCGCCCGTCATGGAGCTGTTCATGGCCCGGACATTGGTCTTGGCCTGGGTGAGGGAGCACGGCTGGCTGGTCGAGCAAGCCGTACCCGTGCCGTTGGGGGACACATAGAGCGTCGCGGCAGTGGCGGCGGACGCGGGCACGGCCTGCGCGACGACGGCCCCGGCAGAGGCGGCTAGGAGCGCGAGTGCGGCCAGACATGGTCTGAGCCGGTCACGCAGTGCGGGGCGGAAGCGGGTTGGGCGCATCTGGCACCTTCCGATTGTGCAAGGTGGCACGCGCGGGGCGGCCTCCCCCTCAGGGGGTGCGGCCCTGCGGTGATTGCGGAGGTGATACGGCGACGTAACGTTAGTCGTCATACGAATGCTGTCAATATGCGCCGCAGAAATAGATCTGCGCCCCAAAAGAAACCCGCCCCCGGACCTTGTGGCCCGGGGGCGACTTCCGGCGCAGGGAAGGGCCGGGATGCACTCAACCGGTGAGACCGGGCTGCGGGGGGTGCGGGATACGACGGCGGCTCCAGGCCGCTTCGATATGGGCCGTCATGGCCTGCGCCGCACCCTGGGCGTCGCGGGCCAGGAGCCGCTCGACGATCCGGCGGTGCTCGGCGTTCGCCTGCTCGCACGCGTGGCCGTCAGGAGTGCCGGTGTACAGGAACGTACTGCGGGCCTGGGTGTGGACGGTCCGGATGATGGAACGACCCAGCCTGTTCCGGGACGCCTGCATGATCCGGTCATGGAAGAGCACATCGGTCTCGATGAACCGGGCAGGAGTGGCGATCTCCTCGTCGAGACGGTCGAGCAGCCGCCCCACCTCCCGGAGATCGTCATCGGTGGCGAGCTCGGCGGCCTGGGCCGCCATCTGCGCCTCAAGGGCCGAACGCACGCCGACCAGGTGATCCAGTACGACGAGTTCGTCGTCGTACTGGACGGTGGCCGCCAGCACGACGGGATCCAGGAGATTCCACTCCTCGGACGGGGTGACCGTGGTGCCGGAACCCTGCCGGGCCCGAACCAGCCCCTTGGCCTCCAGCGACTTGACCGCCTCACGGATCGTGATCCGGCTGACGCCGAACGTCTCGCACAGTTCGGGTTCGACCGGCAAGGTGGAGCCGGGCGGGATGGCACCCGAGACGATGCTGTCGGTCAGGGACTCGACGACCGCGTGAGCCAGACGGGTCGGCCGTTTCGGCCAAGGCGTGAGAACCGGCGGATCCCCGACACTGCCCTTGCCGCTCTTTGCCATGTAGCCCCCTTGCCGATGCGGATGACTGAGCTTACTCCGCCACAACCCTTGACAGCATTCGTATGACGACTTACGTTACGCGAAAATTTCGCAGCGCCAGCTGCCACTGCAAGGGGGAACGACCGTGCGCATTGCGGACGTGGAGAGCTATCCGGTCCGGGTTCCGGGCGCCAGTCCGCCGTTCGTCTGGCGTGACGGGTTGCTGGGCAGCCCGCCGGACGGCGAGGCCGCGGTGCTGCGCATCTGCACCGACGAAGGGGTCGAAGGCATCGCGATGGCCCCCCGCCGGGGCAGCGCCGTCATCCTGGCGGACGTACTGGACCGCTTCCTGCGCAAGGAGCTCGTGGGCCAGGACCCGCTGCAGCGCGAGTGGCTGTGGCACCGCATGTGGGAGCTGGACCGCACCGAGGAGCTGCCCCTCTACCTGCTCGGCCTCGTCGACACCGCGCTGTGGGACCTGGCCGGCAGGCTCGCGGACCGGCCCACCTGGCAGATGCTGGGCGGTTTCCGCACCTCGATCCCCGCCTACGCCTCGACCGTCACCTACTCATCGGTGGAGGAGTACCTGGACATCGCGGACCAGGCCCTGGAGCTCGGATACCCCGCCATCAAGCTCCACGCCTGGGGCGACGCACGCCGCGACGCCCGGCTGTCGGTGGCCCTGCGGGAACACGTGGGGGACGCGATCCCCCTGATGTTCGACGGGTCCGCCGGATTCGACCTCCCCGACGCGATCTACCTCGGACACGCCCTGTCCGACGCGGATTACCTCTGGTACGAGGAGCCGATCCGGGAATTCAGCATCACCGCCTACAAGCGCCTCGCCGACGCGGTGGCGGTGCCCCTGCTGGTGGCCGAGACCTCCGACGGGGCCCACATGAACTCGGCCGACTTCATCCAGGCCGGCGCCGCCACCTTCGGCGTCCGCGCCTCCACCCAACTGCGCGGCGGCTTCACCGGAGCCATGCGCACCGCCCACCTCGCCGACGCCTACCGACTGCGCGCCGAGGTGCACGGGCCGGAGATCCCCAACCGGCACCTGTGCATGGCCATCTCGAACACCACCTACTACGAGTCCCTGGTCATGGGCAACCCGATCAGCCGCGAGAGCGGCATCGACGCCCAGGGACTCGTCCACGCCCCCACCGGGCCGGGCGTGGCGCTGCCCGCCGGCCTCGACTACCCTCCCGTCCTCCAGCGGTTTGTCGACAAGGAGACATTGACACCGCCGAAGGCCTGATCCGCCCAGTCCACCCCACTCTCCCCATCACCCCTCAGCCGACCCTCCACGCCTTCGGTACCTGATCCCTCCACGCCTCCCCTCTCCGGTGCTTGCGCCGACATCCCGCGGATCTCCGCAGAACGCAGACATGAGGTCAGTCATGAACAACGACGTTCCCGTCACCTCCCGCCGGCAGATCAGACGCGTTGCCGGCGGGGCCCTGGGCGCCGTCTCCCTTCTCGCGCTCGCCGCCTGCGGCAGTGCGGATCCCGCAGCCGGCGGGGCGTCCTCCTCCCCCACGGACTTCAAGCCTGCGCAGCAGGATGCGGGCAGCCAGATCACGGTCTGGGCGGACGCCGCCCGAGTCCCCGGCGTGCAGGCCTACCAGAAGGCTCACCCGGACGTGAAGATCAAGATCGTCACGTACAGCGGGGACGCCAACGGCGCCAATGACCTGCAGACCAAGGTCCGGCTGTTCGACCGGAGCGGCAGCGGCTGGCCGGACGTCGCCTTCAGCGCCAACGTCAACGACGGCAGTTGGACCGCTCAGGGCAAGACCCCCTTTGCCGCCCCGCTCGACAAGGGCCTGATCCCCCGGTCCACCCTGGACGGCTTCGCGGACGGCGCGCTGAACCCCTGCAAGGTCAACGGCGCCACCTACTGCCTGCGCAACGACCTGGCCCAGAACGTGCTCTGGTACAACAAGAAGCTCCTGGACAAGTTCGGCTACTCCGTCCCGACCACCTGGGAGGAGTACGAAGCACTCGGCAAGAAGGTCGCCAAGGAGCACCCCGGCTACCTGGTCGGAACCGCCGGGGACGCCTGGAGCCCCGAGGTGTACTTCTGGGCGAGCCAGTGCCCTGCCAGCTCGGTGACCGACGCCAACAAGGTCAAGGTCGACCTGCAGGACGCCAAGTGCACCCGGATGGCGAAGCTGCTCGACGGGCTGATCGCCAAGGGCTCGGTGTCCAAGGACACCGTCTTCAGCGCCGGCTTCATCAAGAAGGAGGCGAGCAAGGTCCTCCTGCTCCCCGGCCCCTCCTGGTACGGGCAGGTGCTCTTCAACTCCACCTTCAAGATCCCCAAGGGGCAGATCGCCGCCGCCTCGCCGCTGAAGTTCGAGGGCGACGCCAAGAACTACACCGGCAACGTCGGCGGCGGACTGTGGTTCGTCTCCTCCCACAGCAAGAACCTCAAGGCGTCCGCCGACCTGGTCACCTGGATGACGACCTCCGACGCGTACCAGGCCACCGCGGGCACCTACCCCGCGTACAAGCAGGCGGCCGTCGCCTGGCTCGCCGGCCAGAAGAAGACCGGCTACTTCGCCCAGGACGTCAGCCCGGTCTTCCAGGAGGCGGCGGAACTCGTCTGGCCCGGCTGGTCCGCCACCCAGTACAGCCAGGAGGCGATCTACTCCTCCACCGTGGTCCCGGCCCTGAACTCGGGCAAGACCCTCACCGACACCCTGGGCACCTGGCAGACGGCCATCACCGACAAGGCCAAGACCCTCGGATACACCGTCAACTAGCGAAGCGGACCGATGACCACCCACCTCGCAACGGAGCGGAGCGGCCGCCGCGGCGGCCGCTCGGCCCGCAACCCGGCCGGACGCGCCGGTTACGTCTTCGTCTCCGGCTACTTCCTCCTCCTGCTCGCCTTCGGCATCCTGCCCACCGGTTACGCGCTGTGGCTGGCGCTGTCCAACTCCCGCCACCAGCTCGTCGGGATCGGCAACTTCACCCGGACGTTCACCGACTACCGCTTCGGGCCGGCCTTCCTCCACATCGGCCTGTACCTGGTGTTCTGGCTGGCCAGCCTGATGATCCTGGTGGTGCTGCTCTCCCTGATGCTGCACGGCCGTATGCGCAGGGCCTCCACCACCCTCAGGTTCCTTTTCTACCTGCCGGGCGCCCTCGCCGGAGTGGCGAGCGTCCTGCTCTTCCTGATCCTCCTCGACCCGGCCGCCAGTCCCGTCGGCTGGCTGCTGAAGGCCTTCGGCTGGGACACCCTCGCCCAGGTCAACGCCCCCGGCCACCTGCCGGTGCTGTTCACCGTCATCGCCTTCTGGACCGGGGCGGGCGGCTGGATCGTGGTCATGTACGGCGCGCTCAACAGCATCCCGGACGAGATCCTGGAGGCCGCCCGCATCGACGGCGCCGGCACACTCCAGATCGCCCTGCGCATCCAGATCCCCATGATCACCAAGTGGATCGCGTACATGCTGATCCTGGCCTTCGCGGCCGGCACCCAGCTCTTCGTCGAGCCGCAACTGGTCTCCCTCGCCAGTTGGGGCATGATCCCGGACAGTTGGTCACCGAACCAGCTGTCCTACCAGTACGCCTTCCAGTCCGGTGACTTCAACGGCGCGGCGGCGCTCTCCGTCGACCTCCTCGTACTGGGCCTGGCCTGCGCGGCGCTCGTCGTCTTCCGTACCGGCCTGTTCGACAGGGACGAACGATGACCACGGCTCCCACGACCACAGCCCGCCGCACCCCGCCGCCCCGGACCGCCGGCGCCCGCACCAGCCCGAGGAAGCCCATGCACCGGACGCGCCGCCCACGCTCGCTGGCCGCCCGGGTGGCCTGGCTCATCGTCATGACCCTGGCCGTGCTGTTCTTCTGTGTGCCGGTGGTGTGGCTCCTGCTGGCCACGACCAAGACCGACGGCCAGATCGTGCGGGACACCCCGTTCTCCTTCGGGTCCTTCACCTCGATCGCCGACGCCTGGCACCATCTCTACGCCTTCCAGGAAGGCGCCATCCTCACCTGGCTGAAGAACTCGGCGCTCTACACGTTCGGCGCACTGGTCATCACGCTGGTGACATCGATCCCCGCCGGGTACGCGCTGGCTCTCACCCAGTTCATCGGGCGCCGGATGCTGCTGACCATCACCATGCTCGTGATGCTCATGCCGACGGCCGCGATGGTGCTTCCCCTGTACCTGGGGATGACCGCCGTGCACCTGGACGGCACGATCTGGTCGGTGATCCTGCCCTTCTCCTTCTTCCCGTTCGGGGTCTACCTCACCTACATCTACTTCTCCTCCAACGTCCCCGCCGACCTGCTGTCCGCCGCGCGGATCGACGGCTGCTCGGAGTGGCAGGTCTTCCGTCTCGTCGCGATGCCGCTGGCCAAACCGGTGATCGCCCTGGTCGGGTTCTTCAACTTCGTCGGCAACTGGAACAACTTCTTCCTGCCGTTCGTGATGCTCCCCGACAGCTCGCAGTATCCGGCGCAAGTGGGGCTGAACAACCTGCTCGCCGCCTCGCCGCTGTTCAACACCTCCAGCGGCACCGGCAACCAGATCATGCGACCCGAACTGGCCCTGGCCACCCTGGTCACCATCGTCCCCGTGCTGATCGTCTTCCTCTTCTCCCAGCGCGCGCTCGTGGCCGGCATGCTCGCCGGCGCGACCAAGGAGTGAGGCACAGGTGAACAGGGTTGCCCGGACGATCCGCACCGGCACCGGGGGCAACTGGTCCGCCCTGACCGATATCTGGCATCCGTACCCATCGCAAGGAGACGCCCGGTGAAACTTCTACGAGTCGGCGCGCCCGGCGAGGAGCGCCCCGCAGTCCGCACCGAGGACGGCCGGCTGCTCGACCTGTCCCCCGTGACCTCCGACATCGACGGCACCTTCCTCGCCTCCGGCGGTGTCGACCGGGCCCGGGCGGAGGTCGCGGCGGGAAGTCTGCCCGAGCTGGACCCGGACGGTCTGCGGATCGGTGCCCCTGTCGCCCGCCCCGGCAAGATCGTCTGCGTCGGCCTGAACTACCGCGACCACGCCGCCGAGACCGGCCTTGCGATCCCCGAGCGCCCCGTGGTGTTCATGAAGGACCCGGGCACGGTGATCGGCCCCTACGACGAGGTGCTGATCCCCCGCGGCTCCGTGAAGACCGACTGGGAGGTCGAACTGGCGGTCGTCATCGGACGACGGGCCCGCTACCTCGACGGCCCAGAGGCCGCGCAGGACGTGATCGCGGGGTACACGATCAGCCATGACGTCTCGGAGCGGGAGTTCCAGCTGGAGTACTCGCCACAGTGGGACCTGGGCAAGTCCTGCGAGACCTTCAACCCGCTCGGACCGTGGCTGGTGACCGCCGACGAGGTGGGCGATCCGCAGGACCTCGGACTCCACCTGAGCGTCAACGGCGTGAAGCGGCAGGAGGGCCACACCAGCGACATGATCTTCCCGGTCGACCACATCGTGTCGTACCTGAGCCAGTACATGGTCCTGGAGCCGGGTGACGTGATCAACACCGGTACTCCGGCGGGCGTGGCCCTCGGCCTCCCGGGCAGCCCCTATCTCCGCCCGGGCGATACCGTCGAGCTCGCCGTCGACGGCCTCGGCTCCCAGCGCCAGACCTTCGGCCAAGCGTGAAAGGCACCCCAGTGAGCAGCGTGCCGAGCTTCAGCGACCTGTCAGGGCTGAAGGCAGTCGTCACCGGCGGCGCGTCCGGCATCGGGCTGGCCACGTCCCGGATGCTGGCCGAGCACGGCGCCATGGTGGCCGTCCTCGACCTCGACCTCGACCCGGACCAACTCCCCGCACCGCTGATCGGTCTTCGGGCCGACGTCAGAGACGACGCCTCGGTACGCGCCGCCGTTGAACAGGCCGCCGACCGGCTCGGCGGCCTGGACATCCTCGTGAACAACGCGGGCATCGGCGCCATCGGCACGATCGAAGACAACCCGGACGAAGACTGGCACCGGGTCCTCGACGTCAACGTCCTCGGACTGGTCCGCACCACCCGTGCCGCGATGCCGTATCTGCGGCTCTCATCGCACGCGGCGGTCGTCAACATCTGCTCGATCGGCGCCACCGCGGGCCTCCCGCAGCGCGCCCTGTACTGCGCCAGCAAGGGCGCGGTCCTGTCACTGACCCTCGCCATGGCCGCCGACCACGTCCGCGAGGGCATCCGCGTCAACTGCGTCAACCCCGGCACCGCCGACACCCCGTGGGTCTCCCGGCTCCTCGACGCGGCGGACGACCCCGAGGCCGAGCGTGCCGCGCTCAACGCCCGCCAGCCCATGGGCCGTCTGGTCACCGCCGACGAGGTGGCAGCCGCCATCGTCTACCTCGCGAGTCCCGCCGCGGCATCCGTCACCGGCACCTCGCTCGCGGTCGACGGCGGCATGCAGGGACTACGGCTGCGCCCCGAGGGCCGGTCATGAGAACGACCACGCTGGGCACCACCGACGTCAGGGTCACCGAGCTGTCGTTCGGGGCCGCCGGCATCGGCAACCTCTTCCGCCCGGTCACCGACGAGGCCGCGTCCGCCGCGGTGGAGGCGGCCTGGGACGCGGGCGTCCGCACCTTCGACACCGCCCCGCACTACGGACTCGGGTTGTCCGAGCGCCGCCTGGGCGCCGCGCTGCGCGGCCGGGACCGCGCCGCCTACACCGTGTCCACCAAGGTCGGTCGGCTGCTCGAACCCCGCCCGGAGGGCGGCCGTGGCGATGATCTCGCCCAGGGCTTCGCCGTGCCCGACACTCACCGTCGCGTCTGGGACTTCAGCTGCGACGGCGTCCTGCGCTCCCTGGAAGCAAGCCTGGATCGCCTCGGCCTGGACCGTGTGGACATCGCCCTGCTCCACGACCCTGACGACCACGCCGAGCAGGCCCTCACCGAGGCCTACCCGGCGCTGGAACGGCTGCGCGGTGAAGGCGTCGTCAGGGCGATCGGTATCGGAGTGAACCAGTGCGCGCTCCCCGCCCGCTTCCTGCGCGAGACCGACATCGACGTCGTGCTGCTCGCCGGCCGCTACACCCTCCTGGAGCAGGAGGGACTGGCGGAGGTACTGCCTCAGGCCGCTGCCCGTGGCAGGAGTGTCATCGTCGGCGGGGTGTTCAACTCGGGTCTGCTCACCGACCCCAAACCCGGGGCCATGTACGACTACGCGCCCACCCCGCCCCATGTACTGGACCGGGCGCTGCGCATGAAGGCGGTCGCCGACCGCCACGCCGTACCGCTGCGCGCAGCCGCTCTGCGCTTCCCGCTCGGCCATCCGGCGGTCGCGAGCGTACTGTCCGGCGCGCGTTGCGCCGAGGAGGTCCGCGACACGGTGGACCAGATGCGGCGCACGATACCGGCCGCGCTCTGGGACGAACTAGGTACCGAGGGGCTGCCCCCGCACGTCCCCGTCCCCGCCGCCGTACCGGAGTCGTGGGGGTGACCGCTTTGGAGACGAGCACACCGTCTCATTCCCCTCCGCGACGGGGCGGAGGAATGCGGCTGCGTCCTTGTCCCGCCAGATGTTCCGCTTGCCAGCCGCCCAGTACCAGGGCCGTACCCGCTGTCAGGCTCGCAACCAACTGCGGGCCTCCCCCGCGTGTTCTCATCCGTCCACATCGAAAGAAGCGAACGCGCAGGTCAGGGCCTGTTCCCTCAGCACTCGATGACGTTGACCGCCAGCCCGCCCCGTGCCGTCTCCTTGTACTTGACCGACAAGGGGGCGCCCTGTTCGACTGGTCCCTTGACCTGCAAGTTCGTGGGAATATTCTTGACCCACTCAGCGAGTAGGGACTTCTCAGGGACTTTCGGCTGGGAGTGGTCCTCCAGCCAGGAGTCCATGGCGACGAGACCGCGCTGACCTGCGCCGGGCATGAAGTGAGCGTAGTGGTCGAGGGTGACCTTCGAGGTCGAGTGCCCGAGCCACTTCGACAGGCTGACGATCGACTCGCCGGCTTCCAGCTGTACGCTCGCGTAGGTGTGCCGAAGGACGTGGAACATGTCCTCTCGCGGGGCGGCGTAGATAGGGACGCGACGTATGCGGCCTCCGTCGCGCCGCACCTTTTCCCCGACAGGCTTGATGATGCCGGCATCGACGAGGGCAGGCTTCCAGCTGCGGTCGTTCCAAGTGCGGTAGTAGATCCGGTTGCCGTGCGAGGTGGTAAGGACCAGATTCACCGTGATCGGCTTCCGCTGACGCTCCTCCAGGGCGGTGGCCGGTGGCTCGGGGTTGCGCCAGGGCAGTGTGCAGGGCGTCGAAGGAAAGCGCCGAAAGTGCTCGCGTGCCCGCATGGCGAGGTTGGGCGGAAGAGGTACGTCGCGGGTCTTACGCCCCTTGGGGAGCGAAAAGTAGGGACGTCCCTTGATGTCCCACTTCAGCTGGCGTCGCACGTAGACGACACTCGCATTGAAGTCGAAGTCCTCCTGGGCGAGACCGAAGGCCTCCCCTTGACGGAGCCCCAGCCCGATGCCCAGATCGACAGCGAACCGGTAGCGCTCCTGGAGGCCCGCCCGAACGGCGTCGACAACCTCACGAGCCCAGGCCTTGGCCTTCTTCTCGGTGGGGCGCGGGGGTTTGACGCTGTTCTTGGCCTTCATGGGGTTGCGTACCAGGCGCTGGTCGTCCACTGCGCTGCTGAGGATCGACGACAGATGCCCCCAGATCACCTCCGCCGTTGTCTCCTCGACACGGGAGAGCAGCGAGGCTTTGAAAGAGCGCAGGGCCGCTGCGTCGATGTCACGCAGAGGGAGGTCGCCCACCAGCGGGATGATGTGGTTCCAGATACGGCTGCCCAAGGGCCCTGCGGTTGAGGGCTCGTCGGCTCGGCCTGGCCACCAGTGATCCACGATGTACTCGGTGAGCGGGATCTCGCCCCTGCGTGCGTCGACGAAATCGCCACGGCTGGAGTCAGTCTGGGAGGTGGCGAGCCACTGCTTGGCGTCCTCGCTCGTTTCGAAGGAGCGGTCCTGGACGCCGGGAATTCCCTTGACCCGGTAGCGCTTTCCCTTGCCGTACAGGGCGGTGCGCTCGCGTTTTCCGGTCTTCTTGTTGGGCCGCTTCTTGAGCCAGCGGTCTTCTATGTAACCGGCCATTCAGTGTGGTTCTCCATGCTTGCGTGCGTTGCGTAGTGGTCGGTGGCAACGCACTTCGCATCCGGTGCTTATCCCGGTCGCGGATGCTCTTTTCCTGGTCTTTTCGAAAGGCGGCTACTCGCGGGGCTTGGCGCGGCGTTGAGGCTTCTGCGCAAGAGGGTTGAGAGCAGAGTTGGACCGGGAGTCGGCCTGTTCCTGGGCTTGCACCCACGCGTCGAGAGCGGCGATGCGGTACATCACGCGGCGCCCCATCCGAAAGCTCGGCGGGCCTTGGCGGCGATGGCGCCAGACATAAAGGGTGTTGGGGGAGATGCCGAGATACTCAGCGGCCTTCGGGAGGTTCAGGAAGGCGGCCTCGACTATGTGATTCGGCTGCGACATGACTGTGCTCCTGCCTTCGGTGCGGCTGCGACAGGATGAGAATCCGGAGAAAGGGCAACTTGGTCGGGCCGGGAATTTCTGATATCCGGTGACGCCGGTGGGTGCTCGCGTCGGAACCGCGTCGGTGAGGACGCGTCGCGCAAGTACTCGGCGGAGGCAGGCGCCCACGGACCCCTGTGTCGGCGGGGGCGCCCCACGGGTCGTGGTGCCGACCGTGGCGAGACGGATCACCCCCGCAGACGTGGCGGTGATCCGAGTAGGTCTACTGAGAGTGCTTGACAAGCAGAGTGCTCCCCACCGCCCCAGCGCTAGCGGTCCATCGGCGGTGACCGAAGCGCGGGTTGCAGGCATCGCCTACGGCTGCTGCTACGAACTGGTGCTGGCTGTAGCCACTGCTCCCGCCGCATGGCTGTAGGTCGACCGTTCCGGGAGCCCCCGTAACTCTCGTGTGCATGGATGTAGACGGGACACTGTTCTTGATCGAGTGAAGGCCCGTGGTCCTGCGGTACTGCAATCTGTGAACCCCGGCGAAGTGACCGAAGTCATTTCAGGTCTGTGCAGTCCGGCCACCGCGGCGATGCGGATCCGGGGACGAACGGCGCTCGCCCGGGAGTAGCGGCGAGCTATCGCCGTCGTGATCGGCGTGGCTGGAGGCACCCGCCGGTCGGTGACCGTGCGTCAGTAGGTTGCAGGGGACCCAGCGCTCTGGTCGACCCGGTCGACGACACCTACCGCCGGCTGATGAACCGGCAGCTGACCGTGCAGGAGTCCCGCCACCGTCTGGCCCGCGCGATCTGCCACGGCAGTCGCGGCCAGATCCGCTAGGCGTACCGCGAGGGCCAGGAGGACCAGCTCGCCGCCTTCGGCCTCGTCCTCAAACGCCGTCGTCCTTTGGAACACCCGCTACCTGGACGCCGCCGTCGCCCAGCTCCGCGCCGAGGGCCACAAGATCAAGGACGAGGACGTCGCCCGCCTCTCTCCGCTCAAGGACCGGCACATCAACTTTTATCTGGACACTTGGCAGCTGTCGATGAGGCGGGCAAGGACGCTGAGGGTGGCCAGTTGTTCCAGTGATTCCTGCTCTGTCCACTCGCCCGTCTCGTGTGCGGCGGGGTTGCGGATCGCGAAGAACGATCCGAGCCCGAGTTGCAGGGCACCGCGTTGCCGACTCTGGACGGTAGGACTCGTCGCGTCGCCGGGGACACGGAGCCGAGGCTTGCCGGGCTCGGCTGGTTTGTCGCTGAATGCCTCTTGCACGAGCTTGTCGTCAGCAACGTCTCGGCGCCCGAGCTTCGCCTGGAGGTGAGCGTTGATCGCGCTGGCGGCTGCGTGCACGGCTGCGCGGTAGTGCTGAGAGTCCCAGAAGGTGCGGGCTGCGTCCCAGACCCACGGGTGGAACTGGTCGGCCGGAAGGGACGGAGCGTCGGGCGCCAGCCTGGCTGCCCATTCGTCCATGTCAGTGAGGATGCCCAGCCCTCGCTGCACTTGGCTCCGGGCGTGTGACTCTCCCGCCATCGCGTCGACGTTTATTTCTTGCGCGAGTTGAGGGTCAAGGCGTCGCAGAATCTGCTTGATCGTGGGTTCAGATCGATGCAGTTGCTCCAGGAGAGCCTCGTCCCCGATGTAGTCGCCGGGCCTGGCGCTGTTTTCGTAGCGCATGGCCAGGTTGTCAAAAGCTTCGAGCTGTTGCCGCATCCAGTCACGATCCACTGCCGCATGGTAGGTGACCTGCCGCGCTATCCGGAGTGGTTTCTGTGTCCTGAGATTCGCCGAGGTCAGTGAGAAGCTGCCCGATCCGGGAGGCGATGGCGTTGTGTCGTTCGACCTCGCGCGGCCAGCCGCGTTCAACTGCATCCTGGGCGAGCTGCTGTTCACGGGCGAGCCTGGACCGCAGTCGCGGTGCGTACTCGCTGGTGGTGAGGAACTTCGAGCAGCGGAGGTAGAGGTCGCACTCGCAGGGGCCTTCGGCGGGCGCCCGCAGGCAGTGGCCGAGTTCGAGTTCGGTCTTGAAGAAGTTGGTCTTGAGCCAGTTCAGGGTGTCCTCGCCGATCCGGCTGGCCAGCAGTTCCTCAGCAGCCGGGCCCGCGAGGCGTCGAGGACCTCCTCGATGACGAAGTGTTCCTCCAAGCCGATGATTCTCATGCCGTTGCCTCACCTTGGGATTGGTAATTGGTCGCGTCCATGGCTCGGAGCGTGCGGCCCTTGGCGCCAGGACAATTCGCTGCCGTTAGCCATCGCCGGGACGCGCAGCCCGGTCGGCCCGGTTGCTCTGTCGGCCGTTCGCGCTCGTGGATCGCACGGACGCAAGGACCCGGGCCATGCCGCTCTCGCCGACGGCGATCCCGAGCAGTCCCGTCAGGCCGATCAGCGGCGGCACCGGGATCGGCGTGTGCAACAGTGCGAACACCGCTCCTGCGAGGATTCCCGCGATCAGTGACAGCAGGTAGCCGACGGTCTGGCGGGCGCGTGCCGTCACAAGGTGCTCCACCAGGTTGCGGTGATGAGCATGCCGCCGAGGCCCACCATGGCGATCAACGGAGCGCGGGCGACTTGATGCGAGCGAGCGCGTGGAGCGCCCCGACGAGCAGGCCGACCGCGGCCATCTCGGCGTAGGCCATAAGGGTGTCCTCTCCCGCCGACTGGGTGTCCGTGCCGCTCAGGTGCCGAGCAGCGCCGGGACGATGATGTCCTCGCTGGTGAGCAGGCGCTTGGAGAGGCCCTGTTCGTGGTGGTAGCGCAGGAACGTGTCGACGACCTTGCGGTTCGCTTCGAGGCCGTAGGGCCACCAGTCCTCACCGAGGAGCTGCCGGTTCTCCTCGAAGTGCTTGCTGAACCACGGAGTGATGACGCCCATGTGTTGCTTCAGGGCACCGTTGCGGTACTTCTGCTGGGTGAGTTCCTTAGCCTCGCAAAAGGCGCGGTAGATCGAGATCATCAGGTCGTTCTGCGTCGCCAGCTCCCGGGGAACCGCGACGATGTGCATGGCGGGGAAGATCCCGGTGCGCCGGTAGTAGTCGCGCTCCACGCTCTCGTACTCCGGGAACAGCCGGGCGATCTTCGTCGAGCCATTGAGCAGGGCCTGGGGGACGTCGACCGAGATCAGCGCGTCGATCTCGCCGGACTCCAGCATCGCGCCCAGGGTCTCCCCCTCCGCCGCGTGCCGCACATCCCCCCCTCCGGCACCGGCTGTGGTACCCAGTCGAAGGAGGGGATGGGGTGATCGGTGCCCCCGATGACCCAGCGGGACTGATCAGGCGTCAGGCCATACTCGTCGGAGAAGATGCCCTTCATCCACACGCCGGGGTCGTGCCCGAACATCGCGAACTCGCCGATCGTCTTGCCCGCGAGGTCCTGCGGCTTCTCGATCCCCGCCGCGGTGTTCACGAAGACGGCCGAGTGCCGGAAGTTGCGGTTCGGGAAGATGGGCAGCGCGAGGAACCGCGAGTCCTCGAGGTCGAAGGTGCGCAGGAAGTAGGTCAGGCCGAACTCGGCCACGTCGTAACGGCCCTCGATCGTGCGCTGGAAGATGTCCGACACCAGCGAGGCCGTCTCGTAGGTGGCGTCAACCCCGTCGATCGAAACGCGGCCGTCGAACAGCGCCTCCGTGTGCTCGTAGGTGTAGGCGGCGACGCGCAGGGGTGTACTCATCAGGGACCTCTCACTTCCGTGAATGACCTTTCACGTTTAGAGTGGGGTCGGCGAGCCGGGACTGTCAAGGTGAATGGCCATTTACGTTGGAGGTGGATCATGCCACGCATCACCCCTGAGCGTCGCGAGGCCAGACGGGCACAGATCGTGGCGGCCGCGCGTCGCTGCTTCTCGCGTGACGGTTTCCACCAGACCTCCATGCCCGACATCGCCACGGAGGCCGGTGTGTCCGCCGGGGCGGCCTACCGGTACTTCGCGAACAAGGAAGAGATCATCCTCACCATCGCGGAAGACGCCTTCCGCCTCGTCTTCGCCCCGGTCCAGCAGCTGGCGGCGACAACCGACCACGCCTCCCCGGCGGAGTTGGTGGCCGCCTCCCTCGACGCGTTGAGCACCGAAACCATCATCGATCCCGCCGGGGCTGAGGTGCCGGTCGAGGAACTGCTGCGCTGTGGGGTACAGAGCTGGTCAGAACTGCTGCGCAACGAGACGGTGCGCACCCGCGCCGTCGAGGGCTTCCAAGGGATGCTGGCCAGCATCACCGACGCCCTTCGCCGCGGCCAGGCCGCCGGCGCCGTCCCCGTCGCCGTGGATCCCGAGCGCGGAGCAAGGGCGGTGATGGCCCTGCTGCACGGGTGCCTGCTACAGCGCGTGGGCTTCGGCCTGACCAACACGGCAGGAATCGCCGACGATATCCAGATGCTTCTCGGCTCCACACACGCACCACCGCGGGAAGAAGGTCGCGCACTACGGAGTAGGAGCCGGTGAAGCCCTGCTCGCGTAGTTCGGCGTGGAGTTTGGAGGCGTCGGTGTGACCTTCGTTCCAACGCCGGTGCAAGTAGGGCTTGTAGGGGTCGAGGATGCTAGGGAGGTTCTGCCACCGGCCGGTGGCCAGTTCCTGCCAGGTGTCGGCCCGGGCGTAGCGTCGGACGGTGTTGCGGGCCAGCCCCAGTCGACGGCCGATGGCCCGCATGCTCAGGCCCTCGTCGAGGAGGGCGTGCACGGCCGTGTGATGCTGCTCGACCCTGACGGTCAGACGACCGCCCTGTGAGGCGGACGGGTGCAGGACCTCGGGCGCCATGCCCGGAGCGGCTTCGGGGCCGCACAGGCACATACTGTGCTTGCTGACCAGGCGTTTGATGGCCTCGGAGAGGTTGTGCCAGACATGCCACAGATCAGCGATCTGGACGGCGCCGGGGGCGCCGGTGCGGCCACCCTCGGCGTAGGCGCCGCCCCGGTCGCGGCAGATGATCTCAACGCCGGGATGCGCGGTGAGCCAGGCAGCGAACGTGGCCGCCTCCCGCTCGGGCAGCAGGTCGACGGGAGCGCGGGTCTCGCCGTCGACCAGCACCGTGCCGCAATTGTGGCGGCCCTTGCGCCAGGCGAACTCGTCGGCCCCGAGCACCCGGGGCGTGGCAGCGGGCGGATCCGGCAGCGCCATCACCAAGGACAGCAGAGTGGTCCGGCTGACCGGCGCGGGCAGCCGGGCCGCCAGGCGTTCACCGGACCGGCCGGCCAGGGCCACCGCGATCGCGCCCAGCAGGTTCCCCAGCTGCGGTGTCCGCCGCCCGTAGCGCACGGTCAGTCCACCCACCTGCTCGGCGAACGTCACCCGTGCGCACCCGGAGGCATCGCAGAACAGACGGCGCACCGTCAGCTCGATGCACACCTGGCGGCCGCCGACCGCACCGTCGCCGAGGCGGCGCTGGTAGCCGCTGTGGCGCCGCCTCGACGGTGTCCCGCAGTCTGGGCACGCCACCGGTACCGACTCGGAGGTTCTGGCCACGATGCGTAACACCCCGCGCTCGGGGTTCACTTGCTCCACGAGCACCCCGCCCACGTGCGGTAACACCGCCTGCAGAAGCTCCCCACACTCGACGAGTGTCACGCCGTCTGTAACGGAGCGTCACCGGCGCACGGAAGCATGATCGGCTTCACGGAAATCTTGACAGAGCCAGCGTTCGGCCGTCGCCGACACCCCCATCGCAGAGGCGGAAACCTTCCCGCTTCAGGCCAACGACCCGTTGCTCGCGTGTGGGCTATTACTGACTTCGGCTCGTCAAGGTGATGCTGGCTCGTCGAGAGTCAGGCCGGTGCCCGCTATGAAGCCGTCGAGGGTGTCGGCCCGGTACTGGAGGCGTTTGAGCCGGTTGCGGACGAGCGCTTCCAGGCGGTCGAGGGCGACGACGGCGAGGTTGGCCAGGCTGCGTTTGACGTGTGCCCACACGCCCTCGACGGGATTGAGGTCGGGTGAGTACGCGGGCAGCAGGAACACCGTCAGCCATTCACGCTCGGCGATCAGCTCACGCATGGCGTGGGAGACGTGGGTGTTGAGCCGGTCCCACACCAGCACGATCGGCGCCTTGACGAGCTGGTGGACGCCGTCGATCAGTGCGATGAAGTCACGCTCGCCCATGCTGCGGCGCTTGCCTTTGCCCGCGGGATGGGTGCGCAGACGGTGACACAGCCGGGTGCGGGAGCCCGGGCGCCACGCGATCAGCCCGGCCACCGACAGGCGCCCCGAGCGCCGCCCGCTCACCGTCACGACCGGGGTGCGGCCCCGCCGGCCCCAGGTGCGTCCTTTGGGCGGCCGACGGGTGAAGCCCGCCTCGTCCTCGAAGCAGATGTAGCCCCCGCAGGCCGCCCGGGCCCTTTTACCTCCGCCCAGGTCGCCTCCTTCCAGCCGGTCACGGCCTCTTCGTCGCGCTCGGCCACCCTGCGTGCGGGCATCTGCGGAGTGAAGCCGAGTCGGCGCATCAGCCTCGTCGCGCCCGAGACGCTGTAGGAGACGTGGAACTTCCTGCCGATCAGCGTGGCCACGCGTGCAGCCGTCCACACCTGGTCCTCAATCCAGCCGTGCGCGGCCGGTCCCTGCTCGAGATACCCGGCGAGCTTCTCCAGACAGCGTGGCGAGAGGCGACACCGGCCCCCGCTCGGCCCTCGGGAAAGCAGCGCGTCGGCACCACCTTGCCGCCACAACTGCTGCCACTGGTAAGCCGACTTCACACTCACACGCAGCTGCCGGGCCACCTCGGGCGGTTTGACCTGCTGCGCGAACAGCTCCGCCGCCTGCATCCGCACCGCTTCCCGGCGCCGCCGTGCTACAGGCGACAGCCCGCCCCCATCCGTATATCTCACGCACCACGGACTACCGGCAACTCCACACCCACATCAGGACGTTCGGCAAACATCACCCTAACGAGCCGAGATCAGTAGTCGGTGCGGCAGGACGCCTTGGATTGTGCCTGAGGCGGTGTTCAGAGGCGGCTGGGTAGGGTCGTGGTACACCGAGCTGGAGAGGTAGTTGCATGGCCAACGAGATTGTGATCGCGCAGACGACCATCGACGACGAGGGCCAGGCAAGGGCGCTGGCACGGGGCGCGGTTGAGAGTAAGTTGGCAGCCGGTGTTCACATCGACGGGCCGATCACTGCCGTCTACTGGTGGAAGAACGAGGTCGAGACCGCCCGGGAGTGGCGTGTCTCGTACATGACGACGACAGACCGTCTCCCGCAGCTGGAGGCGTGGCTGTCCGAGAAGCACCCGTACGACGTCCCTCAGTGGATCACACTGCCTGTGACCGGCGGGTCGGAGGCTTACCTGTCGTGGGTTGTTGAGGAGACAACGCGGGACTGACGAGCGAGGTCCTGCGCGACCGCGTCCGTGTTCTCAGCTTGTCCGTGTCCCGAGTGAGGGGATCGGTTCAGGACGCGAACTGCCGCAAGTGATGGGCGAGCTCCCGCTCGCTGTCAGGGAGCCACTCCGCGATTGTCGCGGCGCGTTCCTTGCCCATCGTGTTGGGCTTGGCTTGTGAGGCGGCCGTGAACTGGCGCGATACGTAGACGCCTTGTTCGACGTCGCCTCCTCGTAGCAAAGCCGAGGCGAGATCGCCGAGGACTACGACGCCGCCGTCCGGTAGGTCGCCCCCGAGGCGGCCGACTGCGGTGTCGGCGGCAGCGGTGAGTTCGGAGCGCCCCAGCTGCCCGTACACGGAAAGAGCCAACGAATCCATCCGGTACGGCGTCACGAAGCGGACCCATGCCTGCTCGCTGGCGTGATCCGCGAAGTCGTAGGCGAAGCGTGCTCGGTCAAGCGCACGCAGCGCCCCTGTCTCGTCGCCGACCGCAGCAGCTTCCTCCGCGTGTCTTCCGAGGACCCAGGCTGCGGCCGTGGCGTTGCCGTGGCCGCGCACATCCTGGGAGGCCTGGGACAGGAGTTCCAGTTTCCTCTTCGGTGTCGGAGCACCGTAGCTGGCGTAGGTGAGGGCCAATGCCCTGAGGGGAGGATGCCCGGCCTTTGCCGCGCACTCAGTGGTGACTTTGTAGTAGGCGCCAGCCTTGCCGTACTCGCCCAGGTCCCAGGCCACCCATCCGGCAAGGGCGGCGGTTTCCCCGGCGGCGATGGTGAGAGCCCGTTCGTGCTCGCCGGCGTGAGGCAGGGCTGCGGTGATGGCGTCGACGTGCGACTCAACGGTGTTTTGCAGGCGGCGGGCACTGAGGTTGAGTTCCTGGACGTGCAGGTCAGCAGCTCGGTTGATGAGCGCGACTGCAGCGGGCGTGTCGATGCGGGAGCTCTTGCTGAGAGCGAAGGCAAGCCGCCCCCAGGGCTCGGCAGCCGCGCTTACGCCAATGGCGGCGCTACCCAGCAGCTTGCGGCGCTTCACGTCGTCCTGGTCCTCCTCTTCACGAGCAGTCCCCCTCCTCCGTCGGGCGCGGGCGGCCTTGGCCTCCCGCAGTAATTCTTCGTAGGGGACGCCGCAGGCCACCGCGATGTGGGCGAGTGTGTGGTTCGTAGGGACGTTCTCAAACTTCTCATAGCGGCTGATCTCTCGGCGGGTCATGGTGTCCCGGCCAGAGACGGCGTTGATCGCGTCTGCCTGCTGCTCTTGCGTCCGGCCTGCGTCCTTCCGGAGCTGGAGCAACAGTTCGGCGAACGGATCCGGCATGAGTGTGACCTCTGTCGTGGATGGAATCCAATCATGGCCCCAACTCCCCCTTGGGGTTTTCCCCTTGGGGTTTCCCCCTTGACAGATTTTTCCCCCTCTGGATTCCCCTGGTAGACGACTTCGTCGCGCGATGCGATGGGGGCATGACGACGTTCCTGAAGTCGGGTGACCGAGGCCAGCCGGTGCTGCTCTGGGACGAGATCGAGTTAGGCCGCTATCTCCTGCCGGATCCGGTTGAGGGCATGCTCCGCGACTTCCTTGATCTCCGGCAGCCAAGGGTCCGCCGCGCGCACGATGCGCTGCAACTGGTGGGGAAGACGCTGGCGGACAGCTTCGTCGATCGCTGTGTTGAGGGACTCAGCAGCGCCGCCGCAGTCGTCGGCGGCCAGCCGTACTCGCGCCCCTGTGATGAGCTCGATGACGCGCCATTGCGGGGCGACCGTGCTTGTCGGCACCGGACTTCCCTTCTCGACCAGGCCCACGGCGACTTCCGCCCGGCCGGTGGAGATCAGACCCCGCAGCCGGATCTCGTGCAGGGCATACGGATTGAACAGCGACGTGTGTTCGGTCTGGTCGAGGAGCTGGCCCGTCTCCCGCATCACGCGGTCGAACAGCGGTCGATTGCCGATGGCGCCAGCAGCGCGGGCGAGCAGGGGAAGAGCAGCGGCGCGGGCCTCTGGATCGGGTGCCAAGGCGACGGCGCGCTGCAGACGGTCGACGGCGGCGCCGTGGATGCGGGCTTTGCGCAGTTCGTTGCCGTGCATGCGCAGGACGTAGGAGGTGAAGGCAGCGTCGTCGAAATATTGGGCGACGTCGATGCTCTTGGCGGTCCAGCGGGCAGCGGTGCTCAGCCGCTCCTCCGGCAGGACGTTCCCCAGGGCGACGCCGAGGCCGACGCGGGCGCGGGCGAGGAGGCGAAGAACATCCCGCTCCGTGTGTCCGTCCTCCACTCGGGCCTCCAACCGGGCGACCAGCGGCCACAGTTCAGCGACGGCTTCAGAGGCGTGGCCGGACTGTCGCGCGATCTCGGCCAGGCGGACGGTGGACTCGCCGAACTGCAGCATGGCGCGGTGGTCGGTGTCGGCCGGGTCCGTGACGCCAAGGACGTGCGGGGGAAGCCTCAGGGATTCGGCGATGTGCCGGCGCGAGCCGATGTCGTCCAGGCTGCGCTTGCCGAGTTCGAGATGGGAGATGTACGTCTTGTCGTACCCGAGCACCAGTCCGAGTTCGGTCTGGTTCATGCCGTGCACGCTGCGGTGGAAGCGCAGCATGGCACCGAGGTCGCGCGTGGCGAGGATCGCCTCCGCCTGGGGCGTGGCCCAGCGCCACAGGACGTGCTGCGCCCGGCGCGCCACCTCCCCTCTGGCCACGGCCGGTTACATCCGCTCGTACCACGTGGCGATGGACTGCTTGTACCCGTCCGGCATGGTCAGGCCGGGCACATCCTCCGCGGCGAACAGGCCGATCTCCTTGTGCTCGTTACTCACCACGGGCTCCCTGTCCGGGCTGAGCACAGTGCAGCCGTAGGTGACGATCACCACCCGCCGGTCCGGCAGAGTCTCGGGCAAGGGCTGGTAGATCCACACGTCGAGGAGATGGCCCGCTTTCACCGCCCAGCCGGTCTCCTCCTCGATCTCCCTTTCCACCGTCAACTCCGGTGTGGGGTCGCCTGCTTCGAGGCGGCCGCCGGGCAGTTCCCATTCCTCGCGTTCGTTCTTCAGCAGCAGTACGCGTCGACGGCTGTCCAAAGCCACGCCCTTGACGGAGACGGGCCAGGTGGGGGGCGTGTTCGCCATCGCTCTCCTCGGATTACGCGGATGGCCGGGGGCGCTCGGAACGTACCACGCTTGCCGCAACCGCCGTCCTTCATGGGCGAATTGCCCGAGTCGACAATCTGTCGCTTTACCTCATGCTCCGTGACTCCGAACAGTGGGAGCACCCAACCGTGGCGAAGGAGATCCGTGATGCGCCGAGCCCCTCAGCTGTACGCCGACGCTTTCGCGCACCACCACATCGACCTCGCTGCGCCGGGGGCCGATTCGATGCTCGCGGCACAGCTGCGGGACACGGGCCTGGTCACGCTCGATGGCCTCACCTCGCGCAACGCCGTGATCGCCTTCGCCAACCGGATCATGAACCTCGTACCGCACCGCGACAGCGACTCGGACGGCCTCACGACCATCCGTGACACCCGCCGACACATCAACCGAGCGGGTTTCGCTGGATTTGGCAACGGTGATCTCGATCCACACACCGAACGTTCTGGCACACCCGCACCACCCCGTCTGATGCTTCTCGTGTGCGGACAAGTTGCGGTGACAGGCGGGGAGCCCCTGCTCACCGACGGGCGGGCCGTTCACGCCGGCCTGTTCATCGGTGGGTGGGAGGCCGGGCTGACACTGTCACAGCCCCGGACAGCGTTCTTCGGAGCCGGAGACGGTCACGCCACACAGGTGTTCACCGTCCATCGTGATCAGCGTGTATCGGTTCGTGTGCGGTTTGACGGACTCTCACGCTGGAGCCCGATCGTTCAGCCCTACGTCCCTCAGCTGAGGACCGCAGCCATACGCCATCAGATCCCTCTGCCATTGGCGCCCGGCCAGGGCTATCTGCTCGATAACGAACGCTGGCTGCACGGGCGCCGCGCCTTCGCCGGTGATCGGCTCTGCTGGCGTGCCCTGGGACATCCCCGCTTCCCCATGCCGCAAGGATTCGAGCCTGCCCCGGAGACGGTCCTTCCCCCCATGCTCTCGGAGGCGGGATGACGACCGGACGAACCGTGACGGTCCCCGTCACGTCATTGACGACCATCACAGCTACTGACGTTGTTGCCGTGATGTCGTGGGGGTGAGGCCGGTTTCCTTGAGGCAGCCGTCGATGAGGTTGCTGCGGTACTGAATCTGCCGGAGCC
>NZ_JBIAUY010000031.1:0-77136 GCF_042893475.1 Streptomyces sp. NPDC001604 | reverse complement strand
TCCGGCCTGCTCTCCCAGAACCGCCCCGCCGAGGGCATGAAATACGACTACCAGGACGCCCCACCCGCTCTGGTCGCCCGCGCCCAGGCGATCGCGGACGTCTGCGAGGCGCACGGCACCACCCTGCCCGCCGCCGCCATCGCCTTCCCCTCCAGTCATCCCGCCGTCGTCAACGTCACCCTGGGCATGCGCACCGCGGAACAGGTCCGACGCAACGGCGAACTGCACGCACAGCGCGTCCCCGACGGCCTCTGGGACGAGTTGCGTGCGCAGGGCCTGATCAGGGCTGATGTACCCACCGCGAGCTGCGGCGACCGCCCGCTTTCGAACCCCTCAGAGCCGACGCACTGAGTATCCGCCTTCCGAAGCCAGTGGGATCAGCGGGTGCGGATCCAGACCGTCTTCTCGCGGGTCCACTGGTCGAAGGCGTTGGTCGACTTCTCCACTCCGCCGAAGCCGGACTGTTTCCAGCCGCCGAAGGGTGTGGTGATGTCGCCCTCGCTGTAGGCGTTGACGGAGACCACGCCGGCCTGGATGCCGCGTGCCAGTCGGAGGGCGGTGTCGAGGTCGCGGGTCCATACCGAGGCGGCGAGGCCGTATTCGGTGGCGTTCGCCAGGTGCAGCGCCTCGTCTTCGGAGGTGAAGGTCTGGACGGTGACCACGGGGCCGAAGAGTTCCTTGGTGAGTACGTCGCTGCCTTCGGGGGCGTGGGTGATCACGGTGGGTGGGTAGTAGGCGCCGCGCTGGGGCAGGCCGTGCGGCAGGCCTCCCGTGTGGATACGGGCTCCTTCGGCGCGGGCGGCCTCCACCGCCGTCGCGACCCGGTCGAAGGCCGTCCGGTTGATCAGTGGGCCGAGTTGCGTGCGGGGGTCCGCCGGGTCGCCGATGACCAGGCGTGTTGCGGCGGTTGTGAAGCGGTCGAGAACCTCGTCGGCGATGCTGTGGTGGACCAGGACGCGCGAACCGGCCGTGCAGTTCTGCCCCATGGTCAGGAATGCGGCCTCGGTCATGTGGTCGATGAGTTCGTCGCCGTAGGAGAGTGCGTCGGCCATCAGTACCTGGGGGCTCTTGCCGCCCATCTCCAGCGAGACGCGTTTGAAGTCGGTGTCGGCCGCGTCCTTCAGGATGCGGCGCCCGGTGTCGGTGGAGCCGGTGAAGGAGAGGGCGCCCACGACGGGGTTGCGGGCCAGGGCTGTGCCGGTGACGGAGCCATGGCCGGGCAGGACCGTGAGAACCCCCTCGGGCAGGCCCGCCTCGGCGGCGAGTCGGGCCAGGTGCAGGGCCGAGCGCGGGGTCGCCTCGGCGGGCTTGACGAGCAGACAGTTGCCCGCGGCGAGGGCGGGGCCGACCTTCCAGGCGGTCATGGCCAGCGGGTAGTTCCAGGGCAGGATCGCCGCGACCACCCCGACCGGCTCCCGGGTCATGAGGCCGAGGCCGTCGGATCTGCCGGGGGCGATCCTGCCGAACACCTTGTCGGCCGCTTCGGCGAACCAGCGGATCGACTCGACGGCACCCGGTACGTCGCCGGTGAGGCACTCGGTGATGGGCTTTCCCGCGTCCTCGCTGTCCAGCCGGGCCAGGATCCCGGTGTCGCGTTCCATCAGGTCGGCCAGTCGCAGCAGCACCGCGCTGCGCTCGCGGACCGGCAGTCCGGACCACACGCCCGACACGAAGACGTGCTCGGCCCGCTCGGCCGCCTTGGTGACGTCTTCGGCGCTGCTGGCCGGCACGGTGGTGATCAGTTCCCCGGTGGCCGGGTTGACGATCCTCAGCATGGCGGGGCCCTCCACTGCGGTCATTTCTCCTCCACCAGTTCCCAGCGTCCGTCCGTCTGCCGGGCAAGTCCGCGGCGGCGCAGCTCCTCCAGATAGCGGGCCATGCCGCGCTCCCCTCTCTGCCGGAACAGCGGGAACACCTTCGGCAGCAGGTTCGGCGCCAGCATCGCGAACCGGACCAGGCGGGACTCGCCGGTACGCGGGTAGGCCTCCAGGCGGGGCCTGTCGAGCAGGGACACCACGGCCGCGACGACGTCGGCGGGCTGCTGCGGCGGGTCCTGGAACTGCATGGAGTTCCCGCCGTCCACCGCCTCCTGGCGCAGCATCCGGGTGTCGGTCGCCGACGGCAGCACCGACCCTGCCAGGATGCCCTTGCTCCTCAGGTCGAGCCCGAGGGCGAGCATCGCCCCGCGCAGCCCGAACTTCGAGGCCGTGTAGATCGGGGTCTCCCCGAGCGGGAAGATTCCGCCGAGGGAGACGGTGGTGACCACGCGGGCGTCCTGTGAGGCCTGCAGCAGCGGTATCGCGATCCGGGTGGTGACCAGCGGCGAGGTCAGGTTGAGGGTGATCTCCTGCTCGATGCTCTCGACGCTGCGCACGTCGAAGCGTTCGGCGCTCGTCATGCCCACGTTGTTGACGAGGACGTCGAGGCGGCCGTACGCGTCGGCTACCTGCTCGAAGAGGTGCTCCACCTGGGCGCGGTCGGTCAGGTCGCAGCCGAGGGCGGTGTGGCCGGCACCGGAAAGCTCGGCGGCGACCCGCTTGGCGCGGGCCCCGTCGATGTCGACGACGGCACAGCGGGCGCCGGCGGCGGCGAAGCGGTGGCACATTGCGCTGCCGATCCCGCCGGCGCCGCCGGTCACCAGCATGACCTTGTCACGGAAGTCGAAGCCGCTCACGACACCGCCTCCGCGCTCCGCAGGGACCGCACGCGCGGCGGCCGGCCCTCGGTACGCCAGCCCATCTCGGCGGCGACCTTGGCGAGGTGCTTCACGAGGGCCCCGCTGTCGACGTAGCCGGTGTGCCGGGGCGAGTCGACGAACTTGATGCCGCCGGACAGATCCGGGCGGTCGGTGCGGATCATGCCCGCGAATCGCTCCGCGTTCGGCAGCCCCTGCGTCACGTCGTCGATGTACCCGGCGATCAGCTGCGCCTGGGTGTCGAAGAGCCGGTACGCACCGGAGTTGGTCTCGACGAAGCCGACTCCGAACAGGCCCTGGTGCTCGCGGGAGAACGACGACAGGTACAGGTCGGGGTGCTGCTCGTCACCGAAGTACTTCTGCGCGACCGGGACTTGGTGGACGTAACCGGTGGCCAGCAGGATCAGGTCGAAGTCGTCGCGGGTGCCGTCCGTGAAGTGGACCGTGCGGCCCTCGGTGCGGGCGATGCCCGGCCTGGCGGTGATGTCGCCGTGCTGGAGGTGGTGGATCAGCATCGAGTTGATCGCGGGGTGGGTCTCGAACAGTTTGTGGTCCGGCTTCTGCAGGCCCAGGCGCGTCGGGTCGCCGTTGATGATCCGCAGGAGGGCGCCGAAGACCCGCTGGGCCAGCCACATCGGCAGGTGCGGCCCGTCGTTGGCGATGGTGTCCACGGGCCGGCCGAAGAGGTGCTTGGGAATGAACCAGTAGCCGCGGCGCATGCTGATCACCGCGTGGTCCGCGCTGCGGGCCGCGTCGCAGGCGATGTCGCAGCCGGAGTTCCCGGCGCCCACGACGAGCACCCGCTTGCCGCGCAGTTCCTCCGCGCTGCGGTAGCCGACCGTGTGGCGGACCTCCCCGGTGAAGTTGCCCGGCAGTTCGGGGACGTTGGGGTGCCACTGGGACCCCGTACACACCACGACCTGGCCGTGCACGGTCTGCCGTCCGTCGGTGCGGGTGACCGTCCACGTGCCGTCGGCGTTCTTTTCCACGCTTTCGACCTCGACCCCGAACTGGATGCGCTCCGTCAGTCCGTAGGCGTCGGCGAAGGACGTCAGATACGAGAGGATCTGCCGGTGCGGCGGATAATCGGCGAATTCGTCGGGCATCGGGAAACCCCCGAAGCCCGAAAGGGTTTTGCTGGAAATGAAGTGGGCCGACTCGTACATCGGGCTGCCGGGGTTGTCGATGTCCCAGATACCGCCCGGCCCGGTGTGCCGCTCAAGATGCGTGTACGGCAGGTTCCGCTCCGTCAGGGCTCTGGCGACCGCGAGCCCGGCAGGTCCCGCTCCGATCACGCAGGTGTCGTACTGGATTTTTCCCATGCGGCGGATCCCTTTTCTATCGGTTCGCAAGCCCATTCCTGAAGGGCTGATGGGCTGAAGGGCTGAGGGGTTGATGGACTGAGGGGTTGATGGGTTGAAGAAAACTTATTCATCTGCCGTTCAGCGGGAAATGGTCCGTGCGGTCAGAGAGGGGGCCTGGGCGGCCATGCGAAAGACCGTGCGGTCGCCAGGAGCGCGAGGACGAGGGCGGCCGGTATCGCGTAGGCGAGACGGAAGTGGCCGGCGGAGCCGAGGATTCCGCCGGCGGCACCGCCCGCGAGCACACCCATGTAGTTGAAGACGTTCATACGGGCCAGCACCGCTTCGGTGGCCCCCGGTCGCAGGCGTCCGGCGGAGGCCAGGCACAGGGGCACGAGGGCGGAGACCCCGAGTCCGGTGCACGCGGCGGCCAGGACCGCGTACGGCCAGGCGGGGGCGGCTGCCAGTCCGGCCAGGGCGGCGGCGGTGAGCAGAGTGGCGGCACGGATCACCGCCACCGGGCCGAGAGTGCGTACGAGACGGTCGGCGCAGGTCCGCCCGGTGACGGTGCCCACCTGGTAGGCCGCGTAGGCCAGGGGTGCGAGGGAGAGGGCGGTGTCCAGGGTCTGGTGGAGGTACAGGGTCGACCATGACGAGACCGTGGAGTCGATGACGTAGGAGGCCAGAAGGACCAGGCCGAACGGGGCGAGTTCGACCCACAGTTCGCGGCCGAGCGCGACGGACTCCCCGGCCGACTCCTCATAGGCGGACACAGCGAGGGGTGAGCCGGTGGGAAGCTCGTGGGCGCGGACGGTCAGGGCAAGGGCCAGAACGAGGCCTGCCTGGGCGGTCAGGGTGTGTTCCGCGGGCCAGCCGAGGTGAGCGGTGCCTGCGGTCAGCAGTGCGGCCGCGATGCCGGCCGCGCTCCAGGCGGCGTAGAAGGAGGCGAAGATGCTCCGGCCGTAGTGGTGTTCGACGGCCGCGGCCCGGGAGTTGGCCGACACGTCGATGCAGCCCAGCGCCATGCCGAACAGCGCGTAGGACACTGCGGCCGCGGCCTGACCGGGAGCCCAGCCGATCAGCAGCAGGGCGGCGGCGGTCGCCACGACGGCGGCCCGCATCGCGACGACCAGCCCCACACGCCGGATCACGGCCACTCCGGCGAAGCTGCCGACGCCCGCGCTCAGCGCGACGGTCACGACGAGCACCGTCATCGTGAGGGGGGAGAGCGCGAGACGCTCCTTGACGGCGGGCACCGTGGTGGACACCGCGGCCACCGCCGCTCCCTGGGCGGCGAACACCGTCGCCACGGCCCGTCGAGCCGCCGCATGAGGGCTGCGGCGCAGGGACCGTCGCCGGGCCGGGGTCTGAACAGGTGCGGTCATGGTGAGCCTTCGTTACACCGGCGCGAGAGCGCAGAACGGCTGGGTTCCGCACAAGGTGCGGGTTCCGCACAAGGTAGGGACGGCGAAAAGTCCGTGTGCAGCGCGCCGGAGGCCGAAAAAGGGGCTCGGGCGGCCACACCCGCGACAGGCGGGGCCCAGCTGCTTAGAGTGAGGCGAGAAACGCCCTGGTGAGAGGGGACGCGATGCCCGAAGCTCCCGCCCCGGTCACATCTCCGGGAACGAGCCGCAGCACCTCGGCCACCATCGCGCCGAACATCCTGCGCTACCTCGCCCGGGTCGCCGGCGAGTCCGGCGTCGACCTGCAGCCGCTGCTGACCCGGGTGGGGCTGGACCCGACCGTGATGGGCTCCGCCGCGCTGCGGGTCTCCTACCGGCAGGGCAGCGACGTCATCCGCCGGGCGGTGGAGCTGACCGGCGACGAGCACCTGGGGCTGCGGGTGGGCGCGGCGCAGCACCTCACCGCCTGGGGGCTGATCGGCCTGGCCATGATGGCCGCCGACACTCTTCAGAACGCCATCGAGACCGGGGTGCGCTATCAGAACGTCTCCGGGGCGATGACGGTGTGGTCGGCCCGCTGGGAGGACGCCGGGTATGTGTTGCGCGCAGATCTGCCGGACCCCGCGCTGGACCCGACGGTCGCCGTCTTCCTCACCGAGGAGGCGTACTCCAGCGTCGTCACCCTCACCCGGCTGAGCGTCGGCGCCGCCTTCGCCCCGCAGGTGGTGGAGTTCGCCTTTCCCGCGCCGCGCGACACCCGCCCGTTCGACTCCCTGTTCCGCTGCCCCCTGCGCTTCGACGCCGCCGGGAACCGCATGGTCTTCCCGGCCCGGTGGGCCCGTGCGGCCATGCCGGGCCGGGACCCCATCACCCACGCCTCGGTGCTGGAGGTACTGGAGAAGGAGACGGCCTCACGGCGCGACCAGCAGGACCTGCTGGAGGTGCTGGAGATCTCCATCGCGCAGAGCCTTCCGGCCGTCCCCTCCTTCACCGAACAGGCCCGCAGACACGCCTCCAGCGAACGCACCCTGCGCCGCCGCCTGGCCGAGTGCGGCACGACGTACGAGGCGATCGTCGACGGAGTCCGCCGCGAGCAGGTCGAACAGCTCCTACGCCGCCCGGAACTGACCCTCCGTGACATCACCCGCCAGGCGGGCTTCGCCGACGTCAGCGCACTGCGACGGGCGGTACGCCGATGGCACGACCTGACCCCGCTCGAGCTGCGCGCCGGACTCCTGGAGCGGTAGCCGCCGACCGGCCCGACTGCATGCGCTTCCAGCGGGGTATCGAACCCCAGGGGTCGCCGGTTGCCGACCCTCCGCGGCGCCCGCCCCGACGGCGGCCGATGCCGCCGCCTTGCAGCTGTACGCTCCCCCCTCTCAGCTTGCAATGGAGCGGGACCCATGCCCCCGCTCGTGTCGGCTGCAGGCACCGATCCCTGCACCCGACTCGATCCAGACGACCGGGCTCAGCCCAGCCGCTCGCAGACGAAACTGTGGCTGCCCGGCCCGAGGTCCGACACGGTGAGCACCCCTTCGGTCACCTGCACGCCTCGCGTGGACGCCCGACGCCCGTCCCACAACGTCTGGCGGCCGGCGCGCACGCTCTGCCGGTGCGCGTCGCCGGGGAAGGAGATCGAGCCCCGCGTGTGTGCCGGTGCGTGGACGGTGAGGCGGAAGGTCAGATCGCCGTTGTTCCATTCGACGCTCAACGGGCCGTGTGGTGTGGGCAGTTGGCCCGTGGCCCAGTCGACGTCACCAGGCTGCGGGCGTATCTCCCAGGTGGCGTAGCCGGGCGAGGTAGGGCGGGCTCCCAGCAGGTGGTGGGTCAGGGCCGGCAGGACGCCCGTGGACCAGCCGTGGGCCATGCTCGTGTAGGCGCCCTCGTACAGGGAGCCGCCGGGTCCGATGCCTTCCCAGTGGGTGATGCCGGGGTCGTTCCTGTCCATCCAGCCGTAGGTGCGCCGGATCTGGTCGAGCGCGGACGCGGCCCGCCCGGTCAGGAAGCGCGCCTCGATCTCGGGGTAGGAGGTGAAGGCGTACACACGCTGGGAGGCCTGGTCGAAGAGGGTGTCGTTGTCCATGAAGGCGTTGCCGTACGGCCGCTGCGTCGTGGCGTCGAGAAGGGCCAGTGCCGATGCGGCGCGGTCGGCGTCGGCGATGCCGGTGACGACGGCGAGTGCGTTGCCGTCCTGCGCGTGGCGCGCCGGGCCGGTCGTGGAGTCCAGGTAGGCGCCCGCCGCCGCGTCCCACATCAGCGCGTTGACGGCCTGGGCGACCTTGTCCGCCCTGGCGTTCCAGCGTTCGGCATCACTCCCACGTCCCAGCAGACGAGCCAGCTGAGCCCCGGCCCGCAGGGCCTGCACGTACAGGGCGTTGTAGTAGGTGACCCGGCCGGTGCGCCCCAGAAACGCGTAATCGCCGTATCCCCCCGTGCCGTTGAGCCCCTTGCTCAGCAGGCCGGCCTCGTCGGTGACGCCGGGGTACCAGCTGTCCAGGACCTTCACCAGGTTCGGGTGGTGCTGGGCGGCGTAGGCGCTGTCGCCGGTGTAGAGGACGTAGCCCCAGCTGCAGGTGACCCAGTACAGCGGATAGTCGAACAGGGGCAGGGTGTAGTTCGAGATGGAGGCGGGCGGGATCCAGCCGTCGGCGCGCTGGTGCGCGGCGAGGTCGGCCAGCACGTTGCGGACCGCCTCGGCGGTGTCGTCGTGGGTCAGGTACAGGGTGCGCGCGGAGACCGCGAGGTCGCCCACGTACGGGTCGCGGTCGCGCTTGGCGCCGTCGTGCAGGACCAGTCTGCCTTCCAGGGTGGCGCTCCAGGCGCCGCGCGGGTCGACGTCGTCCTGGCGGAAGGTGTCGGTGACCAGTTCGTTGGTGTACGACGCCCCGTACCAGTAGCGGTTCAGCTCCTCGTCGGAGCACAGGAACCAGCCACGGTAGGTGCCGGGCGTGCCCAGGTAGCCGGTGAACTGCAGGGACACCGAGTCGATTGCGACCTCGCCCCAGGGCTGGGCGGCGGGCGCGTCCGCGGGGAGGGCGTCGAGGGCGATCCTGAGGTAGCGGAAGCCGTGCAGCCCGTCCGCGTAGACCTTGTCACCGGACTGGAAGCCCTTGTGGTCGGTCCAGTCGGCGCCGCCTGCCGGTACGGCGAACTGGTCCGTGCCCTGTCCGGCGCCGCCCGCCTGGTCGGAGCGGGTGAAGTCCGAGCGGTCGGTGAGGAACTGGCGGGTCTCGGAGAACGCGAGCCGCACACCCGGGGAGTTGTCGGAGGCCGAGGTGAACCTGATCCGCGGGTATCCGACCACGACCTTGCCGAAGTCCACGGTGACGCTCGGCACGGCGACCGGCTCGACGGGCGCGGGCCAGACCTCGTTGACACGGGTGAAGGCTCCGCGCGGCGTGTCCTGCACGGCCGTCACGGTGATGCGTACGCGATCGGTCGTGACCGGCGAGGCGAAGGGCACGGCCTTCTGGATGACATCGTTGTCCACGATCGTGGCCGCGGTCTGCCACGCACCGTCGCGCCACACCTCGACGGTGAACGCGGTCGGCACGCCGTCACCGTTGGAGACGACCGTGATGCCGGGAAGCTGCACGGCTTGGGGCGCGGAGATGGTGAGGGTGTCGGGGAACACCCCGATGGTGTCGTCGTTCCAGAACGTGTCCGGGTTGCCGTCGATCGCGTTGGCGGCGTCGTAGGTGCGGGGTCGGCCGTCGTTGCCGTTGTTGCCGGCATGGGTCGAGGAGGCCTCGGCCGTGGTGCCGTCGGGCCAGCGGGGTGCCGCGGCGGGGCGGGGGCGCCGCAGGACCGTTGGGACCCCGCCGGGCTTGAGCAGCGCATTGGCGTTGTCGACCTCGCCGCTGGTCGTGACGGTCCGGACGGGACGGACGGTGCGCGAGGACGGCGCCTGGACATAGCGCTGCCAGCCCTTGGGGCGGCGGGCCGCGTCCCCGGCGGCAGTGGCGGCTCCCTCCCCGGCTGGGAGGGCCGCCGCCGTGGGGAGCCCGGCGGAGGCGAGGGCCGCCGTCAGTCCGACCGCGCCGGCCCTGGCCATCACGATGCGTCTGGGGATGTCGTTCTCCGGTGTGCCGTTCGACGTCACTGCGCCTCCCCGAGCAGATGGGATTGAATCGTTTCAGACGATGGTGGTGACGTGACGGTATCCCGAACACCGGTCGCCCGTACAGAGATTGGACAGGAGTCGGGCGGGCCCGGTGCGGACGTCGGTGTCGTCAGGACCGGGCCGATTGCAGCCTCACTCGGCGTCGGCGACGACCGAGCCGACCCGTTCGGCCAGGCCCGGATCGCGGCGGACCAGCAGGGCCGCGTAACCGACGGAGAGGAGCAGGGCGGCCAGCGCCGCGAGCGGGAACCAGTTGTACGGTGCCGGCTGGCCGGGCTTGGCCAGGTAGTACAGCGGGACCAGGATGGCGAGCGCGCCGAGGGCGGGCAGCACCAGGTGGCGGCCGGTGCGGAACTCCTGTGGCCGGTAGCGGCGGTAGTACAGCGGCAGCGCGATGTTGGACGCGAGGTAGACCAGCAGGATCAGGATGGAGCCCAGGCTGGAGGACTCGGTGAAGAAGACGACGGGGTTCATCGGGCCGCCGTCGGCGCCGAGCAGATGGCCCAGGCCCCAGCCGCCGATGATCAGCAGGGAGATGGCGGCGAAGGTGACGATCGCGTTGTTCGGCGTGCGGCGGGTGGGGTGGACGTAGCCGAAGAACGACGGCAGCAGTCCCTCGCGTCCGGCGTTGAACACCAGGCGGGCCTGGGAGTTGATGCCGGCGATCAGTACGCCGAGGGTGGAGGTCAGACCGCCGAGGTAGGCGAGGAAGGCCAGCGCGCCGAGGGTGTGGTGGGCGACGTCGATGAACGGGATGCGTGCCGCGCCGAGCCGGGCGACGTCGTAGTCGAAGCCGGTGACCGTGGCGTAGGAGAAGAGGATGTAGCTCACGGTCATGATCCCGATGGAGGAGAACACGGCGCGTCCGACGTTGCGCCGGGGGTTCTCCGTCTCCTCGGCCAGGGCCGCGGAGTTCTCCCAGCCGATGAAGAGGTAGACCGCGAGGGGGAAGCCCGCAGCCAGGCCCCTGAGGCCGTGGTGGATGTGGTCGGGCAGGAACGGCGCGGCGGAGAGGTTGCCGCGGTGTTCGACGAGGGCGGCGACCGAGACCACGACGAGGACGAGCATCTCGACGCCGAAGAAGTAGCCGGCCCACTTGGTGGAGACGACCACCCCACGCAGCATCAGCACCACCGAAAGGCCGGTCAGCAGCAGTGTCCAGATGATCCAGGGCAGGTCGACGCCGGTGTAGTGGTGCAGGGTGATCTGCACGAAGCCGCCGGAGATCGCGATGACGGACGCCATCGCGATGATGTAACCGAGGACGGCCAGCAGGGCCGTGGTGACCGCGCTGACCGGCCCGAAGGTCTTGCCCACGAAGGTGATGAAGCTGCCCGCGGAGGGGTGCGCGCGGGAGAACTGGGCGAGCGTGTTGCCGAGCAGGGCGACCGCGACGCCCGCGGCGAGGATGGTCAGCGGGGACGCCACGCCGGCGGTGGTGGACAGGAAGGCGAAGCCGAAGAAGAAGCTCATGGCCGGGCCCACGTTGGCCATGGTGGCGGCGGCGATGTCGGCCATGCCGAGCACGCCGCCGCGCAGCCGCTGGGGCGTGCCGCCGACGGCGCCCGGCGTCGGCGGCTGGCCGACGGCTTTGGGGTCGGGCATGGCGGCGGCTCCTTCTGATCCGGTGCGGCGGTGCGAGCGGTGCGCTGCGGGATGTCAGCCGGGTTGGGTGTTCTGGTGGGCCTTCACTGCCTGTACGGCGGGGTCCAGCGCGCCGCGGCCGAGTTCGGTGAGCAGGTCGGCGTGGCAGCGGTTGCGTGCCCGTACGACTTCGAGGTCCGGGGTGGGCTGGACCAGGCACAGCCTGCCCAGGAGGTCGGCGGTCAGTTCCCGGACGCCTGCGCCGCCGAGGGCCTCGGCGAGGTCGAGGTGGAAGCGGGTCTCGAGCATGAGCAGTCGTCCGGGGTCCTCGGTCAGGTCCATCTCGTCGACCAGCGCCTGCAAGCCGCCCAGCCGTTCGGCCGGGACCTCGCCCGCGCCGTGGGCCACGAGGCCGCACTCCAGCAGCAGGTGGAAGGCGCCCAGCGAGGCCGCCTCGCCCTCGTCGTGCAGCGCCGGGACGATCGTGTCCCAGCCCTGGGCGACGAACGTGCCGCCGGTCCGGCCGCGCCGGCGGTCGAGCAGGCCGTCCTGGCACATGGCCTCCAGCGCGCGCCGCACGGTGATCTCCCCGATGCCCAGCTCCTCGGCCAGCACGCCGGCGTCGGGCAGCCGGTCCCCTGGCGAGACGGACGTCAGGCGCACCTGCAGGGCGATCCGGGAGCGGACGAGTTCCGCGCCGGTCTGGCCGCGGCCGGGCAGCACTCGGGCGTCGTGCACACCGGCGGCCGACGCCGGTGCCGGCTGGCCGTAGGGCCCGAACTTGCCCGCTGCATTCACCACGACGTCACCTTAACGGCCTGCTGAGCGGGGGTTACGGCGGGCGGTGGAGCAGGGTCCTGTGCGCGCTCGGATGCATGCTCGGAAAATAGAGCATGGTGAACAGTTAAACAAGACTGTTCTTTTGGATCGTACTGAACTAATTTCCCGGTCACCGTCCCCGCTCCCCTCATGGATGTGTGATGACCTCAACGCTCACCCAGAGTCCGCCCTCCGAGCCCGGCCTCAAGGCCGGCCTGAAGAACCGCCATCTGTCGATGATCGCCATCGGCGGTGTCATCGGCGCCGGTCTGTTCGTCGGCTCCGGCTCCGGCATCGCCGCCGCGGGCCCCGGCATCCTCATCTCCTACGCCCTCGTCGGCGTCCTCGTCGTCCTCGTCATGCGGATGCTGGGCGAGATGGCCGCGGCCAACCCCACCTCGGGCTCGTTCTCCGCGTACGCCGACCGGGCGCTGGGCCGTTGGGCCGGCTTCACCATCGGCTGGCTGTACTGGTTCTTCTGGGTCGTGGTGCTCGCGGTCGAGGCGACCGCCGGTGCGAAGATCCTGGCCGGCTGGATACCGGCGGTCCCGCAGTGGGGCTGGGCACTGATCGTCATGGTCGTGCTGACCGCCTCCAACCTGGCCTCGGTCAGCTCCTACGGCGAGTTCGAGTTCTGGTTCGCGGGCATCAAGGTGGTCGCCATCGCCGCGTTCATCGTGGTGGGCGGTCTCGCGATCTTCGGTCTGCTGCCCGGCTCCGACCACCCGGCGTCCGGCTTCTCCAACCTGACCGGCCACGGCGGCTTCCTGCCGCACGGGCCCGGAGCGATCCTCACCGGCGTGCTGATGGTGGTCTTCTCGTTCATGGGCAGCGAGATCGTCACACTCGCGGCCGGCGAGTCCGCGGACCCGCAGGGCGCGGTCACCAAGGCCACCAACAGCGTGATCTGGCGTATCGCGGTGTTCTACCTGGGCTCGATCCTGATCGTGGTGTCGCTGCTGCGCTGGGACGACCCGGCCATCCTCAAGGACGGCTCCTACGTCGCCGCGCTGAGCTCCATCGGCATCCCGCACGCGAGCCAGATCATGAACGCCATCGTGCTGACATCCGTGCTGTCCTGTCTCAACTCCGGCCTGTACACGGCCTCGCGCATGGCGTTCTCGCTGGCCCGGCGCAGTGACGCCCCCGCCTCCTTCGGCCGCACGACGCCGCGCGGTGTGCCGCAGGCGGCCATCCTGGCCTCGGTGGTCTTCGGCTTCGTCGCGGTCGCCTTCAACTACCTGTGGCCGGACACGGTCTTCCAGTTCCTGCTCAACTCCTCCGGTGCGATCGCCCTGTTCGTATGGCTGGTGATCTGCTTCTCGCAGCTGCGGATGCGCAGGATCATCGAGCGGGAGTCGCCGGAGAAGCTCGTCGTCAGGATGTGGCTCTACCCCTATCTGACCTGGGCCACCATCGCACTGATCACCTTCGTCCTGGGCTACATGCTCACCGACACGGCCGACGGCGGCGGACGCGACCAGGTGGTCCTGTCCACCCTGGTGGCGCTCGGCGTTGTCGTCTTCGCGCTGGTCCGCGAGCGGGTGGGGCGCAAGCAGGACGCGCTGGTCCCGTAGAGGCCCGATCCGGTCCTGAGGGTCCGCGTGCTCGCGGCAGTCGTGCCCGAGACGCCGGCTCCGCATCCGCCCTCCCCGCATGGCGTCCGACCGTGCGGGGAGGGTCGCTGTCGTGAACCGGTGGCGTGCCGGGCCGGGGCGGGCGCCAGGAGGGAAGGTTCGTGATTGCGGCAGTCATCGCGGTGCTCGGCACCTTGCTGGGCGCGGTCACCGCGGGTGTCCTGCAGCGGTTCGCCACGGTGTCCGCCCGACGCGACCGTGACCGTCAGGCGCTCGCCGCCGCGGTCGCCGGCCTGCTGGGCGCGGCCACCGACCATCGCCGTCACCAGTACCTCAAGCACGTTCTGCGCCGTCAGGGCGGGGAGGAGACTCTTGAGCTCCGTGCGGCCCGTTTCGAGGCGAGGTCCGAGATGACGAAGGCCCTGACCGCGCCGGTGATCGCGACGGACGATCCGAGCCTCCTCGCGCTCGCCGAGCGACTGGTCGCCGCCTCGAACGAGGTGGGCGAGCAGCCCCACCATGACCGGACGGCCGTGGACGAGGCAGGCAACCGCGCCCGGGAGGCGCACGACGCCCTCCCGAGGGCGGCCGCGGAGCACGTGCGCCGGATGCGCGGTTGACGACGAGGAGGCGTAGAGGTCTGTCTTCCGGCACGTAGGGCGTTCGTCTTCCGGATGGGCGGCAGCGGCCGCGATGTCCCAGCCTCCGCCGCCTTGCGGCCGCACGCTCTCCGCTCCCTCGGCGGCGTGTCAGCCCCTCTACGCCACGGCCTCGCCTGCGGCAGCGACACCCGTCCCCTCCTCCGCCGCCCGCTCCTCGAACTGCGTCCGGTACAGCTCCGCGTACCGCCCGCCGGCCACCAGCAGTTCCTCGTGCGTCCCCCGTTCCACGATCAACCCGCCCTCGACCACCAGGATCACGTCCGCCGCCCGAACCGTGGACAGCCGGTGGGCGATCACGACCGCGGTGCGACCCTCCAGGGCCTCGGCCAGCGCCTCCTGGACGGCGGCCTCCGAGGTGTTGTCGAGGTGGGCGGTGGCCTCGTCGAGGATGACCACGCGCTGGCGGGCCAGCAGCAGCCGGGCGATGGTCATGCGCTGGCGCTCACCTCCGGAGAGACGGTAACCGCGCTCGCCGACCACCGTGTCGAGACCGTCTGGCAGGGACCGTACGAGATCGTCGAGGCGGGAGCGGCGCAGGGCGTCCCACAGATCCGCCTCGGTGGCGGCGGGGGCGGCCAGCAGGAGGTTGGCGCGGACCGTGTCGTGGAAGAGGTGGCCGTCCTGGGTGACCATGCCGAGGGTGGCGCGCAGGGAGGCGGCGGTCAGGTCGCGGACATCGATGCCGCCGACCCGTACGGCGCCCCCGTCGACGTCATACAGGCGCGGAAGGAGTGCGGCGATCGTCGACTTGCCCGCACCGGAGGAGCCGACGAGCGCGACCGTCTGGCCCGGTTCGGCGTGGAAGGAGATGCCGTGCAGGACCTCGGCGCCGCCCCGGGTGTCCAGGCTCGCCACCTCCTCGAGGGAGGCCAGGGACACCTTGTCGGCAGACGGGTAGGCGAAGCGGACGTCGTCGAACTCGACGGAGACCGGGCCGTCGGGCACAGTGTGCGCGTCGGGCTGCTCCTCGATGAGGGGCTTGAGGTCGAGCACCTCGAAGACCCGCTCGAAGCTGACCAGGGCGCTCATCACCTCGACGCGCGCTCCGGCGAGCGCGGTCAGCGGCGCGTACATACGGGTCAGCAGCAACGCCAGCGACACCACCGCACCCGGCTCCAGGCTGCCGCGCAGCGCGAACCAGCCGCCGAGGCCGTAGACCAGGGCGAGGGCCAGGGACGAGACCAGGGTCAGAGCGGTGATGAACACCGACTGGGCCGTCGCGGTGCGCACGCCGATCTCCGCGACCCGGCGGGCCCGGGCCGCGAACTCCACCGACTCCTCCTCCGGCCGCCCGAAGAGCTTGACGAGCGTGGCGCCCGGGGCGGAGAACCGCTCCGTCATCCGGGTGCCCATCGCCGCGTTGAGGGTGGCCGCCTCCCGCTGCATACGGGCCATGCGGCTGCCCATGCGCCGGGCGGGGATCACGAAGGCCGGGAGCAGCACCAGCGCGAGCAGGGTGATCTGCCAGGACAGCGTCAGCATGACGGCGAGCGTGAGCAGCAGGGTGACCAGGTTGCTGACCACTCCGGACAGCGTGTTGCTGAACGCACGCTGCGCGCCGATCACGTCGTTGTTGAGACGGGAGACCAGCGCTCCCGTACGAGTGCGTGTGAAGAACGCGACCGGCATCCGCTGCACATGATCGAACACAGCCGTGCGCAGATCGAGGATGAGTCCCTCCCCGAGCGTCGCCGAAAGCCTCCTGCCGAAGATGCCGAGGGCCGCCTCCACCACCGCGATGAGCGCGATGAGCAGGGCCAGACGTACGACCGTGCCCTCGTCGTGACCCGACACGATCGCGTTCACGACACGCCCGGCCAGTACGGGCGTTGCGACGGCGAGCAGCGCGGTCACCACCCCGAGCAGCACGAACTGCGCCATGCGGGCGCGGTGCGGGCGGGCGAAGGCGGCGATGCGACGCAGCGTGTCACGCGCCAGGGGGCGCCGCTCCTGCTCGGCGTTCATGACACTGTGCAACTGCATCCAGGCGGTGGTCTCCATGCTCATGAGAGAGACCGTAGAACCTCAATCAACATTGAGGTCAATGTTTTCCTGACGTCCCCCGCGAAGGACCCGATGACCGTACGCAAGCCGCTGTCCCCGCTTCAGCCGCTGTCCCCGCTTCCGCAACCCGCCGTTGGCACGGCCTGGAAACCCTCTCCGGATGTGACTGCGGTACACCTTCCCCAAGGGCCACTCCCCCAAGGACGATTCCCCCGACGCGTCCCGGCCCGTGTGCTCCGGCAGATCCTGTGCCTGCTGCCGCTGCTGCTCGTCTCCGTCGTGGCCGTGCAGCACCGCTCGGTCCTCGTCGAGGGCTTCGCTCATCTGCGGGCCGCCGAGTGGCCCTGGCTGCTGGCGGCGGCCGGCGCCACCTGTCTGACCTGGGTGGCGGCCGCCTTCACCCGGCAGGGCGCGGTCGTCGACCGGCTGCCCAGGCGGCGGCTGCTCGCCACCCAGTTCGCGGCGGGTTCGGCCAACCACCTGCTGCCGACCGGCCTCGGCGCGGGCGCGGTCAACCTGCGGTTCATGACGGTGTGCGGCATTCCGCTCGCCCGTTCCTCGGCCGCGCTCGCCCTGTATCTGCTGGCGGAGACGGTCGCCCGGCTGAGCCTGCTGGCCGGCCTGCTGCTCGCCTTCCCGGGCGCGCTGCGCTTCGGCATGCTGCTGCCCGACGGTGCGGTGGGACCGCTGCTGCTCGCCGTCGCCGCGGCCGTGGTCGTGGCTTCAGCCGTCCTGGTCCTCGTACGGCGGCTGCGCACGGCCGCCGTGTCCTTCCTGCGCACGGCACTGTGCGAGCTGCGTTCGGTGCACGCCCGTCCGTCCCGGGCGCTGGCGCTGTGGGGCGGTTCGCTCGCCTTCCCCGCGCTGCAGGCGGCCGGGCTGGTCCTGGTCGGGCTGTCGCTGGGGCTGCCGGTGCCGCCCGTGCACATGGCGGTGGCCTATCTGGCGGCGACGGTCGCGGTCGCGCTGGTGCCGACGCCGGGCGGGCTCGGCTCGGTGGAGGCGGCGCTGGTCGTGGCGCTGGTGGCCGCGGGCGGCCCGGCGGCCGTGGCGACGGCGGTCGTGCTCGCCTACCGGATCATCACGGTGTGGCTGCCGCTGCTGCCGGGCGCGCTGACCCTGGGTGCGCTGGTCCGGCTGAAGGTGATCTGAGCCGGCTCCTGGACCTCACCAGGGAATCGGTTTGCCGTCCCGGAAGAACCCCCCGGTCGGCCCGTTGTCGGGCAGCGTGGCCGCCCACACGATCCCGGCGGCGCCTTCGGCGACCGGGCGTCCGCCATGACCCCCCATGTCCGTGGCCACCCAGCCGGGACAGATCGCGTTGACGAGGATGCGCTGCCGGCGCAACTCACCGGCCAGCAGGCAGGTCAGGGCGTTGAGCGCGGCCTTGGAGACGCTGTAGGCGGGGGTGCCGCCGCTCATCGAGTGCAGCGAACCGCCCTCGCTGCTCACCATGACCACCCGCGGATGCGGACTGCGCTGCAGCAGCGGCAGCAACGACTGGGTGACCCGCCAGGCACCGAACAGATTCGTGTCCAGGGCCCGTTGGACCTCGCCGAGATCGGCCGACCGGGCCTGGGCCCAGGTGTCGTAGAGGATCGCCGCGTTGTTGACGACCACGTCCACGCGCCCCAGCCTGTCGCCCGCCCAGTCGGCCATGGCGGCCACGCTCGCCGCGTCGGAGACATCGAGCTGCACCGCACTCACCCGTTCGCCGCCCGGGTCGATGCGCGCGGCGGCGGTGCGCCCCTTGGCGAGGTCGCGGGAGCCGAGCGCCACGTGGTGACCACGGGCGGCGAGCTGCCGTACGACCTCGTATCCGATACCGCGGTTGGCGCCGGTCACGACGGCGACCGGCGGCGCGCCCGCATGTTCTGCGGCCATCAGCAACACCCTCTCTGTACGGTGATCCAGCCTCGCACAGCCGTTCCACGATCGCCCCGACGGTCGCCGCCCGCACCGGCACTGTCGGAGAAAGGGGCCCAGCATGCCGGTCCGTACCGAACGCCTGGGACACGTCACCACCGTCGTCCTCTCCCGCCCCGAGGTCCGCAACGCGGTGGACGGTCCGACGGCCGCCGAACTCGTCGCCGCCTTCCGGGAGTTCGAGGCGGACGACGAGGCGCGGGTGGCGGTGCTGTGGGGCGACGGCGGCACGTTCTGCGCGGGCGCCGACCTCAAGGCGCTCGGCACCGATCGCGGCAACCGGGTGGCGGAGGACGGCGACGGACCGATGGGGCCGACGCGGCTCCGGCTGTCCAAGCCGGTGATCGCCGCGGTCGCAGGACATGCCGTGGCCGGCGGTCTCGAGCTGGCGCTCTGGTGCGATCTGCGAGTCGCGGAGGAGGACGCCGTCTTCGGCGTGTTCTGCCGCCGCTGGGGCGTCCCGCTGATCGACGGCGGCACGGTACGGCTGCCCCGGCTGATCGGGCAGAGCCGCGCCCTGGACATGATCCTCACCGGGCGGCCGGTACCGGCACGCGAGGCCTACGAGATGGGCCTTGCCAACCGCCTCGTCCCCACCGGCACGGCCCGCACCGCGGCGGAGACCCTGGCCGCAGAGATCGCCCGCTTCCCCCAGGCCTGTCTGCGGGGCGACCGGGCTTCGGTGCTGGAGCAGGACGGGCTGGACGAGTCGGCGGCGATGCGGGGCGAACTCCGGTACGGGACGGGCGTGCTGGCGGAGGGTTTGGAGGGGGCGGCACGGTTCGCGGCGGGGGCCGGACGGGGCGGGTCGTTCACCGACGTGTGACGGAGACCTTGAGCGCCCCGCCCTTGGTGCTGGACGTCGTCCGAAACCGCACCGTCCCGTCGGCCACCAGGTGCGAACTCCTGTGCGGAATAGGGCAGGATGAGCGGCTGCACATCCCGAACTTGGAGGTAGCCGGTGAACCGAGCGCTCACCGTGGACGACCTGGTCATCGCCTCAGTCGCGCTGGCGGCGGGCCTGTTGGCCGCGTTCCTGCTGCGCATCCTGCTGCGCTGGCTGGGCAAGCACGCCGACCGCACCCGCTGGAGCGGCGACGACGTCATCGTCGACGCGCTGCGCACGGTGGTGCCCTGGGCGGCGATCGTGGGTGGCGCGGCCTCCGCGGGGGCGGCGCTGCCGCTGACCAGGACGGTCCAGAACCACGTCAACCAGGTGCTGACGGTGGTGCTCATCTTCGTCGTCACGGTGACGGCGGCCCGGGTGATCGCCGGTCTGGTGCGGGCGGTCACCACGTCACGGTCCGGGGTCGCAGGCTCGGCCACGATCTTCGTGAACATCACCCGGGTGCTGGTCCTGGCGATCGGCTTCCTGGTGGTGCTGCAGACGCTGGGCATCTCGATCGCCCCGATGCTCACCGCCCTGGGCGTGGGCGGTCTGGCCGTCGCGCTCGCGTTGCAGGACACCCTCGCCAACCTCTTCGCGGGCATCCACATTCTCGCCTCGAAGACCGTGCAGCCCGGCGACTACATCCGGCTGAGCAGCGGCGAGGAGGGCTACGTCGAGGACATCAACTGGCGTCAGACGACCGTGCGCGCGCTCTCCAACAACCTGGTCGTCATCCCCAACGGGGAGCTGGCGAAGGCGAACATGACCAACTTCATGCGCCCCGAGCAGAAGTTGACGATCCTCGTCCAGGTCGGTGTCGCCTACGACAGCGACCTGGAGCATGTGGAGCGCGTGACCATGGACGTCATCGCCGAGGTGATGACCGGGGTCGACGGAGCGGTCCCGGACCACGAGCCGGCGATCCGCTTCCACACCTTCGGTGACTCCCGGATCGGCTTCACCGTCATCCTGGGTGTCGGCGAGTTCAGCGACCAGTTCCGGATCAAGCACGAGTTCATCAAGGCGCTGCACAAGCGCTACCGCGAGGAGGGCATCCGCATCCCGGCGCCCGCGCGGACGGTGGCGCTGCAGCAGGGTTCGGTCAGCATCCCGCAGCAGCGCGGCCCGCAGGGGACGGTCGCCGAGGCGGGCGACGTGTCCGCCGCCCGCCTCGACTGAGACCAGAAGGGGCAACAGCGTCAGAGTGTCGCGGAGTTCTCGTGGTAATGCCCGCCCCGGCGGCTGTGCGGCGAGGCGAGCGCCGAACTCACCGGCTTGACCGTCCAGTCCGGATGGCCGGGCATCCGAGGCGTCTTCGTACCGTAGAGCCAGTCCCTGAGGAAGCCGGACTGGTCCTGGCCGGAGACCTCCGAGGCGACGGCGATGTAGTCGTCCGTCGTCGCCGAGGAGTTGCGGTACCGGTCCAGGAAGCACCGCTCGATGGCGTGGAAGACGTCCTCGCCGACCACCTGGCGCAGCGCGTACAGGACCAGGACGCCGCCGGTGTAGCGCTGGCTGTCGAAGAGGTTCACCGCGTTCGGGGCCGCGACCGGCCCCGAGTCGTGGCGCCACTGGTCGCCGACACCGTAGGTGTACTTCATGCGGTCCTCGAACGTGCTGTAGCCGAGCGAGTCGGTCCAGCCGCGCTCGTAGCGGTACAGCAGTCCGTAGTAGTCCGCGTGGCCCTCGTTCAGCCACAGATCGGCCCAGTTGGCGGGGCTGACGAGATTGCCGAACCAGGAGTGGACCAGCTCGTGCATCATGTGCGAGCCGATCTTCTTCTCCTCCTGGAGCAGGAAGTTCGGCTTGTACAGCGTGAGGGTCTGGGTCTCCAGGCCGGTGAAGTCGAAGGCGTTCGGGTTGTCGGAGTTGCAGGGCAGCAGCCCGTACGTCTCGAAGGGGAACGCCCCGAGCCGCTGCTCCAGCCAGTCGACCAGCCCGGGGGTGAGCGCCAGCGCAGGTTCCAGGGCGGCGGCCCTGGCGGTCGGCACGACGTCCCGCAGGGGCAGCCCGTGCGGGCCCTGCCGGTCCTTGACGACGTAGTCGCCGACGGTGATCTGCACCAGCTCGGTGGCCATGGGCTCGCGGGAGCGGTACGAGTACGCGGTGCGGCCGTCGGCGAGGGTCTCGGTGGCGGTGAGCAGGCCGTTCGCGACGCCGTGCAGACCGGCTGGGACGGTGACGCGGAAGGTGAAGTCCGCCTTGTCCGACGGGTGGTCGTTGCAGGGGAAGACGGTGTGCGCCGAGTTCGGCTGCGGGCAGATCGCGAAGCCGTCCGGCGTGACGACCCAGGCGGTGTGCGCGAGGCTGCGGCTCGGGTCCGCACCGTACTCGATGCACACGGTCGTCCGGGCCTTCTCGGGCAGCGGCCGGGCGGGCGTGATCCGGAGCTTCTCGTCCGCCTGCTCGAAGGCGGCGGTGCGGCCGCCGACGCGGACGGAGCGTATGTCCAGGCCGAGGGCGTCCAGGGAGAAGCGGGTGAGCGCCTGGGTGGTGCTGATCCTCAGGGTGGCGGTGGCGTCGACGAGCTTGGTCGCCGGGTCGTAGGAGAGGTCGAGGTGGTAGGCCCGGACGCGGTAGCCGTCGTTGCCCAGGGTCGGGAAGACGGAGTCGCCGAGGGTCTCGGGGCCGGGCGTGCCGTCGTCCTTCGGCGTGCGCCTGCCCTTCGGTGCGGCGGACGCCGTACCCCCCACGGTCAGTGCCGCGGCCGTGCCGATCAGGGCGGCCGCGGGGGCCGTCACTCTGCTGCGATATCTCATGGTCAGCTTTCGCTCTGGCGGCCGGGAGGTCAGCTCCGGCCGTCGACGAACAGATGCACGATCTCCTTCCAGGACCCAAGATCGGCCGCTTTGGTTGCACTGCGGGAGCGCGGATCGGGTTCCGGAGTGTGGGACGTGTGGCCGGACCCCTGTCGAGCCGACCTCGATCAGGAGATATCTTGATGTCGAGCAATGTTGCAGACGTGGAGCGGAGCACCCGGTGACTGACTCGACCATCATCTATACGCACACTGACGAGGCCCCGGCCCTGGCGACGTATTCCTTCCTGCCGGTGGTCCAGGCGTACGCCTCGCAGGCGGGTGTCGCTGTGGAGACCCGTGACATCTCGCTGGCCGGGCGCATCATCGCCCTGTTCCCGGAGTACCTGACCGAGGACCAGCGGATCCCGGACGCCCTCCACGAGCTGGGCGAGCTGGCCAAGACGCCCGAGGCCAACATCATCAAGCTGCCGAACATCTCGGCCTCGATCCCGCAGCTCAAGGCCGCGATCGCCGAGCTGCAGGGCCAGGGCTACGCGCTGCCGAACTACCCGGACGACCCCAAGACCGACGAGGAGCGGGAGATCCAGGCCCGCTACGACAAGGTCAAGGGTTCCGCCGTGAACCCGGTGCTGCGTGAGGGCAACTCCGACCGCCGCGCCCCCGCCTCGGTCAAGAACTACGCCAAGACCCACCCGCACCGCATGGGCGCCTGGACCCCGGAGTCCAAGACCAACGTCGCGACCATGGGCGAGAACGACTTCCGCTCCACCGAGAAGTCCACGGTGATCTCCGAGGCCGGTGCGCTGCGCATCGAGCTGCTCGGTGAGGACGGCACCACCACGGTGCTGCGCGAGTCCGTACCGGTGCTCGCGGGCGAGGTCGTCGACGCCTCCGTGATGCGCGCCGCCGCGCTCAACGAGTTCCTCGCCGCGCAGGTCGCCCGCGCCAAGGCCGAGGGCGTGCTGTTCTCCGTGCACCTCAAGGCCACGATGATGAAGGTCTCCGACCCGATCGTCTTCGGCCACGTGGTGCGCGCCTTCTTCCCGAAGACGTTCGCCAAGTACGGCGAGACCCTTGCCGCCGCCGGCCTGTCCCCGAACGACGGCCTGGGCGGCATCTACAAGGGCCTGGAGTCCCTGCCGGAGGGCGCCGAGATCAAGGCCTCCTTCGACGCCGAGCTCGCCGACGGCCCGGCCCTCGCGATGGTCGACTCCGACAAGGGCATCACCAACCTGCACGTGCCGTCCGACGTGATCGTCGACGCCTCGATGCCGGCCATGATCCGCACCTCCGGCCACATGTGGGGCCCGGACGGCCAGGAGGCCGACACCCTCGCGGTGCTGCCGGACTCCTCCTACTCCGGCGTCTACCAGGCCGTCATCGACGACTGCCGCGCCAACGGCGCCTACGACCCCGCCACCATGGGCTCGGTGCCGAACGTCGGCCTGATGGCGCAGAAGGCCGAGGAGTACGGCTCCCACGACAAGACCTTCGAGATCAAGAAGGCCGGCACGGTCCGTCTGGTCGACCAGGCCGGCAATGTCGTCCTGGAGCAGCCGGTCGCGGTCGGCGACATCTTCCGCGCCTGCCAGACCAAGGACGCGCCGATCCGCGACTGGGTGAAGCTGGCCGTCACCCGCGCCCGCGCCACCGGCGACCCGGCGGTGTTCTGGCTGGACGAGACCCGCGGCCACGACGCCGTGATCATCGAGAAGGTCAAGCAGTACCTGCCGGAGCACGACACCGAGGGCCTGGACATCAAGATCCTCTCCCCGGTCGAGGCGACCAAGCTGTCCATCGAGCGCATCCGCCGCGGCGAGAACACCATCTCGGTGACCGGCAACGTGCTGCGTGACTACCTCACCGACCTCTTCCCCATCCTGGAGCTGGGCACCAGCGCCAAGATGCTGTCGGTCGTCCCGCTGATGGCGGGCGGCGGCCTGTTCGAGACGGGCGCCGGCGGCTCCGCGCCCAAGCACGTCCAGCAGCTGGTCAAGGAGAACTATCTGCGCTGGGACTCGCTGGGCGAGTTCTTCGCGCTGGTGCCGTCCCTTGAGCAGTACGCCACGACCACCGGCAACACCCGTGCCAAGGTGCTGGCCGACACCCTCGACCGCGCCACGGCGACCTTCCTCAACGAGGACAAGTCCCCGACCCGTCGCGTCGGCGGCATCGACAACCGCGGCAGCCACTTCTACCTGTCCCTGTACTGGGCGCAGGAGCTGGCCGCCCAGACCGAGGACGCGGACCTGGCGAAGGTGTTCGCCCCGCTCGCCGAGACGCTCACCTCCAACGAGCAGAAGATCGTCGACGAGCTGCTCGCCGTCCAGGGGCAGCCGGCCGACATCGGCGGCTACTACCAGCCCGACCCGGCCAAGGCCGCCGCGGTCATGCGCCCCTCGGCCACCTGGAACGAGGCGCTGGCGTCCCTGAGCTGACGCACCGGGCCCTGACGGCCCGTTCCTGACTCCGCCCCGGTCGGCACACTGCCCGGCCGGGGCGGAGCCGTGTCACGAACGGCGTACCACGGCAGGTGACCGGTGGCCCCGCTCGATGTACTGAGCAGGGGGAAACCGGACAGAGGAGGCAAGTCATATGGCTGTTGTGATGTCCTTGACCTGGCCAGGGGTCTCGCCCCAGCAGTACGACACCGTGCGGCAACTGGTCGACTGGGAGCAGGACCAACCGGAGGGCGCCGTCCTGCACGTGGCCTGGTTCGACGGGGACGCCCTGCATGTCACCGACGTGTGGAACGCCCAGTCCGACTTCGAGCGGTTCTTCGCCGACCGGCTGGCACCCGCCGTGAAGGAGGCCGGCATCACCGGCGAGCCGGAGTCCACGTTCTCACCGCTGCACCGGCGTTTCGTGGCGTCGGGGGTCAGCGGCGGCGGCTGACGGCAGGCCGGCCGCCCGGCAGTCACGGGCCGGAACAGCACCAGCTCCAGCTCGAGCCGGCGGGCCAGGTCCTCGATCTCCGCCGCCATGGCCGGGGTGAACGGGACGTCCTCGTGGACGGCGCCGACCCTGTACGGGAAGGCGCTGGCCCTTCGGCGCCGAGCCGGTCGCGGATGTCCCGGCGGCAGGCGTCGTCGGCCGCCACCCACCGCGCAACGACGAGGGCGTGCCCCGCTCCGGCCATGCGGCCGTCTCCGCGCGGTGTTGGGCGCCCCGGCGGCCGCCGGGGCGATCTGCAGCAGGGTCAGCCCGTCCGGTCGTACGGCGTCCAGGAGCCGTGATCCGACGGTAGGCGACGGCACTGACAACGGACCGGAGCTGCGTCACTGCCGACGGCTCACCACTCCCGGGTGGCGATCAGCTTCTCGGCGTCCGCGTCCTCGAAGCCGTAGGCCTGGGCGATGAACCAGAAGTCGCCGCCGATCTCCTCCCGCGCCACGGTCTCGATCTCGCTGCCCGCCGCGTCGAACGCGGCCTCCAGGACGTTGAACTCCTCCGTGGCCGCCTTAGTCAGGGGGCTGCTCCCCCGCCGGTGCTCGTCGAACGAAGGTGAGCCACACCGTAAGCCCTCGGGGGCGTACGGAAATCACGCGGCGACTCCTGGCGGGTGCTGGCAGGCTGTGACCATGGAGTTCTTCTGTTACCACCGTGATCGGTCCGGATCCCTCGGCCTGCGTGGGGAGTTGGGGGAGGAGCACTGGTCCTACATGGACCGGTACGCGGCGGAGCTGATCGCCCGCGGCCCGACCTTCGCCGACGACGGTGGGACACCTTCCGGGAGTGTGCACATCGTCGACCTGCCCGATGCGGCGGCCGCCCGGGCGTTCGCCTTCGACGAGCCCAACTACCAGGCCGGGGTGTATCGAGACGTGCTGCTGCGGCGGTGGAGGAATCTGCTGGGGCGCACCATGTGGGAGTTTCCCGGTGGCGCGAGGGGCGGCAACCGGTACCTCGTGCTCGGCCTCGGTTCCGGCCCGGCGGCCGACCTCGAGGTGCCCGCCGGGCGGGACGAGTTGATCGCCTACGGGCCGCTGTTGTCCGACGACGGAGTCACCTGGCTCGGGACGGCTGCGCTGCTGCGCGCTCCCGACCCGGACAAGGCCCGTGCCGTCCTCACCGCGGAGCGCTACGCGGACGTCGAGGTCCACGCCTGGGAATTCGGCGGGCGACGCTGATGAACTCCTCCGTACCGTCACCGTCGTACGCGCTGCTGCCCGGCGCGGCCGACTCCCCCGTCATCCTGCATGTGCCGCACTCGGCGCGGGAGATACCGACCGAGGTGCGGGCGGGCATCGTGCTGGACGACAGGGCGCTGGAGCGGGAGTTGGACCACATCACCGACTCGCACACCGCGGAGATCGCCGCGGCGGCGGCCGGGCTGGCGGAGGTTGCTCCCTGGCGGTTCGTGAACCGGCTGTCGCGGCTGGTGGTCGATCCGGAGCGGTTTCCCGACGAGCGGGAGGAGATGCTCGCCGTCGGGATGGGCGCCGTGTACACACGGACCACGCACCGGGAGGCCCTGCGGGGCGAGGACACCGACCCGGCGCCGCTGATCGAGCAGTATTACCGGCCGTATGCGCAGGCGATGACGGAGGCGGTGGCCGACCGGCTGACCGCGACCGGGCGGGCCGTGATCGTCGACGTCCACTCCTACCCGAGCGCGCCGCTGCCCTACGAGCTGCACGGCGAGGGCCCGCGGCCGCCCGTCTGTCTGGGCACCGACTCCTTCCACACACCGCCCAAGCTGCCGGCCGCGGCGCGGGAGGCGTTCGCGGTGTGCGGGGAGACGGGGCTGGACAGCCCGTTCAGCGGGACGTATGTGCCGTTGGAGTTCTACGGGAAGGACCCGCGGGTGAGCGCCCTGATGGTGGAGATCCGCCGGGACACGTACATGACCGAGCCGGGCGGGCCCGCCGGATCCGGGCTGACCCGGCTGGCGCAGGCGCTGGCCGCGCTCGTCGACGCCGTGACCGGCTGAGGCGCGGGCTGCCGCCCTCCGGCTGGAGCACTCCCGCGCGACAGGCGCCCGGGCCGCAGTGAGGGTGGAGGGCATGACTGAGGAGACCACCACGCTGACGGAGCAGGTCCCGCCCCCGGTACGGGAGTGGCCCGCGCACGACCTGACCGGGACGGAGTTCGACCCGGTGCTCGCGGACCTCATGCGCGAGGGCCCGCTCACCCGCATCCGGCTGCCGCACGGCGAGGGCTGGGCGTGGCTGGCCACCCGCTACGAGGACGTGAAGCTGATCACCAACGATCCGCGGTTCAGCCGCACGGAGGTCACCCGCCGTCAGGTGACCCGGCTCGCCCCCAACTTCGCCCCCCGGCCGGGCTCGCTCGCCTGGGCCGACCAGCCCGACCACAACCGGCTGCGCAAGCCGGTCGCCGGTGCTTTCACCGTGGGAGCGATGAAGCGGCTGCGGCCCCGCGCGCAGCAGATCCTCGACGAGCTGCTGGACGGGGTCCTGCGCGACGGACCGCCGGCCGATCTCGTCGAGCGGGTCCTCGAACCCTTCCCGATCACCGTGGTCAGCGAGGTGATGGGGGTGCCCGCCGAGGACCGGGAGCAGGTGCACGCCTGGACCCGGCAGATCATCTCCACCTCCGGCGGCTCCGAGGCCGCCGACCGCGCCAAGAACGGCATGTACGGGTGGATCAACGACACCATCCGGGCCCGGGCGCACAGCACGGACGAGGACGTGTACGCGCTGCTCGGCGCCGCCGTCGGCCGCGGCGAGATCAGCGAGGAGGAGGCCGTGGGCCTGGCCGGGCCGCTGCAGATCGGCGGCGAGGCGGTCACCCACAACTGCGGGCAGATGCTGTTCCTGCTGCTCACCCGCCCGGAGTTGAGGGAGCGCATGCGGGAGCCGCAGGCGCGCGGGCGGGTGCTGGACGAGCTGCTGCGCTACATCCCGCACCGCACCTCGGTCGGCCTGGCCCGCATCGCCCTGGAGGACGTCGAACTGCACGGCCACCGCATCAGCGCCGGCGACCCGGTGTACGTCTCCTACCTGGCCGCCAACCGCGACCCGGACGTCTTCCCCGACCCGGACCGGATCGACCCCGACCGCGACCCCAACCCGCATGTGGCGTTCGGCAACGGCCCGCACTACTGCACCGGCGCCGTGCTCGCCCGTCTGCAGACGGAACTGCTCGTCGACTCGGTGCTGGAGCGGCTGCCGGGCCTGCGCCTCGCGGTCCCCGCCGACCAGGTCGTCTGGCGCCGCAAAACGATGATCCGCGGGCCGCAGACCCTGCCCGTCACCTGGTGAGGGCAGGGCCCCGCGTCAGGCCGTCACCCAGTCCGTGACGAGCACTCCCTCGCCGGTCCGCAGCCGTAGCGCGAAGGGGCCGGCGGGGGGCTCGTCGTAGGTGAAGCGCCCCATGTCGTCGGTTGTCAGCGGCGCACCGGCCTGTGGGCCGCTGAGCACCTCGATGCCTGCCGTCTGCGGCGGCAGCACCTGTCCCATCAGGCCCTGTGCGGTCAGTTCTACGTCGACGGTCACCCCGCCCGCGTGGAAGGTGAGCATCCGCGGCACGTCCGTCGCTCCCCTGACGGGGATGGCGTCCACCACCGAGTCGAAGGTCAGCTCGGCGATGCGGGCGTCGAGGTCGTGCAGCGCGAAGGCCTCGACGGCTATCTGCCGCAGCTGGGCCGGTACCGGATCCAGGATGGCCGCGGCCCTGCGGAGTTCCTCCTCCACCAGGTCGTACGCCACCTCGTCGATGCCGGTGACGTCGTCCAGGTCGTTGATGTCGGCGATGTCGTCGTGGTCGGCGTTGCTGTTGCCGTTGTTCATGTCGGTCACACCGCTCCCCGTGCTTCCAGTCGTGCCCGCAGGCGCCGCAGACAGCGCTGGCGGAGCGGCCCGATGCTGCCCACCGCGATGCCCAGCGCCGCGGACACCTCCTGGTAGCTGGGCGGCGGCGAGGCCATCAGGACGCGCAGCAACTGCCTGCAGCGATCGCCGAGTTCCTCGAACTCCTGCCACAGGTGCCGGATGCGCTCGGTCTCGGCGGCCGCCTCCTCCAGGTCGAGGAACGACTGCTCGGGTGTACGGTCCTCACTGACCCGGTCGAGCAGCTGCGGATCGTCCGTCGGGGTCAGCCGCCTTAAGCTCTTGAGGACCTTCAGGGACTCGTGGCGCGCGGTACTGGCCAGCCACGACCCGGCCTTGCCGGGTTCGCGGATGCGCCCCAGGTGCTGGGCGAAGCGGAACCACACCGTCTGGTACACCTCGTGCGCGTCGGCGTCGGAGAGCCGGTGCGCGCGCACCACGGACCACACCAGTGGGCTCAGCCCCTCCACGAGCGCCTTCCAGGCCGCCGCGTCGCCGTCGACGGCAGACTGGACCAACGCGCCGACATCTGCTCGGTCCACGGCCCCACCCCTCGTGTACGGCAAGTCATCGTACGCCGTGGAGGTGACCGTTCCGGACCTCATGCCGGAGGTGCCAGCTGCGTGACGGGCGTGGGGTGCCAAGTCGGCGGACGCAGCGCCGGCACATGCGCCCCGCGCACCTCCGCGTACGCCCCGGTCTCCGCGAGGAGCTTCTTGCGGGCGGCACGCGCATCACCCAGCTTGTTGGCGGTCATGTAGGCGACGACCATGCCCGCGGCGACGGGGGTGGCGAACGAGGTGCCGCTCCAGTGGGCGTAGCCCTCGAACATCACCTGGTCCGCCTTGCCGCCGGTGGGGGTCCCCGCCGTGCTCAGCACGCCGGTGTGCCGCGGGTACTGGCAGGTGCACGCGTAGGTGAAGTGGTACCGGCACTCGTCGTAGGTGGAGTGCTGGTAGACGTAGGGCACGGGTGCGTCGAACCCGGTCAGTGTGCTGGTGAGCCGCTCTCCGGGGGCGTAGGCCTTCACCCAGGAGCCGTAGTTGGAGAAGCAGGCGCCGAACTCGCCGTCGCTGCGCAGCGCTCCGACCGACAGCACGGCGTCCTCGTAGTCGGGCAGATCGGCGTAGGCGGCGGGCCAGAACTTCGACGCGCTGGAGTTGTTGCCTGCCGCCGCGACCAGCAGGGTGCGCTGCCCGCGCAGTTCCTCCATGAAGCTCTGCACGCCGAGCAGGCCGTCGTCGCGGCCGTTGGCGGTGCCGGCGGAAAGGCTGATGACATCCGGCCAGCCGTGCTCGTCGACGGCGTCGAAGAGCCGCTGCCCGAACTGGTCCTCCAGGATGGCGCCGGCGTCGTTGAGGGTGTTGCGCACGGTGATGTTCGTGTTGGGTGCGACGGCCGCGAGGAGGCCCGCGATGAACGTGCCGTGGCCGAGGTACTGCAGCAGGTTGCCCTGGGCGTCGGTCTCCGCGCCGTGCAGGTCGCCCTGGACGTGGGCGAGCAGCGGCACCATGCCGTGGTCGTGGGTGAGGCCGTTGTCGATGACCAGGACGCCGACAGCGGTGTCCGCGTCGTAACCGGCCTCGGCCGCGGCCGGGTTGGTGCCCTGGGTGAGCGGGGCGGGCACGGGCTCGTCGCCGGGACAGGAGTTGACCGCGACGGACACCACGTGGTTGCGGCTGACCAGCCGGCGCCGGGCGCGTGCCTCGTGCTCGCGCATGGCCCGCAGGGCGTGCGCGACCGCACGGTCGCCGCGCCGGTCGCCGTGGCCGGGGTCGCCGACCTGGATACGGGTGGTGCCCGAGCGGTTGGTCTCCGGGCCGACCCGCCGCACATGGTCGGCGGTCAGTCCGGTCGCCTCGGTGAAGTGGCCGCGCACGGTGTCCTCGACGAGCCGCGCCTCCTCGCCGTCGCGGGCCAGGACCACGCCCTTCTCGTAGATGAACTCCGCCGCGTCGTCGGGCCCCATCGCCAGGGAGACGTCCGGCATCGAACGTTGGATCTGGTCGAACTGTTCGTGGAATCGCTGAGGTGCCATGGCGTGTCCTCCCCCTTGAGGCGACTGTCGTCAGACAGAGTCGCGGAGCCGTCGATTGATACAGCGCCAAACCGGTGTGGGGCGCAACCACGGCCACTACCATCCTTTGAGTGACAGCGGGAAGCGACTCGGTTCTCGAACTGCTGCCGATGGTGTTCGCCGACCCGGGTGAGGCCCGGGCGCGGGCGCAGGGCGTGCTGGACTCCGATCCCACGCCCTGGCGCGCCTCCGTCGCGCACCAGGTGATCGGCATCTGGCAGCGGGACTGGGGCGACATGCGGATCGCGCTGCACCATCTGCGCCGCGCCCGCGATCTGGCCGCGCGCGCCCAGGCACCCGACCGGGAGGGCGACATCCTGGCCACCCTCGGCGTGGCGCTGGTGCACTCCGGCCGCACCCGGCAGGGGCTGGAGGCGCTGGAGCGGGGGGTCGCGGTCAGCAGCGGGCACACCCGCGCGCGGGTCCTGTTCCGGCGGGGGTACGCCTCCTGGGTGCTGGGCCGACATCGGGAGGCGCTGGAGGACGTACGCCGGGCGATTCCCGTGCTGCGGCAGGCGGACGACGTCATCTGGACGGCGCGGGCGCTGACCCTGCGGGCCACGGTGCATCTGGCGCTCGGCGCGGTGGACCGGGCGGAGGCGGACTTCACCGCCGCGCACGCGCAGTGGGACACCACGGGCCAGGAGCACGACAAGGCGGACGTGGTGGAGAGCCGGGGGCTGGCCGCGTTCCGTTCCGGTGACATCCCCCTCGCGCTACGGCTGCTGGACGAGGCCGAGGAGCGCTACGCAAAGCTCGGCACGCCGTCGTTCATGCTCTACATCCGGCGCTGCGAGGTGCTGATGGCCGCCGGGCTCGCCCCGGAGGCGCTCGCCGAGGCGGACACGGCCATCGGTGCGCTCGACGGCATCGGCGGGCAGTCCACCCGCAAGGCGGAGCTGCTGCTGGTCGCGGCCCGCGCGGCGCGTCTGGCGGGCGATCCGCACACCGCGATCGCGCGCGCGGCACTTGCTGTGCGGCTGTTCGCCGGGCAGCGGCGCAGCTGGTGGGAGGCGCATGCCCGGCTGGTGCTGATCGAGGCGCGGGTGGCCGCGGGGCGCCGCTCGGGACGACTGGTCGCGGACGCGGCGGCGGTGGCCGAACGGCTCGCCTCGTTCGGTGCGCCGGCCGCCCCGGAGGCCTCGCTGCTGGCGGGCCGGATCGCGCTCTCGCTGGGCTGGACGGCGGACGCGGAGCGGCATCTGGCCGTCGCCGCCCGCAGCCGGCACAGCGGGCCACCGCTGGCGCGGATGACCGGCTGGGCCGCGCAGGCGCTGCGCGCGCGGGCCGCCGGGTCCGGCCGGGGTGTCCTGGAGGCGTGCCGGCGCGGCCTCGACGTACTCGACGACCACCGGATGACGCTGGGCGCCTCCGAGCTGCGGGCCCGCGCCACCGAACAGGGCGCGGAGCTGGCCGCGTTGGCCCAGCAGGTCAGCCTCGACTCGGGCAGCCCGCGCCGGCTGCTGATGTGGAGCGAACGCTGGCGGGCCACCGTCCTGTCCACCCCACCCACCCGGCCGCCCGCGGACCCGGCCCTGCTCGGCAGTCTGACCGCGTTCCGGGAGATCGCCGCCCGCGCGGAGGAGGCCCGCAGCGACGGCCGACCGATCCCCGCCCTGGAGCGTGAACAGCGGCGTCTGGAGCGGGAGATCCGCTCCCGGACCCTGCACATGCGCGGCGACGCGCCCGGCGGCGGGGACCGCTTCGAGCCCGGCCGACTGCTCGAACGGCTGGGCGAGGTGCGGCTGGTGGAGCTCGCCGTGCTCGACGGGCGGGTCCAGGTACTGCTGTGCGGGCAGGGGCGGGTGCGGCGGTTCGAGGCGGGGCTGCTCGCCGACGCCGAGACCGAGGCCGAACATGTGCAGGCCGGGCTGCGCAGGCTGGCCCACCCGGGCGCGGAGGCGCGGCTTCCGGTGGTCGAGGCCATGGGCCGCCGGCTGGAGGAGCTGCTGCTCGGCCCGGCCGCCGCGCAGCTGGGCAGCGGTCCGGTCGTGGTCGTACCGCCCAGCCGGCTGCACCGTGTGCCGTGGGCGCTGCTGCCGTCGCTGCGGGAGCGGGTGCTGAGCGTGTCGCCGTCGGCGAGCAGCTGGCTGCGCGCCCACGAGACCGAGCCGCCTCCCGGCGGCCGCCACGTCCTGGTGCGCGGGCCGGGGCTCGCCACCGGCGGCGCGGAAGTGCCCGAACTCGCCGACCGCTACGGCAGGCCGACCCTCCTGGAACACGAGGACGCGCGCGTGCCGCGCGTCCTGGAGGAACTCGACGGCGCCGCGCTGGCGCACATCGCCGCGCACGGCACCTTCCGGGCCGACAGCCCCCTGTTCTCCGCGCTGCGGATGGCCGACGGCCCGCTCATCGTCCATGACTTCGAACGCCTGGACCGCAGCCCGTACCGGATCATCCTGTCCAGCTGCGACACCGCCCGCCTCGCCTCGGTCGGCGCGGACGAACTCCTCGGCCTGGTCACCGCCCTGCTGCCGCTGGGCACGGCGGGAGTGCTGGCCAGCAGCGCACCCGTCAACGACCACGCCGTGGTGCCCCTGATGCTCGCCCTGCACAAGGGCCTGAGCGCGGGCCTGTCCCTGGCCGAGGCCCTGCGCGACGCACGCGCCTCGCTGCCGGGCGATGCACTCCACCAGGCCACGGGGTGGGCGTTCACGGCGTTCGGAGCGGCCTGAAGTCGCGAGGCGGGCAGCTCGGGCCCGTCACTGGCCGGGGCTCTGCGTGACGCACGCTCCTTGCCGCCGGAGCATGCACTGCACCAGGCCACGGGGTGGGCGTTCACGGCGTTCGGGGCGGCCTGAACTCGCCCGGCGGGCAGCTCAGGCCTGCTCGTCGCGGGCGAGCTCATCGCTTTCCCCGCCAACAGCGGCAAGCAGCCCGTCGAGGCCAAGGTCAAGCCCGCGACGACCGTCACGGCGACGGTGACGGCCACGCCCGAGCCCGGCCCGACGGTCACCGAAACCGTCAAGGCCAAGGCAAAGCCCGGCCCCACGGTCACCGTCACCAGAACCGCCGCCGCCAGGCCGCCGACAGCGGCAGCCAGGACAGCGTGGGCACCTGCTCGATCACGTCCAACTCGGGCAACTGCTACTCGGCGGGGCAGTTCTGCCGCAACAGCGACCACGGGGCCACCACGACCACCGCGGACGGCACGCCGATCAAGTGCACATACAGCTCTGGCCGGTGGCGCTGGGCCCACGCCTGACGGGAGACGCGGGCGGCGGCCTGACCCCTCCCCCGAATACTGGGGGTCAGACCGCCGGTTCTTGGGCGCGGCTCAGGCCGGCTGCGCGTTCGGCAGCTCCACGAGCCACGGCAGGGCACCCCGGTCGCTCGCGCCCAGCCGGGCGTAGGCGCTGTAGAGGTGGTTGCCCACGGTGCGGATGGACAGCGTCAGTTGTTCCGCGATCTGCCGGTTGCTCAGGCCCGCGGCCGCCAGGGTGACGATCTGCCGCTGGCGGGCGGTCAGTTCGCCGAGGACCAGCCCGGACAGGGCCGGGGTGCGGGCGCCCTGACAGCGGCGGGCCAGGGCGACGGCACGCGTGCGTGAGGTGCGTGCGGCGCGCGGGTCGCGGTGCGCGCGTACCGCCTGCGCGTGCGCCTCGGCCGCGAACAGCAGGAACCCGCGCGCCTCCAGCGCCTCCGCGGCCCGGTCCAGCGCGGGGCCGTCCCCACGGGCCAGCGCCTCGGCATGTTCGGCGAACACGCCGTCGGGCGGGAGTCGTTCGGCGACCTTCTCGGGGGCTCCGAGGCGTACCGCGTCGTAGAGGGCGAACGCGCTGTCGGAACCGGCAGCCATACGGTCGCTGCCGTCGCCGTACCTCTGCACCATGCCGTCGGTGGCGTCGCCGATCGCCGCGAGCGCCCCGTCCACGTCCCCGCGGGCCGCGATCAGCCAGGCGGACGGCTCCTCCAGCTCCGGGCAGCCCGCCACGGCCTCCCCGGCGGTCGCCGCATCCCCCGACTGCGCGGCGGCCAGGGCGAGTTCGGTGCGGCAGGACGCATCCCCCGACGCGTCCCGCAGCCCCTCCCGCGCCCAGGCCGCCGCCTCCCGCAGCTCCCCCCGGAGCCGCGAGAACCTCGCCCGTACCGCCGCGTACCCGGCAGGCACCCGTGCGCCCTCCTGCGCGAGCCACTCCCCCACGGGCGTCGGCAGCGGCCGTACGTCCGCCTGCTCGATCCGGCGGGTCAGCGCGGCCGACTCGGCGGCGAGGGCTGCGGCGCACTGGGCCGGTGTACGGGCCAGCCGCCTCGCCCGGAGCCTGCCGGCCGCGGCGCGCAGCACCGGGCCGTGCAGAGGGTGGGCGAGGCGGACGGTGCCCTGGTCGCCCTGGTCGTCAATGCGGATCAGGCCGTCGGCCTCCAGGATTTCCAGGACTCGCAGGTCGAGGTCGTCCATGTGCAGGGGCAGGGGCTCTGCGAAGGCCAGGCGTTCGAGGGTGTCCCGCTCGGCGGGGCCGGGGCGTTCGAGGAGCTGGGCGGTGCGCCCGCGGACGGTCGCCGTCACCGGCACCGGGCCCCGCCACGCCCATTCCCCGATGTCCGGCAGGAGGCGGGTCAGCAGTCCGTGCTCTCGCACCGCGTCCACCAGTTCGCGCAGCAGCCTCAGATCGCCCTGGCACAGGTGGTGGAGGCGGTTCAGGGTGAGCGGTTCCAGGCTGCCGCCGACGCCCGCCGCGAGCAGCTGTTCGGTGTCCTCGCGGGGCAGCGACTCCAGGGCGAGCCGTGGCAGCAGCTCGCCGGTCCACAGCCGGGAGATCGCCCCGGGGCACGGTCCGCCGTCGGCGGCGACGACGATCAGCCGCGTGCGGCCGTGCACGGCCAGCTGGTGCACGAGGGCGGCCGAGGCGTCGTCGAGCAGATGCGCGTCGTCGACCACCAGCAGCCGTACCCCGGACAGGAGTTGGACCGCCCGGTGCAGGGAGACCGACTCGGGCAGCAGATGGGCGAACGCGGCGAAGGGGAGGTGCCGGGTCTCGGGTGTCCCGGCCGCACGGGTGCGGTCGCTGCCCCGTACGGCCTCGGTGACCAGCCGGGTCTTGCCGCTGCCGGCCGGCCCGGTCACCACGATGCCGTGCCGGCCTGCGGTCAGGGAGCGGCGGATCAGCTCGAGCTCGTCCTCACGTCCGGTGAACTGCCAGGGCAGTTCAAGGGCCTTCGCGTCGCGTTCGAAAGTCGTCACGGGAGTATGAGCGCGAGTACTCAACCCTGATACAGGGTGACTTGAGTAGCCCTCGACTCAGGCGCCTGTGACGCTGCCCACGGCAACCTGTGCGCATGACCGGACGCTACTGCTCCCTCGTGCAGCAGTCGGCCCCCGCTTTCACACCGGGGCTGACCGCCGAGCGGCTCAGTGCGCTCATCGGCGGACGGTCGATGTGGGTCAACGGCACCGTGCTGCACTACTGGTTCTTCGACGGCGACACCGACGGGTCGGTGATTCCCGTACCCGGAACCGGGCAGTCCCGCCGGGTGTCGTGGGTCGGTGCCAAGGAGCAGCGGGACGTGGTGCGCGAGTGCTTCCACGAGTGGCAGGGCCTCGGCATCGGCGTGTCCTTCGTCGAGGTCGGCGACCGCTCGGAGGCCGAGCTGCGCATCGGGTTCCAGCTCGGTGACGGCTCCTGGTCGATGGTGGGCAAGGACTGTCTGCAGGCCGGGCAGAACGAACGGACCATGAACTTCGGCTGGGACCTGACCGCGCCCGGGGAGCGCGGGACGGCCCTGCACGAGATCGGGCACGCGCTCGGCATGCTGCACGAGCACCAGAGCCCGTTCGCCGGCATCCACTGGGACGACGAGGCCGTCTACGCCGAGCTGGCGGGCCCGCCGAACTTCTGGAGCCGGGACAGGACGTACTTCAACATCCTGCGCAAGCTCGACCCGGACGAGGTCAACGGCTCCGTCTGGGACCCGCAGTCGATCATGGAGTATCCGTTCTCGGACGGGCTGATCCTGGAGCCGGAGCAGTTCCGCGGCGGCCTGCACCCGCCCGGCACGCTCTCGCCGGCCGACAAGGAGTTCGTGCTGCGCTGGTACCCGCCGGCCGACGTGCCGCGGCCGCCCGCGCTGGTGCCGTTCCGCTCGGCGCCGCTGGGCCTCGGCCCGGGCGAGCAGGCCGACTTCACCGTCGACCCGCCGGAGACCCGCGAGTACACCGTCGGCACCTTCGGCGCGAGCGACTGCGTCCTCGTGGTCTTCGAGGAGCGGGACGGGGAGCCCCGCTACCTCGCCGGCCGGGACGACGGCAGAGCACCGCACAACGCCACCATCAAGGCCCGGCTCGTCAAGGGCCGTCGCTACTTCGTCCGAGTACGTCTGTACTCCGCGTGGGGACCGGGGGAAACAGCGGTCATGTGCTGGTGACAGCACAGATCCGCGCCCACGCGGCCAGCCGGCCCACAGTCCGGCGCCGGGGGAGCGGTCGGGGAACGGTACCTTCGGGGGAGGGAACCGTTCCCCGACCCATGTCCGGGGTCGCCGCCGTGAGCTGCCGTCCGGGGCGATGTCAGCGGCGGCAACGTGACCCGGCTCGACGTCTCGGCAAGCGCGAGCACCGCGCAGCCCGGGCTGTGGACGCTCGTCGAGTGGGAGACCGACAGCGACGACGTGAGCGGCCTCGCGCAGGCACTCGCCGAGGCACTGGAGCCGGAGAACGGCTGGTACGCGGACTTCACCGCGGGGGACGAGCGCGTGGTCGTCTTCGCCCAGAAGGTGTTCCGGTATCGGCGCGGCGATGTGCCGGGCCGCGCCGAAGCGATCGCGTACGGGCGGTCGGTGGGGACCCCGAGCATCAGCTCGACTGGAAGGATTGAGCCGGGCAGGGGTCAGGCGCCGTCCTTGACCACCGCCGCGTCGAGGAGCGGGCCCAGTTCCCGGGCGACGCTCGTCAGGGCGCGGACGTTCTGCTCGGCGCGGGCGATGAGGATCGCCCCCTCCAGAGCGCCGATCATGAGCGTGGCGAGCGCCCCGGACCGGTCTTCGGGTACGCCCATGTCCGTCAGGGCCCGGGCGACCGAGCCGGTCCAGGTGCCGAACGCGGCGGCCGCCGCCTCCCGCGTCGAGGCGGTGGACTCGGCGCAGTCGACCGTTGCGGCGGCCACCGGGCAGCCGCCCGCGAATCCGGCGGTCTCGTACTCGTCGGTCCACTGGCGGACCATCTCGGCGAACAGCCCGCCGGGCGTCGGCGTGGGCAGCGCGGCGAGGAAGCGGTCGATGCGGTTGCCGGCATATCTCCCGGCCCAGCCCACCGCCTCGTTGACCAGCTGCTCCTTGCCGCCGGGGAAGTAGTGCTGGAGCGAACCGCGTGGCGCCTGCGCGTACTCGGCGACCTCCCGCATCCCCGTGGAGGCGACCCCCTCGCGCCGGATGAGCTGGGCCGCACCGAAGACCATCCGCTCCCGCGGACCACGGCGCGGCGCCTGTGCCGCCGTCATCCTCGCTCTCCTCCCACCGCTCGAAGCATCGACGACTCCCTGCACTCTATGACCACCGTCATAGCGGGGGCTACTATGACCGCTGTCATAGTCCGGTGGGCGCAGTCGGCCTCGGCGCCGGCCGGATCGGTATCAGCCAGGACGGTGGTACATCGTGTACGTGGGTTTCGTCGGCCTCGGGGTCATGGGGCAGCCCATGGCGCTCAACCTCGTCCGCGCCGGGACACCTCTGGTCGTCTTCAACCGCACCCCGGCCCGGTGCGAGCCGCTGCGGGCCGCCGGAGCCGAGATCGCGGCCGGTCCCGCCGAGGTCTTCGGCCGGGCCGAGACCGTGATGCTGATGCTGGCCGACGAGAGCGCCGTCGACGCGGTTCTGGGGCGCGGCACGCCGGATTTCGCCGCGCGGGTCGCCGCACACACCGTGGTCCACATGGGCACGACCTCGCCGGAGTACTCGGCCGGCCTGCGGGAGGCCGTCCACGGCGCGGGCGGGCGTTACGTGGAGGCCCCGGTCTCCGGGTCCCGAGTCCCGGCGGAGCAGGGGCAGTTGGTGGCGATGCTGGCGGGGGACGACGACGCCGTTGCGGCCGTTCGGCCCCTGCTCGCCCCCATGTGCCGCGAGACGTTCGGTTGCGGCCCCGTGCCGGGCGCGCTGCTGATGAAGTTCTCGGTCAACCTGTTCCTGATCACCCTGGTCACCGGGCTGGCCGAGGCGTTCCACTTCGCCGACCGGCACGGACTCGACCCGCGGCTGCTGCGGGACGTCCTGGACGCGGGACCGATGGCCAGCGCCGTCTCCCGGATGAAGGCGCCCAAACTGCTGGACCGTGACTTCGCCGTCCAGGCGGCGGCCGCGGACGTCCTCAAGAACAACCGGCTGATCGCGGAGGCCGCCCGCAAGGCGGGCCTGGCCTCCCCGCTGCTCGACGTCTGCCACGCCCTGTTCGGCGAAACGGTGGCGCAGGGCCATGGAGGCGAGGACATGGTGGCCGTACTGCGGGCACTGGAGGCCCGCTCCGACGGCGCTGCCGAATCCACCAGCCCTGCGCCTGCCGGGTCAGATGTTTCGGCTGGGTTTCCGGTGCCGTAAGGCGCCCAGGCGATGGTCAAGACTTGTACAGAAACGCTTGTGCGGTTGTGCGGTGGCGTCGATCATTGGCCGAATCGCACCCATACCCCGCGCGCACGCAGGAGCCCCCGTGACCGTTGGCGAGATCGCGTCCGAGCCGGCAACGGCCCAGACGGAGCGGCAGAAGCTGCGCAAGCACTTCGGCCGCTTCGACATTCTCTTCTTCCTCCTGTGCACCATCGTCGGCGTGGACACCATCGGTACGGTCGCCTCGTCCGGTGCCGAGGCGTTCACCTGGCTGATCGTGCTGGCTCTCGTGTTCTTCGTGCCCTCCGCGCTGCTGACCGCGGAGCTCGGGGCCGCGTTCCCCGACGAGGGCGGTCCCTACATCTGGACCAGCCGGGCGTTCGGGCGCCTCGCGGGCGCCGTCAACAACTTCCTCTACTGGATCACCAACCCGGTGTGGCTGGGCGGCACGCTCTCCGTCTCCGCCGTCACGGCCTTCACCACCTTCTTCAACGACGGCAAGGACCTGAGCACGCCGGCCTTCTACGTCTTCACCCTGCTGTTCGTCTGGGTGGGCGTCCTCGCCGCGATCCTCTCCTTCGACGTCGGCAAGTGGATCCCCACCCTCGGCGCCTGGAGCCGTTTCGTCCTCCTCGGCCTGTTCACCGTCACCGTCGTGATCTACGGGATCAAGCACGGCCTGCACGGCTTCGGGGCCGGTGACTTCTCGCCGACGTACGCGGGCTTCGTCGCTCTGGTGCCGGTCCTGATGTTCAACTACGTCGGCTTCGAACTGCCCAGCACCGCAGGCGACGAGATGACCGACGCCCAGAAGGACGTTCCCTTCGCCATCTTCCGCAGCGCGGCCCTCGCCGTGGCGCTGTACGCACTGCCGATCCTCGGCATCCTGCTGGTCCTGCCGGTCAAGGCCGTCACCGGTCTCGGCGGGTTCCTCGACGCGATCCGGCAGGTCTTCACCGTCTACGGCGGCCACGTCGCCTCCGACGGCACGGCCACCCTCAGCGGTGCCGGCAGCCTGCTCGGCGACTTCGCCGCGATCATGTTCATCCTCACGGTGCTGTCCTCCGGCGTCACCTGGATCATGGGTTCCGACCGTGCCCTCGCCGTCTCCGGCTACGACGGCGCCGCGCCCCGCTTCCTCGGCGTCATCTCCAGCCGCTTCGGCACCCCGGTGCGGGTCAACATCCTCAGCGGTCTGGTCTCCACCGTCGTCCTGGTGCTGGCCCACGAACTGACCCACGGCAGCGCGGCCAAGCTCTTCGGCGCGGTCCTCGGCCTCGCCGTCTCCACCACCCTCGTCAGCTACCTGGGCATCTTCCCGGCGCTCGCGGTACTGCGCCGCAAGGCCCCGGACGTCCCCCGCCCGTACAAGGCGCCCATCCCCGGCGTCATCAGCGTCGTGCTCAGCGCGCTGATCCTGTTCGCCAGTGTGCAGCTGGTCGCTCCCGGGCTCGGCGACCACTGGTTCGGATCCGCCTACGCGCCGGACGGCTGGAGTCACGGCGAGCGCTGGAAGTACCTGCTGACGGAGGCCGTCCCGCTCGTCGGGTTCATGCTCCTGGGCGTGCTGTTCTGGGCACTGGGCAAGCCGACCCGCGCCTCGCTCGCCGACGGGAAATGACCTGCCCCGCTCCCCCACCCTGCTGCGCGGACCCACGGTCTCCGGTGCGGCGGTGGTCGGCTTCGACCCCGCCGCCCAAAGCTGGGCGATGACCGGGTCCGGTCCGGGCGGGCGATGACCGCATGCTCGTCGTGATCGGCGGCCTGCCCGCCACCGGGAAGACCGCCCTTGCCCGGCTGCCGGCCGCGAAGATCGGCGCGGTGCATGTACGGGTGGACACCATCGAGCAGGCACTGGTCCGCTCCGGGCCGGCCCGGCATCCCGTGGGGCCTGCCGGTTACGTCGTCGGGTCGGCCGAGGAGCAGCTGCGGCAGGGCCTGTCCGTGATCGCGGAGCCGGTGAACCCCCCGGCGGTCACACGGGGCGCCCGGCGGGACGCGGCGGTGCGGGCGGGTGTCCCCTGGGTCGAGGTGGAGGTGGTCTGCTCGGATCCGGCGGAGCAACGGCGGCGCGTGGCATCACGGTCGGTGGACATCCCCGGTCTGCCGCTACCGGACTGGGAAGAGGTCGTCGGCAGGCAGTACGAGCCGTGGAACCGTGAACGCATCGTCGTGGACACCGCGGGAACAGCCCCCGAGGAGTCGCCGGCCGCGCTGGTGAGGGCCATCACCGTCAACTCGTGACAACGGGGTCGGACATCGGCGCGGCCTGCGGGACATCGCGCATGCGGCGGAGCGGGGAGAAGAACACGAACCAGCCGGCCGCCCACGAACCGATGAAGGCCAGCCAGAGTGCGGCCCGCACCCCGATCAGGGTGCCCAGCGCCCCGCCGAGGACGCCGCCGAGCGGCAGCGTGCCCCACACCACCCAGCGCACGGCCGCATTCATCCGGCCCATCAGCTCCGGCGGTGTCACCGACTGCCGGTAGCTGACCTGGGCGATGTTGTAGACCATCCCGGAGAAGTACGCGATGCCCCAGCCCAGCGGGAACAGCAGCACTCCCCAGCCCCGCCAGGCCGCCGCCGCAATGACCTGCGGCGCGCTGAAGACCAGCATCGACACCCAGATGATGCGCGCCGAGCCGACCTTCCCGGCGAGCCGCCCGGCCAACGCCCCTCCGGCGATCCCGCCGATGGCCGCGCCCGCCATGATCAGCCCGGTGAGCGCGGGGCGCACGTGCAGCACCCGGATGAGGAAGACCATCGCCAGCGCCGAACTCATGCCGCCGAACAGGTTCGCGGTGGCGGTGCACGCCACGACCCTGCGCAGGATGGCGTGCCCGAAGACGAACTTCAGGCCCTCGGCGATGCGGTGCCGCGGCGTCTCGTCCGCCGGTCGCGCCGGCGGCGGCTCCTCCCGGGTCCTGATCCCGAGGACCGACAGGGCCGAGACCGCGTAGGAGACCGCGTCGGCCGCCATCGCCCCCGCGGCACCGAACACCCCGACGAGGCCGCCGCCCAGACCCGGTCCCGCGAGCTGGGCGAACGCCTGGGTGGTCCCGAGCTTGCCGTTGGCGCTCATCAGGTGTTCGGGGCGGACGAGTGACGGCACATAACTCTGGTACGAGACGTCGAAGAACACCGAGCACACACCGGCCGCCACCGCGACCGCGTACAGCTGCGCCATCGTCAGGACACCGAATGCCGCCGCCACCGGAACCGAACCGATGACCACCATGCGGAGAAGGTTGCAGACGATCATGATGGAGCGCTTGGCGGCGCCGTCCACCATCGCACCCGCCGGGAGCGCGATCACCGCGAAGGCCAGGGTGGTGGCCGCGGTCAGCAGTCCGACCTGGAACGTGCTCGCCTTGAGCGCGACGACCGCGAGCAGCGGCAGAGCGACCTCGGTGACCGCCGATCCCATCTCACTGACCGTCTGGCCGCTCCACAGCAGCATGAAGTCCCGCTGCCGCCACAGGCCCTGCACATCCTCAGCTGCGTCCGTCACAGCACCGCCCCCCCGCTCTGAGATCCACGGCCTGCACTTTGCCATGAGAAGCGGCGGCGGGGGTCAGCCCATGGGTCACTGCTGCCGGATGCGGCGGGCGATCTCGCTGTTCTCGGTCTCCCACCACGGGCGTACCAGGTCGGGCGACTCGGTCTGCCCCTCCGCCGGCGCTGCCGGGACCAGTTCCGTCGCCAGGCGGCGGTCCAGGGCCGCGGTCGTCGCGCGTTCGGTGCGGGCCCACTGGACCAGGATGGCGAGCAGGAACGGCAGGGCCACCAGTTCGGCGATGCCGACCATGGCGCCGCCGCCGAGCTGCTGGTCGTGCTGGACGTCCCGGGACCAGGGCGGGGCGTGGTGCAGATACCAGGCGCCGGCGATCAGCGTGCCGTGGGTCATGACCACGATGCCGGGGACGGCGTCGACGATGCCGTCGAGGAAGACCAGCGCGGCCCGCACCGGGTGGGTGCACCAGGCGGGGAGCGTCTCCTCGCGGGTGAGCACCGGCACCACGAACAGACAGCCGGCGAGCAGCAGGTGCAGATACATCAGCTGGTGCAGCCAGCCGTGGCGCAGGGCGGTCTCGAAGTAAGGGGTGAAGTAGACGGTCAGTTCGGTCGCCAGCACCAGGGCCGTGCTGACCAGCGGGAAGGTGAGCAGGCGTACCAGGCGTCCGGTCATCGCCCGTCGGGTGCGCCCGGCGGCCCGTTCGGGAAGGGCGCGGACGGCCAGTCGCAGGGGGTCGCCCAGCGCCAGGCCGAGCGGTGCGACGAGGTCGAGCAGGATGTTCTGCACCGCGGCCGGCCAGAACAGCACACGGTCGTAGACGGCGAGGGCCGACATGGTCGCCACGACGAGGGTGCCGAGGCCGAGGACCGCGAAGGCGGCGATGCGGGACACGGGCCAGCGTTCGCCCCGGCGCCGCAGCCGCAGGACGCCCCAGCCGTAGAGGGCGCCCAGCAGCAGGACGAGCAGCAGTGCGGGCAGGTCCGGTTGCCATGAGGACAGCAGTCGCCCCACGGTGAGTTCCGGCGGACCTGCCATCGCGCGCTCCCTCCACGGCATGTCGGGCCACCCGACCGGACCCGGCCAGGCACTTTACGCGCCCGCCATCAGCCGGACCGCGCTGTGCCCGGCGATCGCCCTCCGTCATACCGAGCTCATGTCGAGCTCTTACCGAGACCTCCGGAGCGATCGTTTTCGGCCAGGGATCGACTACGCTGGCCGCCGACCTCAGGGAGAGACATGTTCATGGCACGTCGGCTGCTGGCTGCCGGAGTGACGGCCGTCCTCGTGGCCGCGCTCGGCGCATGCGGGAGCGGCGGGACCGGCGACGGCACGCAGGACGGCGTCGGAGGGCACGTCCGGCCGAGCCCGGAAACCGTGTCCGGGCTCCGGGACACCGTCCGCCACCTCTCCCGGAAGACGGTCACGGACACACGCCCGCATCTGGTCAGCAAGTGCACGTCCGCCACCAAGCAGGTCCGCCACACCTCGCGTTCGGGCTCCGGCACCCACCGGACGACCCGCGTCTGGTACACCACCGAGCGCTACCGGAGCTGCCGGAAGGTCCGTCAGGGTACGGAGACCTACCGGCGGGTGGTGCGGCCGGAGCGGTGGTGCGTGAGCCTCGACGACGTGAACGGCGTCAAGGCCCAGGACGACGTCTGGTACCGGGTCACCCGCGAGATCTACGACCGGGCACAGGCGGCGGGCCGGCACACCCGTATGCAGTTCGCCCCGACCGGTTCGGGCTGCTGAGCCTCACCGCCGCTTCCACTCCTCGGCCAGCAGCTCGTACGACCGCACCCGGTCCGCATGGTCGTGAGTGATCGTCGTGATGAGCAACTCGTCGGCGTCCGTGGCCTGTTGGAGCTGTTCCAGCTGGTCCGCCACCCTCGCCGGGGAGCCGACGAACTGTGTGTCGAGGCGGTCCTGGACGAGCGCGCGGTCCTCGTCGGTCCAGGGGTGGGCGCGCGCCTCCGCGGGCGTCGGGAACTCGATCGCGCCCTCGGCGGTGCGGATGCTGCGCACCCACGGGCCGTAACCGGTGGCGAGTTCGCGGGCCGTCTCGTCGTCCTCGGCGACCACGACGTCGGCGGACACGCTGACGTACGGCTTGTCGAGGACGTCGGAGGGCTGGAAGAAGGACCGGTAACCGTCCACCGCCTCCAGGACGGTGGCCGGGCTGACGTGGTAGTTGGCTGCGAACCGCAGGCCGCGCGCGCCGGCGACCTCGGCGCTCTGGCCGCCGCTGCTGCCGAGGATCCACAGCTCGACCTCGGCGCCCTCGCCCGGCACGACGTGCGCCTCGACGCCCTCCGGAGAGCGGTAGGTACCGGCCAGCAGGGCGAGGATGTCGTCGATCTGCTCGGCGTAGTCCTGCGATTCCGCGTTCGGGAGCAGGAGCAGCCTGCGTTGCAGGGCGATCCGGGGTGAGCCGAGGAGACGTTCGAAGGAGAAGCGGGGCGGGATGAGCAGGCCGTTGGGGGCGCGCCCGTCGACGACCGGGGTGGTCGTCGGCCCTGTCGCCTTCTCGCCCGGTGGGCGGCCGCCCGAGCGGCCCAGGCCCAGGTCGAGGCGGCCGGGGTGCAGGGCGTCGATCAGGCCGAACTCCTCCACCGTGGACAGGGCGGTGCGGTGGCCGAGTTGTACGGCTCCCGAACCGAGGCGGATGGTGGAGGTGGCGGAGGCCGCCAGGGCCAGGACGACCGCGGGGGACGTGCCCGCGACGCCCGGGTTGAGATGGTGTTCGGCGAACCAGTAGCGGGCGTAACCGAGGCGTTCGGCCTGCCGGGCCAGGTCGATGGAGTTGCGCAGGGCCTCGGCGGCCGTCGAACCGGAGGAGATCGGCACCAGGTCCAGGACGCCGAGGGGGATGTCAGACATGTGCCGGCTCCTCACTGGCTGCCGCTCCCGGCAGCACCGGGCCCCAGTCGAAGGGCGGGTCCGGGATGGCCTTGCGCAGGGTCGGAGCCACCGCCGACTGGAACAGCTCCAGCGAGTCGCGGTGCTGGGTGTCGGTGAGTCCGCTCGCGTCCGCGTGCACGTGCACCACCGTGTGTCCGAACTGCTCGTGGTAGCGGTGCACCTTGTCGATGACCTGCTGCGGGCTGCCGATCAGGGCGGAACTGCGCTCGACGAAGTCCTCCAGGGTCTCGAAGACGACCGGCAGGCCGGCCTTCTTGAAGAACGCCAGGTTGGACTCGAAGACCGGCCGGTACGCGGCCAGCGCCTCCTGGGTCGTGGGGGCGACGAGGATGCCCGCCGTGCCCGCCCCGACGGCGATCCGTGCCGGGTCGTGGCCGTAGTGCTCCCAGCGCTCGCGGTAGTGCCGGATCAGCTCGGCGTACGGCTCGATGGGGTTGGTGACGTTGGCCGAGAACAGCGGGTCGCCGTAGCGTGCGGCGAGGTCGACCGACTCCTTGCTGGTCGCGCTGCCGTGCCAGACCCGGACGGGCTGCTGGTAGGGGCGCGGCCACACCTCCGCCTCCGCCAACTCGGGGCGGAAGCGGGTCGCCGCGGTGACCTTGTCCTGCCGCCAGATCTGCCGGAACACCTCGTAGCTCTCGGCGTTGCGGTCCCACTGGTCCTCGGGCGTGACGTGGAACAGGTCGCGCTGGGCGGCGCCGTTGCCCTTGCCGATGATCAGGTCGAGGCGGCCGTTCGAGAGGTGGTCGAGGGTTGCGTAGTCCTCGTAGGCGCGGACCGGATCCAGGAGGCTGAGCGTGGTCACCGCGGTGAACAGCCGGATGCGCTTCGTCAGCGCGGCGACATGGCTCAGCACGACCGGCGGCGAGGAGGAGATGAACGGCCGCTCGTGCCGCTCCCCCACACCGAAGCCGTCGAAGCCCAGCTCCTCGGCGAGCAGGGCGTTGTCGAGCACCTCACGGAACCGGTCGTGGGTGGACTTCTGCACCCCGGTGACCGGGTCCGGGCGGTGCACGATCAGGGTGATCGCGAGGAACTTCACGAGGCCACCCGCTCGTCCGACGCCTCGTCCGGGTGTGCGAGGCCCAGGTGGTGGCGGAGGGTCGGGCCCTCGTACTCCGTGCGGAACACGCCCTGTTCCTGGAGCAGCGGGACGACCTTGTCGGCGAAGACGTCGAGGCCGCTGGGGGTGATGTGCGGGACGAGGATGAAGCCGTCGCTGGCGTCGGCCTGGACGAAGTCGTTGATGGTCCTGGCGACGGTGGCCGGGGAGCCGATGAAGTTCTGGCGGTTGCCGGTCTCGATGACGAGGTCACGGATGGACCAGTTGTTGGCGGCGGCCAGCTCGCGCCACTCGCGGGCGGTGGCCAGCGGGTCGCGGTACATGCGCACCTGGGCGCGGCCCTTGGAGATGTGGTTGTCGCTGATGTCCGGGTCGATGTCGGGCAGCGGGCCCTCCGGGTCGTAGGAGGACAGGTCCCGGTTCCAGACGAACTCCAGGTGCTTGATGGCTGTGGCCCCGCTGACCTGCTGGCGGCGCACCTCCTTGGCCAGTTCCTCGGCTTCCGCGTCGGTGTCGCCGAGGATGAAGCTCGCGGCGGGCAGGATGAGCAACTGGTCCGCGCGGCGGCCGTACTTGGCGAGGCGGTTCTTGACGTCCTGGTAGAAGCTCTGGCCCGCCTCCAGGGTGGCGTAGCGGCTGAAGATGGCGTCGGCGGAGGAGGCGGCGAACTCGCGGCCCTCGTCGGAGTCGCCGGCCTGGAAGATGACCGGGCGGCCCTGCGGGGAGCGCGGCACGTTGAACTGGCCGTGGATGTCGAAGTGCTGGCCGGAGTGGACGAAGGAGCCGGCCTTGGCGTCGCTCAGGAAGACGCCCGTGGCCTGGTCGGCGATGATCTCGTCGCCGTGCCACGAGTCGAAGAGTTCGTGCGCGGTGGTCAGGAACTCCTTGGCGCGGGAGTAGCGCTCCTCCTGCGGGAGGAAGCCACCGCGGCGGAAGTTCTCGCCGGTGAAGGCGTCCCAGGAGGTGACGACGTTCCAGGCGGAGCGGCCGCCGGAGAGGTGGTCGAGGCTGGCGAACTGGCGGGCCACCTCGTAGGGCTCGTTGAAGGTGGAGTTGATGGTGCCGGTCAGGCCGAGGTGTTCGGTGACGGCGGCGAGCGCGGCCAGGACGGTGAAGGTGTCGGGCCGGCCGACGACGTCCAGGTCGTAGATCTTCCCGCCCTGTTCGCGGAGCCTGAGCCCCTCGGCGAGAAAGAGGAAGTCGAACTTGGCGCGTTCGGCGGTCTGCGCGAAGTGGACGAAGGAGCTGAACTCGATGTGGCTGCCGGCCTTCGGGTCGCTCCACACCGTGGTGTTGTTGACGCCCGGGAAGTGTGCGGCCAGATGGATCTGCTTCAGCGGCTTGCTCATGTCGGTGCGGTCCTTCCGGCTCAGGCGGTGGCGGCGGCGTAGCGGTTGGCGGGGCGCGCGAGGCCCAGCAGGCCGCGCAGCGTGTCGGCCTCGTAGGCGGTACGGAAGGCGCCACGGCGCTGGAGTTCGGGGACCAGGCCCCGGCTGACGGCGGGCAGGTCGTGTCCGGTGACGGCGGGCCGCAGCCGGAACCCGGTCAGTCCCGCCTCGGCGAACTCCTGCAGCAGGTCGGCGAGTTGGGCGGGCGTACCGGCGAAGATGCGTGCGTCGCTGGTGTAGGGCTCTGCCGCGAGGCCGTCGAGACGGGCACGGCGGTCCTCCGCGGCGGCCTGGTCGTCGTCGAGGAAGATCACCAGGTCGCCGAAGACGTGCAGGAGTTCACCGGCGCGCCCGGCGGCCTCCTGCTCGGCGCGGATCTCGGCGACGATCGCGCGGGCCTGGTCGGTGTCGTGCGGGGTGACGTAGCCGACGTCGGTCTGGCGGGCGATCAGCCGGTACGGGACGGTCTGGTGTCCGAGGGAGGTGACGAGCGGCTGGCCCTGCGGCGGGCGCGGGGTGATGGAGGGGCCCTTGACGCTGAAGTACCTGCCCTCGAAGTCGATGTAGTGCAGCTTGTCGCGGTCGATGAAGCGGCCGGTGGCGACGTCCCGGATCTCCGCGTCGTCCTCCCAGCTGTCCCAGAGCCGGCGCACGACCTCGACGTAGTCGGCGGCCTCGTCGAAGAGCTCGGTGAGCCGTTCCTGTCCGGCCGGGCTCTGGAGTTCCGCCAGGTCGATCGGCGGGAAGGTGCGGCGGCCGAAGTGGTCGGCCTCGTGCGGGCGGGCGGTGATCTGCACCCGCAGGCCTGCGCGGCCGGTGCTGACGTAGTCGAGGGTGGCGATCGCCTTGGAGATGTGGAACGGCTCGGTGTGGGTGGCGATCACGGTCGGCACCAGGCCTATGTGCCGCGTGAGAGGTGCGATGCGGGATGCGATCAGTACGGCGTCGAGGCGGCCGCGCACCTCGTCGGTACGGCCGTCCAGCTCGCCGTACCGGGAGGACTGCAGGCCCAGGCCGTCCTCGAAGGTGACGAAGTCGAGCAGTCCGCGCTCGGCCTCGGCGACCTGGTCGGCCCAGTAGCCGGCGGTGAACAGGTCCCGGGGGCGAGCCACTTGCTCGCGCCAGGAGGCCGGGTGCCAGCCGGTGCCCTCGAGGGCCACGGCAAGGTGCAGACGGGAAGCGGGAGTTGGGGACACGAGGTGCCTTCCTGGAGGTCCGTACGAGATCGCCGGCCCCGCGGGATCGGGGCACACGGCGGCAGGGCGACCGAGGGGAGATGGGAGTCCCCCCGAGCCGACGGCTGGGGGACGGTCAGGAGCAACAGAGGGCGCTGGCCACGCGCTGGAGGTCGATATGGGGCCGGGAGTGCAGGCGGACGCGGTGGCGCGGGTTGTCGGCACGGGCGCGGAGTACACGTGTCACGTCCCACACCTCCGCCCGAACACGCGAACAGTCAGCCTCCGACAAGGACAACGCCACGGCTATGCCGTTTCTTCCAGAACGGCGGCTCCGGTCGGCCGTACCAGCGAGAAGACCGTGCGACGGCGCAGGGTGAAGCCGATCGACTCGTAGAGCCGGACGGCGTCGGCGTTGCCGGCTCGGGCGTGCAGGAAGGGGCGTTCGCCGCGCTCCTTGATGCCGGCTGCGACCGCGCGGACCAGGCGGGTGGCCAGGCCCCGGCCGCGGTGGGCGGGGTCGGTGCACACGGCGCTGATCTCGGTCCAGCCGGGCGGGTGGAGGCGCTCGCCGGCCAGGGCGATCAACCGGCCGCGGTGGCGGATGCCGAGGTAGGTGCCCATCTCGACGGTGCGGGGCAGATAGGGCCCCGGTTGGGTGCGGGCGACCAGGTCGAGGATCTCGGGCACGTCGTCGGCGCCGAGCCGTTCGGCTTCGGGGTCGGGCTCGGCGCGCAGACCGGTGTCCACGAGCTGGACACCCTGTCCGGTGCGCAGGATCTCCCATCCGGGCGGCGCCTCGGTCACTCCGCGCACCGAGGCGGTGCCGTCGGGGCCGACGAGGGTGGCCAGGTCGGCCCAGGCCTGTGGGTCGTCGGTGTCGGCGAGGGCATGGAAGGGGGCCACGTCCTGCCGGTAGCGGGCGGCGCGGCCGACGCGTTCGGCGAAGTGGGCGTGCGGGCCGGTCAGGGCCGCCCAGGCGGGGTTGTCCAGGAGGTGCGAGGAGGGGGCTTCGATGCTTTCGATGCTGGTGGCGGACATCGTGGGGTGGTCTCCGAGGGCCTGGGAGCGGGGACCCCGCCGCTGGGCGGCGACGGGATCCCCTGTCGGTGGCGGGTCAGGAGTTGTCGAGCGGCAGGCCGGGCGGGTTGACCTCGGACTTGGCGACGGCCTCGTTGGATAGGTTCCAGGCGGCCAGCCACTTGGCGTACTGGCCGTTCTTGATCAGGTAGTTGATGGCGTCGGCGAGCGGCTTGGCGAGGCCGCTGTCCTTCTTGGCGGTGGCGGCGATCAGGCCCTGCAACGAGGCGCCGGCGCCGGAGTAGGTGCCCGCGTTGCGCGTCGGATTGGGCGTGCCCGCGGACTGGGTGATGTGGTAGGCGATGCCGGGGTTGGGCCCGAAGAAGGAGTCGATCTTGCCGCTGTTGAGGGCCAGGTAGGTGCCGTTGCGGTCCGGGTAGTACTTGACGGTGAGCTTCTTGCCCTCGCTCTCCAGCTTCTTCTTCCACTCCAGGAGGATCTTCTCCTGGTTGGTGCCGGCGCCGACGGAGACGGTCTTTCCGGCGAGGTTCTCGTAGTTGCCGTCGAAGTTCCACTTGCCGGCCTTGAGCACCTCGAAGCCGAGGTTGTCCTTGCGGTAGGAGGCGAACTCGTACTTCTTCTTGCGCTCCTCGGTGTCGGTGACGTTCGAGAAGGCCACGTTCACCTTGCCGCTGTCGATGCCGACGAAGAGGTTCTCCCAGGTGAAGTTCTTCAGCTCGGGCTTCAGGCCGAGGACCGCGGCGACCAGGCGGCCGAAGTCGGGCTCGGCGCCGGTGAGGGTCTTCTGGTCGCTGCCGACGTAGGCCAACGGCGCGAAACCGGCGGGCAGGGCGCCGATGCCGATCTCCAGCTTGCCGCTGCTCTTGACGGACTTGGGCAGCTCCGCGCTGATCGACTTCACCTCGGAGACCTTGAGGCCGGTCTGCTTGGCGGCGCCGTTGGAGAGCTGTCCGACGGTCACGGTCCCGTCGGCCGCAGCGGTCGTGGTGGCCGCGTCGCTGTTCCCACCGCAGGCGGCGAGCCCGGTGGCGAGGGTGGCGACCGCGGTCGCCGCGGTGATGCCGCGTATCAGGCTGCGTCGGGTGAAGTGGACAGACATGGCCGTTCCTTGTCGCTGAGAGGGTGAGGAGGTGGTGGCGTGGGGGGAAGTCGTGGGGCGCGGCAGGTGCCTCAGGGGTCAGAGGACCTTGCTGAGGAAGTCCCTGGTGCGCTCGTGCTGCGGCTTGTCGAGGACCTCGGAGGGCGGGCCCTGTTCGACGATCCTTCCGCCGTCGATGAAGACGACCCGGTCGGCGATCTCGCGGGCGAAGCCGATCTCGTGGGTGACGATGACGAGCGTGGTGCCGCTGGTCGCCAGGTCCTTGATGACGGCGAGGACCTCGCCGACCAGTTCGGGATCGAGGGCGGAGGTGGGCTCGTCGAAGAGGATGACGCCGGGGCGCAGGGCGAGGGCGCGGGCGATGGCGACGCGCTGCTGCTGGCCGCCGGAGAGCTGGCGCGGGTAGGCGCCGGTCTTGTCGGCGAGACCGACCCGGCCGAGCAACTCGCGGGCCAGTTCCTGTGCTTCGGACTTGGTGAGCCTGCCGGTGGCGACCGGGGCGGCGGCCACGTTGTCCAGGACCGTCAGATGCGGGAAGAGGTTGAAGTTCTGGAAGACGAAGCCGATGCGGCCGCGCTGGGTGAGGATGGCCCGCTCACTCAGTTCCTTCAGCCGCTCGCCCTCCCGCTTCACTCCGACCAGTTCGCCGTTGATGCTGACGTGGCCGATCTCCGGCTTCTCCAGGTGGTTGATGACCCGCAGCAGGGTGGACTTGCCGGAGCCGGACGGGCCGAGGATCACGGTCACCTCGCCCGGCCGCACCGTCAGGTCGATGCCGTTGAGGACGCGGTGGGCGCCGTACCACTTGTGCACGTCGTGCACCTCGACGGTGGCGGCCTCGACGCCGGCCAGCGGCTCGAGGGTCTTCGCGCTCATACGGCGACCTCCCTGCGGATACGGGCTCGCAGGTCGGTGAGACCGGTGCGGAGCTTCTGCAACGGTGTCGGCGGCAGGCTGCGGGTGGCACCCCGGGCGTAGTACCGCTCGACGTAGAACTGGATGACGGAGACGACGCTGGTCAGGATCAGGTACCAGACGGTGGCGACCAGCAGCAGCGGCACGATGTCGCCGGGGTAGGTGGCGCCCATGGACTGCGCGGTGCCGAACAGGTCGAGCAGGGAGACGTAGAAGACCAGCGAGGTGCTCTTGATCAGGCCGATGAGCTGGTTGACGTAGTTCGGGGTGATGGAGCGCAGCGCCTGCGGGAAGACGATCTTCGTGAACTGGTAGCTCTTCGGCAGGCCCAGGGCCGCCGCCGCCTCGTGCTGGCCCTGGTCGACGGAGAGGATGCCGCCGCGGACGACCTCGGCCGCGTAGGCCGCCTCGTTGAGGCTGAGGCCGATGACGGCGACGACCATGTCGGTGGCCAGTTTGGACTCGTCGAAGGAGAGGAAGGCCGGTCCGAAGGGGACGCCGACGCTCAATGTCTTGTACAGGGCGCTGAAGTTGTAGAGGAAGAGCAGCACCACGATGAGCGGGATGGAGCGCAGCGCCCAGATGTAGGTCCAGCTGACGGCCCGCAGCACCGGGCTCTTCGAGAGCCGGGCCAGGGCGAGAACGATACCGCCGGCCAGGCCCAACACCGCGCTGTAGGCGGCGACTTCGAGGGTGATGACCAGGCCGTCGAGGATGTTCGGCCGCAGGAACCAGTAGCCGAAGCGGTCCCACTGGTAGAACGGGTTGGTCGTCAGGCCGTGCACGAACTGGGCCGCGAGGACCAGGACGACGGCGGTGGCGATCCAGCGTCCCGGCCTGCGCAGCGGCAGGACGCGCTGTGCGGCGAGGGGATTTGACGGTTCGTCGGCGGGCGGCGCATCGGCGAGGGCGACGGCGGCGCCAGGGGGTTCACTCATGGTGGGCTCCGGCGGAGTCGGACACCCCACAGGCCGCGGCAGCCGTGCGCTGCAGCGACTTGCTCAGCGCACGGGTGGACGGGGGCACCGGGGGCGGGGAGGACAACGGCACACCGCGCGGGCGGTGTTCGTCAGGGAGTGCGGGGGCTGTGGGGAGGTGTCAGCCCCGACAGCGGGCACGGCCCGGTGCGGTACACAGTGCGCTGTTCACACGGAGCAGATCGACGGCACGGTCGGCGGCGAACAGGTTCAGCAGGTTCGCGTACGGCTGTACGCAGCCCTGAGGGCGGCGTGCGGCCGTCCTGGGAGCTGCGTACATGGCGTCACCGTCACTGTTCCGGCCCCTGAGGGCCTCGCGCTTACCGAAACGTCATCCGGTCCGGTCGTCACCTGGGGCACCCCACCGCGGAGCGAGGGTTGCCGGTCAGCCAGCCAGGGCTTGTCGCTGACACTCATGACCGTTCTGGTTGGTAGTTAAAACAATTGCCCGACGGAATGTCAACGCCGGTCCACTGTGTGGAACGGCTCAATCCCTGTTGACCTGCGGGTCTGTCCCGTTTCCTTCGGATGCATGGGCCGCCCAGTCCAGGATCTGGACAGCGGCTCCGGCGGCCTCCAGACCCTGGCAACGGGCGTGGTGGCGCCGGGCGATGCCGTCCAGGTCGAGATGGGCACCGAAGGCCGGATGGGCGGCCAGCCGGCGGGCGTAGGCCCACAGGGTGGGATGGGCGGCGATCCGCTGGACGGCACCTGCGTCCAGATGATTGCGGTGCACGGTGTCGAGTTGGACCAGCGCGACCCACAACTCGACGTCCGCGGCGGTGATTTCGTCGCGGATCATGTACGTCCGCCCGACCAGCCACCGCTCCAGTGCACCGAGCGTTTCGAGCAGCGTCTCGAGCGCCGCCGCGCGCTCCGACTCCTCACCGCCGGCCGATCCGGCGCACTGCGCGGCGTCCTCGATGCCCTGCGCGCACATCCGCTCGACGGCCTCGATCTCCGACTCCGCGCCGCACGGGTAGGGCGAGGGGCGATCGCTGCCGAAGCGGCGGGCGAGGTCGCGCATGATGTCCGGGGCGTGCGTGCTGACGATCCGTCCGGACCAGTCGTCGCTGAGCACGGGCGCGACGGCCGGGCCGGTGTAGTGGTGCGCGCTCGCCTCGTACAGCGGGCGCAGGGCGCGGTGGCCGCCTTCCGGGGTGTCGGGGACGGCGGGCAGGAAGGTCGCCGGACAGACGGTGTCCAGACCGAGCAGGCTGTGGGTGACGGCGATGCGCAGGCCGTCGGGACACGCGGTCGACAGATGGAGGCGGTAGCGGCCCGGTACGGCGTAGTGGCCGCTGCGGGCGTCGCTGCCGATCCGGCCGCGGAAGGCGGGCGCGGGCCGGGCGGAGGTGTGGGCGGCCAGAGGTGTGATGGACATGGAACTCCCCGGGAGAGGGCGCGGACGTACGCGCGGCGGATGCGACGTCGGGCGGACTCAGCCCTGGGGGCTGATCGCACTGCAGACACGCTGCAGATCGATGTGACGGCGGGAGGTGAGGAGAGGCGGACGGATCACTCGGACAGTGACCGGCTCAAGGCGCCCCATGCGTTTCCCTACCTATTCACTAGGATTCTCCTCTGGAGTGTCGGTCCCGCTCGGAGCCACGTCAAGAGGGCCGTCCCGCAATGCGGACAGCGCAGTGGACACACTCCTGGCCCTGACGGCGTCGCCGTCTAGTTCTTCTGCAGGGAGCGGGTCACGCCCGCGATGACGGCCGTCGTCAGCACCCAGCCGAAGGCGATCAGCAGATAGGCCAGCCACTGGAGGGTGCCGCTCGTCCAGTACCAGGTGGTGCGCTGGCCCAGACCGCCGATCGGGATCAACAGGTCGAGGGTGTAGACGAGGGGCTGGAACCGTGGCCCCTCGCCCGCCTGCACCCGTGTGGGGCTGTGAGCTCTGAACGTCATGGTCCCCAGCAGGGTCAGCACGAGCAGCCAGACACCCGCCAGCCAGGGCCGGTAGCCGTAGCCCACGGTCGCGTCCAGCAACTGGCCCCACGCACGGGCCGCCGGCCGCAGCGTGCGCCGCCGGTGCCGCTGCTTGGCCAGCAGCACCCGGCGGGCGTCGCCGTCATGGCCGGCCTTGCGGTACCAGCTCGCCAACTGCTCGTACGGCTGGGGGCTGTAGCCGGGGCTGCACCGTACCCACCGCAGGCGGTGCGCCACGGAGTCCGGCCACCCCACCGCCTCCCGCCGATCGCCCGCCACGGTCACCTTGATGGAGCCGTAGACGAAGCCGTCCAGCTCCACCGTCCGCGGCCAGCTGTGCTCGTTGTCGTGGAGATACGACACCTGCGCGCCCCGCAGGTCCACCGCCTGGGACGGCGGGCGGGCCAGGTTGAGGTCGAAGTCGACGGCCTGCATGAGCGCACACAGCAGGGCCGGGCCGTCACCCTCGGGAGGCCCGTTCAGGACGGCTCCCTGGAAGGTCACGTTGTCCGAGACCCGGGTACCGCGCAGACGCACGGTGCCGTTCGCGGTGAAGCCCCGGGAGAACTCGAGCGTCGAAGCCACGGCGTTGTCCAGGGCGAGGGCCACCCCGCGCGGACCGGGGCGCTCCAGCTGCGCGCCCTGCATGAACAGCCCGCCCGGCAACTGTGCGCCCAGCAGCCGCACTTCACCGTGCGCGACGAAGCCGCCCCCGCAGAAGAGGCCTCCGTCCGTGACCAGGCCACCAGCGGACAGGGCCCACCCCTCGGGGGCGAGCAGTCGGGCCTTGTTGAGGTTCACTCCGCCGGTCACGTGCGCGTGGGTTTGGGAGAGGGCGCTGAGCTCCCGGTGGAAGGCGGAGACCGGACCGGCCTCCACGGTCGACCCCAGCAGGTCGAGACGTCCCTCGATGCGGGCCGACCCGGCTTCGAGGCCGGGTATCCGGCTGCGGGTGATCGCGACGGTGCGGGTCTCGGCCCCGAAGAGGCTGACGTCCTGCTCGAACCAGCAGTCCTCGATCCAGAGAGGGTGATCGATCCGCGCACCGGCCAGGTTGACCCGGCCGGTTATCCGCGCGCCCGCAAGCGCCAGGGCTCCCACCGCGCCGGGCTGCACCGAGTGCACACCGAGCAGCAGCGCGACGATCACTTCGGCCCGGACGGTACGCCCGGCCCCCCACTGCCCACCGTCGGCCACCCGGTCGTCCTCGCCCACACCGGACCGCAGATCCACGCGGCGCCCTTCGGGAAACGCATCCCACAACTCACGTTCCGGAGAGGTCAGTTCGTCGTATGACAGCACACCGACAGAGTAGTGAGCCGACTGCTTGACGCCGCCGAACGGGGCCGGGTCGGGCGTCATGCGGGCACGTTGATGCCCTCCTCGGCGACCTTGCCGTCCGTGGAGGCGCCGGAGGCGATCCCGTACGTCGGCTGCGGCACCGACGTCGGCTCCAGGAGTACCGAGCGGCGGCCGTCCACGCCCACCGGCACGTCGCCGTCGATGGTGACGCGGCGCAGGGTGCGCGGGTGGTCACCGGAGTCGTCGACGCCGTAGTGCTGGGTGGCCCGGTTGTCCCAGACGGCGACGTCGCCGGAGCGCCACTGCCAGCGGACGGTGTTCTCCGGGCGCTCGACGTGCGACTGGAGGACACCGATGATCGCCCGCGAGTCGGGGCCGCGCAGGCCGACCAGGCGCTTGACGAAGCCGCCCAGCACCAGGGCGCGTTCCCCGGTCTCCGGGTGCACGCGCACCACCGGGTGGTCGGTGCGGAACTTCGTGGAGGTGAACACCTTGCGGTGCTGCTCCAGTTCGCCGGCGCGGGCCTCGGGGCGCGCCTCCGCGTAGTCGTAGTCGTTGGTGTGCTCGGCCCGCAGGTTGTCCGCCAACAGCTTGAGGGCGTCGGGGAGTTCGGCGTAGGCGGCGGCCGTGTTGCCCCACAGGGTGTTGCCGCCGTACGGCGGGACGACCTCGGCGCGCAGGATCGAGAAGGCGGGGTAGGCGGGCACGAACGTCACGTCGGAGTGCCACTGGTTGGCGCGGCCGCCGTGGTCGTTGTCGACGCCGAAGGCGTACTTGCCGTCGACGGAGGGGACGGTAGGGTGGGCGACGGGCTCGCCGAGCAGCCGGCCGAACGCCTCGTGGCTGTCGCCGTCGAGATGGTGCTGGTCGCGGAAGAAGACGACCTTGTGCTCCAGGATCGCGGCACGGATCGCCGCGACGACGGGCTCCGGGAGGTCGCCGCCGAGGCGGACACCGGAGACGACGGCGCCGATGCGGCCGCCGACCTTCTCGACCGTGAGGGTCGCGGCGGGTGCGGTGGAAGTCATGGGAGGGGCCCTTCGCGAGGTGACGACGGTTAGTTGCTTTCTGAGCGGAAGGAAATCCGGGCAGGTGGGGGCCTGGCCGGTGAGGAATGACGGGGGTGGGTGTTCCTCAACGAGCTTGGGTGGGCCGCCGCACGCCGGTCAACACTCCCCCGGTCCGTTTCACGACCCTGCAACACGCCCGCCATGCCGGCCGTGGTCCCGGCCGCTCCCGGTCGCCAAACCGGCCGGGGACACGGCATGTTGGACCCTGTCACCTCCTCAGACCGGAGACCGCGAGACCGAGAAGGCCTGCCATGTCGACGACCGTTCCCCCCGCCGCGCGCACCTCGGGCGACGGCCGCCGGGAGGCCAACGCGGCGTCGGTGCTGCGGGCCGTGCTCGACCACGGCCCGGTGGCCCGCAGCGGCATAGCCCGGCTGTCCGGGCTGAGTCCGGCGGCCGTCTCCCGCCAGTGCACCGACCTGGCCCGGCTCGGCCTGGTGTGCGAAGTGCCTGAGCTGGTCGCGGCGAGCGGGGTGGGCAGGCCGCAGATCCCGGTGGACCTGCGGACCGGCGGCGCGGGCGGGCCGCTGGTCGCGGGCGTGCACATCGGGGTGCCCGGCGCGGACTTCGGGCTGACCGATCTGCGCGGCACGGTCGTGGCCCGGCAGCAAATCCAGCACGACGGGATTCCGGCCGCCGACCTCCCGGACCACCTGGGCCGTGCGCTGGCCCGTTTCATCACCGAGCGGACCCCGACCGGCGCGAGGGTCCTCGGGGCGGGCGCGGCGATCGGCGGCTGGGTGGCCCCGGAGACCGGCACGGTCGTACGGCATGACGCGCTCGGCTGGCACCAGCGCCCACTGGCGGCCGAGCTGCGGCGGCACACCGGGCTGCCCGTGCGGGTGGACAACCATGCCCGTGCCGTCGCGCAGTCGGAGCTGCTGTTCGGCCGGCCCGAGGCACGGCGATCCCTGCTGCACCTGTTCGTGGGCAACGTGGTCGACGCGGCCCTGTCGATCGCCGGCGTGGTGCACAGCGGGCCGCGATCGGGCGCGGGGGATGTGGCGCATCTGCCGGTGCCGGACAGCCCGGTGGCTTGTCCGTGCGGCCGCAGTGGCTGTCTGGAGGCGACCGTCTCCGACACCCGGCTCACCCGGCGCGCGGTGGAGCAGGGCATCGTCCCCGAGCCGCACATCGGTCTGCTGGTGGACGCGGCGGCGGCCGGCGACCGGCGGGCCGACGCGCTGCTGCGGGAGCGCGCGGGGGCGGTGGGCCGGGCGACGGGGCTGCTGCTCGACGTGCTCAACCCGGACCTGGTGGTGATCACCGAGACGTCGAGCACGCTCCAGACCGAGTACCTCGACGAGATCCGGACGGCCGCGATCACCCACGCACACGTCTGCGACGACCCCGACCGGATCCAGACCCCGCACGCCGGGCCGGCGATCCTGGTCGTGGCGGCCGCCACGATCGTCCTGGACCCGCTGTTCAAGAGCCCTCTGCAGGCCTTCGGCGACACGGCCGCCGCGCTGCCGTCGGCCTGACAACCCCGCGTCAGCGTCGGCGGGTGCGGACCACGCCCGCGCTCGCCGACGACCGGTGCCGTCCCGGCGCACGGGCCGGCCACCGGAGACCTCCGCCCCACGCCTCCCCACCGGCAGAGCGAGAGGGAAGTGCAGGGCGGAAAGGCCCCCGGGACGGGCATGACCCGCCGGTCAGTGCAGGTCGGCGCGGGCGGGACTGTCATCCAGGGCCGTGTCTTGCATCGCACTCTCTACGACGGCGCCGTCGTCCACGGCACTGTCGTCGAGGAACCCGCCCGACTGGTGCTGCCACAGCTTCGCGTAGGCGCCCTGGGCCGCGAGCAGTTCCTGGTGCGTGCCCTGCTCGACGATCCGTCCGCGGTCGAGGACGACGAGCCGGTCCATGCCGGCGACGGTGCTCAGCCGGTGGGCCACCACGAGCGCCGTCCGCCCCTCCATCAGCCGCCACAGCGCCTCCTGCACCAGGACCTCGCTCTCGGAGTCCAGGGCGCTGGTCGCCTCGTCGAGGAGCAGGATCGGCGCGTCCCGCAGGATCGCCCGGGCCAGGGCGACCCGCTGGCGCTGGCCGCCGGACAGCTTGACCCCGCGCTCGCCGACCATGGTGTCGAAGCCGTCCGGCAGCGCGTCGGCGAACTCCGTGACGTGCGCCGCCTCGGCCGCGCGGCGGATCTCGGCGTCGGTGGCGTCCGGCCGGGCGAAGGCGATGTTCTCCTTCAGCGTGCGGTGGAACATCGCCGGGTCCTGCGGCACATAGGCGATCAGACCGCGCAGGTCGGCCTGGCGCATCCGGCTGATGTCCTGACCGCCGACCAGGATCCGGCCGCCGTCGATGTCCATCATCCGCAGGAGGAGCCGTGACAGCGTGGTCTTGCCGCCGCCCGAGCGGCCGACGAGACCGATCTTCGTGCCGCTGGGCACGGCCAGGTCGAGGCCCCGGAAGAGCGGGGCCCCGCCTCCGTGGGCGAAGGTCACCTGTTCGAAGCGGACGTCGGCGGGCCCCGGCAGCAGCGGCTCCGGCGACGCCGGGTCGAGCACGGTCGGCGGAACCAGCAGCAGTTCGGTGAACTGTGCGGCCTCCGTCATCGAACTCTCCAGACGGCGGTAGATCTGGTTGAACTCGAACATGATCTTCGTGGCGTTGCTGTAGTAGGTGAAGGCGACCACGACCGCCTCCACCCCGTGCTCGCCCCCGCCGAGCGCGACCGCGAGCAGCAGGCCCAGCACATTGGTCAGTACGGACATCGGCGCGACCAGCGTGTCGATGCGCAGGTTGCCGTAGTCCCACGACCTCAGTGTGAGCCGCCGCGAGTGGGCGACACGGGTGCGGTGCTCGGCGGCCTCGCGGCGCTCGGCGGCGAACGCCCGGACCGTGTCCATGTTCATCAGGCTGTCGGCGACATGCCCCGACACCCGGGCGATCGCCTCCTCCCGCTGGTCGACGAGCCGCTGGCGGCGCCGGATGAGCGGCGCCACGCACAGCGCCGTCACTCCGATCATCACCAACAGCCCGACGACGAGCAGCGGGTCGTAGCGCCACAGCACCACCGACCCGAACAGCAGTGGCACGAGGCTGCCCAGGACGCTGAACGTCAGTGTGTCGGCGAACTCCTCGAAGCGGGACGCGAAACTCAGCACCCGCTTGGTGAGGGCCCCGGCGAAGTTGTCGTGGAAGAAGGCCGCGTCCTTGGCGAACAGTTCGTCCATGCCGAGCACGTACAGGTGCTCGATGCCGAGGGCGTCGAGGCGGTTCAGGCAGTGCAGACCGATCCGCCACAGCGCCTCCGCCAGCAGCAGGACGCCTGCGAAGGCGAGGACGTACGGCAGTGTCGAACCGATGCCCATACCGGCGTTCCCGGCGATACGGCCGACGAGCTTTGCGACGACCAGTGGCGCGATGTAGTTGATCCCGATGTTGCCGAGTGCCGGGAGCAGCATGCCGGGCACGGTCCACACCCGTAGCCGGCCCAACTCCCGTCCGTAGTAGCGAAGTGCGAGGAGCACGGAGCCCCTGCGTGGGGGAACCTTGCTTGCTTGAGGTGATCCCATCCCGATCCCGTGTGGTTGTTCGGCGGGATGGGAGTGTCCCGCGACCGCACCCACGGCGTCCAAGCGTTTTTTGGGCTGATGGGGCCTTCGCCCCATCTGTCACTCGGGATCCGTACGGCGGCAGCCCGTCGGCCCATCGTCCTGTGCATCGAGGTGCCGGGGCCAGGGAGGCTGCGTGCCGTCCCTGGCCCCGGTGTTTCAGTTCTCCAGGCGCCAGTGCTGGTTCGCGCCGCCCGTGCAGCTCCACAGCTGGATCTTCGTCCCGTTGGCGGTTCCCTGACCGGCGGCGTCCAGACAGAGCCCCGACTGCACTGCTGTGATCGTGCCGTCGGGGTTCATGTTCCATTGCTGGTCCGCCTGCCCGCTGCAGTCCCAGATCGCCGCCGCGGTGCCGTTGCCCGCTGACTGGCCGACGCCCAGGCATTTGTTGCCGTAGACGACCAGCTGCTTTCCGGCGCTGTAGGTCCACCGTTGGTTGGAGCCGCCGTTGCAGTCCCACAGCTGTGCCTGGGTGCCGTTGGCCGTGGTGGAGTTGTTGATGTCGAGGCAGCGCCCTGACTGCTGGCCGACGATCTTCTGGTTGCCGGAGGGCGGTGGCGGGGGCGTGCTCGAACCGAACTGGGTGAAGAACTGCCACACCGCCGCGGAGGTCCAGGTGCGCCAGCCGTCACCGGTGGAACCGTCGATGGGACCGGGGTCGTGGCCCGCCCCGTCGAACGCGGCCCAGACGACGGGGTATCCGGACCTGCATCCGGAGTAGGTGGTGATGATGTGCGTCAGGCTGCCGTTGGCCGGCTCGGGCGGGTTCTGCGGGGTGCAGCCGTTGGCCCGGACGAAGGTGTCGCGCAGCTCCCGTCCCAGTGAGATGGGCAGCACGTTGTCCCTGAGGCCGTGCAGACCCATGTAGGCGATGGGCTGGGTGCCGCCGTTGCACCCGCTGAGGTTCGCGCCGGAGTAGACGGCCACGGCGCGGAAGACCGTCGCCCGGGAGCAGGCGAGGGCGTACGACATCGCACCGCCGTAGCTGAAACCGGCGGAGAACAACTGGGTGGTGTCGACGCACAGGGCCGATTCGATCTGGTTGACCAGGGCGTCGACGAAGGCCACGTCCTGGCCGCCGGGGTTGGCCCAGCCGTTGCCGTTGCCCTGCGGGGCGACGAAGATCGTGCCGTTGTTCGCGCTGTCCGCCAGGCGCCTGAGGCCGTAGTAGGACCAGTTGTACCCGTCCGTTCCGCCCGAGTCGACGTCGTTGGCTGTGCCGCCCCGCCAGTGGAAGCCGAAGATCAGCCGATAGGGGTGGTTGTTGTCGTAGCCCGCGGGGACCCGCAGGATGTAGCTGCGGGTCTGGCCGCCGCTCTGAATCGTGTGGTTACCACTCGTCAGCGCCGGGGCCTTGCCGCAGCCGGTGCTCGCCGCCGCGGGTGCCCTGAGGCCGCTGCTGAACGAGGTGCCCGCAGTGGTCAGGACGAGAAGCAGCGCGGCCACGAGGGACATTAAGAGCGGTTTGCGTTTCATGCACACCTTCTTCCGTAGTCGTCGTCAGACGGCGGTGATGGTCCATTCGTTGTTGGTGCTGGAGTTCGGCGTCCACAGCACCGTGGTGGAGCCGGTCGTGGTGGAGCCGCTGCCGTCGAGGGCGGTGCCGGTGCCGCGGTTGACGATCTGGTAGCGGTTGTTGCCGAGGCTGTTCAGCGACCACTGCTGGTTGTTGCCGCCGTTCCAGGTCTGCTGGCGGGCGGGGGCGCCGTTGGCGGAGTTGCCGTAACTGTCGGCGACCATGCCGTTGGTGCGGTTCACGATGCGGTAGTAGCCGTTGCCGAGGTCGATCAGCTGCCACTGCAGGTTGGTGCTGCCGTCGTAGTTCCACTGCTTGAGGTTGGATCCCGCGGCGACGTTGCCTCCGCTGTCCAGCACCAGCCCGCTGGTGACGTTGGCGATCTTCACCCAGGCCGTGGAGCCGCCCGGCGCGCCCAGGACGGGGATCTCACCGGAGAAGGTGAACTTGACCGTGTACGCAAGGGCGTTGAACGGCGGATTGGCCGAGGGCATGGCGAGGTGCAGGCCGGAGGCGTCCTGGGTCGGTGCGGGCAGGTCGATGTAGGTACCGGCGGTATTGCCCAGCAGTTTGGCGCCGGTCAGGGTGCTGAGGTTGATCTGGTTCGAGTTCAGCGTGGTGATGGTCATCGTGCCGCCCTGCCAGCCCAGGGCGGTGGCGTACAGCACCTTGTTGTCCTTGCTGCGGGTGAACCGGATGTCCTGCGGTTTGCCGGCCACCGGTCCGCTGAACGAGCCGCCGCCCATCTTGGTGGGGCCCTCGCCATAACTGGTCCAGGAGCGGGTGCCGTAGACCGCCTCTCCGAAGCGGCTGAGCCAGTCGCCCATGGCGAGCAGGATGGACTGCTGCCCGGAGGGGATGGTGCCGTCCGCCATCGGGGCGATGTTCAGCAGCATGGTGCCGCCCTTGCTGACCCGGTCGATCAGCGAGTGCAGCAGGGCCTGCGTCGAGTAGTAGCCGATGCCGACCGTGTAGCACCAACTGGAGGAGGAGATGCTGTCGTCGGTCAGCCAGTAGGGGGTGAGCAGTCCTGCCGGGCCGCCGCGCTCGAAGTCGAAGACCTCACCCTTGCTGTCGAGGCCGTCCTTGTAGGTCGCGACCACGTCCTTGTTCCACGCGACGGCCTGGTTGTAGTAGTGCGCGAGGAACTGCAGCCGGTAGGACTCCTGCACCAGGTTCAGGTCGAAGTCCTGCCAGACCAGGTCCGGCTGGTAGCCGTCGATGACCTCGACCAGCTTGTCGTACCAGAGCTTGTTCTCCGCGGCCGAGCCCTGCTGGCCGTAGAGGATCCGCAGCGTCGGGTCGGACTGGGAGGGCACATGGTCGTAGAAGCCGTTGAAATGGTAGGCGTGGTGCAGCGAGGCCATGAACTTCAGCCCCTGCCCGCGGATGGCCTGGGCGTGCAGTCCCACGAGGTCGAGTTTCGGGCCGTGCTGGACCGAGTTCCACGGGTTGGAGCGGCTGTTCCACATGGAGAAGCCGTCGTGGTGCTCGGCGACCGGGCCGGCGAATCTGGCGCCCGCGGCCTTGAACAGCCGTGCCCAGGCGTCCGGATCGAACTTGCCGCCCTGGGAGGCGAGTTTCGGGGCGAACTGCACGTAGTTGCCGGCCTTGTCGCGGGCGCCGTCGATGAAGTTGTGGTACGGCCACGCCGAGGGGTCGCCGTAGGTGGCGATGTGGTGCTGGTTCTCGGCCGAGCCGCCGATGTACATGTTGCGCGGATACCACTCGTTCCCGAAGGCGGGGACGCTGAAGACGCCCCAGTGGTAGTAGATGCCGAACTTGGCGTCCTGGAACCAGGTCGCGGCCGGGGGGTGCTGGTCCACGGAGGACCAGCTCGGGGTGTAGCTGGTGGGGCCGTCGGTCGCGGCAGCCTCGGGAGCGAACCGCAGCAGCCCGAGGGCCGTGGCCGCGCCGGCTGCCGCCAGTAGTCGGCGCCGGCTCAGCGGCAGGGAGGAGGGAGACGAAGACATGGGAGTCCTCTCGGTTGACGGTGCGCGGGTGCGGGGCTCGGTGCTCGTCAGCCGGTTCCGGCACGCGTAGGAGCCGTCGGCCCCGGAGTCATCAGGTCAGTTCAGTGACCATTGCTGGTTGGACTGGCCGTTGCAGGTCCACAGTTCTACGGGGGTGCCGTTGGCCGTGGCGGCGCCCGTGACGTCCAGGCACAGGCCCGAGGGCACGCTGGTGACGGTGCCGTTGGCGTTCAGCGTCCACTGCTGGTTGCTCTGGCCGTTGCAGGTCCAGGTGATGACCTTGGTGCCGGGGCTGGTGCCCTGCCCGGAGGCGTCCAGGCACAGACGGCTGCCGCCGGAGTCGACGGTCAGCTCGTGGGAGGCGGTCTGGGACCAGGTCTGGTTCGCGGCGCCGGTGCAGTCCCGGATCTGGGTCTGCGTACCCGCCGTCGGGGACCCGCCCGGCGCTTCCAGGCACCTTCCCGCGCCCACCGCGTGCAACGCACCCGTGGTGCCACCGCCGCCTCCCACCCCGTAGCCGGCAGCGGTGATGCTGGCCTGGACGGCGTTCTCGGTGGCGTCGGAGGGGTAGCCCGCCGTCATCGCGCCTTCGAAGAACTCGCCCACGCCGTTGGGACTGTTGTCGCCCCCGGTTCCGAGCAGGACCGAGCTGTCGACCTTCATCGGCGAGTAGCCGTTCGGCAGAGGGCCGGAGAAGGTGGTGGTCAGGCCGCCGCTGGTGCCGTTGCCGTACTTGAGGGTGAAGTTGCTGGTGCCGTTGTTCTTCAGCCACGCGCTGACGAACGGGTAGTGCACACCAGGGTTGTTCGGGTCCTTGTTGGAGCCGGTGTTGGTGTGGAACATGCCGTTCTCAAGGTCGGCCTCGACCCATGGGCCGCTTCCGGTGCAGCCGCCGAACCAGCAGGCGTTGCCCCAGTAGATGGCGTTCATGGTGGCGTTTCCGGTGTCGGTGTGGGAGTTCTCGCCGCTGCCGTAGTCGAAGCAGCACCACTGGTTGGTGTAGTTCGACGACGTCACCATGTAGATGCCCTCGGGCTGGGACCCGGTGGGCACGCCGTTCGCGTGGTCGATCCGGTAACCGACGCCGGGGGTGACCTTGACCCCGAAGACCTGGTGGCCGGCCGCGGTCACCGGCAGGGCCATGGCGTCCGCGCCGACGTCGGATCCGTTCGGGCCCGGGCCCTTCCAGTAGCCGCCCCAGGAGATCGGCAGGTCGTTGTGTCTGGCGGTCTGGTCGTAGATCTTGGTGATCGTGCACGAGGTGCCCCGGCAGTACGACACCTGGGACGCGGCGTCCGCGTATCCGCCCGCGCCGAGCACCCCGATGTCGCGGTAGCCGTGATCGGAGGACCGCTGGATCTGGTACAGCGGCCCGTTGTACGAGGCGAACAGCGCCCTGGTCGTGGAGTGCGCCGTCACGCAGGGCGTACCGCCCGCCGCGTAGATGTCGCACGGGAGCGACACGTCCGCGGCGGACACGGGCGCCGGTGCGCCGAACACGGCCAGGGCCATCGCCAGGGCGACCAGGAGCAGGACGGGAAACCGCCTGTCCCGGCGGTGCGTTGCTGATCGGAGCACGGGAACCTCCTCTGTCGCGGTGCCGTCGCACTACGGCACCGAAGCTGCCGATGGCCGTGGGGAGGGGGAGTCAGCCCAGCGTCCACCGCTGACTGCTGCTGCCGTTGCACGTCTCCAGCTCGGCCAGGGCTCCGTCAGCCGTGGACCCTCCGGTGACGCCCAGGCACAGGCCGGACTGGACGCCCGTGATCGTGCCGTCGGCGTTGAGCGTCCACTGCTGGTTGGTCTGGCCGTTGCAGTTCCAGATCTCCACCTTCGTCCCGGGCGTGGTCTGGTTGTTGTAGGCGTCCAGGCACATCTGGGAGCTGCCGGAGTAGACGGTGAGCTGGTTGGAGGTGGTGTGCGTCCAGGTCTGGTTGGCGCCGCCGTTGCAGCTCCAGATCAGCACCTGGGTGCCGGCTGTCGTGGTGGAGTTCGGCACGTCCAGGCACTTGCCGGCGCCCACTGCGTGCACCGGACCGGTCACGCTGGTCCCGCCGCCGCTGGTGCCGCCGGCGACCCGGTACATCACGGTGCCGTGGGCCGGCACCTGGGCGCTGATCGTGCCCGAGGTGGTCGAGGACGCACCCGACCACAGGTCGGTGAGGTTGTATGTGGACGCCCCGGTCTTGCCGATCGCGGCCGCGGTGGTGGAGATGGTCGCGGTCGAGCCGGTCTCGTTGAACAGCGCCACCGACACGTCCCCGTTCGCCAGCGGCTTCGCGAGCACGTCCAGGCCGCCCGAGGACGACACCATGGTGCCCTGTTTGCCGAGGGGGTCCTGGTCGACCGCGATCACCCGGGAGTTGGTCAGCGTGGCGAGGGTGTCCGAACTGGCCTGGGAGATGTTGGTGCCCGCGATCAGCGGCGCGGCCATCTCCGCCCACAGACTGAACTCACTGCGGCTCTCTGTCGTCGTCAGTGAGCCGTTGCCGACCTCCAGCATGTCCGGGTCGTTCCAGTGACCGGGCCCGGCATAGGAGGCCAGACCGACGTTGCTGTGGAAGATCGACAGCATGCTGGAGTAGTCGGCCGTGATGTCCCCGGTGGTGCGCCAGCTGTTGCCCACGTCCGCGCCCCAGGTCCACACGTTCTCCTGGCCCCAGTTGCACAGGCTGAACAGGATCGGCCGGCCGGTGGCCGCCAGGGCGTCCCGCATCGCGGTGTACCGGGTCCGTGCCGACACCCCGGTGTTGTTGCAGTTGTCGTACTTCAGATAGTCCACGCCCCAGGCCGCGAAGGACTGCGCGTCCGTGGTCTCGTGTCCAAGGCTGCCGGGGTATCCCGCACAGGTCGCGGTGCCCGCGTCCTCGTAGATTCCCAGCTTCAGTCCCAGCGAGTGCACGTAGTCCGCGGTGCCCTTGATGCCGTCGGGGAACTTGGCCGGGTCCGGCACCAGGTGGCCACCGGAGTCGCGGTTGTGGGTCATCCAGCAGTCGTCGATGTTGACGTACGAATAGCCCGCCGCCTGCATGCCGTTGGTGTGCATCGCCTGCGCGGTGGACTTGATCAGCGACTCGGAGACGTTGCAGCCGTACGCGTTCCAGTCGTTGAAGCCCATCTGCGGGGTGAGCGCCAGTCCGTTGCCCAGCGCGGCGGCGGGCTGCGCGGTGCCGAGGGAGACGAGGGGGGCGGCCACGGCGAGCAGCACGGCCGAGAAGGTGAGCGCCAGGGTTCTCCGCAGGGACAGCAGCGGTGGGAGCAGCCGAAGGCGCCTGGCTCGCGCTGTGGTCTTGGGCATAAGTCATCGACTCCTGAGGCGAGTTGGGAGAAGCGGGAGGAGTTCAGCGGTAGCCGGCGGCGGTGACGTTGGCCTGCACCGCGTTGTCGGTGGCGTCGGAGGGGTAGCCGGCGACGATCGCTCCTTCGTAGAAGGTGCCGGCGCTCAGGTTGGCGCCGCCGCCGGGCTTGCAGCAGTCGCCGCCGCTGCCCAGGACGATGGCCCCCTGTTTCTTCATGGGGCTGTATCCGCCGGGGAGTGAGCCGTCCCAGAGGGTGGTGAGGCCGCCGGACTGGGCGTTGCCGCCCTTGAGAGCGAACCTCGACGTGCCGTTGTTCTTCAGCATCGCGGTGACGAACTTGCTCGTGAACGCCCGCTGGTTGGGGTTCCAGGACTGGCTGCCGCCGGGGTACAGGCCCCATTCGAGGTCGGCCTGCACCCAGGGACCGCTTCCCTGGCAGCCGCCGAACCAGCACTGGGTGCCGAAGTTGATCGCGTCCATGGCGCCGGCGGCGTCGGCCTTCCGGGTGGTCTCGCTGTTGCCGTAGTCGAAGCAGCAGCCGTTGTTGACGTGGGTGCCGCTGGTCACCATGTACGCCCCTTCGGGTGCGGCACCGGTCGGCACGCCCGTGAGATGGCCGTCCCGCCAGTAGCTGTTGCCGGGGTTGATGTACAGCGAGTACGCCTTGGTGCCGCCGGCGGTCAGCGACTCGGAGGTCGCCTTCGCGGGGCTGCTCTGGCTCGAACCCGGGACCTGTGCCGAGCCCTGGTACCAGAGGTCGTTGCCGTGTCCGGACTGGTCGCGGACGACCGTGATCACGCACGAGGTGCCCGCGCAGAAGGAGTCCTGCGCCGTCGCGTCGGCGAAGCCCCCTCGCGTCAGCACGCCGATGTCCCTGGTCGCGTTGTCCGAGGCGCGCCGGACCTGGTAGAGGGAGCCGTTGTACGAACCGTAGAGCGCCCGCACGGTGCTGTGCGCGGCCACGCACGGAGTGCCGCCCGCGGCGTAGATGTCACACGGACCGGAACCGCCGGCCGGGGGCGGGGGTGCAGAGACGCTCCACTTCTGGTTGCTCTGGCCGTTGCAGGTCCACAGGATGACCGCGGTGCCGTTGGCCGTCCCTGCCCCGTTGACGTCCAGGCAGAAGCCGGACCGGACACCGGTGACGGACCCGTCGGTGTTCTGTCGCCACACCTGGGTCGCCCGCCCGTCGCACTCCCGGACGACCACCGGGCTTCCCGGAGCTGTCCGGTCGTCGTAGGCGTCCACGCACCGGGTGCCGTTCATCGTCCTCAGCTCACCAGCCGAGGTGAACTCGAACGCCTGATTGGCCTGTTCGTTGCAGTCCCAGATCTCCAGCGCGGTTCCGGGCGTGTCGGTATTGCCCTTCACGTCCAGACACCGCCCCGACGCCGAGCTCACCAGGGGTGCCGCCGAGGCCGACGCCGACCATGTCGGCGCGGTCGTCAGCGACAGGGTGAGCAGTGCCATGACGCATGCAGCGGCGGCCGATAAGCGTGGCCGACGACTCATGGCGTATCCACAGAGAACCCTCAGACATCCCATGTCGCATAGGTCTCCCACAGGGCCATGCCCCTGTCAATAGAGTCAACAGGCCGACTCGATGGCCGATACATCCCATGTTTTTCGCTGGTCAGACCGCTTTGAGGGCATGCCGGAACCCGCGTCCGGCGGCGGTCGACGTGCCGGACGCGGGAATCCGTTCCGGGGGCCCTGACCGGGCGCCGATCACCTCACCTGAAGCTCCAGTGCTGGTTGGCTCCGCCGTTGGAGTCCCAGATCTGGACGGGGCTCCCGTTGGCGCTCTGCCCCCCGGGGACCTCCAGCGCCCGGCCGGAGGCCACGTTGATCAGGGTGTAGGACCCGTCGCCGTTCTGGGTGGCCCGCCAGTGCTGGTTCGCACCGCCGTTGCTGTCCCAGATCGTCAACCGCGTGCCGTTGCCGGTCTGGCCACCGGGCTCGTCCAGCACCCGCCCACTGGCGATGTTGGTCAGTGTGTACGTGCCGTCGCTGTTCTGGCTGGCCCGCCACTGCTGGTTCGCGGCGCTCCCGTTGGCGTCCCAGATCTGCACCGGCGTGCCGTTCCCGGTCTGCCCGCTCGGCACGTCCAGCACCCGCCCCGCGGAGGCCACGCTCACCTGGTACACCTGGCCCGAGACGATGCCGCCGCCGGGGTTCCCGGTGTCGCCGCCCAGCGCGGTCAGGGTCGCGTCGTAGGCGGGCTTCTTGTTGCCGTTGTTGTCGAACAGCAGCGGGTTCTCACCGGTGCGCCAGGAGTCGCTGTCGCGGATGCCCCACACGGTGATGCCGGTGCACCGCGCGACGTTCATGCACGCCTTGACGGTGTTCGCGTAGGCGCTTGCCGGCGCCTGCGCGATGTCCAGCTCGGTTATCTGTACGTCGACGCCCAGCGCGGCGAAGTTCGACAGCGTGGTCTGGAAGCTCGACGGCGGGCCGCCGGTGCCGAAGTGGGACTGGAAGCCGACGCAGTCGATGGGCACACCGCGGGACTTGAAGTCGCGCACCATGTTGTAGACGCCCTGGGTCTTGGCGTCCGACCAGTTCTCGATGTTGTAGTCGTTGTAGCAGAGCTTGGCCGCCGGGTCGACGTTCCGGGCGGTGCGGAACGCCTCCTCGATGAAGCCGTTGCCCAGCACGTCGTGGAACACCGAACTGCGCTGCTGGCCGCTGCCGTTGTCGGCGAACGCCTCGTTGACCACGTCCCAGGCGTAGATCTTGCCCTTGAAGTGGGTCATCTCCTGGGTGATGTGGTTGTTCATCACGCTGCGCAGGGTGTTCGCATCCCTGATGGAGCTGACCCAGCCGGGCAGTTGCGAGTGCCAGACCAGGGTGTGGCCGCGCATCCGCTGACCGTGCGCGGAGGCGTGATTGACGATCTGGTCGCCGGGGCCGAAGTTGAAGTTGCCGCGGGACGGCTCGGTCGTGTCCCACTTCATCTCGTTCTCCGGGGTGATCATGTTGAATTCCCGGTCGAGGATCGTGGAGTACGTCGAGTCGCCGAGCCGCCCGGCTGCCACGGCTGTGCCGAAATAGCGTCCGCTGTCGGCCGCGGCTGCGCCCAGTGTGCCGGATGCGGCATGCGCGGCCGAGCTCGCCGGGCCGACCAGGGCCAGTGCCGTGCCGACTGCCAGCGCGAGGGCAGGCAGGGGTAGCGAGTACTTCTTCATCAGGGTTCCTCACTGGTGCGGGACAGTGGGTGGAGTGAACGAGGACGAGAGCCGGTCAGCGGGGGGTGAAGTCCTGGTTGCTGCCGGGGGTGTTCTTGCAGGGCCATTGGTCGAGCTGCTGGCCGGGGTTGCTGCCGCCGCCGTAGGCGTCGAGGCACAGGCCGCTGTTCTTGTTCTGGAAGGAGTACGAGCCGTCGGACTGCCGTACCGGCAGCCACAGGCTCGCGGCCGCCTGGTCCGGGGCCTGCTGCACGATGTCGGGCGTGCCGGCGGTCGTGGAGCCGCCCGACACCGCGACGACCTGTCCGGAGTGCTGCGCCCGCAGCTGCCCGTAGCCGTCCGAGGCCGGCACGAACTCGAACTGCTGGTTGCTCTGCCCGTTGCAGGTCCACTGGTCGATCGCGGCACCCGCGCCGGTGGAGTTGCCGTACACGTCCAGGCACAGGCCGTTGTTGCCGATCACCAACTGGTGGGAGCCCGTGGGGAAGCCGCCACCGCCGCCCGACGACTGCACGCCCGCCTGCTGGATGACCTGCCTCGCGCCCTGCGGCCAGTCGGTGCCGCTGACCAGGACGTTGCCGGTGAGGACGTTGTTGTGCGGCGGGCCGGTGGCCACATAGGTGTTGCCGCCGTTGTACCAGTTGCCGGAGAAGGTGCTGTCGTCGGTGTGGTTGTTCGCGTTGGCGTTGGTGAGCGCCCAGTTGCCGGCGTCCTGCACCACGTTGTTGGACACCTTGAGGTACCGGGAGCCCTCGTCGAGGTACAGCGCGGTGGTGCGGTTGTTGTCGTACATGTAGTTCTCGGAGATCACCGAGCCGGGCATGGCGGACAGGCTGTAGATGCTGCCGCCGTCGAACATCGCGTTCTTGGTGTCGAAGACCAGGTTGTGGGAGACGGTGTTGTTCTTCAGGGTCGTGGGAGTGCTGTACACGGGCTGGTAGTTGTACGTGCCCCGGTTGGCGTAGTCCTGGCTGCCGCCGGGGTCGTTCATCCCCCAGCCCCAGCCGATGTCGATCCCGTCGTAGGGCAGGTGGTCGCACTGGTTGTGGGTGATCGTCGCGTTGGTGACGTAGGTGGACAGGATGCCCGCGGTCTCCTTGTAGTCGGTGCCCACGCCGCTGACCTTGTTGTTGCTGATGGTGATGTCCCGGTTGGTCATCTGCGGGTTGGCGGGGTGGTGCGCGTCCGGCTGGATGCCGCCGACCTGGATGCCGCTGCCGGCGAGGTCGGTGAAGGTGTTGCCGGTGACGGTGACGCCGCTCGCGCCGAGTCCGGTGCCGGAGGCGGTGGCGACACCGTCGTTGCCCACACCCAGTCCGGCCTGGCCGAGTTCGGAGAACGTGTTGCCGGAGAAGGTGATACCGCCGGCCGCGGAGACCTGGACCGCGGCAGGCATCTGCACCCAGTGGTTACGGGTGGCCTCGAACTGAGTGCACCCCGACTTGCAGGTGCTCAGCCAGTTGGCGGGCATCGCGTAGGCACCGGTGATGTGCGCGCCGCTCTGCTGGTCCGCGTAGCCGTCGGGTCCGCTCGGGCCGAGCCAGGAGGTTCCCGTGAACCGGATGCCGCTGAAGGTGAGGCCCCTGGCCGGTGAGTCGTAGCTGCCGCTGATGCCGAGCAGGCTCTGCAGCCGGGGCAGTTCGACGTCGAGGCTGTTCGGGTTCTGCCCGGCCTGGGCCCGGTAGTAGAGGTCGCCGGTGGACGAGTCGAGGTACCACTGTCCGGCCTGCTTGAGGAACGCGTAGTTGTTCTCCAGGTATATCGTCCCGCCGGCGAACGGCGCGTTGATGGTGTCGTAGCCCCAGGAGTTGTTGTTCCACGCGGGCTGCTGCATGGTGATCGTTCTGCCGCTGATCGACTGGACCGGCGCGTAGCGGTCGGTGAAGGAGTTGAGGCTCTCGACTTCCATGTGCTTCTGGTCCGAGAGGCCGGCCAGGTAGTCGAGGGAGGAGTCGGTGATGGTCAGGCCGGTCTGCGTGAAGGTGAAGGCGGAGCGGGGAACCTGGATCGCCGCCCGCGGTGCCTGCTTGCCGTTCACGTACAACTGCCGTGTGTTCACTCCGGTGCCGACGTGGACCGACCAGATGTTGCTGTTCTGATCATGCACCTGCCAACCCGAGAGCTGCTGGGCTCCGCTCACGACCGGCTGCTGCCCGGCCACGGCCTGGTAGGTGATGGTGTGGCCGTTCTGGCCGCCGTCTCCGGAGCCGAAGGTCAGCGGCTTGGACAGCCGGTAGGTGCCACCGGCCAGGTACACCACGACGTCCCCGTCGGCCGAGAGCCGGTGCGCGGGCTGCTGCGCCTGCTCGATGGTGGCGAACGGCTGCTCGGCGGTGCCGTTCCCGCCGGGAGCCGCACCCGGCGCCACGTACAGCGCGGCGGCCTGCACTTGGCGCTCGGCGGGTACGGCGTGGGCGGCCCCGGTCACGGCCAGGCCCTGGGCCAGTAGGGCGAGCAGGGCCAAGGGGGCGGCCCAGAGGCCGTGGAGCGCTCTGGCTCCGGACATCGTCATCCTCCAGTGGGGGGCGCATGGGCCCGTGGCCGGGCATGAGCCGGCCACGGGACGGAGCCGTTCAGGTCAGTTGAGACTCCACTGCTGGTTGGACTGACCGTTGCACGTCCAGAGTTCGGCCAGGGCGCCGTTGGCCGTGGAGGCACCGGTGACGTCGAGGCAGAGTCCCGACTGGGTGCCTTTGACGGTGCCGTCGGAGTTCACCTGCCACTGCTGGTTTGCGCCCCCGTTGCACGGCCAGGTCACCACCTTGGTACCGGCGGAGGTCTGGTTGTTGTAGGCGTCCAGGCACATCTGGCTGCTGCCGCTGTAGACCGTCAGCTGGCCGGAGGACGTGCGGGTCCAGGTCTGGTTGGCGGCGCCGTTGCAGTCCCAGATCTGCAGCTGGGTACCGGCCGTGGTGGACGAGTTCGGCACGTCCAGGCACTTGCCCGCGCCCACCGCGTGCAGCGCACCGGTGCCCGTCCCGCCGGAGGAGGCGTTGCTGTATCCGGCCGCGGTGATGTTGGCCTGGACCGCGTTCTCGGTGGCGTCCGACGGGTAGCCGGAGGTCATCACGCCCTCGTAGAAGGTGCCTTGGGCGCCCTTGCTGTTGTCGCCGCCGATGCCCAGGATGATGGCGCCCTGTTTGCGCATCGGGTTGTAGCCCGCGACGTTGGGACGCACTCCGTCGTAGAAGGTGGACAGCGAGCCGGACTGGGCGTTGCCGCCGCGGATGGCCCAGTGGTTCGGACCGCCCTTGACGATGGCGGTCGTATAGCGGTAGTTGATCGTCGGGTCGCCCGCGTTGTAGTGCTGGTTCACCCCGGAGAACAGGCCGTTCTCCAGGTCGGCCATGATCCAGGGGCCGTTGCCGCTGCCGTACCCCCAGACCTTGATGTTGCCGAAGTAGATGGCCTCCATGGTGCCGTTGCCGTCGTCGTTGCTGTCCGTCTCGGCGTTGCCGTAGTCGAAGCAGCAGCCGCCGTTGTAGTGCGTGCCGTCGAAGATGGCGTACATGCCCTCGGGGCTGTCCCCGGTCGCGATGCCGTTGGTGCGGTTGTTGCGGTAGCCCGTGCCGGGCGCCACGAAGACGCCGTAGGCCTTGTGACCTCCCACCATGGTGGGCGCGGCGGTCGCGTTCGCGAGGTTGTCGGGGCCGCCCGCCGCTCCGCCGCCGGGTGCCTGGGTGAGGTTGTTGCCGCGGCCGGACTGGTCGTAGATGACGGTGATGAGGCAGGTCGTTCCCGAGCAGAACGAGTCCTGGGCCGCGGCGTCGGCATAGCCGCCCGCGCTCAGGACGCCGATGTCCCTCGTGGTGTTGTCCGAGGCACGGCGTACCTGGTAGAGCGGGCCGTTGTACGAGGCGTACAGCGCTCGTGTCGTGCTGTGCGCCGCCACACAGGGCGTTCCGCCCGACGCGTAGATGTCGCAGGGCCCGGACGTGGCGGCCCGGGCCGTGCCGGCTGTGGCCGTCGCCAGAGCACCGGCGACCAGCGCGGCCGCGGCTCCCGCCCGCGCGAGGGTCTTCCACCGGGCGCGGGCCGACTGTGCCGGCGCGAGTAACCGCTGGAGTCCAGCTCGGCCGAACAGTGTTCGATATCTCGTACGTGTGGTTCCCATCTGATCTCCCTACCGTGCCGGCGCAACCCGGTCGGGTCGTTGGGGGCGCAGGCGAATGCCGACGCAGTTGAACGTGCCGTTGTTGCAGTGGGATTGCAGAGAGGTTTCGGGGGGAGACGGTGCTCCCGGTTCCGCGGGTCTGTCAAGGGTGGGGAGCAACCTGCCGTTAACCTTGTCGCGAATCGATTCGACAGCGGATTCCTGCGGTGCGCAAGCCGTCGGCAGCCTCGAAAAGTTGCGGTGTGAGGGTGGGCGGACGGCCCGCTGTGCGGGCGCTGCGGGCCACGCGCGCGTGCCCGACGGCCGGTCCCCGACCGTCCGCATGACCGCCGTCATGCCGGTGAACAGGGGAAACAGCGGCCATGTCGGGGCGCTGAAGCGTGGGTTGGGGACAGGCGCCGGCCAAGGCGGCAAGACGTGCACCCGCGTGCCGGAGCCGCCTCCGTCTCACGGCACGCCGGTGTCCTCGGCCACCGCCGGTCCGACATTCGTCGAAGCGCTTGCGCGGAACCGATTCGCTCCACGCCCGGGGATCCAGGACGTGATCGACGCGTTGGGACATCGCCCCAACGCGACCGCGAGGGCCCTCAAGGAGGGCCGGACCCGGACGATCGGTCTCGTCGTCCCGCCGGCCCGCAACAGGCTCACACAGATGCAACTGGCCTTCGGTGCGAGCGTGGTCGACGCCGCCGCACGGGTCGACCTGGATGCAGGGCCAGGGACGGCTTCGAGGCCGCCGTGGGGGAACGCGGACTCGACGGCGTCGAAGTGCCGTGCGGGGACGATGCCCGCTCGGGTCAGGAATGTCTCGAGGCGCTCCTGCGCAGCCATCCGGACCTCACCGCTGCCACCACCGTCAACGAGGCCGCCCTGCCCGGTGTCCGGCGCGCGCTTGCGGACACCGGCCTCCGGGGCCGTACGACTTCTCCCTCACCCGCGTTTCGGCTACCCGGCCGTCCGGTTCGAGGTGGCGTGGAGGGAACCGAGCAGGTTGAGGGCCTGGGCGCTGGGGCTGCCGGGTTCGGCCTGGTAGACGACGAGTTGCTGGCCCGGAGCATCGCGTACGTCGAAGGCCTGGTAGGTGAGGGCCAGGGCGCCGACGTCGGGGTGGAGGAGGTGCTTGGCGTCCTGGGCCTTGCCGCGCACGGCGTGGGTGGTCCACAGCCGGGTGAAGTCCCTGCTGTGCTCGGTGAGGACGCGGACGAGTTCCCGCAGACGCGGGTTGTCCGGGTCGAGGCCGGCCGCCTGGCGAAGGTGGCTCACGGTGGCCTGTGCCGTGTGGCCCCACCGGGTGTAGAACTGCCGGCCTGCCGGGTCGAGGAAGGTCATGCGGGCCAGGTTGTCCGCCGGCTCGAAGGGTGAGTGCAGGGCCTCGGCCAGGGCGTTGGTCGCCAGGATGTCCAAGGTCCGGTTGATGACGAACGCCGGGGCGCCGGGGTAGCCGTCCAGCAGTTGGCGAAGGGCGGGAGTGACCCGGTCCGTGGTGTGAATGAACCGGTGGCTCGGCGTTGTTCCGGCCAGCCGGTGCAGATGCTCGTGGGCGTCGGGGTCCAGCCGCAGGGCTCGTCCGAGCGCGTCGAGTACCTGGGCCGAGGGGTGGCGTTCGCGTCCCTGCTCCAGGCGGGTGTAGTAATCCGCGTTCACCCCTGCCAGGACGGCGACCTCCTCACGGCGCAGCCCGGCGACTCTGCGCACGCCGTGGCTCGGCATGCCGACGTCCTGCGGCCGCAGTGCCGCTCTGCGTGCGCATAGGAACTCCCCCAGATGGTTGTCGGTCATGTCCCCAGGCTAGGCCGCAGGGGCGGTGTGTTTGGGGGGGGGGGGGGGGCCCCCCCCCCCCCGCCCCCCGGGGGGGGGGGGCCCCCCCGCCCACGCCCGGGGGGCGGGCACTCAACCACCCCACCCCGCGGGGGGGTGGGGAGGTAAGAT
>NZ_JBIAUY010000030.1:0-77780 GCF_042893475.1 Streptomyces sp. NPDC001604 | reverse complement strand
GGCTCCGGCAGATTCAGTACCGCAGCAACCTCATCGACGGCTGCCTCAAGGAAACCGGCCTCACCCCCACGACATCACGGCAACAACGTCAGTAAATCAGCGGCCCGGGCGTCCCGAAGAGCAGGGCGGCCACTCCACCGGAGCCACCGGGGGCAAGCGACTTTAGAGCCACACCCCACTCTTTCGGACCGCCAAACACCTTACGGAGCGGCTTTGGGGTGGAGCGGCTTTGACGCGAGTGATCATGGCCCCGTAAGCCTCCGGCGCGTCGGGCGGTCTGTGGACCTGCCCGGTAAAGCACGACGTTGGAGCCGTGATCTTCGAGGCTCGCGCCAAAGTGGCTCCGTAACTGCCTGTTCTCTATCCGTTCGCGCGGTCGGACAGGTTCGAACGGGGTCCTGGTTCGGGTGAGTTGTCAGGGGCCGATGCATGGAGGAAGGGCCTCTTGGTAGCTCGCGGATGTCGAGGCCAGCGAAAACCAAGAGGCCAACCTCCTCGGCCTCCACCAAGTCCGCCCGCACCCGCTCCAGTTCGGCTTCAAGCTCCTCTACCCGCACGGCAGCGGTCTTCCGCCGCGTTTCCAGGACCGCCCGCATCGACGGCATCTGCCACCCCCAGGCCGAATCGATCAGCAACGAGTCGAGACTCCCGCCACAGCCCCAAGCACATGCCTGACCAGCGGAATCCGCGCACGGCATTCGGAAAGCGAACGGCCTCTAAACTTGTTCTTTATCTACCAAGATCGGCCGGGTCTGCCGATGGCCTTGAGGGTCTCGGGCCGTTTGACGGTTTTACCAACGTCGTAGCGGGGTGCGGGATGGCGGTTCTTGGTCCCGGGCGGTCGTCCGGGACCAGCGCCGCGAGGTTGGGGAACACGGGCCGGGCAGAGCAGGTGGGCTCGGATGTTCCTGAACCCCCGGCGGACACGGGCCGGGGTGAGGCGTTCGGGCTTGGCCGGCTTCTCCCAGGGCCGACGGAGGTCGGCGGCCAGCGGCCGGGCGAGGCGGAGCTGGGTGTGGGCGACGACCACGAGCCATGTCCACCGGTCCGCGGCCTGGGGAGTACGAACCTTCGGGGTGGTCCAGCCGAGGATCTGCTTTCCGAACCTGAAGGTGTGCTCGAGATCGAATCTCCTGAAAAACACCTGCCACCACAGATCCACGTCTGCTGGGGCGGCGCCGGTCGTGGAGGACCACAGCCAGACCGGTGGTGCTTCCCGTTCTTTGTAGAGGTGCTCGACCTTCAACCGGACCAAAGTGCCCTCGACGACGGGGAGTTCACCGTCGTGCTCCAGCCAGGCCGAGCGGTGGGTCAGCCTCGGGTGGACGCGGTCCCACGCCTGGGCTTCGGCCTTGCCGTAGTTGGCGGTGTCGGTGACGGTGGTGACCGCCGCCTCGGGCCAGGTCTCGGGTTTGGCGAAGCGGAACTCCTTGCCGTGCTTCGGCGGCCTGCCACCATGGGGATAGGCCAGGGCGTATTCCTTGGGCGAGGGCTTCGGCAGCCGCATCACCCGGTCACTGCGAATCCGCCCGACCAGCTCGACAGGAAGATCCCGCAGGACCCAGGCCAGGCGGGTGACGTCGTAACCCGCGTCCATGACGATCGTGATGTCCGGATCGCCGAGCGCCCACTGGCCAGCTGAGATGAGCTGCTCGGCCACCGCCCGGAGTTGGGTGGCGGTGACGGCGGTCGCATCATCTTCGGGTCCGAGCCGGACCACGTCAAGGATCGACGTCCACGAGGTCGCTCCCGGTTCGAGGACGGCGACGAAGGAGTACGGCCAGCCCGGGATGAACTGGGCGGCGGACTTCGCCCGGCCGTAGACGTGGCAGAACAGCCGGTCTGCCGAGCACGGCGCGTCCGAGCGCAGCCACGGCGACACGTCGACCGCCAGCACCAGGCGGCCGCCCTCGAACCGGGGCAACGGCAGCCCGGCGAGCAGGGTCCGCAGCTTCTCGACGTCGAACCGGCCCCGGTTGAGAGCTCCGTACAACGCGCCGTGCCCACGCCGGTGCTCGGGCACCATCGTCAGGTCCACCGGTGAGGTGACCGGCCCGTCGATGCACAACAGCGCGTCGGCCAGTTCGAACAGTTCGTCACGCCGGGCGGTCAGACACTCGTAGAACTCTGCTCGGAAGCGTGACGCTTCCGCGAACGCTTCCCGTCGGACATCCGGGCACACCACACTCATGACAACGGCCTTCGACTGGTTCTCCTCGTGACGGAGCACAGGATCAGACGAAGGCCACCCACATGTCCGGCGAATGCCCAGGTGAGTGACCTCGTTCGGGACACCGTTCGAGGCCAGAAGAAGAAGAACAAGCTAAAGCCGTGTAGCCGACCGCCCCAGCCACGACGTACCACTCCTTCGCGTCAGGCGGCTGATCGCTGACGGCGCGGCGCGGGCGCCCGCCGGGTTGGAGCGGGGCGGAGACAGGAGCACAGGCCCGGCCGGGGGCCGGGGCGCGCGCGGGGAGCGGAGCGAGCCGCCTTGAACCAGTAGAGAAACTTGTAACTCAGTCGGACGTGTGGGGCTTGTCCGATCCCGGGTGATGCTTGGCAGTTCGATCCCAGCTGATGGTTGACGGTGGCCGTGTGATCGGCCCCGCCCTCGGAGCTCAGTTCAGCGACCAAGCCGGACCTTCCCTGCACGTCATGAATGGCCTCCGACGGCCCCAAGGCAGCAACAGAGCCTTGTTCACGGAAATACCGCAGGCAGGGGACCCCATCGATACGGCCTGGATCCGGTCGCGCCTCAGCCGAACCAGCTCACCTGCACGACCACCATCCGCTCACCACGGACATCGGTCAGGTAGGTGAGCATCAGGAGGCCACGGCTCTCGGTCCGCACGCCAGGCCCGGTCCGGTGTAGGCGGCTCCCTCCAGGAAGACCATCGACTCACGTACGGCGTTCTCGCTGGCCGGCCGTTCGGTCTCGGCACGTGCCGCATCCGGGAGTCCGTCCAGCAGGTCGTCCTGGAACAGCCCCCAGCGCCGGTCAGCCCACGGCGACCTCGCGGTGTGCGGCTCGTACGATCTCTCCGGCCTCGCGGATGGCACGTTCGCGTACGTCCGGGTCCGAGCTGTTGATGGCCTGCTCGGCGGCGTGCAGTCGACGGGCCGTCTCCGGGTGCCGCTCGATCTCCACCACGACGCCCCACTGCCGGCAGAACATGCGGATCGGTACGACGCTGTCCTCGTCCCCGGCGCGGACGAACGCCTTCTGCAGGTCCTCGAAGAACTCGGGCAGTCGGGAGGGGGTCACCGTCGCCACGGCCTGTCGCAGAGTCGGCAGTGTCAGCTCGGGCCTGGGAATGAGCGGGCCGTTTCCGTTCGCGTACGCCGTGGTCATGGACGCCCCTTTCCGCTCATCGAGCGCCCTTCCGGCATGGGGGTCTACGAGGCTGAGCGGTGCGTCGCTGCCACGGGACCGCCCGACGGGTCGTGGAAAGTGCGACACATTTCCGCGAAGTGTCACACTCGCAGCCAGATGGCTTCCCCCGGGCGGGCTCACTCCCGCGTGCGCGCGAGCGGATCGCCGCCGCAGAGGGTGGGGCCAAAGCCCCATTCCGCCCAGACGGTCTTGCCCACACCCACCCGTGGTGCGACACCCCAGCCGTCCGCCAGCGCTCCGACCAGCGCCAACCCTCGCCCGAACTGATCCTCGCCGGTTGCGTCCCGCGGGCACGGCAGCCGCTCCCCGCGGGGGTCACTGACCTCGACGCGGAGCATCGCGGCCGTAGCGGTGATCCTCAGCCGGATGAGTCGGTCACGCAGGCTGCCGTGCAGCAGGGCGTTGGTCATGAGCTCGCTGGCGACGAGGGCGACGTCTCCGGCGAGGTGCGGATGTCCCCACTCGGTGACAAGGCGTGCGGTGCGGCGGCGGGCGAGGGCGACGCTGCGAGGGACGGGGGTGTAGTCCAGTTGGTCTTCGTGGCGGAGGGGTTCGGGGTTGGGATTGGGGTTGGTGTCGGGCATGGAGGTGCGCATCCCGTGAACCGATCCGCGCCAACTGGTAACCGGGCGTCAACTGTCTTGGGGCGCCGACTCGGTGGGGAACTGCTGCGCCTCCGCGATGCGGCTGGAAAGACTCAGCAGCAGGCCGCTGACATCCTCAACGCGACCAACTCGAAGATCGTGAAGATGGAGCGGGGCTGGGTGCCGATGCGGGACATCGACATTCGCGCACTGTGCGAGCTGTACGGCTTGGACGATTCCAAAGCCGTGGCACGCCTGCTGAACCTGGCCCGGCTTGACCGGGAGCGCCGTAAGGCGAAGGGCTGGTGGCAGCACGCTCCGCAGGCCGAGGCCATCTCCGAGTACATCGCCATGGAGGACGTCGCCAGTCAGGTACGCACATGGCAGCAGTCGTTCATCCCCGGCCTGTTGCAGACTCCCGAGTACACCAGGGCCGTTGTGGTCAGCGAAGGACTGTGGAAGGACCCGGACGAGATCGAAGGGGTTGTTGACGTACGGATGAAGCGTCAGGCCCGGCTGTCGGGACCCGAGCCGCTTCAGTTGTACGCGGTGGTCTGGGAGGCCGCACTCCGGCAACAGATCGGCGGTCCCGAGGTCATGCGCGCGCAGTTGCAGCACCTGCTCGACGTGGCCCAGCTCCCCAACGTGCGGATCCAGGTACTGCCCTTTCGTGCGGGCGGCCACGCCTGCATGGCAGGAGCCTTCAACATCATCTCCTTCGCCGAGGCCCAAGCCGTGGACGTGGTCCACGTCGACAGCATCGCGGCTACGGTGTGGATCGAAAGCGAGTCCGAAAGCACCATGTACGGCTCCTTCTTCGACCGCACCGCGAGGCTGAGCCTTGCCCCCAGGGACTCGCTCAGCCTGATCGAGAGCATCAGCGAGGACATGAATTGATCACTGGTTTCGACTTCCTCAAGTCCAGCTACAGCAGCGGCAGCGGCGAATGCGTCGAAGTCGCCCGCAACATCCCCGCCGTCGTGGCCATACGCGACTCCAAGGACCCCGACGGCCCGATACTCCGCCTGCCCCCCAAGGCATGGACGGACTTCACGGCGTCGTTGGCCGCCCACTGATCCGGACAGCCTTCGCTGCATGACGCCTGTGTGACTTCTGTGACATCTGATCTTTGAGGTCTTCTGTCGTGCAGGTCGCCTTGAAAGGGTACGAGGCGTACAACTCGGCCGCCGACCACGGCCGTTGGATCCCTCACCCCCCACGAGGCGTTGAACATGACGAGAGCCTCCTCGCGCGCGAGACGCGCGACCATACTCACCGCGACGGCCGGCCTCACGCTGGCCGTCGCTTTTCTGCCCGGCGCCGCGAACGCGACCCCGGGCGTCCCCTCGGCCGACGGCCCGTCACCCACGCCGTCCGCGCCCTCTCAGCAGACGCTGGTGCGCCGCGATGCCGGGCTGATGAAGGCCGAAAGTCGGCCCGGTGTACGGCAGTTGCGCCAGCAGCTCGGGGCTCAGGGCGTGCTCGAACTGGACCCGGCCACCGGTACGGCGCGGCAGGTGGCCAAGCTCGACGGGTATCTGACACCCCGCAGCGACAAGGGCCCTGAGGCCATCGTCCGGCAGTATCTGCGGGACCATCCCGATGTCTTCGGTCTCTCCGCCGGGCAGGTCCGTGACCTGACCCTGCGCAAGGAGTACACCGACGTCGCCGGGGTCCGCCATCTGTCGTTCGTCCAGTCGGTCGACGGCGTCCCGGTGTTCGGCAACGGCGTCAAGGCGAACGTCTCCCGCGACGGGCGGCTGATCAGCGTGCTCGGCTCCCCGGTGCCGAAGCTGCCTGCGCAGCTGGCCCCCGGCCGAGTCACGTCGACGCAGGCCAAGCACACCGCGGTGCGTGACATCGCCGGAGCCGAGGCCGACAGCGCCGGCAAGCAGGACACCGCCAAGCAGGTCGTCTACACAGGGCCGGGAGGCACCGCCCGGCGCGCTTGGCAGACGGTCACCGTGCCCGACGGCCACGGCATGTGGCTGCACGTCGTCGACGCGGCGACCGGCCGGGTCCTGTACCGGCAGAACCTCTCCGACGACCTGTCGGCGGCGTCCGGGGCGGCGCCCTCCTCGGGTCAGCCCCTGTCCTCCTCGGCGGCCACGCCCCCGCGCACCGGCAAGGTCCTCGTCTGGGACCGCTATCCCGGCGCCCCCAAGGGCGGCAAGCAGCGCACCCGCCACCTCACGACCCGGGGCTGGCTGCCCGTCGGTGCCAAGACCCTCGACGGCCGTATCGCGCACGTCTTCAGCGACGTCGACGACAACAACAAGGTGGACGCGGGCGAGGAGATCAGCCCGGCGGCCGACGGGACGTTCTCCTTCCCGTTCAAGCCCGTCACCGGTCCCGGCTGCGACGTCCCGCTGCCCTGCTCCTGGGACCAGAAGACGCCGTACTCCTGGAAGACCAACCGCGAGCAGAACGCCGCGCAGGTCTACTACTACCTGGGCACCTACCACGACCACCTGGAGGCCGGCCCGATCGGCTTCACCCGGGCCGCGGGCAACTTCGACGGCCGGGACGGCGACGCCGTGGACGCGCAGACCGACGACGGCGCCGCGGTCGACCACGGGCTGCCCGACGAGAACCACCTGAACAACGCCAACATGGGGACGCCACCGGACGGACAGGCGCCCACGATGCAGATGTACCTGACCGGGTCCGGGCCCGGCTACACGGTGCTGCAGGGCAACTGGGGCGACGACGCCGCCACCGTCTACCACGAGTACACGCACGGTCTGTCCAACCGGCTCGTCGTCGACGCCGCCGGGGTCTCGGCCCTCACCGGCCAGCAGGGCGGGGCGATGGGCGAGGCGTGGAGCGACTGGTACGCGCTGGACTTCCTCAACGACCAGGGTCTGCTCAAGGACAGCCGCCGCACGGACGGCGAGGTGGCCCTCGACCCGCCGCACTGGACCGATGAACTGCCGTCCCGCTCCCAGCCGTTGGACTGCCCGGTCGGCTCCACCTCCGCCAAGTGCCCCGGCACCTCGGCGGCGGGCAAGGGCGGGTACACCTACGGCGACTACGGCAAGATCTCGCGCCGCGGCCCCGAGGTGCACGCCGACGGCGAGATCTGGAGCGAAACCCTCTGGGACCTGCGCAACCGGCTCGGCAGCAGGCTCACCGAGTCGCTGCTGACCCGCGCGATGGAGCTGTCGCCCGCCAACCCCACCTTCCTCGACCAGCGCAACGCCATCCTGCAGGCCGACACCGTGGTCAACCGCGGCCGGGCCCACGACCGCATCTGGAAGGTGTTCGCGCACCGGGGCATGGGCTACTTCGCCGCGGCGCTCAGTGCCGACGACACCAAGCCCGACGAGGACTTCTCGCTGCCGCCCGGCCCGCACACCCCGGTGACCACCCTCACCGGCAAGGTCACCGACGACGCGTCCGGCGCCCCCGTCGGCGGGGTCGGCGTCAGCATCAGCGGCCATGCCTCCGGCTTCCCCGGCGCCGACTTCTCCGCCGTGACCAGGGCGGACGGCACGTACACGATCCACAACGTCCCCAAGGGCACGTACCGGAAGGTGTACGCGAGCGGCAACGGCTACGAGCCGCAGATCCGCACGGTCTCCGTCGGCTCCGGGAGCGGCGCCGACTGGGCACTGCGCCGCGACTGGGCCGCCGCCTCCGGCGGTGCCACGGTCACGGAGTTCACCGGGCCCGACAACACCGACTTCGGCTGCGGACCGAACGGCCTGATCGACATGTCGGGCACCGTCTGGGGCTCGGACGCCAAGGGCGGCAGCAACGGCACCGGGGTCGACCCGGTGCACAACACCGTCAAGCTGCCCTCGGCCGTCGACGTCACCGAACTGCGCATCGACCCGACGGCGGGCTGCGGGGACGATCTGACGGCGTCCCTCGGCGACTACCGGGTGGAGACCTCGACGGACGGCACCACCTGGGTCACCGCCGCCGAGGGCCACTTCAAGCCCGCCGACACCGGCCGGGAGAACGCCGTGCCCCTCAAGGCCGGCACCGGGCAGAACGTCCGCTACGTCCGCCTGACCATGCTCGGCAACCAGGCCGCCGACAACGGCGCCAAGTGCGCGACGGACCCGAGCCCCTCGGGCTGCAGCTACATGGACGTGACCGAGCTCCTGATCCACGGCTCCGCACACCGGAGCTGACAGGACGGCACGACAACCGAGGGCGGCGCACCGGAGACGGGACGCCGCCCTCGGGCGATTCGACGCCGCTCGCGAGGACTACCGCGCCCCCGCGGAGGATCGTTTTCTTGACGATCTCCTGACGCGTGCGGGCGCATCCGGCCAACTCCGTCCGGTGTCTACTTCCTTGTCTCAATCCTTACGGGGAATCCTTTCGAGGAATGGAGTGCCATGGAAGGCACTGTGGTCGCGGTCGTGCTGGTGGCCCTGGCGGCCCTGCTCGTGCTGCGCAGCGGTATGCGGGTGGTCAACCAGGTCGAGCGCGGGGTCGTGTTCCGGATGGGCAAGGCGCTGCCGTCGTACCGGCAGCCGGGCGTGACGTTCCTGATTCCGTTCATCGACCGGATGCGGAAGGTGAACACCCAGGTGGTCACCATGCCGGTACCGACGCAGGAGGGCATCACCAAGGACAACGTCTCGGTGAAGGTCGACGCGGTCGTCTACTTCCGGGTGACCGATCCGCTCCGGGCCGCCATCGAGGTCCAGGACTACGTCTTCGCCGTCGGCCAGGTCGCCCAGTCGTCGCTGCGCTCCATCATCGGCAAGAGCGACCTGGACGACCTGCTCTCCGACCGTGAGCGGCTGCACGAGGGGCTCGCCCTGATGATCGACAGCCCGGCCGCCGGCTGGGGCGTCCACATCGACCGCGTGGAGATCAAGGACGTACAGCTGCCGGAGTCGCTGAAGCGGTCCATGTCCCGGCAGGCCGAGGCGGAACGAGAGCGGCGGGCCCGGGTCATCACCGCGGACGGCGAGTTCCAGGCCGCCCAGCAGCTCGCCAACGCCTCCCGCATCATGTCGGACACCCCCGAGGCGATGCAGCTGCGCCTCCTCCAGACGGTCGTGGAGGTCGCGGCCGAGAAGAACTCGACGCTCGTGATGCCGTTCCCGGTGGAGCTGCTCAGGTACTTCGACAAGGCGGCCCAGCAGTTCGGCTCGGGGGCCGCTCCTACGGCTCCTGCAGCACCGGTGCCGGCTCCGGCGCCCGCTGTCGAGCAGCAGTCGTAGCCAGCGTCAGCGTCACCGATAGGGACGCGAGCGCCATCACGGTCATCGCCGTGGCAGGCGAGGTGAGTTGGGCCACCGAACCCGCCAGGGCCGCGGCCACGCCCTGCATGGTGAGCATTCCTGCCGAGTGCAAGCCCAGGGCGTGGCCGCTGAGTTCGTCCGGGGTGAGGGCCATCAGGCGTTCCTGCTGGACGAGGCTCGCGCCGAAGCCCGCCGAGGCGATCACGGCGAGGGCGGCCGACCAGGGCAGCGCGGGGTGCAGGGCGAAGAGCAGGTACGGCGTGGCCAGCAGGAGGAGCAGCGGGGTGGCCAGCCGGGGGCGCAGCGCGGCCGGTACGAGGCGGCCGACGGTCACGTCACCGGCGAACATCCCCAGCGCCCCGCAGGCGAACAGCGCACCGGCCGCGTGCGGGTCGTACGAGACGTAGAGGGATTCACAGCCGACGACCAGGCCGTTGGGGAGCCAGAGGCCGAGGTAGGTGAGGCGGCGGGGGCGCGAGGACCACAGGAGGGCGTTCGTGCGCCAGGTCGCCGCGGCGGACGGGCGGCCCGAGGAGCGCGGCGGGCGGGCGGTCAGACCCAGCCGGGTGCCGAGGGCGGCGGTGGCGTAGAGCGCCGCCGAGATGAGCAGGCAGGCGTGCGGGGACAGGACCGTCAGCAGGGCGCCGCCGGTCGCGAAGCCGGTGATCTGCATCAGCCCGGAGAGCATGTTGAACACCGAACGGCCCAGCAGATAGCCGTCCTTGGAGAGGATCTCGTTCAGCAGTCCCCAGCGCACTCCCCCGCCCAGCGAGGCGATCAGTCCCTGGACGAGCACGACGCCGAAGACGGCCGCGACCGGCAGTCCGGGCAGGGCGAGGACGGCCGTACCGGCGGCGAAGGCGAGACCGATGCCGGCCAGCGTCGACCTCGGCGGCAGCCGGTCGGCGCCGGAGAGCAGGAACGTGGCGCCGAGCACCTGCGCCAACTGCGGGCCGAACATGCTCACCGCCGACAGCAGCGGCGAGTCGGTCATCCGGTAGACCAGCGTGCCGAGGGCCAGGGCGCCGATCGTCTGGGCCGCGGTGTGGGCGGCGGAGGCGAGGAAGAACGGGGTGAACTCCGGGGTGCGGAAGAGGTCTCGGTAGCTGCGCATGCACGGAGTCTCGGGACGGCCTGCCGGCGCCGGTTATTGTTTCGCGCACACGCGAAACCTCCGAAGGCGGGTGGCGGTCATGGGCTGGTGGCAGATCAACGCCGACACCCTCGCCCGCAGCCGGTTCGTCCTCTCCCCGCTCGCCGAGACCTTCGCCTCGCTGCGGCTGCTGCACTCGCGGCAGGCCGCGCACCCCGGCGAACAGGCCTGGCTGCGGGACCATCTGCCGGGCTACCGGGCGCTGCTGGCCGCCGATCCCGTGACCGCGCGGCTGGTGCGCGCCGGGCTCGGCCGGACCTGGATCGCCGACTTCCTCACCCCGGCGCCCAGGGACGGCGAGACCTTCGAGGAGGGGGTCGCGCGCGTACGGGCGGTCGCCCCCGCCGACGCCCGCGCCCAGCTCGCCGTCGCCCTCGCCACCGTCTCCCCCGCCGCCCGGCTCCCCGCCGAACTCGACCGCGACGACCTGCCCGAGCGGGCGGCCCGCCTCTTCGAGTACGTCTGGGCCGAGAGCGTACGGCCGTACTGGACCCGTCGGCGGCACATCCTCCAGGCCGATGTCGTCGCCCGCACCGCCCGCGTCAGCCAGGGCGGCTGGGCCGCCGTACTGGACGATCTGCGACCGGGCCGGACCCGCTGGCTCGGCGAGAACCGGCTCCAGGTCAACCTGCACGAATACCCGCCCCGCGAGATCTCCGGCGCCGAGCTGGTCTTCGTGCCGGTGACACCCGAGGCGGGCTGGGTGTCGTGGGAGGAGCCCGACCGGTACGCCATCGTCTACCCGTGCACGGGGACGCTCGCCGACCACCGCGCCCGCCCCGCGCCCGCGAGCCTGGCCGCCCTGCTCGGCCCCGCGCGCGCCTCGGTCCTCGTCCTGCTCGCCGCCCCGATGAGCACCAGCCAGCTGACCGCCGTCACCGGCCAGGGCCTCGGCTCGGTCGGCCGCCACCTGAAGGTGCTGCTGGACGCGGGGCTGGTGGAGCGGCGGCGCGCGGGCCGCTCGGTGCTGTACTCACGGACCGCGGCCGGTGACGTTCTGGTGGAGGCCCAGAGCCGGGACGACATGTACCGGAGTTAGCATCCGCTTATGACGACTGCAGACAGCAACGGCGCCGCCCCCCTCGACGTGGAGATCGGCGCCCTCAAGGGTGGCTCCGCCGACCTCTCCCAGTACGCGGGCAAGGCCGTCCTCATTGTCAACGTGGCCTCCAAGTGCGGGCTGACCCCGCAGTACACCGGGCTCGAGCGCCTCCACGAGCGCTACGCCGAGCAGGGCTTCACCGTCCTCGGCGTGCCCTGCAACCAGTTCCTCGGGCAGGAGCCGGGCAGCGCCGAGGAGATCGCCGAGTTCTGCTCGGCGACGTACGGCGTGACCTTCCCGCTGACCGAGAAGGTCGAGGTGAACGGCGAGAACCGGCACCCCCTCTACGACCGTCTGACCGGCTTCGCCGACGCCGAGGGCCACAGCGGTGACATCCGCTGGAACTTCGAGAAGTTCCTGATCGGCCGGGACGGCAAGGTCGTGGCCCGCTTCTCCCCGCAGACCGAGCCGGAGGCGGCGGAGCTCGTGGCGGCGGTGGAGAGCGCCCTCGCGTAGTCGGGCGTTGACCTTGCCCCTGGGGCAAGGGCGAGCGTTCCCGTCACCGGGCGGAAAGGACCCGTCCGGTGACGGAGGGCGAGCCGACCGAAAAGGGAGCTGCTCGGGTGGACGAGGAACTGCTCACCATCGGCGCGTTCGCGACCCGGGCGCGCCTGTCGGCCAAGGCACTGCGGCTCTACGACCGCCTCGGCCTGCTCGCGCCCGCGCACGTCGACGAGCTCAGCGGCTACCGCTACTACCGCGCCGACCAGGTGGAACGGGCCCGCCTCGTGGCCCTGCTGCGGCAGCTCGACATGCCGCTCGCCCGGATCGCAGAGGTGGTGGAGGCGGACGGCACCGAGGCCGCCGACCGGCTCGCCGCCTACTGGGCGGACGTCGAGGCGCGCATCGCGGGGCAGCGGACGCTCGTCGAGTACCTCCGTGGACGACTGTCGGGGAGGAGCTCCGAGATGTACGGGAAGTTCGTGGTCGAGACGGTGGACGTGCCCGAGCAGGTGGTGATCACCCAGTCCCGGCACACACTGCAGGACGAGTTGCCGGCGTGGATCGGGGCGTCGCTGGACCGTCTCGAGGAGGCGGCGGGCGCCAGTGGAGGTGTCGCGGGGGCGCCCTTCGTCGTCTATCACTCCGAGGTGTCCATGGAGAGCGACGGACCTGCGGAGTCCTGCGTGCCGGTCGCGGACGAGGCGGCGGCCCGGGGGTGGGCCGAGCAGCACGGGCGGCCCTGGGAGACCCGGGTGCGCGTCGAGCCGGCGGCTCGGCTGGCGTACACCCGGATCACCAAGGCCCAGGTGGCCGCCCCGCAGATCGGGGCCGCCTTCGAGGCGGTGGAGCAGTGGATCGCGGCGCAGCGGCTTCAGCAGGCGGGGCCGTGCCGGGAGATCTACTTCGCGGACTGGGAGGCGGCGGGGCCGGAGGATGCGGTGTGTGATGTGGCGTTTCCGGTGAAGTGAGCGGCTTCGGGGCGGCGTCGGTTTCTTCGCCCCCGCCGCCCCTTCCCGTCCCGTCCCTGGGGGCTGCCGCCCCCAGACCCCCGCTTTCGGCCTGAACGGCCTCGTCCTCAAACGCCGGACGGGCTTATTTCAGCTCGTCCGGGCAGGGCGTGCCGCGCGGTAGCTGGTACGGCGCTCCCAGCCGGTAGGTGCCCGCCTTCGGCGCCAGCAGGATCGTCCACTTGTCGCCCTTGTCGTCCTCCTGCGTCTCCATCAGGCAGCCGTTGACGTTGTCGTACGACTTGGGGGTGCCGTCCGCGCGGTGCTTCGAGGCGTACGTCTCCTGCGGGGGCTTCACCCCCTTGCCCTTGGTGTCTACCAGGCCGAGCCACGGGGAGTAGGGGACGCGGATCAGGACGCGGCCGGGCTTCTTGACCTCGATGGTCAGCTCGCCCTGGGCCGCGCGGTCGACGGTGGCGGGCGGGTCGGCGAGCGGGGTGGGGTCGGTGACGCGGAACAGCTGCCAGTTGGCGTCGCCCCAGATCTGCTTCAGATACGGCATGCCCCGCTGCACGAGCTCCCGCTCGCGCTCCCCGCCGTCGCCGTCCGGCTCGCCCTTCGGCAGGACGACGAAGTGGACGGCCCAGCGCTGCAGCCATTCGTGGTAGTTCGCCGAGTTGAGGGTGTCGTCGTAGAAGAGGGGGTTGCGCTCCATGTCGGCCTGGCGGTTCCAGCCGCGGGCCAGGTTGACGTACGGGGCGAGGGCGGAGGCCTCGCGGTGGGAGCGGGCCGGGACGACCTCGACGCGGCCCTTCTCGGCGCCGACGCCCTGGAGCTCGTTCACCAGCGGGGCCAGTTCGCGCGCCCAGGACGCTGCGGGCGAGGTGTGGATGATGTCGTCGACCGACTTGAAGCCGATCCAGACGACGAAGCCGGCGAAGGCGAGCACGGTGACGTACCACTTGCGCGAGCGCGGGACCGTGAACGGGAGGGCCGCGACCAGCGTCACGCCGGCGAACAGCATGGCCAGCCGGGTGATGTTGGAGCCGATCTGCGAGCTGACCAGCCAGACCGCGAGGACCGAGAGGCCGTACACCGCGGAGGTCAGGCGGACCGTCGTCCACTCCTTCGGGACGAGCACGAAGGCGAGGACGGCGTACAGGAACGGCAGGATCACCGACCAGATCGTCATCGGCTGGGTGCCGGAGAAGGGGAACAGCCAGGCCGACACGGCGACCACCGCGGCCGGGGTGAGCCCGAGGGCCCAGGCGCCGGGACGGCGTTTCTGCAGGAACAGGGCGACGGCGACCAGCCCGACGAACAGGCCCGCGACCGGTGACGACATCGTCGCCAGCGCGGCCAGCGGGGCCGTGCACAGGGCCTTCGCACATCGCTTGTAGCGCCACTTGTACGGCCAGCAGAAGACGGTGGCGACCGCGCCCAGCGCGAACATCGTGCCCAGTCCGAAGGTCACCCGGCCCGAGACCGCGTTGCACACGAACGCGAAGAGTCCCGCCAGCGACGCCCACAGCGGGTTCTTCACGCTCCGGCTGCGGATCAGGATCATCGTCAGCAGACCGGCCGAGACCGTCCCGGCGATCATCATGGTCGTACGGACACCGAGCACCGACATCAGATACGGCGAGACCACGCTGTACGACACCGGGTGCATACCGCCGTACCAGGCGAGGTTGTACGCCGAGTCGGGGTGCCGGCCGACGAACTCGGCCCATGCGTCCTGGGCCGCAAGATCGCCGCCACTGTTCGCGAAGGTGAAGAACCAGACGATGTGGAGTACACCGGCGAGGGCGGTGACGGAGAGCACCGGGTGGCGCAGCATCCGCTCGCGCAGGGCGAGGAAGGCGGCCCGCGCGCGTGATGTCCTGTCGCTGTTCGCCCGCTCGCCCGGCTGCGCGCGGGCGGTGTCAGTTCCGTGCATGCCGCGCATGTCCTCCGAGCGCGGTGCGGGCACGCGTATTCGCGGGCCGTTTCCCGGGCCCGGATCGGCGTCGTCGGCGCGTGTCGGCTCCGCAGTGGCCACCTGAAGGCACTCCCCGTGGTGTCCCGTCTTCTGTTCTGGGACGCGTCCCGTTGTCCGCTGGTTCGCGGCCGCGTCCCCGGGGATTTCCCGGTCGCGTCCCGTGAGCGGCGGCCTGCCCCGTTTCGTGACGCTAGCACGCACCCCGTCGGAGGGCCCCCTGGTGGGCCCGCCGGCGGGGTGCGAGGGCAGCCGCGGCCGCTGTCAGCCGAGGCGCTTGAGCTTCGCCGTGAAGCCGGGTTCCGTGAGGTCCTTCTGCAGCGCCACCGGGACCTTGACCGCGCCGCTCGTGCCGTCGCCCACGGTGAGGGTGCCCACCTTGGTGCCGGCCTTCGCGGTGTGCGGGACGGCGTCGGAGTCGAAGGACAGCTTCACCTTCAGGCCCGCCCAGCCGACGGCGGCGACGTCCTTGGTGAGCACGATCGGGGTGTGACCGCCGAGCTGGTCGTCCACGTACCCGACGACGTCGCCCTTCTTCAGTATCTTCGTCGAGGTGAGCGCATCCCGGGCGGCGAGCATCGCCACCTTGCTGCCGTGGATGACGGTGTCGATGATCGGCGCCGTCTGCTGGTCGAGGATCGCGCCGACCACGGTGACCGTCTCGCCGCCGACCTCCTTGGTGGCGGCGAAGAGGAGATTGCCGCCGGCCTTGGTGGTCGTGCCCGTCTTGATGCCGATGGCGCCGTTGTAGGGGACCAGATCGTTGTAGTTCTTCCACTTCTTGCCGGACGGGTCGAACCAGTAGGGCAGCTTCGTGATGTCCATCAGGGCCGGGATCTTCACCAGCTCGTTGCCGAGCTTCACCTGGTCCTCGGCGGTGGAGACGGTGGACTCCTTGAGACCGGAGGCGTCGGTGTAGGTCGTGTTCTTCATGCCGAGTTGCTTGGCGGTGTCGTTCATCTTCTTGATGAACGCCGCCTCGGAGCCCATGTCCCAACGGGCCAGCAGGCGCGCGATGTTGTTGGCCGACGGGATCATGATGGCCGACAGCGCCTGCTTCTCGGTGAGGACATCACCCTCCTTGACGGTGTTGAGGGTGGACTCGTGCTGCTTGTCGTAGCCGCCCTCCTTCTCCGCCAACGCGTCGATCTTGATCTTCTTGCCCTCCTCGCCCGGCTTCAGCGGGTGGTCCTTGAGGACGATGTACGCGGTCATCGCCTTGGCCACGGAGCCGATCGCGACGGGAGTCTGCTTGCCGAAGTTGCCCATCGTGCCGATGCCCTCGACGTCGAGCCAGCCCTGACCCTCGTTCGGCCAGGGGAGGCCGGCCTTGGTGCCGGCGAAGGTGTACGAGTCGTCGGCCGTGAGCGCGAGGGTGGGGGTGGGCAGCGGTCGCACGGCCTGCACGATCGCAAAGATGATCGCGAGGAGCAGGACCAGCGGGGTCCAGATCTTGACCCTGCGGATGATCGTGCGGACCGGGGTCTGCGGCGGTGGCGGGGTGTTCGTCAGCTCGGCCAGCAGGTCCAGCGGCGGCTTCGGGGGCAGCGGCTGCTGGGCGGTGCGCTCGGGGCCGACCTGGGGGACGGGCGCGGTCGCGTCCGCGGGCCTGCGGGGCGTGCGCGGCTCGTCCAGGGGCTTGAGCGCCACGAACTTGCTGGTGCGCTCGGCTTCGGAGGGCTCCGGGGTCTTGGCGCCGCCCAGTTTGAGCATGGTGGTGGGCTGGTCGACCTGGGGCTTGGGACGCTTGAAGATGGCGGTGGGCTGGTCGACGGGCTTGTCCTCGGCCTCGGCCTCGCCTTCGGCCTTGGTGCTCCCACCCGCACCACCCGTACCACTTTCGTCGTCGGGTGCGGGTGGCCCCTTCGGAGCTTCCTCACCGTCGGCGACTGCGGGTTCGCGGACGCCAACGGCACCCCCACCGGCTGCGGCTGCACCGCCCGCCTCGGATGCGTCACCGCTCTTGGCTCCGGCTGCACCGCCCGTCCCGGATGCGTCACCGCTCTTGGCTCCGGCTGCACCGCCCGTCCCGGATGCGTCACCGCTCTTGGCTTCGGCGCGCGTCTCGGATCCGTCGGCCGCCCCGGGCTCGGCGCCCGCCTCGGGTGCACCGCCGCTCTTGGCTTCGGCGCGCTTCTCGGATCCGCCGTCCGGGCCGGCCTCGGCGCGCGTCCCGGATGCACCGCCGGTCTCGGAGACATCACGCGGTTCGGACGCGCCGCCCGTCCTGGACCCGTTGCCGGCGCCGGAGTCGTGGCCGGCTTCGGTCTCGTCGCCCGTTTCGGCGTCGGCAGCCGTTTGGGCCTCAACGTCCGCCTCAGCGGCGGCGCCCGTTTCGGCACGGGTGTCCGCGGCGGGCTCGGCGGGCTCGGCAGAATCGGCAGACTCGACGTCCGCGGCGGAATCGGCGGGCACGGCGCGCTCGGCGTCCGCGGCGGGCTCGGCGCGCTCGGCATCCGCGGCAGAGTCGGCGTCCGCGGCAGGCTCTGCGTCCGCGGCAGAGTCGGCGCGCTCGGCGCGCTCGGCGCGCTCGGCGGCAGCGTCCCCCGGCCCCTCTTCCGCCCCGTCGGAGTCGGTAGCAGCCTCGTCCCGGACGTCGGGGCCCGCCACCGTCTCCGTGGCGCCGTCCTCGTCGGCCTCAGCGGTGCTCTCTGCGTTCCCGGGGCCCTCGGAGTCCCCGGAGCGGACCCACGCCGCCACAGCGGCCCGGAGCCGGGCGTCACCGCCCTCGTCGCCCCCGGTCCCGGCGGCGTCGCCGGCCGAATCTCCACCCTCGGACGCAGCCTCGTCGCCGCCGGCCGCCGCTTCCGCAGCCCCAAGATCCTCGACCTCGGCGCCCTTCGCCTCCGCAGCCCCAGGCTCCTCGACCGCGGCCTCCCCGGCCTCCGGCTGCTCGGCTGCGGTCCCCTCCGCCTCAGGCCTCTCAGCCGCAGTCCCCCCGGCCTCCTCGACCGCGGTCTTCAGATCCCGTACGGAAAACACCCGCGTCGCCGTGTCCACGCCTCCGCGTGCCTCGGACGTGTCGGCGGAGTCGGGCTCCCGGGACACCGAGAGACGGGGATCGCGGGCGGGCTCGGGAACCGGGCCCTTGTTCCCCGACGTCGGTTCTGCCGACGACTCGCGCTGCTTCGACCTGTCGGGGGACTCGCCCGCCACCGATGCCTCCTCCATGCCGCACGCCCTCCGTGCGACCTACCGAACCGTGAACCGCCGCCCGAAACACCGCTCCAACGCGCTGTCCGAACCATGTACCAGTGTCCTGTGTGCGGGCTTAACCCCTGCGGTAGACGAGAACGACATACCTACTGGTTCCCTCACAAACAGGTCACGCACCCTCGACAGACCAATGTGAGAGGGGTCACCCTGTCTTTCATCCACGCGGGGAGGCATGGATGGGCAGGAGCCGCAGAACACTTCCGGAGGAGCTTCTGCTGCTGGCGTTGGACCCGGCCACGGGTACCACTGCACAGCCGCAGTCGCTCGACCTCGGTCTGGCCGGAGCACAGCTAGTGGAGCTGGCGCTGGCCGGACGGATAGCCCCAGACGGGGATCGTATCGCCGTGGTAGCCCCACGGCCGACTGGAGATCCGACATTGGACTGTGCGTTGGAGTTGCTGCGCAGGCGTGGCGCTCCGGTACGTGCAGTGAACTGGATTGGCGGGCCCCGGCTGGGACTGCGCCAGACCTACCTCTCGCATCTGGAGCGGTGCGGCATGGTGCATGCCGTGGCGGGCCAGATGTGCGGAGTGCTGCCGACGACTCGCTACCAGGCGACGGACACCGAGATCAGCCGGGAGATCAGGGCCCGACTGGACTCCGCGATCCGCACCGGCGTACCGCCGGACCCGCGGACCGCGGCGCTCGCCGCACTGGCGCACGCGGTCGGCCTCGGCAAGCACCTGTACCCGGGGAACGAGGGGCGGTCCTCTCGGTCCCGGTTGCGGGATCTCATCAGGCACGACCCCATGGGCGGTCTCGTCGCGCACGCCGTGATGGACGTCCAGAACGGCGTGGGCGCACAACCACGCCGTAACCCGGCCCCGGCCGGCCGTCAGGCCGCCGCCGGACCGGCCAGGTCCGCACCGGAACCCGCTCGTGGCGTTCCGATGCAGCCGCGCCGCGGTTCCATGGCGCGCGTCGTGGCCCACTGAGCCGCAGTCCCACGACGAGCAGCACGAACCGCAGCACCAGCACGACCTTGCACCGCAACGCACCGCAGCACCACGCACCGCAGCACCACGCACCGCCGAGCGCCGCACCGAGCCTTCAGAGGCAGTCCCCGAGACCCGGTACGGGAGCCGCTGGTCCGCGCGGGGCGGCGGGGCCGTACGCCATCCGTCCATACGGGTGCCGTAATGGTTCCGCCGCCCCGCGCGGCCGTTTTTCCATGAACTCATGAACTGTCGTCCGCGCAGCGCATATACGCCGTTTCCCAGCGGTACCAAGTCCCTTGGTGGCAGTCTGCTCAACAGCAGATACGCAAAGTGGCAAAGTACAGCTAGTGCAGGCACGCAGCCGGAGGTGCACGTCTCGTGGCGTCCAATGTCAATCCCACCGTCAGGCGACGCCGGCTGGGCCAGGAGCTGCGCCGGCTCCGCGAGCTCAAGGGCATGACGGCCGAAGAGGTCGCCGAGCGGCTGCTGGTGTCGCAGTCGAAGATCAGTCGCCTGGAGAACGGGCGGCGCAGCATCAGCCAGCGCGACGTCCGCGACCTGTGCGGGGTGTACGAGGTGGAGGACCACCGCATCGTCGACTCGCTGATGCAGATGGCCAAGGACAGCCGCCAGCAGGGATGGTGGCACTCCTTCGGCGACATCCCGTACAGCGTCTACATCGGGCTGGAGACGGATGCGGCGAGTCTGCGGGTGTACGACCCCCAGGTCGTCCCGGGGCTGTTGCAGACCCGGCAGTACGCGGAGGCGCTGATCGCGGGTGCGCTGCCGGAGACGGCCGCCACCGACGTCGAGAAGCGCGTGCAGGTGCGCCTGCGTCGGCAGGAACGAATCACCGCCCCGGAGAACCCGCTCCGGCTGTGGACGGTGATGGACGAGGCGGCCGTGCGGCGGGTGGTGGGCAATCGTTCCCTCATGCGCGACCAGCTGGAGTACCTCGTCGAGCAGTCGCAACTGCCGCACGTCACCGTGCAGGTGATCCCCTTCGACATGGGAGCCCACCCGGGCCTCAACGGCCAGTACGCGATCCTCGAGTTCCCCGACGCGGCCGACTCCAGCGTCGTGTACATCGAGGGCGTCACCAGCGACCTGTACCTGGAGAAGGCCAACGACGTGCAGAAATACAGCGTGATGTACGAGCATCTGCGCGCCCAGGCGCTGAATCCGGACCAGTCGCGGCAGTTCATCGCGGACATCGCGAAGGAGTACGCGCGCTGAAGCGCCGTAAGGTACACCGTCCCAGGGTCGGACTGGAAGACCCATCTGGAATATGCCACCCGGTCGAGTGAATGGTCACTTCGTACGTCGAGGTTGGCGAGTAGCGTCGATCACGCCACCACACACCAAGGGTTGGCGCAAACCGCGCTGTGGGTTCGGAGTCGGATCCGTCGTGCGGTGACAGCAACTCAACAACTGGCATTCCGGAGCAAAAATGGCAATTCGTCAGGGCGCCACGGACACGTGGACCAAGTCCTCGTACTCCACGGGCAACGGCGCGTGCGTCGAGATCAAGTCGCCGGTCCGCGCGGCCATGGCCGTCCGGGACTCCAAGGTCCCCGAGGGTCCCGTACTGGCCTTCCCGGCCGACGCGTGGAACACCTTCGTCGGCTCGATCAAGGCGTAGGGGGGAGGATCTGCTGATCCTCGACTGCGTTCGCCTTCCACAATTTCACAAGCAGCACTTGAAGAGCCCTCTCGTCCAGCTCGCCGTCCTTGCCGAGGGGGCTCGGCTGCGCCCAGCACCTGAGCGGGTGCACCCACCTACCTGAGCCTGTCCACGTACTTGTCCGTGCCCGGCACCGTCGGGACGAACGGCGCCACCAGCTCCACCCTGCCCAGTCCCGCCTCCCGCACCGGCGCCTCCAGGTCCGCGAAGTACGCCTCCCAGCAGTCGCGTGGATCCGCCTCCAGGAACCACAGCAGGGTCAGCCTGGTCTCCACGCCCTCGACCTGCTTGACGTAGGTCATGCGGTCGCCGGGCAGGGGCGTCGGGCGGAAGACGGTCACCATCGCGGCCGGTGAGCCCGCCACCCGCTTGGGCAGGTGGCGGGAGCGCAGCCACTCCAGCAACTCGGCCCGCTGCCCGGCCGATTCGGCGTCGATCACCTCGACGACCAGACCGGCGTACGGGTGGTCGAGAGCGTGGAAGTCGCGGGGTCCGGCGGCCCCGTCCCGGTAGACCGTCACCTCGTGGTCCTGGAACGCCGTGAAGACATGCGTACGGTCCTGGTAGACCCGGGCGTCCCGGTTGAGGCGCTTGTTGATCGAGACGGTCCAGCGCATGTGGTCGTCGTAGCGGCCGTCCGTGATCCAGTACGTGGAGATGTAGCAGCCGGCGGTGACCGGCTGGGCGATCGCCGACTTCTCGGGGTAGCGCAGGAGTTGGAGGTCGCGGGTCGCCACCCAGCGGCGCCCGGCGTACATCCACGGCATGGCCATCGCGCCGGCGTAGTAGTGGTCGTCCTCGTACCAGCGGTTGTACGCGTACTCGTGGCCGGGGTGCGGCTCGACCATGGTGATCAGCGCATGGCCGGGGCGGACTCCGTACGGGCCCACGGCGGCCAGCTCGGCGTACACGTCGCTACGGGTTTCCTCGCTCATGTCGCTCCCCTTCCGTCCTCCGCCGGTCGCCCATACTCTGACGCCCCGTCAGGTAATCCGCCATACCCGGGAGGCTCCGATGTCACTGCTCACGGGCAAGACCGTCGTCGTGTCGGGGGTCGGCGCCGGGCTCGGTCATCAGGTCGCGGCGGCGGTCGTGCGCGACGGCGGCAACGCGGTGCTCGGGGCGCGCACGGAGGCCAACCTCGCCAAGAGCGCCGGTGAGATCGATCCGGACGGGGCGCACACGGCGTACCGGGCGACCGACATCAGGGACGAGGCACAGTGCGAGGCGCTGGCGGCGCTCGCGAGGGAGCGGTTCGGACGGATCGACGCGGTCGTCCATGTGGCCGCGATGGACGGCTACTTCGGCGGTCTGGCGGATGCGGACTTCGTGAGCTGGCAGCAGGTGATCGACGTGAACCTGCTGGGCTCGCTGCGGATGACCCGGGCCTGTCTGCCGGCACTGAAGGCATGCGGGGGCTCGGTGGTGTTCATCGGGACACAGTCGGCGGTGGCGGCCCCCACCCAGGTGAAGCAGGCGGCGTACGCGGCCTCGAAAGGGGCGCTGACGAGCGCGATGTACTCCCTGGCCCGGGAGCTGGGGCCGCATCGTATACGTGTCAACACCGTGCTGCCGGGCTGGATGTGGGGGCCGCCGGTGCAGGCGTACGTCCAGTTCACAGCACAGACGGAGGGCGTGCCAGAGGCCGACGTACTGGAGCGGCTGACCGGACGGATGGCGCTGCCGGAGCTGGCGACGGACGGGGACGTGGCGGACGCGGCGGTGTTCCTGGCCTCGGACCGGGCGCGGGCCATCACGGGGCAGTCGCTGCTGGTCAACGCGGGGGAGCTGATGCGCTGACCACCTCGAGAGCTGGTTCATGTGTATGAACGCAGGTCAACACAAGGAACATTTTTGCCTTCCCTTGACCTGACGTTCGCTTGTCGTGCCCATGCGGGCGCGCCCACGATGAGCGAGCCGTTCACAAGGCGGACCCTGGGAGGGCGCACATGAACAGTCTCGACTGGGCCGTGCTCATCGGCTACTTCGGTGTGATGGTCGCTATCGGCGTCTGGTCGCACAAGCGCGTGGACGACGTCAGCGACTTCTTCACGGCCGGCGGGAAGATGCCGTGGTGGCTGTCCGGCATCTCGCACCACATGTCGGGCTACAGCGCGGTGATGTTCACGGGCTATGCGGGCATCGCCTACACCTACGGCGTGACCTCCTTCGTCACCTGGTCCTTCCCGATCGCGCTGGGCATCGCCATCGGCTCGAAACTGTTCGCGCCGCGCATCAACCGGCTGCGCTCACGGCTCCATGTGGCCTCCCCGCTGGAGTACCTGAAGAACCGTTACGACCTGAAGACGCAGCAGGCGCTGGCCTGGTCGGGCATGCTGCTGAAGATCGTGGACGTGGGCGCCAAGTGGGCGGCGATCGCGACACTGCTGTCCGTCTTCACCGGCATCACCCTCAACCAGGGCATCCTCATCACCGGCGCGATCACCGCCGTCTACTGCACCATCGGCGGTCTGTGGGCGGACGCGCTGACCGAACTCGGCCAGTTCGTCATCCAGTTGCTGGCGGGCATCTCGATGTTCGTCGCCGTCGTACTGAAGCTGAACGACAAGGGCATCGGCTTCTTCGGCGCCTGGGACGAGCCGGCCCTGCATGGTCACGGGAAGCCGCTGGTCGGCCCGTACGGAACGGTGTTCCTGCTGGCGTTCCTCTTCATCAAGCTCTTCGAGTACAACGGCGGCATGCTCAACCAGGCCCAGCGCTACATGGCGACGGGCAGCGCCCGCGAGGCCGAGCGCTCGGCACGGCTGTCGGCGGCCCTGTGGCTGGTCTGGCCGGTGGTCCTCTTCTTCCCCATGTGGATGTCGCCGCTCCTGGTCCACGCCCAGAAGCCGGACGGCTCCGACTCCTACGGCCTGATGACCGAACAGCTGCTGCCGCACGGCCTGTTGGGCTTGGTCATCGTCGGCTTCTTCTCCCACACCATGGCCATGTGCTCCTCGGACGCGAACGCGATCGCGGCCGTCTTCACCCGGGACGCGGCTCCGGTGCTGTCCCGGCGGGCGCGGGAGTGGGGTCAGCGCTCCGGGCTGATCGCGGCCCGGGTGACCACGGTGGTCTTCCTGGCCCTGTCGATGGCGGTGGCGACGCAGGTCAACTCCCCCACCTTCAAGGACATCATCACGGTGGTCATCAAGTGGGTCGCCGGACTGATGGGCCCGATCGCCATCCCGATGATGCTGGGCCTGCTGCGCCCGTTCCGCCGCTCCGGCCCCACGGCCGCGCTGACCAGCTGGTCCATGGGCCTGCTCGCCTTCTGGCTGGTCAACTACCCCATCAACTGGAACGTCCACGGCGGAGTCCCGCTCCAGTACCAGGTCTCGATCCCGCTGGCGGTCTCCCTGCTCCTCTACATCCTCATCGGCTACCTCAGGCCCGAGGACACCCCGGAGCGCCTCGCCGTCATCGAACGCATCAACACGGACGACGACGGCACGGCCGCGGCGGCGATCCCCACTCCGGCGGGTCCTGCGGAGGACACCGTGGGCACGGCGGCGAAGGAGTAGCGCCGCAGAGCTAGGCTCGCGGATAGCGGGCGAGCCACCCGGGGGACGACCCCGCCGGCCCGTGCAGCGCGGGCCCCTGTGTCATCTCCATGGCGAAGTCGTCGGCCAGCTCCAGGAGCGTCGGACGGCCTTCCAGTTCGGCCAGCCAGGCCGGGGGGAGGGCCGTTTCGCCGTGCAGAGCGCCGAGGAGGCCGCCGGTGAGGGCGGCCGTCGCGCCCGAGGGGCCGTCCTGGTTCACCGCGAGGCACAGCCCGTGCCGGAAGTCCTCCCCCACCAGTGCGCAGTACACGGCGGCGGCCAGCACGCCCTCCGCCGACCCGTCCCCGGCCAGCTCCTCGACCCGCGCGGGCGTGGGCATGCCCTGCCGTACGGCGCCCAGCGCATGCTGCAGCGCGTCCGACACCGGCTGGTGCCCCGGCCGGGCGGCAAGCAGCGCGAGCGCCCGCTGTACGGCTCCGTCGAGGGTCTCGCCGCGGGCCAGTCCGTGCACGACCACGGCGTACGCGCCCGCCGACAGATAGGCCACCGGATGCCCGTGGGTCTGCGTCGCGCACTCCACCGCCAGCTGGGCCACCAGCTGCGGCTCCCAGCCGACCAGCAGCCCGAAGGGCGCGGAGCGGGCGGCCGCCTCGGGTCCGGTCTCACCGGGGCTCTTGGGCGCGTCCAGAGTCCCCATGTGCTCGTCCCCGAACCCGAGCAGCAGCGAACGCGCCGGGTCCCGCCGGGCGTACAGCCACTCCTCCCGGGCCAGCCAGCCGTCGTCCTTACGGCGCTCGTCGGGCCCCCAGTCGCGCTGGGTGGCCGCCCAGCGCAGATACGCCCGGTGCAGATCGGTCGGCGGATGCCAGGCACCGGTGTCGCGGCGCACCTGCGCCCGTATCAGCCCGTCGACGGTGAACAAGGTCAGCTGCGTGATGTGGGTGACGGCACCGCGTCTGCCGTATGCAAAGGCGAAGTCCGCGAGGCCCTCGGCCCCGTACGCCTCCCGGATCCCGTCGAGATCCAGCCCGTCGACGGGCGCCCCCAGCGCATCCCCCACTGCGGCCCCGAGCAGCGTCCCCCGCACCCGGCTCCGAAAGTCCTGCTGCTCGACACGGCCCCATATGGCCCCGGCTGGCGCATTCACCAAGACCTCCCCAATGGCTCCGCCCGTCGCATGACAGTTCAGCACTGTAATCGAACGGGAACGGTCGGTTTAGGGGGCGGAGGGGTATGCGAGACATGACAGGAGTGGTCCTGAGTGACCCTGAGTGCTCAGTTATCGGCTGATGCGGCAACCGATCGGGACCAGCCCGATCGAATGAGTCTGAGCAGTCAGGCCGAGCAGCCCGTCGTCACCCGTACCAAGTGACATTGCAGACGTAGATGCACTCGTGACGCGGTACGGCCAGGAAGCTGATGATCCGCGCCCTGCGAGGAGGTCGATTTCACGCAGCCCGCCCTCCCGATCGAAGGGCCTGCCAACCTTCACCGAGTCACGACCGAGGGCGGCCAGCTCCACGGACGGCGCGCAGCTCGCGTTCGCAGACGCCTCGGGGGCCGAGTTCGTTACGTACGCAGCGGAAGTTGAGTGCTGGGCGGGGCAGTTGGGCGTCCGCGCCGCCCCGTGAGGGAAGATGGCCGTCATGGCATCGACACCCCCACGCAGCGCACTCCACCTCAGCGCCACCCTTCTCACCGCGAGTGTCGCCCTCTACATCGCTCTCGTGGCCTTCGGCAACATCACCGACTTCGGTACCAATCAGGCGTTCGTGCAGCATGTGCTGGCCATGGACACGACGTTCAAGGACGACGACCTGATGTGGAGAGCCATCACCAGCAAGGGACTTCAGAACACGGCGTACGTCGCCATCATCATCTGGGAGACCCTTGCCGCACTCGTCCTCATATACGGCACCTGGCTCTGGGCCCGGCGTGACTACGCCCGCGCTCGCAGCATCTCCACCTACGGCCTGCTGATGCTCCTGCTGCTCTTCGGCGCCGGGTTCATCGCGATCGGCGGTGAGTGGTTCTCGATGTGGCAGTCGAAGACCTGGAACGGGCTGGAGGCGGCGACCCGCGTGATCGTGTTCACCGGGGTCGCACTGCTCGTCGTGCAGCTGACCGACCGGCGGACCGACTCGGCCACCTGACCAGGACCGCCCCGGCTACTCGACCACCGTCACCTTCGTCCCCGCCGAAGCGAACGTCCACAGTGCCGTCCCGTCGGCGACCCGCATCCGGATGCCGCCCGTCTGAACCCCCGAGGCGGGCGGCGGCGAAGCCCCGTCCACCGCGTTGGAGAAGGCGATGTTCACGCCGGATCTGACCGAGAAGTACACGATGTGTTCGATCTTCACGCCGTCGGAGCCGGTGATGGCGCCCCGGTTGCGGGCGCCGACCGTGTAGGTGCCCGGTTCCGGGCTCACCGTCCCGGGCCACACCGCGAACGCACGGCGGGCCGCGTCGCTCGCGTCGACCAGCCACACCGTCTTCTTCCCGAGGGAGTAGACGACGCGCCGCCCGGTCCCGGAGCCGCCCGGCACCGCGGCCGGGGCCGCGGACTTCGTCGGCGCGGGATGCGCGCCCGCCGACGCCGACGTGCTCGGCCGGGCGGCGACCACGTGGGGCTTCGGCCCCTTGTCGGCCTGTACGGCCAGGACGACGACAGCGGCGATCGCTCCCACCGTCAGACCGGTCACCCAGACCTTGGGGGCTGGCACGGCACGCATCTCCTCAGCTCCACATCCCCATGTCCTCGTGGAACAGGGGTCGGATCATCGTACTCAGTCCAGGACCGGCAAAAGTTCCGGCAAGTGCCCGTCCGAGACCGCCGCCGCCCGCTGCCGTTCCTCCGGCACCTCCCCGTACAGCGTCGTGCGCGGCTTCGCCGGCCGGCCGGCCGCGTCCGCCACCGCGATCAGGTCCTTGACCGACTTGTACGAGCCGTAGGAGGAGCCCGCCATGCGGGAGATCGTCTCCTCCATGAGGGTGCCGCCCAGGTCGTTGGCCCCGGAGCGGAGCATCTCGGCCGCGCCCTCCGTGCCCAGCTTCACCCAGCTGGTCTGGATGTTGGGGATGTACGGGTGCAGCAGCAGGCGCGCCATCGCCGTCACCGCGCGGTTGTCGCGCGTCGTCGGGCCGGGGCGTGCGATGCCCGCCAGGTACACGGGCGCGTTGGTGTGGATGAAGGGGAGCGTCACGAACTCCGTGAAGCCGCCCGTCTGCTGCTGGATGCGGGCCAGGGTCCGCAGATGGCCGAGCCAGTGCCGCGGCTGGTCCACATGGCCGTACATCATCGTCGACGAGGACCGGATGCCCAGTTCGTGCGCCGTCGTGACGACCTCGATCCAGGTCGCCGTCGGCAGTTTGCCCTTGGTCAGGACCCAGCGGACCTCGTCGTCGAGGATCTCGGCGGCCGTGCCGGGGATGGTGTCCAGACCGGCTTCCTTGGCGGCCGTGAGCCACTCGCGGACGGACATCCCCGTCCGCGTCGCGCCGTTCACGACCTCCATCGGCGAGAAGGCGTGGACGTGCATCCCGGGGACCCGGTACTTCACCGCTTTCGCGATGTCGAAGTACGCCGTGCCCGGCAGGTCGGGGTGGATGCCGCCCTGCATGCAGACCTCCACCGCACCCACGTCCCAGGCCTGCTGGGCGCGGTCCGCGACCTGCTCCAGGGAGAGCGTGTAGGCGTCGGCGTCCGTCCTGCGCTGCGCGAACGCGCAGAATCGGCAGCCGGTGTAGCAGACGTTGGTGAAGTTGATGTTGCGGGTGACGATGTACGTCACGTCGTCGCCGACGGCCGACCTCCGTACGTCGTCCGCGATGCGCGTGAGGGCGTCCAGTGCGGGGCCGTCGGCGTGCAGCAGGGCGAGGGCCTCCGCGTCCGTGAGGCGCGTCGGGTCGTCCGCCGCCGTCGCCAGGGCCGCCCGTACGTCCGTGTCGATGCGCTCCGGAAGCATGCCGGGCGCGGCCGCCTCGCGCAGGGCCGCCCAGTCGCCGTACACCTCGTCGAAGTCGTCGCGGCGGTCGGACGTACGGCCCTCGGTGTCGATGGAGGAGTGCAGGTCGGTGCGGCCGGAGGCGACGAACGCCTCCTCGGGCTCCTGCCACGGGTGGCCCTCGACGGCCGCGTCCGGTCGCGCGAGGCCGGTCTCCGGGTCGGCGAGGGCGCGGACGTGCGGGCGCAGCCGCGGGTCCAGCCAGGGCTCGCCGCGCTGGACGAACTCCGGGTAGACACAGAGGCGTTCACGCAACTCGAAGCCGACGGCGCGGGAGCGCTCGGTGAGTTCCTCGATCTGCGGCCAGGGGCGTTCCGGGTTCACATGGTCGATCGTCAGGGGGGACACTCCGCCCCAGTCGTCGATGCCGGCTCCGATCAGCCGCTCGTACTCGGAGTCGACGAGGTTGGGCGGGGCCTGGAGGTTGGCGGCCGGGCCCATGATGTGGCGGGCGACGGCCACCGTGGCGACGAGTTCGTCCAGCTCCGCGTCCGGCATGCCGCGCATCGCGGTGTCCGGCTTGGCGCGGAAGTTCTGGATGATCAGTTCCTGGATGGAGTGGTAGGCGCGGGAGATCCTGCGGAGCGCGAAGAGGGACTCCGCGCGCTCCTCGTACGTCTCTCCGATGCCGATCAGGAGGCCGGAGGTGAAGGGGACCGAGGAGCGGCCCGCGTCCTCCAGGACCCGCAGCCGTACGGCGGGCTCCTTGTCCGGGGAGCCGTAGTGCGGCCCGCCCGGTTCGGACCACAGGCGGGTGGCCGTGGTCTCCAGCATCATGCCCATGCTCGGCGCGACGGGCTTGAGCCGCTGGAAGTCCGTCCAGGACATCACACCGGGGTTGAGGTGGGGCAGCAGGCCCGTCTCCTCCAGGATGCGGATGGAGATGGCGCGGACGTAGGCGATGGTGTCGTCGTAGCCGTGCGCGTCGAGCCACTCGCGCGCCTCGGGCCAGCGGTCCTCGGGCTTGTCGCCCAGGGTGATCAGGGCTTCCTTGCAGCCGAGGGCCGCGCCCTTGCGCGCGATGTCGAGGACCTCGTCCGGGGACATGAACATGCCGTGACCGGCGCGGCGGAGCTTGCCGGGGACGGTGACGAAGGTGCAGTAGTGGCACTTGTCCCGGCACAGCCGGGTGAGGGGGATGAAGACGCTCTTCGAGTACGTGATGACGCCCGGACGCCCCGCCTGTTCGAGGCCGGCGTCCCGTACCCGGGCGGCGGACGCGGCGAGGTCGGTGAGGGCCTCGCCGCGGGCCTGGAGGAGGACGGCCGTCTCGGTGACGTCCAGGGCGACGCCGTCACGGGCGCGTTTGAGGGCGCGACGCATGGAGTTGTCGGTGGGGCCGGTTCCGGTCGCGGATGTCGTCATTCTTCGAGCATACGGTCGAGCCGATCAGTGCCCACGGGTCAGCCCAGCAGGGCCCCGTACTCGTCCAGCACCCGAAGCACCTCCGCCTCCCCCGCCGGCGGCAGCTGTACGACGACCTCCTCGACGCCGAGGTCCGCGTAGTGCGCCAGCTTGCCGGGAGTGGGGAAGACCGCGTACGGGACCACCTGCAGCGCCGCCGGGTCGCGGCCCGCGTCCGCCCACGCGGCGCGCAGCACCGGCAGCGACTCGGTCAGTCCGCGCCCGCCGATCGGCAGCCAGCCGTCGGCGTACTCGCAGATGTGGGAGAAGAGCTTGGGGCCGGCGGCCCCGCCGACGAGGGTGCGCGGGCCGACGACCGGGCCGCGCGGCTTCTGCACCGGCTTGGGGTGGGCGTACGAGGCCCGTACGCTCCCGAACTCCCCCTCGTACGCGACGGGTTCGTCACTCCACAGTGCCCGCATCAACGCCATCCGGTCCCGTACCAGCTCCCGCCGCGTACGCCACTCGACACCGTGGTCGGCGGCCTCCTCGACGTTCCAGCCGAAGCCGAGGCCGAGGGTGAAGCGGCCGCCGGAGAGGTGGTCGAGGGTCGCGATCTGCTTGGCGAGGTCGATCGGGTCGTGCTGGGCCACCAGCGTGACGCCGGTGCCGAGGCCGAGCCGCTCGGTCACCGCGGCCGCCTGGCCGAGCGCGACGATGGGGTCGAGCGTGCGGCCGTACTCGGGCGGCAGCTCACCGCCCGCGGGGTACGGGGTCGTCCGCTCGACCGGGATGTGCGTGTGCTCGGGGAGGTACAGGCCGGCGAAACCGCGCGCTTCCAGCTCCCGCGCGAGCCGGGTGGGGGTGACGGTCTCGTCGGTGAGGAAGATTGTCACGGCGATTCGCATGGGTCATCTGTACCGGGTACGGCCTCATATGTCGATACCGACCGGTCGGGATTCCGCATGAGGTGGGGGCTGGTTGATCGTTGTCGGCGAGTGCGGTGAGTGGGGGCTGGTCGCGCAGTTCCTCGCGTCCCTTGTGGGGGCTACGGTGAAGGCGTGGTGACAATGCGCGGGATGCTGCCCCCGGGCTCCCCGGACTACATATACGTGCCGATCGAAGTCCCGCCTGATGTAAGCGAGTTGAAGGTCTCCTACACCTACGACCGCCCCTCCGTCCCGCCCGGCACCCCCGGCAACGCGCTCGACATCGGCCTCTTCGACGAGCGCGGCACCGAGCTGGGCGGGGAGGGGTTCCGGGGGTGGTCGGGCGGGGCGCGTACGGAGTTCTTCGTTCGGGCGGACGACGCGACGCCCGGATACGTCCCCGGTCCGATCCGCCCCGGCACCTGGCATGTCGTGCTGGGCCCGTACACGGTGGCGCCGCAGGGGCTGTCGTACGAGCTCACGCACGGGGAGCCGGGCGAGACGCCTGAGCCGGTGTACCCACCCGCGCGGGCGAAGGGCCGGGGCCGTGCCTGGTACCGCGGCGACTGCCACCTCCACACCTGGTACTCCGACGGCCGCCGCACCCCGGCCGAGGTCGCGGCCCTCGCACGGGCGGCCGGGCTCGACTTCATCAACTCCTCGGACCACAACACCCACTCCTCGCACCCGCATTGGGCCCCGGAGGCGGGCGACGACCTGCTGATCATGCTCGGTGAGGAGGTGACGACGAGGAACGGCCACCTCCTCGCGCTCGGCACCGATCCCGGAACCTTCGTCGACTGGCGCTACCGGGCCCGGGACCAGCGCTTCGGCCGCTTCGCCGACCGGATCCGCGAGACGGGCGGCCTGGTCGTCCCCGCCCATCCGCACGGCACCTGCGTCGGCTGCGGCTGGAAGTTCGGCTTCGGCGAGGCGGACGCGGTCGAGGTGTGGAACGGGCCGTGGACACCGGACGACGAGGTGACGCTCGCGGAGTGGGACAACCAGCTGGTCACGTCCGTGCGCGAGGGGCGCGGGTGGCTGCCCGCCATGGGCAACAGCGACGCCCACCGCGATCCGGACACGGTGGGACTGCCGCAGACGGTCGTCCTCGCCGACGACCTGACCCGGGAGGCGATCCAGGAGGGGATCCGGGCGGGACAGTCGTACGTCGCCGAGTCCCGGAGCGTCTCGCTGGCCTTCACGGCCTCCGCCGACGGCCAGGTCGCCGGTCCCGGCGAGCGGTTGGAGGTCGTCGATCACGAGACGCCGGTGACCGTGCGCCTGGAGGCGACCGGCGCCCGGCGCTGCACGATCCGCTTCGTGACCGACCAGGGCGTCCTGTTCACGAGCGAACCGCTGCCGGTGACGGGCTCCGGGGTGGCGGAGTGGCGTACGACTGCCTCCTACGCGGCGTATGTCCGGGCGGAGGTGCGGCATGAGACGGCGGTGGGGCCGGTGCCGGGCGTGATGGCGGCGTTCACCAATCCGGTGTTCCTGGGGAGCGCGTGACAGCACCCTGGGACGGCGAGCGGCTCAGCACATCAGGGTGAGGGCGCCCCGCGCGGGACCCGGCATGACAAGCTGTGCTCACATTGCCCGAGCCGAGGAGGGTCATCATGACTACGGAGTCTGCACGGCAGGAGGGTTCGGAGCCGGCTGAGGCCGAGAACCCTGCCCTGGCGCCCGACGAGGACGGCCGGTACGACCTGAAGGGCAAGTTCCGGGAGGCCCTGGCGCGCAAGCGCGGCAAGCAGGAGGAGGCCGCGGCGGCTCTGACTGCGAACGCCGACGCGTCGAAGATTCGAGGCGCGCACGGCCCGGCCTCGAGTCAGCGGTCGTTCCGGCGAAAGAGCGGCGGCTGAGTTCACTCCTTCGGCTCCTCCCTCGTCAGCGGGAGGAGCGCCTTCGCACAACAGGAGACCAGGAAACATTGTCCCGTCACGCCGAGAGCAAGTACCGGGCCGCCACGGCCTTCCAGCGCAAGCTCAACGCGGTCATGCGCCGCCTGCCGCTCCAGACCCTCCTGGAGACCACCGGTCGCACCTCCGGCCTGCCCCGCCGCACGCCCGTCGGCGGGCGCCGGGTCGGCGACTCGTTCTGGCTGGTCTCCGAGTTCGGCGAGCGCTCGCAGTACGTCCGCAACATCAAGGCCGATCCCCGGGTACGGGTCCGCCTCCGGGGCCGCTGGCACCCCGGCACGGCCCACCTCCTGCCCGACGACGACACCGCGGCCAGACTGCGCGCCCTGCCCCGTCTCAACAGCGCGGCGGTACGGGTGATCGGCGTGGGACAGCTGACGGTGCGGGTGGATCTGGACGGATGAGCGCGGCGGGTGAGGCCGCCCGGCTCACCCCGGCCAGACTATCGCCTGCACCTCGCCGTACGCGTGCAGGGCGTACACGCCGACGTCCCGCCCCACCCCGCTCTTCTTGAACCCGCCGAACGGTGCCTCCATGTTGCGGCCCACCGTGTTGATCCCCACCCCGCCCGCCCGTAGCTGCCGGGCCACGCGGAAGGCTCGGGCCACGTCGCCCGACCAGACGTAGTCGATGAGGCCGTAGTCGGTGTCGTTCGCGAGGGCGATGCCCTCTTCCTCGTCCTCGAAGGGGATGACGGACACCACCGGGCCGAAGATCTCCTCGCGGGCCACGCGCATGTCGTTGGTGCAGTCGGCGAGGAGGGTCGGGGAGACGTAGAAGCCCCGGTCGTACGACGGCCGTTCACCGCCCGCGACCACGACCGCGCCCTCCTTGCGGCCCAGCTCGACGTACGACTCCACCCGCTCCCGGTGGACGGCAGAGATCATCGGGCCGACCACCGTGTCCGGCTCCCTCGGGTCGCCGACCTTCAACCGGCTTGCGTACGCGGCCAGTTGCCCGACGAGTCGGTCGTACACGCCCCGCTGTGCCAGCACCCGTGTCGGTGCCGTGCAGATCTGGCCGCTGTAGAAGGAGAAGGTGGTGCCGATGCCGGCCACCGCCGAGCCGACGTCCGCGTCGTCGAAGACGATCGCGGCGCCCTTCCCGCCCAGCTCCATCAACTGCCGTTTCATGGCACGGCCGCAGACCTCACCGATGCGCTGCCCGACCGCCGTCGATCCGGTGAAGCTCACCATGTCGACGTCGGGGGACGCGACCGCCGCCTCCCCCACGTCCACCGACTCGCCCGAGACCACATTGACGACCCCCGCCGGAGCACCCGCCGCCTCCAGCGCCTCCGCCATGCGGTACACCGACAGCGGGTCCTGCGGGGCCGGCTTCACCACCACCGTGTTGCCCATGGCCAGAGCAGGGGCGATCTTGCCGGCCGGGTTGGCCCACGGGTTGTTGTACGAGGTGATGCAGGTGACGACGCCGACCGGCTGGCGGACGGCCAGCGCACCCATCACACCCGCCTTCCCCATCGGCCCGGCCTCGTTGATCTGCGGCGGGACCGCCCACTCGGCGGGCTCCACGCGCGCGTACCGCCGGAACCGGGCCACGCCCACCCCGACCTGCATCGCCCGCGCCGTCCCCGTGGTCGCACCGGTCTCCGCCTGCGCCAGCTCGGCGTACGGCACGAAACGGCCGGCGATGATGTCCGCCGCGCGGCCGAGCACCGCCGCCCTTTCCTCCGGCGCCGTACGAGACCACGGCCCGAAGGCCTCGCGGGCCGCGGCACAGGCCGCGTGCACCTGATCCCGCGAGGCCTCCGGAGCCCACCCGACGGTCTCCTCTGTCGCCGGGTCGACGACCTCGTAGTGGCCGCCGTCCGGCTCGACCCACCGGCCGCCGACGAACAGCCGCTGCCCGTCCGCCCGTTGGTTCACCTGGTGCTCACCGTCCGGGTGTCCCGCCCCGACCGCAGCACCTTCCCGGGCACGGCGCCGCTCACCACGTCGTCCCGGATCGCCTCGACCCCGTTGACCCACACGGCCCGCACCCCGATCGCCTTGGCGTCCAGCCGTGGACTGTCACCCGGCAGGTCGTGCACCAGGGTGGCCGTGCCCGCGTCGATCCGCTCCGGGTCGAAGAGGACCAGATCCGCATGGAAGCCCTCCTCCACCCGTCCCCGCTCCCGCAGCCCGAAGAGCCGCGCCGGGTCGTCGGTCAGCATCTTCACCGCCTGCTCCAGACCGACCAGCTTCCGCCGGCGCAGACAGTCGCCCAGGAAGCGGGTGGTGTACGGGGCTCCGCACATGCGGTCCAGGTGCGCACCGGCGTCGGATCCGCCGAGCAGCACGTCCTCGTGCTGCCAGGTCTCGGCGCGCAGCGCCCAGGACGCGGGGTCGTTGTCGGTGGGCATGGGCCACAGGACCGTACGCAGCTCGTCGGCCGCGCAGATCTCGACGAGGCACTGGAACGGGTCCTGCCCCCGCTCCTGCGCGATCTCCTCGACGACCCTGCCCGTCAGCCCCTCGTTGGCCACGCTGTACGTGTCCCCGATGACGTACCGCCCGAAGTTCGTGAGCCGCCGGAAGACACCGGCCTCCTTGGACGTGGCGTGCTCCAGCATCTGCGCGCGTACGTCCGGGTCGCGCAGCCGGGCGATCCGCTCCGGCACCGGCAGCCCGAGGATCGGACCCCACTCCGGTATCAGGTTCAGCGCGCAGAAGGTGCCCAGCGACATGTTCATCGGCGTCAGGATCGGCATGGTCAGCGCGACCACCCGGCCGCCCGCCTTCCGCGCCTGCTCACTGGCGTACAGCTGCCGGGGCACGCGTTCGGGCACGGAGGCGTCGATGGTGAGGACGTTCCAGTTCAGGGGGCGTCCGGCCGTTGCGCTCATCTCCGCGAACAGGTCGATCTCCGCGTCGCTGAACTGGTCGAGGCAGCCGGCGACGATCGCCTCGATCTGCGTGCCCTCGTGCTCGCCCACGGCACGCGAGAGCGCCAGCAGCTCCGCCGGTTTCGCATGCCGGGAGGCGACCGGCTTCCCGTCGCCGTCCGAGTGGGTGGACGACTGGGTGGTGGAGAACCCCCAGGCCCCGGCATCCATGGCCTCGTGCAGCAACCGCACGATCTCCGCCAGCTGCTCCTCGCTCGGCTGCCCACCGACCGCATCCGGCCCCATCACATACCGGCGAAGCGCACAGTGCCCGACCATGAACCCCGCATTGACGGCGATACGCCCCTCGAGGGCGTCCAGATACTCCCCGAAGGAGTGCCAGCTCCAGGGCGCCCCCTCCTCCAGCGCAACCAGCGACATGCCCTCGACCTTGGACATCATGCGGCGCGTGTAGTCGGCGTCCTCGGGCCGGGACGGATTCAGGGGCGCGAGCGTGAAACCACAGTTCCCGGCCGCGACAGTCGTCACCCCGTGGTTGAGGGAGGGCGTCGCATACGGGTCCCAGAACAACTGGGCGTCGTAGTGGGTGTGCGGATCGACGAAGCCGGGCGCGAGAACCAGCCCGGATGCGTCCTCCGTCGTCCGGGCCTCCTCGGTGACAAGACCGATGACGGCAATACGCCCGTCCCGGATACCGACGTCGGCGGTGTAAGCGGGTGCACCCGTCCCGTCGACGACGGTCGCCCCCTTGATGACATGATCAAGCATGCGGTGACTCCTTGAGTTGCGTGGAGCATGCCTCCCTAGGGGCGCGGGGAACTGCGCGATCAACCCCCACAGACCCGCACCCCGCAACGGCGATCAAGCGGCAGCCCGGAACCGCGAAGTCCGGTGAACGGGATCCGTGTCGATCTTCGGAATGACGTGCTCCCCGATCAACCGAATCGTCTGCAGCGTCTCCTCCTTCGGCACCCCCACCGGCAACCCGAAGCTCAGCTGGTCCGCCCCCGCCTGCTCCCACCGCTTGCACTGCGTGAGCACCTCGTCCGGGTCCCCGCAGATCAGCAGCTCCTCCTCGATGAGGACTTCGACGAACTCGGGCGTGTACTCCGGCAGCGTCTCCGGCCACACCGGGAAGCCCTCGGGCCGCGGGAAGGTGTCGTGGTACCGGAACACCAGCGACGGCAGGTAGTGCAGCCCGCCGTTCACCGCGATCTCGATCGCCTCGGCGTGCGTCGGCGCACAGATGGCCGTCGTGGTGACCATCACGTTGTCGTTGACGAAGTCCCCGACCGGCTCGGCATTCACGATCGCCGTCTTGTACTGCTCCAGCACCCACTCCATGTCGGAGACCTTCTGGATGCTGAACCCGAGCACGCCCAGGCCCTTGCGGGCGGCCATGGCGTACGAGGGCGGCGACCCGGCGGCGTACCACATCGCCGGATGCGACTTCCCGTACGGCTTCGGCAGGACCTTGCGCGGTGGCAGCTGCCAGTGCTTGCCCTGGAAGCCGGCGTACTCGTCCTGGAGCCACATCTTCGGGAACTCGGCGATCGTCTCCTCCCAGATCTCCTTGGTGTAGTTCATGTCGGTCACACCAGGGATGAACCCGAGGATCTCGTGCGAGCCGGCGCCCCGCCCGCTGCCGAACTCGAAGCGGTTGCCGGTGAGATGGTCGAGCATGGCGACCTTCTCGGCGACCTTCACCGGGTGGTTCACCTGGGCCAGCGGGTTGAAGATGCCGGACCCCAGATGGATCCGCTCCGTCGCGTGCGCCAGGTAGCCCAGGAACACGTCGTTGGCGGAGAGGTGCGAGTACTCCTCCAGGAAGTGGTGCTCGGACGCCCAGGCGTACTTGAAGCCCGACTTGTCCGCCTGGATGACGTACTCGGTCTCCTCCATCAGTGCCTTGTGCTCGGCGAGCGGGTCGGTCTCGGCGCGCTTGCCCACGTATCCCTGTACAAAGAGCCCGAATTCCAAGGAGGTTCACCGTCCCCGGTTCTGAAGGTTTCTGACGCACCGTCAGTTTTGGATGACTGTTGCACCGCCCGCACGGAGGGTCAATAGCTGACGAGCAGTCAGATGACGCTGACCCCCGCCAGCCACCCGCCGTCGATCACGAACGGCTGCCCGGTGATGTACGAGGAGTCCTCGGAGGTCAGGAACAGGGCGAGCCGCGCGACCTCCTCCGGTTTACCGATCCGGCCGAGCGGCACGAGCTTGCGGTACAGCTCGTCCAGGGCCCGGCCGGTCTCCTCCGCGTCCGCCGCCGGGTCCAGCCGGGCCGGGTTGGACATGGCGGTGTCGATGGCGCCGGGGCACATGGCGTTGACGCGGATGCGCCGGTCGGCGAGTTCCAGGGCGGCGACACGGGTGAGGCCGAGGACGGCGTGCTTGGTGGCGGCGTACGTCCCGACGGCGGCCATGCCGGTCACGGCGGTGTAGGAGGCGGTGTTGACGATCGTGCCGCCGTCCTCCATCACCGGCGCGACGGTCTTGATGCCGAGGAAGCAGCCGACCTGGTTGACCTGTACGACCTGCATGAACTCGTCGAGGGGGGTGTCGAGCAGGGAGTTGAAGCGCAGGATCCCGGCGTTGTTGACCAGGCCGTCCACCCGCCCGAGGGAGTCCTTCACGGCACTGACGGCCGACCGCCACTGGTCCTCCTGACTCACGTCCAGGTGGACGTAGCGCGCGCCCAGTTCCTTCGCGAGGGCGCCGCCCTGGTCGTCGAGGACGTCGGCGATCACGACCTCGGCCCCCTCCGCTCTGAACAGGCGGGCCTCCTGCTCCCCCTGTCCGCGCGCCGCCCCGGTGACGATCACGACGCGTCCGTCCAGCTTGCCCATGCCATGACTCCTCAGAGAAGGGGCGCCACTTCGGCGCCGAAGGCCGCCATCTGGTCGGTGAGTTCGGTGCGGCTGCGGCTGCGGAACCGCACCTGGATCTGGTGCACGCCCATCGCGCGGTACGCCCGCAGGGACTCGGCGAGCGCGTCCGGGGGGCCGGTCAGGGTGCGGCGGCCGACGTCCCAGGCGGGTGCGCCGAGGTAGAGCGGCTCGGTGATGGCGCCGATCGTGAACGGCCCGTCCAGGCCCGCCTCGTCCCGCAGCCGCCGTATCCGCTCGATCTGCGCGGGCAGCCGGTCCCGGGGGTCGCCCTGCGGCAGCCAGCCGTCGCCCTTGAGGGCGGCCCGGCGTACGGCGGCGGGGGACGATCCGCCGACCCATACCGGCATGTGCTCCTGGGCCGGTCGCGGCTGCTGGCCGAGCCCCTCGAAGTCGTAGAGCTTGCCGTGGTGTTCGGGGAACTCGTCCGGGCCGAGGGCGGCGCGCAGGGCGTCGATCGACTCGTCGAGCACGGCCCCGCGGCGCTCGAAGTCGACCCCGAGCACCTCGAACTCCTCCCGCACGTGCCCGGCGCCGACGCCCAGGATCAGCCGGCCGCCCGACAGATGGTCGAGGGTGGCGTACTGCTTGGCCGTCAGCAGCGGATGCCGCAGGCCCACGACGGCTACGTGGCTGAGCAGCCGTATCCGCTCGGTCACGCCCGCCAGGAAGCCGAGGGTGGCGACGGGGTCGTACCAGACCGTGCTCATGGCGGGGGCCAGGCGGCGCGGGATCGCGACATGGTCGCAGCTCGCGAGATAGCCGAAGCCGGCGCGGTCGGCGGTGCGGGCGATCTGCACCAGGTCCTCGGGACCGGCGGTGGCCTCCCAGCCCTCGGCGTAGATGGTGCTCTGGGACTGGACGGGAAGCTGCATCCCGTACGAGAAGGTGCTCACCGCCAGAGTCCCTCAGGGGTGAGACCCAGCAGCTCGATGGCGTTCCCGCGCACGATCCGCTCCACCACCTCCGGCTCCAGGTGGCCCATCTGCGCCTCGCCGACCTGCCGGGACTTCGGCCAGGTGGAGTCGGAGTGGGGGTAGTCGGTCTCGTAGAGGACGTTGCCGACGCCGATCGCGTCGAGGTTCTTCAGCCCGAAGGCGTCGTCGAAGAAGCAGCCGTAGATGTGCTCGGCGAAGAGTTCGGACGGCGGGCGGTGGACCTTGTCGGCGACGCCGCCCCAGCCGCGGTTCTCCTCCCAGACGACGTCGGCGCGCTCCAGGATGTACGGGATCCAGCCGATCTGGCCCTCCGCGTACATGATCCTGAGGTTGGGGAAGCGTTCGAACTTGCCGCTCATCAGCCAGTCGACCATCGAGAAGCAGCAGTTGGCGAAGGTGATGGTGGAGCCGACGGCGGGCGGGGCGTCCTTGGACGTGGACGGCATACGGCTGCTGGAGCCGATGTGCATGGCGATGACCGTGCCGGTCTCGTCGCAGGCGGCGAGGAAGGGGTCCCAGTCCTCGGAGTGGACGGACGGGAGGCCCAGGTGCGGGGGTATCTCGGAGAAGGCGACGGCACGGACCCCGCGGGCGGCGTTGCGCCGGACCTCCGCCGCCGCGAGTTCGGCGTCCCAGAGGGGGATGAGGGTGAGGGGTATCAGCCGGCCCCGGGCCTGCGGCCCGCACCACTCCTCCACCATCCAGTCGTTGTAGGCCTGGACGCAGAGCAGGGCCAGCTCCTTGTCCTCGGCCTCGGTGAAGGTCTGGCCGCAGAAGCGCGGGAAGCTGGGGAAGCAGACGGAGGACTGGACGTGGTTGACGTCCATGTCGGCGAGGCGCTGCGGGACGTCGTACGAGCCCGGGCGCATCTGCTCGTAGGTGATGACCTCCAGCTTGATCTCGTCCCTGCTGTAGCCGACGGCGGTGTCCAGGCGGGTGAGGGGCCGCTGGAGGCCCTCGTACAGCCACCAGTCGCCGAGGGGGCCGTCTTCGCCGGGGGCGCCCATCACGGGACGGAAGCGGCCGCCCAGGAAGGAGATCTCCTTCAGCGGCGCGCGGACTATGCGGGGGCCGGTGTCGAGGTACTTCTTCGGCAGGCGGCTCTGCCAGACGTCGGCGGGCTCCACGGTGTGGTCGTCGACGGAGATGATCAGCGGGAAGTCCGGGAAGTCCTTCGTGGTCTCCATGGCGGTCACGGTAGCGCTGATCTGACGACCCGTCAGCTATGCGGGAGCCACCAGCGGTTCCACCGCGGGTGCGAAGAGCAGGTGAGGGCCTTGTGATATCCCGCGCGTCTGCCCGTACAAGCGCTCCCCACAGCTGACGCATCCGCCATGAACAAGGCAAACTGACGTAGGCCCTGTCGTTTGGATCAGGTCGGCTGCAGGGAACGGTGCCTGTCGGCCGCCCCGAGCGGGGTCTGGCGCGTGCAGCTGCAAGGCGGAGGAGGGCGTCGACGCGGAGCGTCGGCAACCGACGACAACGCCGCAGATGTGCGTGCCAGGGCCCGCGACGCTGAGCTGATCCAAACGGCAGGGCCTGCTTGCCCACTGTGTCTAGGGAGACGGCGATGGACGGTGTACCGCGAGTGCCGGAACAGAGGCGGGCCGGCTCCTGCGCGGAGCCTGCCCCGCTGAGCTTCGCCGTGCTCGGTCCGGTACGAGCCCGACGCGGATCGGAGCAGCTCAGCACCGGCTCCCCGCAGCAACGTGCCCTGCTCGCCGCCCTGCTGCTGCGCGAGGGCCGCACGGCCACCGCGGGCGAGCTGATCGACGCCGTGTGGGGCGAGGAGCCGCCCTCGCAGGCCCTCGCCGCGCTGCGGACGTACGCCTCCCGGCTGCGGAAGGTGCTGGACCCCGGGGTCCTGGTGAGCGAGTCCGGCGGGTACGCGGTGCGCGTGCCGGCGGAGGGCGCCCTCGACCTGGCCGTGGCGCAGGACCTGGCCGCCGAGGCGGAGAAGGCGAAGAGCGCCGGGGACCTCTGCCAGGCCCGTGAGCTGCTCGGCCGCGCGCTGGCGCTGTGGGACGGCGAGGTGCTGGCCGGAGTGCCCGGCCCGTACGCGGAGGCACAGCGGGTCCGCCTGGAGGAGTGGCGGCTGCAACTCCTCGAGTCCCGCCTGGACATGGACCTGGAGCAGGGCTGCCATGCGGAGGCCGTGTCGGAGCTGACCGCCCTCACCGCCGCCCACCCCCTGCGCGAGCGGCTGCGCGAACTGCTGATGCTGGCCCTGTACCGCAGCGGCCGGCAGGCGGAGGCGCTGGCGGTGTACGCCGACACCCGGCGGCTGCTGGCGGACGAGCTGGGCGTGGACCCGCGGCCGGGGCTGCGGGAGCTGCAGCAGCGGATCCTGCGGGCGGACCCGGGGCTGGCGGAACCGGCGTCCCCGCAGGCCGAGCCTGCCGCCGCCCCGGTCCGCCCTGCCCAACTCCCCGCCACCGTCCCGGACTTCACGGGCCGTGCGGCCTTCGTCCAGGAGCTCGGCGAGGTGCTGTCCTCGGCCGAGGGCCGGGTGATGGCGGTGTCGGCGGTGGCGGGCATCGGCGGCGTCGGCAAGACCACGCTGGCCGTGCACGTCGCCCACCAGGCCCGGACGGCCTTCCCGGACGGCCAGTTGTACGTCGACCTGCAGGGCGCGGGGGCACGGGCGGCGGAACCGGAGACGGTCCTGGGGTCCTTCCTGCGGGCCCTGGGCACCGCGGACTCGGCGATCCCGGACTCGCTGGAGGAGCGGGCGGCGCTGTACCGGTCCGTCCTGGACGGCCGCCGGGTGCTGGTCCTGCTCGACAACGCACGGGACGCGGCGCAGGTACGGCCGTTGCTGCCCGGCACGGAGGGCTGCGCTGCGCTGGTGACCTCGCGGGTGCGCATGGTCGATCTCGCCGGGGCCCATCTGGTGGACCTGGACGTGATGTCTCCCGACGAGGCGCTGGCGCTGTTCACGAAGATCGTGGGCGAGGAACGGGTGGCGAGCGAGCGCGAGGCCGCCCTGGACGTGGTGGCGGCCTGCGGCTTCCTGCCGCTGGCGATCCGTATCGCGGCCTCCCGGCTGGCGGCCCGCCGCACCTGGACGGTCTCCGTGCTGGCCGCGAAGCTGGCGGACGAGCGCAGACGCCTGGACGAACTGCAGGCCGGCGACCTGGCGGTCAAGGCCACCTTCGAACTCGGCTACGGCGCGCTGGAGCCGGCCCAGGCACGGGCGTTCCGGCTGCTGGGCCTCGCGGACGGGCCGGACATCTCGCTGGCTGCGGCCGCGGCGGTCCTCGACGTGCCGGTGGAGGAGGCGGAGGACCTGCTGGAGGCCCTCGTCGACACCTCACTCCTGGAATCGGCGGCCCCCGGCCGCTACCGGTACCACGATCTCGTACGCCTCTACGCGCGTGCATGCGCGGAGCGGGACGAGTGGCCGCCGAGCGAGCGGGACGCGGCGATGTCGCGGCTGCTGGACTTCTATCTGGCCACGGCGGCGGGCGTCTATCTGATCGAGCGGCCCGGGGACCGGCTGGTGGACCACCTGGCCGCCCCGGAGTACCCGGGGCTGGTCTTCGCCGACCGGCACCAGGCGCAGGACTGGCTGTACTCGGAGGCGGTCTGCCTGCTGGCCTGCGTGCGCCAGTCCGCCGGCTCCGGCTTCCTGCGGCGGGCGGTCGACCTGCTGTGGGCCGCCGTGGACCTCGCGGAGTCCGGTACCAACTCCAAGGCGTACGAAGGGGTCGCCTCGGCCCTGCGCGAGGCCGCGCGGGAGGCCGGGGACACCCGGGCGGAGGCGAGGGCGCTGATCACGCTGGGGTACGCGCACAGCGTGACGGGCCGCTTCGACCTGGCGGACGAGGAGGCGGCCCTGGCCCATGAGCTGATCGGCGCCGCGCCCGATCCGCTGGCCGGATGCTGGGCGTCCAACATCCTCGGCGTGATCGCGCTCTACCAGGGCCGCCACGAGGACGGCGAGACCTACATCAACCGCGCCATCGAGGGCTTCCGCGCCTGCGACGACCGGGCGGGCGAGGCGGCCGTGCTGTGCAACCTCTCCCGGATCCACCTGGCCACCGGGCGGACCGACAGCGCGGTGTCCCTGGCCCGGCAGGGCATGGAGATGTACGACGCCATGGGGCATGCGCTCAAGGGCGCCAACGGCCGTTACGCGCTGGGGCTCGCGCTCACCGAGCACGGCGAGCTGCCCGAGGCGGCCGCCCGCCTCCAGGAGGCCCTGACCGTGTTCCGGGACAGCCGGCAGCGGCTGTGGGAGGGCATGTCCCTGTTCCGGCTGGCCGAGGTCGACCTGGCCGCCGGGCGCCCGGCGCAGGCCGCGGCCAACGCCGAGAGCGCCCTCACCGTGCTGCGCGGCATCGGCGGAGACTGGCGCCGGGCGGGCGTCCTGGTCACCCTCGGCCACGGGCTGAGCGGCATCGGCCAGTCGGGGCGCGCGCAGGTCTGCTGGCGCGAGGCCCTGGAGCTGTTCGAGGCGCTCGGCGCCCCGGAGGCCGAGACGGTCCGCGCGCTCCTCACTCCGCTGACTCTCGCCTGAGCGCCCCGCCGATGTCACGGGCCCCCGGGCGGCCGGTTGCGGGCGTTCATCGTTCGTTTATCGCCGACCGGCACTCTCGTCCTGTCGTTCCGTCGCGTCGGGGGGCAGACGGGTCGACCTGGACCGTTGCACTACGGTGAGCGGTCACGAAGCCGGCCCGGCGGTCCTCGGGGGAGTCGCCGGGCCGGTCGCCACATCAAGAGACCCGAACTGTCAGGGGAGGCAGTCGTCATGAGCGACGAGAACACCACGGACAACCTGCACGCCACGGACGTCAAGGACGGCACCGAGGTGAGCCCGGACAACCTGCACGCGACGAGCGAACCGCTCACCGGGGTGAACCCGCTCAAGGCGGACAGCGGCACCGCCACCGTCACGCCGGACAACCTGCACGCCACGGACCAGAAGGCCTGACGCCCAAAGTCCTTCCTCCCCGCGGGGATCGGCCGCGGCAGCCCGGAGGGGAGCTGCCGCGGCCGAGGCGTTTTCAGGATCTGCGCAACTCCCCCTTCACCACCTTCCCGCTCGCGTTCCGCGGCAGCTCCGCCACGAACTCCACCCACCTCGGCACCTTGTAGTTCGCCATCTCCCGCCGGGCCCAGGCGATCAGGTCGTCTGAGGTCATCGAGGAGTCCGGACGGCGCACCACGTACGCCTTCCCGACCTCGCCCAGCCGCGCATCCGGTACGCCGATCACCGCGACGTCGGCCACATCCGGGTGGAGGCCCAGGAGTTGCTCTATCTCCGCCGGGTAGGCGTTGAAGCCGCCGACGATGAACATGTCCTTGATCCGGTCGGTGATCCGCAGGTTGCCGTCGGCGTCCAGGACGCCCACGTCCCCGGTGCGCAGCCAGCCGTCCTCCGTCAGGACCTCCGCCGTGCCCGCCTCGTCCTCGTAGTAGCCGCGCATGACGTTGAAGCCGCGGACCAGCACCTCGCCGGGCTCGCCGACCTCGGCCTCGACCCGTACCTCCGTGCCGGGGATCGCCCGGCCGGAGGTCGAGGCGATCACCGTGGGGTCGTCGCCGCGCCGGCACATGGTCACGATGCCGCTGGCCTCCGAGAGGCCGTACGCCGTCAGGACCGTCTCCACGCCCAGCTCCCCGCGCAGCCGCTCCACGAGTTGCAGTGGCACCACCGCCGCGCCCGTCACCACCAGCCGCAGCGCCGAGAGGTCATGGGCGTCGCGGGCGGGGTGGTCCAGCAGGGACTGGTGGAGGGTCGGCGGGCCCGGCAGCACCGACACCCGTTCCGCGGCGATGTTGGCGAGGGCCGTGTCGATGTTGAACACCGGCTGGGGGATCATCGTCGCGCCGCGCATCAGACAGGCCAGGACCCCGGCCTTGTAACCGAAGGTGTGGAAGAAGGGGTTCACGACGAGGTAGCGGTCTCCCTGCCTCAATCCCGCGAGGTCGCACCAGATCTCGTACGCCCGCAACGTCTGCGCATGCGTGATCACCGCGCCCTTGGGGCGGCCCGTCGTACCGGACGTGAAGACGATGTCCGACGGCCAGGAACCCTCCACCGCCGCCGAACGCGCCCGCACCTCGGCCGGTCCGACGCCGTCCCCGCCCGCGAGGAAGTCCTTCCAGGTACGGAAGTCCTCGGGCGCGTCGTCCGACAGCACCACCACCTGGTCGAGATCCGGCAGCCCGGGACCCCGGGCGACCGCCCGCCGCAGCGAGGCCACGTACGACGTGCCCAGGAACGTGCCCGTGATGAAGAGCAGCCGCGCCCCGCTCCTGCGCAGGACGTCCGCCGCCTCCGCCCCCTTGAAGCGCGTGTTGATCGGCACGAGCACCGCTCCGGCCGACACCGCGCCCAGCGCCGCCACGATCCAGTCCAGTGAGTTCGGGGCCCAGATGGCGACCCGGTCGCCCGGCGAGACGCCCGCCGCCATACAGGCCGCCGTCGACCGTTCGACGCGGGCGCCCAGTTCGGCGTACGAGATCCGGGTGCGGCCCTCCACCACCGCCTCGGCGTCCGCGTACCGCTCGGCCGCCGAGCGGACGAGTCCCGGAATGCTGCCCCACTCCACGTCACCGCGCACAACAGCCCCCTACCTTCCCCACCTCTCAACTCCGTTCGAGCCGGGGAGACCCCATTGCTGACTACCCGTCAGATTAGCTGTAGCCTGACGCCCTGTCAGCTGAGGGGACTGCATGCGGAGGTGCACCAGCATGGCCGGAATCACCGGGATGAAGGACGCCACCGCGATCGCAGGCATCGGGCAGACCCCCTTCGCCAAGCGCCTCGACGAGGACGAGCGGACCCTCGCCTGCCGTGCCGTCCTCGCCGCTCTCGACGACGCCGGTGTCGCACCGGGCGAGGTCGACGCGCTCGCCTCCTACACCATGGAGGAGACCGACGAGGTGGAGCTTGCGAAGGCCGTCGGCTTCGGTGACCTCACCTTCTTCAGCAAGGTCGGATACGGGGGCGGCGGTTCCTGCGCCACCGTGGCCCATCTCGCGGCCGCCATAGCCTCCGGTCAGGCCACCGTCGGCGTCGCCTGGCGCTCACGCAAGCGGGGCAGCGGCCCCCGCCCGTGGAAGAACACCACCGTCCAGCTGCCCACCCCCGCCCAGTGGACCCGCCCCTTCGGCCTGCTGCGCCCCGCGGACGAGATCGCCATGCTGACGCGCCGCTACATGCACGAGTACGGCGCGACCCGCGACCACCTCTTCAACGTCGCCCTCGCCTGCCGCAACCGCGCCAACCAGAACCCGGCCGCGGTCATGTACGAGCGGCCCCTGACCCGCGAGATGTACATGACCTCCCGCTGGATCAGCGAGCCGCTCTGCCTCTTCGACAACTGCCTGGAGACGGACGGCGCGTTGGCGTGCGTGGTCGTGTCGGCCGAGCGGGCGCGGGACTGCCGGCACCGGCCCGTCTACGTCCACTCCGCCGCCCAGGGCCTGCCCGCCCAGCACCACGGCATGGTCAACTACTGGAACGACGACCCGCTCACCGGCCCCGCCTGGACCGCCGCCCGGCACCTCTGGAAGCACGCCGACTTCACGCCCCAGGACGTCGATGTCGCCCAGATCTACGACGCGTTCACCGCGCTCATACCGCTCTCCCTGGAGGGCTACGGCTTCTGCGGCCGCGGCGAGGGCGGCGCGTTCACCGAGCAGGGCGCCCTGGAGATCGGCGGCCGGCTGCCCCTCAACACCAGCGGCGGCGGGCTGAGCGAGGCCTATGTCCACGGGTTCAACCTCATCACCGAAGGCGTACGGCAGCTCCGCGGCACCAGCACCGCCCAGGTCCCGGACGCCGCCACCTGCCTGGTCACGGCAGGGGAAGGCGTCCCCACCTCCGCTCTCCTCCTGAGGAGTTGACCCATGCTCGATCCCGTCATCGACTCCGACGGCGCCCCCTTCTGGGGCTACGCCCGCCAGGGCGAACTCCGCGTCCAGGCCTGCGCCGACTGCGGAGAGCCCCGCTTCCCGCCGCGGCCCTGCTGCCCGCACTGCCAGTCCTTCGCGAGCGAATGGCGGGAGGTCGCCGGACACGGCCGTATCTGGTCGTACGTCGTGCCCCACCCGCCGCTCCTGCCCGACTACGCGGAGCAGGCCCCGTACAACGTGATCGTCGTCGAGCTCACCGACGCCCCGCGGATCCGTCTCGTCGGCAACCTCGTCGCCGAGGCCGGTGCGCGACTCGACTCGGTGCCGGCCGGACGCATTCGGATCGGTGCCAGGGTGCAGGTGGTGTTCACCGGCGAGGGTCTTCCGCAGTGGGTTCTGGAGCGCCCATGAACGTGAAGGTGCTGACCGACAAGGACACCGGCGTCGCGGTCGTCACCCTCGACCGGCCCGAGCGGCTCAACGCCGTCGACCTGGCCATGCGGGACGAACTGCAGGAGACCTGGCGGGGGTTGCGGTTCGACGACTCGGTACGCGCCGTCGTCCTCACCGGCGCCGGTGAGCGCGCCTTCTGCACGGGCCTCGACCGGAGCGCCGTCGTCCCACAGCCCGACTCCCCCTACATGGCGGACGACCCGCTTCTGCGCGTCGGCCCCAAGGCGAACGACCTGTGGAAGCCGGTCATCGCCGCCGTGCAGGGCATGGCCTGCGGGGGCGCCTTCTATCTCCTCGGGGAGTCGGACTTCGTCGTCGCCGACACCACCGCCGCCTTCTTCGACCCGCACACCACCTACGGCATGGTCAGCGCCTACGAGTCCGTGCTCATGGCACAGCGGATGCCGCACGGGGAGGTCGCGCGGATGATGCTGATGGGGGCGGCGGAGCGGATCGGGGCCCGACGGGCGTACGAGATCGGGCTGGTCTCCGAAGTCACCGAGCCCGGCGGGGCGTTGGCGGCCGCGACGGAGTGCGCCACGGTGATCGCCGGGTATCCGGCCGAGGGGGTCCAGGGGACGGTGCGGGCCTTGTGGGCGGCGAAGGAGGGCGCCGTCGCCGCGGGGTTCGCGCAGGCGGCCCACCTGGTCGCGCTCGGCAACCTGCCGGAGGAACGGCAGGCGGAGCTGTTCGCCGGGCGCCGGAGGTCGTTCCGAACGCGTTGATTCGCCCCCGCCGCTGGTTTGATCTTTTCAGCCCGTCCGGCGTTTGAGGACGAGGCCGTTCAGGCCGAAGCGGGGGTCTGGGGGCGGCAGCCCCCAGGGGGCGGAATCACCGCCTGGCGCCCCCCGCGCACCCGGCGTAGCGTCTAGGTGGGACGGCCGCCGTCCGCACCCTTCCGTGACACCGGTACGACGGCCGTCACCCGGCAGCTCAGGCGGGCCGCGCGGTCCCCGTCCCCTTCTCCGCGTCCAGCGCGTACACACAGCGGTCCTTGCTGCACGCGTACACGACGCCGTCCTTCACGACCGGGGAGCCGGTGATCTCGCCGCCGGTCGCGAGTTTCCAGCGCAGCCGGCCGTCGTCGGCCTTCAGGGTGTAGAGCAGGTGGTCCGTGGAGCCGAAGTGGATGCGGCCCTCCGCCACCGCGGGGGCACCCACGATGTCGCCGCCCGCCTGGAAGCGCCACTTGGGCGTGCCGGTGACCGCGTCCAGGGTGTACAGGCCCTTGCCGCTGCCCACGTGGACGTGCCCGGCGGCCACCAGAACGGGGTCGATCGACGCCCGGGACTCGGTTGCGATGCGCCAGCGGTCGCGGCCGTCGGTGGCGTCGAGGGCGTACACCGTGCCGAGGTAGTCGACCAGGTAGATGCCGCCGCCGGTGACCGCGGGGCCGGGCGCGAAGGTGGGCGGGCACAGGAAGACCGCGGGGGCCTCGAAGTGCCACTTCACATGGCCGGTCGCCACGTCGATCGCCAGGACCCGGGTGCCGGCGGAGACGTACACGTATCCGTCCGGGGCGTTAGTCACCCGTACCGGCACGCCGCCGCAGGAGGCCGCGTCGCCGATCGGGTAGGACCAGCGCTCCTTGCCGCTGCGGGCGTCCAGGGCGCGCAGCCGGGCGTCCTGCCAGACGTAGACCGTGCCCTCGTGGACGGCGGGCCCGGCCTCCGGGGACTCGAAGTCGGTCTGCGCCCCGGTCAGTTCCCACAGCTTCTGGCCGTTCGAGGCCTCCCAGGCCTGGACGCCTCCGCCGCGGGTGCCGGTGACGACGGTGCCACGGTCGGCCTTGAGGGAGTAAACCCATGCGTCCGTGGACAGCCGCCACAGGTCGGCGCCCTCACGGCAGTCCAGTGCGAACAGCGTCGGCCCGTCGGAGGCGTGGATACGGCCGTCGGCGACCGCCATCGACCAGGCCACGTCCCGTGTCTTGAAGCGCCGGCGGCCGGTGGCCACGTCCAGGGCGTGCACCTCGAAGGAGGTGACGTAGACGAGGTCGCCGGAGACCGACGGGGTGCCCCATACGTCGTTCGACATGCGGAAACGCCAGGGGCGCCAGCCTGTCGTGGCCTCAGGGGGCGACGAAGGCACGACGGGGTCCGCGCCGTTGACGCCGGGGCGCGGCTTGGACCAGGAGGCGGCGAGGGCGGCCTCCGGAGGTGGTGCCTTCACGGCGGCGGCACGGACGTCGGAGACCCGCGGTCCCGGGCCGATGGGCACCTGGGCGCCGGCCAGCCGGACGGGGCCGGTGTCGGGGGCGCCGACGGGCACGGGGGACGCCGGTACGACGGGGTCGTGCGAGGGCGGGGGCGGCAGGGGGGCGGGGCGGGCGCCGCCGCCGCTGCGGCCGCCGCCCTGGCCCGGCTTGGCCGCCGGGCGGCCGTTGCGGCGCGCCTCGATCAGGCTGACCGCACGCTCGGGCAGCCAGGCCGAGGCCGTACCGCTGTCGTCGGTGCCGGAGCCGAACAGGTGCGGGGCCAGCTGGGCCTGGAGGTCGGCCGGGTTGGGGCGGTTCGTCGCCTCCATCTGCATGCAGGACTCGATGAGCGGGCGCAGCTCGTCCGGGAGGCCCTCCAGGTCCGGGCCCTCCCGCAGCAGCATGAAGACCGTCTCGACCGGGTTGGCGCCGTGGAAGGGCGGGTGCCCGGTCGCTGCGAAGACCAGCATCGAGCCGAGCGAGAAGACGTCGCTCGCACCGGTCACGGAGCGCGAGTCCTTCGCCTGCTCCGGCGACATGTAGGCGGGCGTACCCACCGCCACGTTCGTCATCGTCAAACGGGTGTTCGAGACGCCGGAGGCGATACCGAAGTCGATCACCCGGGGGCCGTCCTCGACGACGAGGACGTTCGAGGGCTTCAGGTCCCGGTGCACCAGACCGGCGCCGTGGATCGACTGCAGCGCCTCGGCCACACCCGCCGCGAGCCAGCGCACCGCCTGGGCCGGGAGCGGCCCGCACTCGTTCACTATCTCTTCGAGGGAGGGCGCGGGCACGTACGCGGTGGCCAGCCACGGCACGGCGGCGCGTGCGTCGGCGTCGACCACGGCCGCCGTGTAGAAGCCCGAGACCGCCCGGGCGGCCTCGACCTCGCGCGAGAAGCGGACGCGGAACAGCTGGTCCTCGGCGAGTTCCGTCCGGACGGTCTTGATCGCCACGCGTCGGCCGGACGCCGAGCGTGCGAGATAGACCAGCCCCATGCCGCCGGCACCGAGCCGCCCCAGCACCTCGAACGGACCGATACGCCGCGGATCGTGCTGTGTCAGCTGATCCACCACTTGCCTGCCACCTCCCCGTACGGGCCGCGCCGGCCACATCTCTACGCGACCCCGTGCAGCGTCTCACCACCGCACCGCCATGGCGGCACGCACCCTGATTCTTCCTGTCCCGGGCACTGGTTGCGAACCCGGGACCGAGTCGGGATGCCTCACCCCAAAACGGTATGTTTCACCGCACGATCTGTTTCAGTAGGTCTATTTCAGCAGTTTTCAGTCAGCAGTTTTCAGTCGGTCTGCTTGCGTCGTTCCAGCACCGCGAACGACGCCCCCTGATTGTCGGTGACGACGGCCACCCTTCCGTACGACGTCTCGAATACTGGCGCCCAGATCCGGCCCCCGAGACGGCTCACGGTCCCGAGTGCCTCGTCACAGTCCGCGACGCCGAAGTGCACCAGGAAGTGGGGCGGCATCTCGGCCGGGAAGACCTCCGAGACGGCCGCCCGCCCGAAATCGGGCCTGGCCTCCGGCCCGAACAGGGCGTCGTGGAAGAGATCGCCGTAGAAGGTGTTGGCGACCTCCACGTCACGGGCGTACAGCTCGGCCCATGCGAAGGTGCCGGGCTCGTGCCGTCGGCCGAAGCCGGGGTGGCTGCCCGGCTGCCAGAGCCCGAAGACGGCACCCTCGGGGTCGGTGACCAGCGCGACCGTGCCCAGCTCCGCGACCGGCGTGGGCGCCGTGACGACCTGCCCGCCGGCCGCCCAGATCCGGTCGGCCAGCGCCTCGGCGTCCGGCGTCGCGAAGTACACGGTCCACACGGTGGGCAGCCGCCCGTCCGTCTTGCGTGCGAGCGCGGCGACCGGCTCCCCCTCCTTACGGGCCCATACGAAGCCGCCGGGCACCTCCGTCCGGTCCTCGAAGGTCCACCCGAAGAGCTCGCCGTAGAACCGCTTGCCCGCCTCCACATCGGGAAGCTGCGCGTCCACCCAGCACGGGACGCCCTCTCCGTACGCGGATGCCCTGTTTTCGGCCATACCGCCAAGCTAACGGCGACTCACGCACCCCGCAGGACCAGGCACGCCAGTCTCCGCCCTCTCGTGCACCCCATTTGCAGTCGGCCGAATCGCGCTCCCATCACCCCTCGGTAAGCTGACGACATGACAGGACAAGTGCGTACCGTCGACGGCCGCGTGGCCGGTCGGCGTGGGCAGGCGACCCGGCAGAAGCTGCTCGACTGCCTCAGCGAGATGCTCAGCTCCTCCCCTTACCGGGACGTCAAAGTCATCGATGTCGCCCGGAAAGCGGGGACTTCGCCCGCGACCTTCTACCAGTACTTCCCGGACGTCGAGGGCGCCGTCCTGGAGATCGCCGAGCAAATGGCCACCGAGGGCGGCCAGTTGACCGCGCTTCTCGAGGGCCGCTCCTGGGTCGGCAAGGCCGGTTGGCAGACCGCGCAGGAACTCGTGGACGGGTTCCTCGAGTTCTGGCGCAGGAACGACGCGATCCTGCGCGTCGTCGACCTCGGTGCGGCCGAGGGCGACAAACGCTTCTACAAGATCCGCATGAAGATCCTCAACTCGGTGAACAACTCCCTCACCGACTCGATCGCAGAACTGCAGTCCAAGGGCAGGGTCGACAAGGACGTGAACCCGGCGGCGGTCGCCGGTTCACTGGTCGCGATGCTCGCGGCGGTCGCCTCGCACCAGAAGGGATTCCAGACCTGGGGCGTCAAGCAGGCCGAACTCAAGCCGAACCTGGCGCTGTTGGTGCACCTGGGCGTGACCGGCAAGAAGCCGACGAAATAGATCTCGCCACGGATCTCTTCACAGATCTCTTTTTCGAGTCTCTTTTTCGAGGCCCAAGTCCTGTCTGGCAGGCGGTGGTTCACCCGATGGTGAGCCGCCGCCTGCTGCGCTATGCGGGCAGCGGACGGTCCCGCACCACGTGCTTCATCACCAGCGTCGAGGTCAGCCGCTGCACTCCCGGCAGCGTCGCCAGCCGCTCGTCGTACAGCCGCTGGAAGGCGGCGAGGTCGGCGGTGGCCACCCGCAGCAGATAGTCGGGCTCACCGAACAGCCGCTGTGCATCCAGGACATGGGGGATGTCCGCGAGGGCCCGCTCGAACTCGGCGACCGTGTCCCGGTCCTCCTGCCGCATGGAGACGAAGACCAGAGCCTCGAAGGTGAGACCCACCGCGCCCGGGTCCACCACCGCCCGGTACCCGCTGATCGCCCCCGACCGCTCCAGCTCCCGCAGCCGCCGGTGACACGGCGAGACACTCAGCCGCACCCGCCCGGCCAGCTCGGTCACGGTCAGTCGCCCGTCCTGCTGCAGCTCGGCAAGGATTTTCCGATCAACGTCGTCCATGGAGTGGATCCTTCCACGAACCGGGGCTGAGTGAGCAAAATACGGGAACACTTTCGGGACATTCAGGCCTAATCTCGCTCGCATGAACACCGGACTGCTGCTTTCCTTCCTCGCCCTCGATCTTCTGCTGGTGTGCGTGCCGGGCGCCGACTGGGCGTACGCGATCTCGGCCGGACTGCGCGGGCGTTCCGTCGGGTGGGCGGTGGGCGGTCTGGTCGCCGGGTACGCAGTGCACACGGCGCTGGCGACGGCAGGACTCGCGGTGCTGGTGGCGGGCGAGCCGCGGCTGCTGACCGCGCTGACGGTGGCGGGGGCCGGGTATCTGGTGTGGCTGGGATGGGGGGTGCTGCGCAGCCCCGGGGCGCCGGGGACGGCGGACGAACCGGCGGACACCTCCCGCGCCCGCGTCTTTCTGCGCGGCGCGACGATCAGCGGTCTGAACCCCAAGGGGCTGCTGCTGTACCTGTCGGTCCTGCCGCAGTTTCTGACCCCCCACGGGAGCCTGCCGGTCCCCGTCCAGACCGCCACCCTCGGCCTGCTCCACATGGCGTGCTGCGCCGCCGTCTACCTCACGGTGGGGCTGGGCGCCCGGGCCATCCTGGGCACCCGCCCGTCCGCGGCGCGGGCGGTGACGCGGACGTCGGGGGCGGCGATGCTGGGGATCGGGGCGTTTTTGCTGGTGCAGCGGTTGGCGACGTTGTAGCTCGGCTCATTGAACACTCTGCGACCGGTTTGCGTAGGTATGGGTACGTACTCCGCACATGCCTCACGAGAGGAGAGGCGATCATGAAGCTTCTGAAGCGTGCGGCCGTCGGTGTGGCGTCGGTGGCCCTGATGGCCGGAGGCGCGGGCGTAGCCTTCGCGGCCCAGCCCGGCGCGTCCTGCGAGGAGACCCCCAATCCTCCGGGGAACTCAGCCACTGCGCCCGGCTCCGCCTTCAACCCCGACGGCAACGCCGGCACTCACTACGCCGGCGAACAGCCCCAGAACTCCAAGAACGCGCACTCGGTCTCCCAGTACGACGTGGCCTGCACCCATAACCAGTCGTCCCGCTGACACCGACTACCTGCGCACAACCCTGAACACCCGTATCTCCCGCTCCACCCGAGCCTGATACGTCGCATACGGCGGCCAGAAGGCCAACAACGCCTTCCAGGCCGCCGCCCTCTCCTCACCCTCCAGCAACCGGGCCGTGACCGGGATGTCCTGGCCCTTCCAGCTGATCTCGGCGTCGGGATGGGCGAGGAGGTTGTGCGTCCAGGCGGGATGGTCGGTACGGCCGAAATTGGAGCCTATGAGGAGCCAGCCGCCCTCCTCCGGCATACAGGCGAGTGGCGTACGACGACGGACGCCGCTCCTCGCACCCGTGGTCGTAAGGATCACTCCGGGCAGCATCTGTGCGCTGAGCAGGTATTTTCCGCGCGTCAGCCGGTGTACGGCCTTGTCGAGCGGCGGCACGACGTGCGGCGCCACCTTCGCGAAGCCCCTCGTGGAGGACACCTTCTGCACCAGCCGTTCGCCGATCACACCGCCACCTCGCGACCCTGCTCGAAGAGATGCGCCGCGTCGGCGGCGTGCGCCCGCAGCCGGTGCACCGGCCCGAACAGCAACTCGTCTCCCGCGGCGCGCTTGAAGTACAGATGCGCCTCGTGTTCCCAGGTGAAACCGATGCCGCCATGCAACTGGATCCCTTCGGCGGCGGCACCGCGCAGCGCATCGAGCGCCTGCGCCAGGGCGAGCCCGCCCACCCGCCCACCCGTCTCCCGCCCCCGCCCTTCCAACGAGGCGCTTCGCGCCCCACCTCCTGATTCGTGGCCGGCGGCCCAGGCGGCGTAGTAGGCGGCCGAGCGTGCCGCCTGGACCTGGACGTACACGTCGGCCAGCCGGTGCTTCACGGCCTGAAAGGAGCCGATCGCCCGGCCGAACTGCTCGCGTTGCTTGACGTATTCGACGGTCCGCTCCAGCGCGTGGTCGGCGGCCCCGACGGCTTCGCAGGCCAGCACGGCGGCCGCCGTGCCCCCCACTGCGGAGAGGGCGGCGAGAACCTCACCGCCGTCTTCCGTACCCAGCAACTCGGCTTCCACGTCCCGTAGTTGGACACGCGCCTGCGGGCGGGTCGCGTCGAGCGCGGTCTGGCGTATGCGTACGAGCCCGGCCGCGTCCCCCGTCACAAGGAAGAGGAGGGTGCGCGAGCGGGCGAAGCCGCCGGTGTGGGCGGCGACCAGCAGGAGCTGCGCGCTGTGGCCGTCCAGCACCTGGTCGATCTGCCCGTACAGCCGCCAGCCGTCGCCCGCCCGCCTGGCCTGGACGCCCCCCGCGCGACCCCCGCCCGCCCAGTCGCCGTCGCCGGTGCCGGTGAGGGCGAGGGCGGTGGCGAGGGCCGGGCCCGGGACGGCGAGGGCGGCCGTGAGGGTGCCGTCGGCGATGCGGGGCAGCAGGTCGGCGCGTTGGGTGTCGGTGCCGAGGGCGAGGATCAGGGGTGCGGCGAGCGCACAGGTCGCGAGCAGCGGGGAGGGGGCGAGGGCCCTGCCCGTCTCCTCGGCCGCCAGGGCGAGTTCGGTCGTGGAGCAGCCGATTCCGCCGTACGCCTCCGGGAGGGCGAGTCCGGGCAGGCCGAGTTGGTCGGCGAGGGCGGTCCACAGGGCCGGGTCGTGTCCGGCGGGGGCGTCGAGGGCGGCGCGCAGTTCCGCGGGGCCGCAGCGTTTGCGGAGCAGTTCGCGCAGGGCACGGCGGATCCCGTCCTGCTCGGCCGTGAAGCCGGCGTCCATGGCTGTCCCCCACTCTCTTCCTTCAGGATCTGACGGTCCGTCATATTAGGAGCGGCGCAACGAGATGCACAGAGGCAGGAGGCCTCGCATGACATACGTGACTCCCCGGAGCCGGAAAGTCGCCGTGGTCGGCGTGGCCCTCTCCGACTGCGGCCGCGTGGACGAGGCGACCCCGTACACCCTGCACGCCCAGGCGGCCCGTCGCGCACTGGCCGACGCGGGGCTGGGCCGTGAGGTGGTGGACGGCTTCGCCTCGGCGGGCACGGGCACCCTCGCGCCCGTCGAGGTGGCCGAGTACCTGGGCCTGCGCCCCACCTGGGTCGACTCCACGGCGGTCGGGGGCTCGACCTGGGAAGTAATGGCGGCCCACGCGGCGGACGCGATAGCGGCGGGGCATGCGAACGCGGTCCTGCTGGCCTACGGCTCGACGGCCCGCGCGGACATCAAGGCGGGCCGCCGCACCGGCAACCTGTCCTTCGGCGCGCGGGGCCCGCTGCAGTTCGAGGTGCCGTACGGCCACACGCTGATCGCCAAGTACGCGATGGCGGCCCGCCGCCACATGATCGAACACGGCACGACCATCGAGCAGTTGGCGTCCGTCGCCGTACAGACGAGGGCGAATGCCGCGCTGAACCCGGACGCGATGTTCCGCACCCCGATCACCGTGGACGAGGTCCTCTCCGGCCCGATGATCGCGGACCCCTTCACCAAGCTGCACTGCTGCCTGCGTTCCGACGGCGGGGCGGCGGTCCTGCTGGCCGCCGAGGAGTACGTACGGGACTGCCGTACCGCTCCGGTCTGGGTGCTCGGCACCGGGGAGCACGTCTCGCACGCCGCGATGTCCGAGTGGCCCGACTTCACGGTGTCGCCGGCGGCGGTGAGCGGACGGCTGGCGTTCGAGCGGGCCGGGGTCGGGCCCTCGGAGATGGACTTCGCGCAGATCTACGACGCCTTCACCTACATGACCCTGGTGACGCTCGAGGATCTCGGGTTCTGCGGGAAGGGGGAGGGCGGGGCGTTCGTGGAGAAGGGGCGGCTGAGGGTCGAGGGCGGGGAGCTGCCGGTGAACACGGACGGCGGCGGGCTGTCGGCCCAACATCCCGGGATGCGCGGGTTGTTCCTGCTGGTGGAGGCGGTACGGCAGTTGCGGGGGGAGGCGGGGGCGCGGCAGGTGCGGGCTTCGGACGGGGAGTTGCCCCGGCTGGGGGTGGCCTCGGGCACCGGGGGCTGGTTCTGCTCCTCGGGGACGGTGGTGCTGGGCAGGTGATCGGCTTGCGGTGCTACTGGGCAGCCAGGGCCTCGCGCATCGCACGTGCGGTGGAGGCGGGGTCGTAGTCCACGGGGACGCCCTCGACCAGGATGATGTCGCCGTCGATGTGCCGCGAGCGCAGCGGCGCGATTTCCTGGTAAGCGGGCGAGTCCCACCAGGCCCGCGCCTCGGCGATCCCCGGAAAACCGATGACGACCACGTGCCCGGGCCAGCTGCCTTCCCTGACCTCGTGCTGCGTGGCGTGCACCAGGAAACGGCCGCCGTACGGCTCGAAGGTGCCGGCGATCCGCTCGATGTACTCGGCGATCTCCGGGTGCGGGGCGGCTTCCTGCAGGTGGGCTATGGCGTAGGCGGTCATGGCGTGTTGCCGTCCTTCCGGTCGGTCGGGGTCCGTATGCCGACGATCGTGGCAGGGGCGGCGCGGTGGGGTCGATGACCTGAGAGGTAAGGGGCCAAGGGAGCGTCATCATCGCGTCTTGAACCCGCAAACAGTCCTTTTGAACCCGCAAACAGCCCTTCCCGGCGGATCACCGCCTCCGGTACTGCTGGTGCCTGCTCATGTACTCAACAACGGGGGAGCGGTAATGAGCCAGTTCGGTGTCGACCCCGACACGCTGAACGAGCTTGCCGGGAAGTTCGACAGGGAAGCGAAGGACCTGGCGAAACCGATCGACGCCTTCGCGGCGACCGCGTCTCAGATCGGAGAGGCCTTCGGCCTGCTCGGTGCCTGCGACGGTGCGGCGCAGAAGTACCAGACGCTGCTGACCGGCACCCTCAAGGCGCTCGGGCAGCTGCCCGCCGTTTTCACCAGCGACGGCGACCGGCTGCGTCTCAACGCCACCAACTACAAGAACTCGGACCAGACCGCCATCGAGCACCTACGCGCCGCGACCCGGCCGGCAGGAGGCCCGGCGTGAGCATCAACAGCTGGATCGACGGCAAGGTTCTGGACATCCTGCAGGCCTGCGGAGTGGAGCTCCCGGGCGGCAACGGCGACACGCTCCGTACGATCGCCGGTGCCTGGGACACCATGGGCAAGGAGCTGACCGAGGTCGCGCACGCCCTCGACGTGCAAATCCAGGGCGTCGACAAGCAGGGCTGGCACGGCGAGGCCCGCGATGCCTTCGAGAAGCACTGGGCGGAGCAGAAGCGCGTCATCGACGACGTTGCGCACAACTTCCACCAGGTGGCCGACGGGCTGCGGGCGTACGCCGACGAGATCGACAAGATCAACGAGGAGATCATCGACATCTGCGTCGAGATCGCCGAGATGGAGATCGCGGGCGCCGCGCTCTCCTTCTTCACCGGTTTCCTCTCCGACCTCGTCGCGAACACGGCCGTGGCCACCCGGGTCGCCAAGATCGTCGACCTGGTGAAGCTGTTCACGTCGGCTGCGGAGAAGGTGGCGGCGCTCCTGGAGCGGTTCGGCAAGCTCAGCGAGGAAGGGGCGGTGAAGCTGGCGAAGGTTGCCGAGTTCGCCGCGAAGTTCCTCAAGAAAGGCGCCGAGAGCTTCGTCACGAACTTCGTGGCGGACTCGGGCAGCACGATGCTCAACCAGGCCGTCAACGGCCAGCCCGTGACGGTCGGAGACGACCTCGCCAGCGGCGCTTGGGCCGCCGGCGGAACAGCCGTGTTCACCGGAGGCGGCGCGGCGCTCGCGGACACGGCCGGACTGACCGGGGTGGCCGGCAACATCCTGAGGGGAGACGGCCTGCTGGGCACCACCGTCAACGGTGCAGCGGGCAACGTGGCCGGTGGGCTCACGACTGACATCGCCAACGACCGGGATGCCTCGACGATGGGCCAGAACGCCCTCACGAACGCCGCAACCGGCGCCTTCGGGAACGCCCAGAACCACGGTGTCAACCATGCCTTGGAGCAGCACGGGAGTCTCGGCGGCAAGAACCTCAGTGACCGGGGCGAGCTGGCCGACAGCGCGTTCAAGAACACCGTGGGAACCACCTTGAACACGGGCGTCTACGCTGCCGGCTCAGGCATCGAGACGGATGTCCAGGATCTGGCGAAGGACGAGTGAGCATGATCGGCGACGTGCGGCTTGCGGCCGTTTCGAACCCCAACCCGGACCACCCCGCCACCTGGGCCGGCTTCTTCTGGGCGCTCCTCGGGGTTGGCGGATGCCTGATCGCCGTCGTCGGCGCCGCCCTGACCGTCGCTCTCTGGAACGTCAGCGATCAGAAGAAGTTGGGCAACTACGTTCTCGGGCCGGTGATCCTCGTGATCGGTCTTGCCATCGCCGGCTGGAGCTTCGGGCTGTTGTGACAGTGCACGAGCGGCACTTCGACCCACGAGGCCCCGCATACCCGCGTCACGTCGGGCGACCAGGGACCGGTACCGCTCCCGTACCGGACCAGTGAGATGTGGGCGACATGAGACTTGCGGCTGTCTGGACTCCGAACCCGCATCACCCGTTCACCTGGGAGCGTTTCTTCGGGCTGCTCGTCGTAGCGGTCGGGGGCATGCTCATCCTTGCGGGAGTGTTCGCGGTCGTCACGACGTGGCGCAGCGCCGAGGAGCCGCGTTACCGAGGCCAGTGGCGTGTACTCCTCGGCACGTTGGGTTGCCTCACGGTCGTGGGTCTCACGATCATCGCCTTGGGCGTATGGCTGTACTGAGCCGCACACCCCGGCCCGCACCGGCAGGGCTGGACCACGCCGAGCAGCAAGCCTGCCACCGGACCTGGAGCAATCCGACCAAGGTTGTCGAGAAAGAAGACGAGTGATCTGTGCGCAATGAGCTCGGGGACGTGATCCTGGCAGGGGTCGCGCACAACAACCCGAACTACGACCCGGGCTGGGCTCCCTTCTTCGGGGTGCTCCTTGTGGCCGCCGGGTGCGCGCTCATCCTTGCGGGAGTGCTCGCGGCCGTGACCACGTGGCGCAGCCCCGAACAGCCCCGTCACCTGGAGCTTTGGCGTGTGCTCCTCGGCACGATGGGGTGCTTCACGGTTGTCGGCCTTGCGATCATGGCCCTCGGCGTCTGGCTGTACTGAGGAGCACGTCGTGGTGGTGCTCGCCGTCGCACGGCACCTCGTTGGCGTTCCATCCGGCGTCGACTTCCTCGGAGTTCCGGACGGCGTGCCCGCGGGAGCGGGAAGTCTGCCGGTACCAGTGGCATGGTTCGGCGCAATTGTCGCGCCGTCGTGCGCTGTTGCTGCGATGAGCGCGTACAGCGCCGTTTGCCGCGATAGCGCTTTCATGCGCCTGTTGAAGCATCAACTGAGTGGGCCGCAGCATGTGAGGAGGTTCGGTCGCCGCTCTGGTGGAAGAGGGGGTGCGGTGATGGGAGTCGTCGTTCGCGGCGGTGCAGAAAGGGTCCATGGCCTCTCGGCCCCCGGGTCTCACCCCGGCGGGGAACGACGCGGCAGCCCGGCCACCGCACGTGAGAGCGGGGACCGGTGCGGCGCAGGCAGTCGGCCTCGCGCCGGGCCCGGCCGTTGCGGAACCTTCGGCGCGTTCAACGTGCTTGAGTCCGGGGTCACTTCGGCTGGTGGTGTTCGGTGGCGTGTCCCGGCGCGGGCTCCATGAGGACGACACGCGGGCTCGCACCGCAGCCTGCGACGTGGGGGACGTATGTCACACGATGTTGCTTCGGTGATCTGCGGGGTCGGTGCCCGCCGCGCGCATCGTGGGCTACACCAACGACATCCTCTCCGGCCCCCGCGAACTGGCCTGGCCCGGCGCCCTGAACCTCATCAACTGCATCGCCCAGGAACGGCATTGCCCTCTACCACAGGCACTGGAAGCCGCCGTCGACCTCCACAAGGCGGAGACAGCCGCCTTCCTCCACCAGGCCGACCAGGTCGTCCGCCATCACGACGATGTGCGGACACGCACCTACATCGACGGACTGCGCACCTGGATCCGCGGCAACCTCGACTGGAGCCTGGCCACCGACCGCTACACCGTCGAGGCGCCCACCGGCCGAGCGCCGCGAAACCTCAGAATCTGACAACGTACGGCCGAACCACGTCGTCGGCGGCTTCCCAGAGAGGCATGCCGGTGCCGGAGTGCACGGGGATGGGCCAGCAGTCCTCGTCGCGCGGAAACGGCAGCCGGTGGCCGGCCTCGCGGTTGCGGCGGGCCCAGCGGCGCCAGCGGGCGTCGTACGGGCTCGGAAGCCGCCAGACGTACGGGTCCGGTGCTCGGGTCTCCTGAGCGAGGGCCCATTTGCTGGGCACGGGGCGGGCGTTGGCGTGTGACCGGCTGAACAGGCGGACGGCGTGGTCATAAAACAGCCGGAACATGCCCCGTCCTCTCCGGCCGCTCCGGGAGCATGAACCGCGCCCACACGCACTTCGTGTACGGCAGCTGCCCGTGGCCCCAGCCGTGGGCCAGCAGCCTCACCAGGGTGAGCCCGCGCCCGCGCCCGCCCTCGGCGTCGGGGCCGGAGTCATGCGGCTCGGGAAGCCGGTCCCGGTCGGGGTCGTGGACCTCCAGGAAGAGGTACGGCTCCCGAAGCGTGAGGGTGACCTTGATCTGGGCGCAGGAGACCCGGCAGTGGGTCACGGCGTTGGTCACCAGCTCGTTCGTCGAAAGGGTCACGTCGTCGGCGAGTCCGCCCGTGATTCCCCAGTCCGCGAGGACCTTGCCGACGCGCTGACGTGCGGCGGGGACGTGCCTTCTGTGCTTGGGGATGCGGAAGGTTTCGGTTTCGGGCATGGGGGTGCCGTACCTCCTGACGTGCCGTCAAGGTGCGCTTGATTGAGGCGCCTTCACGAAGCTACGGCCGTATTCGACACACACGCAATCCACTCAAGTGAATACATGCACTCGTCCACTCGATCGAGTGATGCGCTCTCAGGAGGCGACGGCCCTGTGGCATCGTTGCCGCTGGAGAGGGAGGTCCTATGCCCGCAGGTGGACGGCCGACGGTGCGCAGCAGGCGTCTTGGCATGGCGCTCAGGCAGTACCGGCAGGCTGCCAATTTCGATCAGCCGCAGGCCGCCGAGGTCATCGCATCAAGTCAGGCCAGGATCAGCCGCCTTGAGAGCGGACACGTCACTGCGCGCGTCATCGAGGTACGACTGCTGCTGGAGGCGTACGGCGTGACGGACCCGGAAGTGCGGGACAAGCTGGAGGAGTTGGCGAAGCACTCCAAGAACCGGGGCTGGTGGCTCGAACATGCTGAGCACCTGCGGCCGGACTACGTCGATCACATCGCATTGGAGGACGACGCGACCTACATCCGCGAGTGGCAGCCGGTCATGATGCCGGGGCTCCTTCAAACTCCGGCCTATGCGGAGGCGGTTATCGCCCACGGCCCCCACTACATCGAACCGGAGCGGGCCGCCCAATTGGTGAAGGTGCGCCTGGGGCGGCAAGCGAAGATCGAAGAGGGTGGAGCGTCGTACACGGTCATCCTCTGGGAAGGGGTCCTCGCGCAGCCGCTGGTGAGCGTTGAGATTCACCAGGAGCAGTTGTCCGCGATCCTGGAGATCGGCAAGCGGAAGAACGTCACTGTGCAGGTGCTGCCGTTCAGCGCGGGCATCCTGGCCGGTTACTCCTCCGCTTTCTACTCCTTCAGCTTTGACGAGGAGCCGACGGTCGAAGCGGTCGCCATGGACAATCTGCGGGGCACGTCGGTCCTTGAAGGGGCCGAGGACCTTGCCGCTTACGCCAATGCGTTCGACCTACTACGATCGTCAGCGCTGACGCCGGACGCGAGCGCGAAGCTCATCCGGGGCATACTCCGGAGCATCAAGGAAGCCTGATCGTGACCGAGGTCGTAAGCCCCTTCTGGAAGTCGTCGTACTCGGGGCAGGAGAACGCTTGCGTAGAGGTCGCCAACACAGCCCCCGGCGGCCGAGCCGTCCGCGACAGCAAGCAGCCGGACGGCCCCCTCGTCACCGTCTCCCGTGACAGCTGGCAGGCCTTCATCCGGCAGTTCGGCCAGCGCGGATCCGGCAGGTGATACTCGACCCATGGGAACGGATCTTCACGAACTGCTGAGGTCGCTGCGGGTGTGGGACCCGGAGGTCACCGAGCTGCGCCCGTTTGACCCGGCCACCGCCCCCGCCGATCCGCTCGCCCTCTTCACGGCGTGGTTCGCGGACGCGGTGGCGGCCGGGCAGAAGGAGCCGCACACCATGTCGCTGGCCACGGCGGACGCGGACGGCCACCCGGACGTACGGATCGTGATGCTGCACGGCGCCGACGCCGACGGCTGGGCCTTCGCGACGCATGCGACGAGCCGCAAGGGCGGGCAGCTGGCGGCCCGGCCGTATGCGGCCCTCGGCTTCTACTGGCCGGCGCTGGGCCGCCAGGTGCGGGTACGCGGGCCGGTCACCGCCGCCCCGGCCCAGGAGTCCCAGGGCGACCTCCACGCCCGCTCGACCGGCGCCCTCGCCGCCGCCCTCACCGGCCGACAGAGCGAAGTCCTGGGCTCCTTGGAGGAGTTGGCGCGAGCGTCCGAGGCCGCCTGGGAACGGGCCCAGCAGGAGCCCGACGCTCCGGTGCCGTCCTGGACCCTGTACCGGCTTCGGCCGGACGAGGTGGAGTTCTTCCAGGGGGATGAGCAGAGACAGCATGTACGGCTGAACTATCGCCGGGAAGAGAGCGGTTGGGTCAGCCAGTTGTTGTGGCCGTGAGGCCGGTGCACTGCGGCCTGGTCACACAGGGACGACGAGGACCGCACTCTCAAGCCCCTTGAAGTCCCCGGCGTTCCGGGTGAAGAGCGGCAGCCCCCGAACCGAGGCGACAGCAGCGATCATCAGATCCATGCGGCGCGGGCGGGGGTCCCTGTTGGCCGCGGCTGTCAGTGCGACCAAGGTGCCGTACCTGGCGGCGGCATCCCCGTCGAACGGCAGAGGCTCGAAGTCGGCGACAGCAACTCCCAGCTTTTCCATTCGCGCCGCACGCACCACGGGATCCTTGGCCATGGCCACTCCCTGCTGCAGCTCCGCGAACGTGACAGCCGTCAGCTCCGGCATGACGGGAAGGCTCTGCGGGCTGAGCAAGCCGAGATCGATATAGGTGCAGGTGTCGAGGACGCCCACCTGGTGCCGTTCAGCCACGCTCTCGCTCCCACGGGTCTTCTTCCACCCGTTCCTCGCTCCCGAAGAACTCGTCCGCCTCGTCACGCATCTGCGCATAGTCGACTCGCGGAAGGTTCCGATGTTTGGCCACGAGTTCGTCGGCACTCAGCCTGCGCCGACGCGCCAGCGGGCGCAGCTCGGCCACCTCTATGCCGTTGCGAGTGATGTGGTAGGTCTCGCCAGCCTCGACCGCGTCCATGACAGCGGCGGAGTTGTTCCGTAGCTCGCGCTGCGTGATGGTCTTCATCAGACCAGTGTAGCCCTGCGTGTCCCGCTGTGCTACAGCTCTGGGGCCCACCTCAGTCCGTGAAGTCGTACACCCCGAACTCCGCCACCGACCGGTACCCGATCCGCTGGTACAGCGCGTTGCTCGTCGGGTTGGCGAGGTCCGTGAACAGCAGCACCTCGGACGCGCCCGCCGCGAGGGCCGCCCGGCTGACCTCGGCCGTGACCGCCCCGGCATATCCGCGGCCGCGCAGGTGGGCGGGGGTGTAGACGGGGGCGACCCGGATCTGCCCGGCGACCATCGGTGTCACGCCTGCCATGGCCACCGGGGTCCCGTCGGGGGCCTCCCAGAAGGTCGTCCCGCCGTAGGAGATGCGCGAGTCGGCCCACCTCTCCGCAGGCTGCGCGCCGCTCTCGCCGATGGCCTTCATGAACTCGTCGTACCACCGCACCAGTTGCTCCCGGTCGGCGGCGTCGGCGATCCGCGCCCGCCCCTCGGGCACCGGCTGCGGGGCGGTCAACGCGGCGAGACGGTAGAGCCGTTGACGCTGGTGCAGCGTCGTCGTCGCGCCGGTGCTCCGCTCCCAGGACCGGGCCAGGGCCTCGACCGTGGAGCGCTCACCCGAGACTCCCGGAACCGGGCGACCCAGACCGGCCAGGTGAGCGGCGAGGGAGTCGGCCTCCTCGGGCGTGAGGGACGTGACGCACAGCCGGTAGGGAGGCGTGCGGAAGTAGACCGCCCGGACCGCGCCTTCCGACTCCAGTACGCCGAAGTAGGGGGCCTCGGCGCCGTAGTACCGCGAGCCGCGCGTCCGCAGGCCCTCGGTCACCGTCAGCGGGACGGTGTGCAGGGCCGGGCGGGAGCGGAGGAAGCCCCCGGCGCGCGTCAGGAAGGTGTCCAGGTCGTCGGTGAGGTACCAGTCATCGGGACGCATGCCCCATGATCCCGCGCACCCTCACCCCGACGCCTTCGAATTACGGGACCCACGGCCCCCGTCACCGGATGTGCGGCTCCGGGTCCGTGGCGATCCGCCCGTGCAGATGCACGTCCCGGAACGCGTCGTACCGCCCCGCCTCGAACATCGCGCCCCGCAACGTCCCCTCGTAACGGAAGCCGCACCGCTCGGCGATACGGCACGAGGCCTCATGGCCGAGGGCATGACCGAGCTCGAGCCGGTGTATCCCCAGATCGGTCAGCGCCCAGCGGGAGGCCACCGCCAGAGCCCGGACGGCGACTCCCTGCCCCCGGGCCTCGGGCAGCACCCAGTACCCGACGCGGGCAACGCTCAGGACGGTGTCGATCGCATTGACGCCGATGTGCCCCAGCACCGCACCGCTCGCCGCGTCGGTCACGCAGTACGACGCCCCCGAACCGTCCGCCGAGGCCAGCACCTTGCCCCGCAGCGACTCGCGCGCGCCGGCAAGGTCGTCCACCTGCTTGAGCGGGGTGTTCCAGCGCCGGAACTCGGGGTCCGTGAGCCCGCGCAGCCAGGCCTCGACATCGGCGTCCGAGTCCGCGTCCCACGGGCGCAGACGGATGCCATGGCCGTACAGATCGGGGAAGCAGAAGGAGGACGAGGAAGACGAGGAAGACGAGGAAGGCGAGGAAGGCGAGGAAGGTGGGTAAGGAGAAGGGGATGGCGAATGCGGGTCTATGTGCTGCGCGTCCACAGAGCTCATCAGCCCATTCAAACCCGTACGCCTCACTTGCGCGGCCGGAATACCGGCACCCCTTCCCCGTACACCTCACTTGCGCGGCCGGAATACCGGCACCCCTTCCCGGAACGCCACCTCCAGCTCGGCCCCCGCCCGCAGCTCACCCGCCCCGCACCCCACCACCTCCGTCATCATCCGCGGCCCCTCCGCCAGGTCGACGACCGCGGCCACGTAGGGCGTCCGCTCGCCGAAGGGCGGCAGGTCGTTCCGGTGGACCACGGACCAGGTGTAGAGCACCGCCCGGCCGCTCGCCCGCTCCCAGTCCACGTCCTCGCTCCAGCAGTGCGGGCAGAACTCGCGCGGGTAGTGATGGGCCCGCCCGCACGCCCCGCAGCGGCGGATCAGCAGCCTGCCCTCGGCGGCCGCGTCCCAGTACGTCCGGGTGAAGGCGTCGGCCTCGGGGACGTCGTGGCGCGTGGTCACCCGAACCACCCCACCACGGCGTCCAGCGACCACGTCTGCCACGACATCCCGAACAGCGCGACCACCGACATCAGCGCCATCATCGAGTTCTGCCCCTGCTCCGCCACGTCGTGGATCATGAGCGTGAAGTAGAGGACGTTCAGGAGCAGCCCTCCGACCAGCGCGATCGGGCTCAGGAACCCGACGACCAGCCCCAGCCCGATCGCCAGCTCCGCGTACACCACGACGTACGCCATCGTCCGCGGGCGCGGCGCCACCATGACCTCGAAGCCGGACCGGACCGCGTTCCAGCGGTGCTTCGCGGCGATGCCCGCCGCCCATGCGATCCCGGTCCCGCGCTCGAACCAGGCCTTGCGGTCCTTGTGCCGCCAGCTCTCCAGCCACCACAGCCCGAGTCCGATGCGCAGCACGCCCAGCCATTCCGCGCCCGTGAGCCAGATCGCATCCATGAATCTGACGGTACGTCAGATAGTGCGATCCGGGAAGCGCCGTGCACCCCCACCCCCGGAACCCGGCCCGGGAGGGCCGGACGGCACTCGCCGAATGATCACAACCGAGTGCTCTACGTCACCAGTCCCACCCACCCCTCCTACAGGCGTGATCAATCCGCAACCAATTCCGGGCTTGACCGAGACCCATCAACCCGGTGCGTGATTACGCTCGCGCTCATGGCCGACTCCTCTCCGTCCGCAAGCGCACCGGACCGCCGACGCCCCGTCTACGTCATCGGCGGCGGCCCGGCCGGGCTCTCCGTCGCGTATGCGCTGCGGGCCCGGGGCATACGCGCCGTCATCCTGGAGAAGTCCGACGAGGTGGGTGCGGCCTGGCGGCGGCACTACGACCGGCTCCACCTGCACACCACCCGCCGCCTGTCGGCCCTGCCCGGGCTGCCGATGCCACGCCGGTTCGGGCGGTGGGTGGCCCGGGACGACATGGTGCGCTACCTGGAGAAGTACGCCGAGGTGCACGCACTGGAGATCGTCACCGGCGTCGAGGTCTCCCGCGTCGAGCGCACCCCCGACGGCGAGGGCTGGCTGCTGCACGCCACGGGCGGCCGCGAACTGGCCGGCGCCGCGGTCGTCGTCGCCACCGGCTACAACCACACGCCGTACGTCCCCGACTGGCCCGGCCTCGACGCCTACACCGGCGAGTTCCTGCACGCCGGCGAGTACCGCAACCCCGCGCCCTACGCCGGCCGCGACGTCCTCGTCGTCGGTGTCGGCAACACAGGCGCCGAGATCGCCGTGGACCTGGTGGAGGGCGGCGCCTCGCGGGTGCGGCTTTCGGTGCGGACGGCCCCGCACATCGTGCGCCGCTCGACCGCCGGATGGGCCGCCCAGTACACGGGCGTGCTGGTACGGCGGCTGCCGACCGGGCTCGTCGACCGGCTCGCGCGGCCGATGGCGAAGCTCAGCGTCCCCGATCTCTCCGCACAGGGGCTGCCCCGCCCCGACACCGGCCTGTACAGCCGGGTCAAGGAGGGCGCCATCCCGGTACAGGACGTCGGTCTCATCGACGCCGTCCGCAAGGGGCGGGTCGAGGTCGTCGCCGCCGTCGACGGCTTCGAGGACGGCAAGGTCGTCCTCGCCGACGGCACCCGCGTCTCCCCGGAGGCCGTGATCGCCGCCACCGGCTACGTGCGCGCCCTGGAAGGCCTCGTCGGTCACCTCGACGTGCTCGACGCGCAGGGCAGACCCGTGGCGCACGGCGCCCGCACCCCGCAGCACGCCTCAGGTCTGCACTTCACCGGCTTCACCACCCCCATCAGCGGCACGCTCCGCGAGTTGGCGATGGACTCCGAGAAGATCGCGAAGACCATTGTGAAGAACGGCGGGGACGCGCTGTCCCGTCTGCCCGGATGACCTAGAAGCCCTCACCCCCAAAAAGACCTCAACGCCCTCCAAAACCCTCAACTCCCTTCCCTGGCACTCTCGTTACACACGAGTCAGATGTGACGGGAGCGTTGAAGCGTGCCGCTGTCCGGGGCCAGAATGTGAACGCTGCTCACTTTCTGGCTCCATACTCTCCCCACACTCTCTCCATACGGAGGACGCACGTGGCACGCGAAAGACAGCACCATCCGCAAGCCCTCTCCCGACGCTCCCTGCTCGGCGGTGCCGCCGCCGCTGCCGGAGCCGTCACCCTCACCGCCACCGCCGCCGGCACGGCCTCCGCCGCGACCACGCGGGACGTGGACGTCGCCATAGTCGGCGGCGGGCTCGCCGGGCTGACGGCGGCCCGCGACCTGGTAGCCGCCGGCCGGACCGTGGCCGTCCTGGAGGCCCGCGACCGCGTGGGCGGCCGGGTCGTCAACCTGTCCCTGGCGAACGGCGGTTTCACCGAGGGCGGCGGCGAGTTCATCGGCCCCACCCAGGACCGCATCAAGGCCCTCGCCGACTCCCTGGGCGTGGCGACCTTCACCACCTACAACACCGGCAAGAACCTCCTCTACAAGGACGGCACCCGGACCCCCTACGCCACCGACGGCATCCTCGGGTCCGTCCCACCCGTCGACGCGGCCGGGCTCGCCAACGCCGCGATCGTGCAGGCCTCGCTGGACGACATGGCCAAGAAGGTCCCGGTCGACGCGCCCTGGACCGCCGCGAAGGCCGCCGAGTGGGACAAGCAGACCTTCGAGAGCTGGCTGAACGCCAACGCGGTCATCCCGTCCGCCAAGTTCCTGCTGGACGTGGCGTGCACGTCCATCTTCTCGGCGCAGCCCCGTGAGCTCTCCCTCCTCTTCGTGCTCTTCTACATCGCGGCCGCGGGCAACGAGTCCAATCCCGGCACCCTGGAACGCCTCACCGACACCGCGAACGGCGCCCAGGAGTCCCGCTTCGTCGGCGGCTCCCAGCAGGTGCCGATCAAGCTGGCCGCCTCGCTCGGCGACCGGGTGGTGCTGAGCGCGCCGGTACGCTCGATCGCGCAGTCGGGCGGCAAGTACGTGGTGACCGCGGACGGGGTGACGGTGACGGCGAAGAAGGTCGTCGTCGCCGTACCGCCGCCGCTGGCCGCGCGCATCACCTTCGACCCGCTGCTGCCGGCCTCCCGGGACCAGTTGAGCCAGCGGCTGCCGATGGGCTCGATCGGCAAGGCGATCGCGGTCTACGACACCCCTTTCTGGCGGGCCGACGGCCTCAACGGCCAGGTCGTCAGCGACTCCGGCGTGGTCCGCTCGACGTTCGACAACTCACCGCCCGACGCCTCCTACGGCGCTCTGATGGGCTTCATCGAGGCCGACGAGATGCGGGCGTACGACGGGTCGAGCGTCGCCGAGGTCAAGGCCGCCGTGCTCAAGGACTACGTCAACTACTTCGGCGACAAGGCCAAGTCACCCACCTCCTTCGTGCTGCAGCGCTGGGACAACGAGGGCTTCTCCCGCGGCGGCCCGGTCGCCTATGCCCCGCCCGGCGTCCTGACCGAGTACGGGGCCGCCCTGCGCAAGCCGGTCGACGGCATTCACTGGGCGGGCACCGAGACCTCCACGTACTGGAACGGGTACATGGACGGGGCCGTGCGGTCGGGGGAACGGGTGGCCAAGGAGGTGCTCGCGGAGCTGTGAGGCCCCCCGCCGGGGGCGATCGGCCACCCGTCCGGCCTTGGATGCCCGTTCAACTTTGCGCGCAAGCCCGTTCCTGACATGACGTCAGTTCAGTAATCTGACAGTACGTCAGATTACTGGCGGCGTCTCAGAGCTGTCTCAGAGGAGCGGGCGGACCGATGCTTGGATCAACCCACGGCACCCTCACCACCGACTCCCGCCGGGCCCGGGTCATCGCCTGTGGCGAGCAACCCGGGCCCGCCGTCCACGGCAGGCCCGTCGAGGCCGACGACCTCGACGTCAGCGGCCTGCCCCTGTACGCCGACGTACTCGATCTGGACCGGTTCTTCCGGCCCGAGACCGTCGCCGTGGTCGGCGCCTCGGACACCGAGGGGCGACCCAACACCGGTATCACCCGGCAGCTGGTGGCCTGGGCCGAGCGGGTCGGGGCGCGGCTGCACCCCGTCCACCCGAGCCGCCCGTCGGTCTTCGGCATACCCTGCTCCCCTTCCGTCGCCGACCTGCCCGAGCAGGTCGATCTCGCCGTACTGCTGCTCGCCGACCCTCTACCGGTGCTCGAGGAGCTGGCCGAGGCCAAGGTGAAGTTCGCGGTGGTCTTCGCCTCCGGGTTCGCGGAGACCGGTGCGGAAGGTTCAGCCGCGCAGGAGCGTCTGGCGGGGGCCGTACGCCGTTCCGGTATGCGGCTGCTCGGGCCCAACACCAACCTCAACGCCTTCGAGCGGTTCCGAGAGGACCTCGACGGACCGGCCATCGCCCTCATCACCCAGTCCGGCCACCAGGGCCGGCCCGTCTTCGCCCTCCAGGAACTCGGCATCCGGCTCTCCCACTGGGCGCCCACCGGCAACGAGGCCGACCTGGAGACCGCCGACTTCATCTCCTACTTCGCCGAGCGGCCCGAGGTCGGCGCCATCGCCTGCTACGTCGAGGGCCTGAAGGACGGCCGGTCCTTCCTGCTCGCCGCCGACCGGGCCGCACGGCGCGGCGTGCCGGTCGTCGCCGTCAAGGTGGGCCGCACCGAGACGGGCGCCCGCACGGCCGCCTCACACACCGGAAAGCTGACCGGCGCGGACACGGTGGTGGACGCGGCGATGCGGCAGTTCGGAGTGATCCGGGTGGACGGGCTCGACGAACTCCAGGACACCGCGGCCCTGTTGGCACGCGCCCGGCCGCCGCGCGCGGAGGGCGTCGTCGTGTATTCGATCTCGGGCGGCACGGGCGCGCACTTCGCCGACCTGGCGACCGAGGCGGGGCTGCGGCTGCCGGTTCTCTCGGAGGCCAAGCAGGCCGAGCTGCACCAGTGGATACCGGACTATCTGAGCGTGGCCAACCCGGTCGACAACGGCGGGCATCCGGTCGGCGACTGGCGCGGCCGGAGGATCATCGAAGCGATCCTGGACGACCCCGAGGTGGGCGTCCTGATCTGCCCGATCACCGGCCCCTTCCCTCCCCTCAGTGACAAGCTGGTCCAGGACCTGGTGGACGCTGCCGAGCAGACGGACAAGCTGATCTGCGTGGTCTGGGGATCCCCGGTCGGCACCGAACCGGCGTACCGCGACGTCCTGTTGGGCTCCTCCCGGGTGGCCACCTTCCGTACCGTCGCGAACTGCATCACCGCGGTCCGCGCCTACCTCGACCACCACCGCTTCACCACCGGCTACCGCTCCCCCTTCGACGAGGCCCCCCGCACCACCTCGCCCTCCTTCCGCAAGGCGCAGGCACTGATGCGCCCGGGCAAGCAGCTCAGCGAACACGCGGCGAAGCAGCTGCTGCGGGCGTACGGGATCCGCGTGCCGCGCGAGCAGTTGGTGACCAGTGCGGCAGCGGCCGTACGCGCGGCGGGCCAGGTGGGCTACCCGGTGGTGATGAAGGCCTCCGGCGGGCAGATCGCCCACAAGACGGAGCTGGGACTGGTCAAGATCGAGCTCACCTCCGCGAGCCAGGTCCGGGACGCCTACCGGGAGCTGACCGACATCGCGCGCTACGAGGGCGTCTCCCTGGACGGCGTCCTGGTGTGCCAGATGGTCGAGCGGGGCGTGGAGATGGTCGTCGGCGTCACGCACGACGAGCTGTTCGGGCCGACCGTGACCGTCGGGCTCGGCGGGGTGCTGGTGGAGGTGCTGCACGACGTCGCCGTGCGCGTGCCGCCCTTCGGTGAGGAGCAGGCCCGGGACATGCTCTGCGACCTGCGTGGGCGGGCTCTGCTCGACGGGGTCCGGGGGCGTCCCCCGGCCGACCTCGACGCGCTCGTCGAAGTCGTCCTGCGGGTGCAGCGCATGGCGCTGGAACTCGGGGACGAGCTCGCGGAGCTCGACATCAACCCGCTGATGGTGCTGCCCAGGGGGCAGGGAGCCGTGGCGCTGGACGCGCTGGCGGTGTGCCGCTGAGATGAACATGCGTAGTGAGATGAACATGCGTAATGAGATGGACATGCCTGAATCCCCCCGTACCGGCGTGAAGAGTTCCGAGCCGGAAATTTCCACTGAGTCATTGGTACAGCACGCCACTGACAACCAGGTCTGCCGCATCACGCTCAACCGCCCCGAAGCCCTCAACGCCATCACTCCTGACCAGCGCGAACGCATCATCCAACTGCTCGGCGAGGCCTCCGCGGACCCGGAGGTACGAGCCGTCGTCATCACCGGAACCGGGCGTGGATTCTGTGCGGGAGCCGATCTGCGGGGCGGCTCGGGCGCCGGTGAGCGGGTCGCAGGGGACGTGGCCCGCGTCCTGCGCCTGGGCGCCCAGCGTCTGATCGCAGCCGTACTGGACTGCGAGAAGCCGGTGATCGCGGCGGTGAACGGCACGGCGGCCGGCCTCGGCGCCCATCTCGCGCTCGCCTGCGACCTCGTACTGGCCGCGGAGTCGGCCAGGTTCATCGAGGTGTTCGTACGGCGGGGGCTCGTCCCGGACGGCGGCGGGGCGTATCTCCTCCCCCGGCTGATCGGCCCGCAGCGCGCCAAGGAGCTGATGTTCTTCGGTGACACACTGTCCGCGGCCGAGGCCGAACGCCTGGGCCTGGTCAACCGGGTCGTCCCGGAGGCCGAGCTGGACAGGACGGCCCGTGAATGGGCGGCCCGCCTGGCCGCGGGTCCAACCCGCGCCCTCGCCCTGACCAAACAGCTGGTCAACGCCTCCCTGGACGCCGACCGGGCGACGGCCTTCGCCGCCGAGGCGGCCGCACAGGAGATCAACATGACGACCGGGGACGCACAGGAAGGCGTACGGAGCTTCATGGAGCGCAGAAGCCCCGAGTTCAAGGGCCGCTGACCTTCCTATCTGACGCACCGTCAGCTTCAATGGAGGGGTGATGGGACACGCAGGGGCGGCCGCGGCCGCCGTCCGCTACCTCAGGTCGGCCGGGACCCCGGCCCCCGTAGAAGCGCTGCCGCGCCCGGAGCTGCGCTGCGTCGGCGCGGACGAACGGGCGCCGGTCGACCCGACCGAGTTCCGCCGCGTCCTCGGCACCTTCGCGACGGGCGTCACCGTCGTCACCGCCCCCGCCGTCGACGGGGAGTCCACTCCCGCCGGCTTCGCCTGCCAGTCCTTCTCGTCCCTCTCCCTCGACCCGCCACTGGTCGCCTTCATGGTCGGCCGTACGTCGACGACCTGGCCGCGCATCGCCCGCGCGGGCGTCTTCTGCGTCAACGTGCTCGGCGCCCACCAGGGCGATCTGTGCCGCGGCTTCGCGGTGAGCGGCGCGGACAAGTTCACGGGGGTGGCGTACGACGCGGCACCGGTCTCGGGCTCACCGCGGCTGACGGGCGCAGCCGCCTGGATCGACTGCACGATCCACGCCGTGCATACCGGAGGCGACCATCTGATCGTGGTGGGGCGGGTGGATGCCCTGGGAACGGTCGAGGCCGCCGACGGACCGTTGATCTTCCATCGGGGGGCGTTCGGTCGTCTCGACGGCTCCTGAGACGACGGCCGACCGCCGCACTGACGTGACGCCGTACGGCCACGGGTATGCGGCAGCCGGCCGTGGCACGGTTCGAGGCAGGCGGGACCATGCCCACCCTGCCTCTGCCCGAACGGCTCGCCGTCGCTCTCGGCATGCGTCTCCACGTCGGATTCGAGCCCCTCGACCGCGCGAGCTGAGGCACGGCACTCAAGCTGAAACCGCTATGGGGACGACCGGCCTCCGCCGGATCACCAACGCCATCAGCGCCGCCACCGCGCACAGCGCCCCGGATGCGTACCAGACCATGTCGTACGAGCCGAAGACGTCACGCGCCACACCCCCGAGGAAGGCCACCAGTGCGGCGCCGACCTGGTGGGAGGCGAGGACCCAGCCGAAGACGATCGCGCTGTCCTCGCCGTACTGCTCCCGGCACAGGGCGACGGTCGGCGGGACGGTGGCGACCCAGTCCAGGCCGTAGAAGACGATGAAGAACAGCATCGGGGGGTGGACCGACGGGGCCAGGAGCATCGGCAGGAAGAGCAGGCTGATGCCGCGCAGGGCGTAGTAGACCGCCAGCAGCCGGCGCGGTTCGAAGCGGTCCGTGAACCAGCCGGAGGCGATCGTGCCGACCACGTCGAACACTCCGATGACCGCGAGCAGCGAGGCCGCCGCGGTGACGGGCATGCCGTGGTCGTGGGCGGCGGGCACGAAGTGGGTCTGGATCAGCCCGTTGGTGGAGGCGCCGCAGATCGCGAAGGTGCCGGCCAGCAGCCAGAAGGTGCCGGTGCGGGACGCCGAGAACAGGACGTTCACTGCCCGGCGGGCGGCCCCCACCGCGGGCTCCGGCTTCGGCACGAACTCCTCGGCGCCGTACGGCTTCAGGCCCACGTCCGCCGGGTGGTCGCGCAGCAGCAGCCAGACGAAGGGGACGACCGCGAGGGCGGTGAGGGCCACCGTGACGGCCGCCGGGCGCCAGTTGTGGTGCTGGACGATCCAGGACAGCAGCGGCAGGAAGATCAGCTGGCCGGAGGCCGAGGCGGCGGTGAGGATGCCCGTGACCAGGCCGCGGCGCTCGGTGAACCAGCGGTTGGTCACGGTCGCGGCGAAGGCGAGGGCCATCGAGCCGGAGCCGAGGCCGACCAGCAGACCCCAGCACAGCAGGAGCTGCCAGGCGGCCGTCATCCACACCGTCAGGCCCGAGCCGAGCGCGATCACGGTCAGGGCCACGGCCACGACCTTGCGGATGCCGAAGCGGTCCATCAGCGCCGCCGCGAACGGGGCGGTGAGTCCGTACAGCGCGAGGTTGACGGAGACCGCGGCCCCGACCGTGCCGCGCGACCAGCCGAACTCCTGGTGCAGCGGGTCGATGAGCAGGCCGGGAAGCGAACGGAAGGCGGCCGCGCCGATGATCGTCACGAAGGTGACGGCGGCGACGAACCACGCCCGGTGGAGACGAGGGGATCGCCCGGACTCGGGGGCCGTTTCGACTGCTGCGGGTTCGGTTGTCTGGGTCACGACATAGAGCATCCTGGCCGGAACCGAACGCATCCACTGGCCCGAAGGCCAGCATTCGCTAGGATCGGGCCATGAGCAGTGAGCCGGCAGACCCTGATTTCCGCCCGCACCGCGTGGTCGTCCTCGCCCTCGACGGCCTGCTCCCCTTCGAACTGGGTATCCCGCACCGCATCTTCGGGCGCCCCAAGGACGCCCGGGGACGGCATCTGTACGAGGTCGTGACCTGCTCGATCCGGCCACCGGGCCCGGTGGAGACCGACGCCGACTTCGCCATCCAGATCGAGAACGGCCCGGAGACCCTGGCCACCGCCGACACGGTCATCGTCCCGGCGTCGTACGAACTCGGCCCGGTCTTCGAGGAGGGCGTCCTCACCGAGGAGCTGGCCGCCGCCCTCGCCCACATCCGGCCCGGCACCCGGCTCGCCTCCATCTGCACCGGCGTGTTCGTGCTCGCCGCGGCCGGCTATCTCGACGGCCGCCCCGCGACCACCCACTGGGCGGAGACCGACCAGCTGCAACGCCTCTTCCCGAAGATCGACGTCGACCCGAACGTGCTGTTCATCGACGACGGCGACGTCCTGACCTCGGCCGGCGTCGCGGCCGGCATCGACCTGTGCCTGCACATGGTGCGCCGCGACCACGGCAGCGCCGTCGCCAACGAGATCGCCCGCCGCACGGTCGTACCCCCGCACCGCGACGGAGGCCAGGCACAGTACATCCAACGCCCGGTCCCCGAGCCCCAGTTGGCCACCACGACGGCCGCCCGCGCCTGGGCCCTGGGCCGCCTGCACGAGCCGATCCAGCTCCGCGACATGGCCGCGCAGGAGTCCATGTCGGTACGCACCTTCACCCGCCGCTTCCGCGAGGAGACCGGCGTCAGTCCCGGCCAGTGGCTCACCCAGCAACGCGTGGAGCGTGCCCGACACCTCCTGGAGTCGACCGACCTGTCCGTCGACCAGGTGGCCCAGCAGTCAGGCTTCGGCACGGCCCAGTCGATGCGCCAGCACCTACAGACACTCCTGGGGGTCACACCCACCGCGTATCGCCGTACTTTCCGTGCCGGGGAGGGCCGCGACAGGTCCACCGGCAGCCGTTCCGGGCATTACGGCGGTGTCGGCGCCGTGAGATGACCGCCGGGCGCGGCGGACCTCGCCCCACCAGCCGAGCGCGGTCAGCACCAGGGTCAGAGCCACACCGCAGAGGATCGCCGTGGAGGGCGCCGTCACCCGCAGCAGGGCGCCGGCAAGAGAACCCGTGACGGCATAACCCGCGCCCGAAGCCGCGTACATGACCGAGTAGCCGGCCGCCTGTGCGCCGGGCGGAAGCGCCTCGCGCAGCGCCAGGGTGCGGACGAGCAGCACCGCCGACTGGAGCATGCCGCCGACGACCAGCGCGACCGCGATGCCCGCCGGGTCCGGTATCAGCGCGACGAGCGTCACGCATGCCATCACCGCGACCATCAGCACGGCACTGCGGGTGCGCAGCAGCCCGGGCCAGGCGCGCAGGCCGTGCAGAAACGCGCCGAGCGCGCCGCCCGCCGCCAGTCCGGTCAGCATCGGCCCGGACCATCCGACGCCCGTGCCCCGCTGTTGCAGGAGAGCAGGCAGGACGAGCTCGGCCAGACCGAGCAGGGCGAGGCCCGCCGCGCCCGTGACGAACAGCGGCCAGGCACCGGCCAGCAGCCGGAGTTGGGACTTCTCCGCCCGCCCCTCACCGCCCTCCTCCCCTGTGTTCCGTGTGTCCCAGCCGGCCGGCAGCAGGCACAGGCCCGCGACCGACGACGCCATGAGGGCAGCCGCGAGCAGCAACGGGGCGCGCGGTGCGACGCCGAGGGCGAGGCCGGTGACGGCGGACGGGGAGACGGCCCATACGCCCGACACCAGCATCGACTCGGCGGACAGCGCCTGCGACGCGGCCCGTTCGGGAACCAGGCCGGTGAGCAGCGCACGTAGTCCCCCGGCCGCGGCGGCCGGCGCGGCACCGGCGAGGAACGCCAACGCACACAGAACCGCGGGCTGCGCCTCGGGAAGCGCCCCGATTCCCGCGAAACTGCCCGCTCCGACGCCGAGCCCCGCCGCCAGTTGGGGACGGGCACGATCGGGACGCAGCCGCATGCCGAGGAGGGGCGCACCGATGATCTCGCCGAGCACATAGACAGCGGCGACGGCCGCGCCCAGCGCATACCCCCCGGGGCGTTCGCGCACCAGGAAGACCAGGGCCAGCGGTGCCATCGCCACCGGCATCCGGGCGCCGACGGACGTGCAGGCCCAGACCAGCACCTGTTTGGAGGCGACATCGCGGTAACTCATGCGAAGACCGTAGGGGGCGCCACTGACATTGATCCTGATACTCAGGTTCCGGTGGTCGTGACTCTGCCACTGACTGACGTCCTGCTGGACTGTCTTCTGGCTGTTCTGTCCG